>JADZEB010000017.1 GCA_020850755.1 Alphaproteobacteria bacterium | reverse complement strand
TACTTGCGCTGTTGCGATGGCTATAACATCCTCTATGGAATCGCTATAACATCTTGTTCTGGCGAGCGAAATCCACCGAGGAGACCCCGCCATGTCCGCCCTGACCCGCCGGATCGCGCTCGGCGCGATCGCCGCCGCCCCGCTTGCCGCGCCCGCGCTTCTGGCCGGGCTCGCCCGTCCCGCCGCCGCCAACGTGCCACCGCCGGTCGGCCGCCAGGCGCCCGGCTGGTTCCGCTTCAAGGTAGGCCAGGCCGAGGTGACGGTGCTGCATGACGGCTATTTCATCCGCCCCAACCCGGCCGACGGGATGGTGCGCAACGCCACCGGCGAGCAGGTGCTGGGCGAGCTGCGCGAGATGTTCCTGCCCACCGATGCGGTGCACAACCCGTTCAACATCACCGTCGTCAACACCGGCCGCAACCTGGTGCTGTTCGATGCCGGTAACGGCACCGCGGCGCGACCCACCGCGCGGTTCATGCTGGAAAACATGCGCGCTTCGGGCATCGAGCCGGCGCAGATCGACACCATCGCCGTCAGCCATTTCCACGGCGACCACATCACCGGCCTGACCGATCCGCAGGGCCAGCCCATCTTCGCCAATGCCCGCGTGCTCGCGCCCGAGCCGGAATGGAACCATTGGATGGATGACGGGCGCATGAGCCGCGCGCCGCAGGCGGCCCAGGGCGGCTTCCAGAATGCGCGCCGCCAGTTCGGCGCCTATGGCGCCAAGGTCGAGCGCTATGCGCCGGGCGGGGAACTGGTGCCGGGCGTCTCCTCGATCGCGACCTACGGCCACACGCCCGGCCATTGCGCCTTCCGTGTCTCCTCGGGCAATGCGCAGCTCATCCTCTCCTCCGACACCACCGGCATCCCGCTGTTCCTGCGCAATCCCGACTGGCACTCGGCCTTCGACATGGACGGCAACATGGCCGCCGCCAGCCGCCGGCGCCTGTTCGACATGGTGGTGGCCGACCGTATCCCGGTGGTGGCCTATCACTGGCCCTTCCCTTCGGCGAGCTACATTGTCCGCCGCGGCAACGGCTTCGACCGGGTGCCGATGGAGTATTCGCTCGCGCTGTAGGCGGGACCGCTGGGCGCATAGGCGGGCGTTCCGCCGCGCGCCCCTCCCGTGTTACTTTTCTCACGGGAGGGGGCTCAGCGCCCCGGATAGCGGACGGGCCGGAGGGCAATCAGCCTTCCGGCCCGTTCTCTTTGTTCCGGTCCTGGCCGGCGCCGGCAAGGGAAGGCTCATCCCGCAGCCTTGCCCTCGTCGCGGCGATAGGGTCCCTCGGCCTCGATCTCGGCGATCTGCCGGGCAAGGCCGGCCCGCTCGCGCTTGAGGAAGTCGGCCACCGCATGGCGCAGCCCGGGATGGGCGATCCAGTGCGCCGAATAGGTGCGCACCGGCATGTAGCCGCGCTGGATCTTGTGCGGCCCCTGCGCCCCGGCCTCCACGCGCGCCAGCCGGTGCTCGATCGCGAACTCGATCGCGCGGTAGTAGCAGAGCTCGAAATGCAGGAAAGGCCAGTCGCCCTCGCAACCCCAGTTGCGGCCATAGAGCGCATCCGCGCCGAGGAGGTTGAGCGCGCCGGCCACCGGCTCGCCCGCGCGCTCGGCCAGCATCAGCACGACGCGATCGCCGAGCCGCTCGGCCAGCAGCGGGAAGAAGCGCTCGCTCAGGTAGGCGCCGCCCCAGCGGTGATCGACCGTGTTGCGGTAGAAGCGGTAGAAGGCGCGCCAGTGATCCGGCGTGATCGCGGCCCCGCGCAGCGTGCGGAGATCGAGCCCGAGTGCGGCCACGGCGGCGCGCTCCTTGCGGATCGCCTTGCGCTTGCGCGAGGACAGGGCGGCGAGGAAATCATCGAAGCAGCCATAGCCGGCATTGGCCCAGTGGAACTGCACCCCCTCGCGCGCGAGGCAGCCCTCGGCCACCAAGAGCGCCTGCTCGGCCGCCGTGCAGAAGGTGACATGCAGCGAGGATAGCCCGAGTTCGGCCGTGGCCTGCACCAGCCCCGCGCCCAGCGCGCGGGCAAGGATGGGCGCCCCATCGCCCGCCCCATCGCCCGCCTTGGCGCGCACCAGCAGGCGCGGCCCCGGCACCGGCGAGAAGGGCACCGCCACCTGGAGCTTGGGATAGTAGTCGCCGCCCGCCCGCTCGAAGGCGTCGGCCCAGCCCATGTCGAAGACATACTCGCCATAGGAGTGCGCCTTGACATAGCAGGGCGCGCAGGCGAGCACGCGCCCGGCCGCGTCGCTCAGCGTGGCGTGGCGCGGCGTCCAGCCGCTGCGCCCGCCGACCGAGCCGCTATCTTCGAGCGCCGAAAGGAAGGCGTAGGAGACGAAGGGGTTGCCCGCGCCGGCGCAGGCATCCCATGCCTCGGACCCGATATCGGCGATGCGCGCATGCAGGCCGAGCGTCAGCGCGGGCTCGTCCTGCGGGCTCATGCGCGAGGCCCCGCGCGGGTTTCCCGGGCGGTGCGATGTGCGTCCGCGCCGCTCAGGACACCTCGACCAGCGCCTCGACCTCGGTCGCGGAATCGAGCGGCAGCGAGGGTACGCCGATCGTGGTGCGGGTGTGCTTGCCGGCCTCGCCGAACACGGCGACGATCAGGTCGGAAGCGCCGTTCATGACGTTGGCGTGCTGGGTGAAGCTGGCCGGCGCGGCGATGAAGCCGCCCAGGCGGACGAAGCGCACCACGCGGTCGAGGTCGCCGCCGAGCGCCGCCTTCACCTGCGCCAGCACGTTGAGCGCGCAGAGGCGGGTCGATTGCTGGCCCACCTCCACGCTCACGCTCTCGCCGAGCTTGCCGGTGAAGGCCACCTTGCCGTCCTTGAGCGGGATCTGGCCCGACACCACCAGCAGGTTGCCGGTGCGCACGGTGCCGACATAGTTCGCCACCGGTGCCACCGCCGCGGGCAGCGTGATGCCGAGTTCCTGGAGCTTCGCCTCGATCCTGCCGGCCATGGTCGGTCTCTCCCTTCGATGCTGGTGGCATTGCGAAGGGCAGACCTTAGCGACGAAGGCCCGGTGCGGCTAGGGCAGAGGCAGTCAGGGCGCGATCTCGAACAGCCCCTCGACCTCGACCGGCGTGCCGCCGGGCAGGCTCGGCACGCCGATCGTGGTGCGCGCATGCCGCCCGGCCTCGCCGAACACCGCCACCATCAGGTCGGAGGCGCCGTTCATCACCGCCGCGTGCTGGGTGAAGCTTTCCGGCGCGGCGACGAAGCCGCCCAGCCGCACCACCCGCCGCACGCGGTCGAGATCGCCGCCGGTGGCGGTGTTGACGTGGGCGAGCACGTTGATGGCGGCGAAGCGGGTCGCTTCCTGGCCCTGCTCGATCGTCATCGGCTCGGTCAGCCGCCCGGTATGGACAAGGCCGCCGCCATCGCGCTTGGCGCCCTGGCCCGAGACATAGACTAGGCTGCCGGTGACGACGAAGGGCACGTAGTTGCCGATCGGCGTCTGCGGACGCGGCAGCGCGATGCCGAGCGCGGCAAGGCGGGCGGCGATCTGTCCGGCCATGATGGCCCTCCGTGATGCTGTGACGAGAAGGGGCCGCGTCCGGTGCCTAGCGGCCGCCGCCGATCAGGCGCAGGCGGGCGCGGCGGGTCTGCGGGCTGTCGGGCGGGGGTTGGCTCTCCCCGAACAAGGGCAACTCGGCCGCCGGCGCGGTCACGCCTGGCGGCAAGGTGGGGTCGGCCTCGGCGATGTCGCTGCGGCCGAGATAGTGCGCCGCCAGCGCCCGCACCGCATAGTCGAGCGGCGAGGAGGCCGAGCGCACCGCGCCGTCGCCATCGATCGGGCCGGCCGGGCCACCGCGCGAGCCGGCGAAGGCCGCGACATAGGCGATCAGCGGCACGCCATGCTGCAGGCCGACCGAGATCGCCTGCGCCGCGTGGTCGATCGCGGCGCGCACGGCGGCACTCTCCTTCGGCATGGCCAGTTCGATCGCCCCGGGCATGCCGTCGGCCAGCTCCTGCGTGCGCAGGGTCAGCGGGTGCCCGCCCAGCGTGACGCGTCGGATGATGCCGCGCGGCTCGGGCGCGAGGCGGCGGGTCTGGCCCACCGGCGCGCCGGCGTCGGTGGCGGCGTGCGCGATCTCGGCGGCGGAGCGGGCGACGCGGCGCAGGCGCACCGCATGCAGGCCGAGCCGGCGCGCTTCCGCCAGGACAGCGGCGACGCCGGCCGCGCCCTCCTGCGCCGGCACCGGCACGGTCTTGGCGAAGGGGCGGTCGAGGAAGGGCTGCACGGCGCCGGCCATCGCCATCTGCGCCGCGGCATCCAGCATCGGCGCGTCGGCGAACACCGCCCGCCGCGCGGCGGAAAGATGCGGCGCGCCGGCGATGCTGCCGGCCCCGCAGGCATAGCGATTGGCGGCTGCGATTTCGGCCGCATCGAAGCCGAGCGCGGCGAGCAGGTCGCCCTTGGCCTCGGCAGCGGCGAGCGTCTCGACCGCCAGCAGGTCGGCGAAGCGCCAGCCCTGCATCACGTCGCGCAGGTCGGCGGCATCCGGCAGGGCGCGCTCGATGCGGTCAAGCGCCTCGGGCGGCAGGCCGCGCCGCGCCAACGCCTCGGGGTTGATCGCGGGCGCGCCTTCCAGCGTGCCGTGGCCGATGATGTGCCAGCGCACCGCCTCGGCCCGGCCCGGCGAGAGGCCGAGCGCAACGAGCCCGGCCTCGACCCCCGGCGCGAGGCGCCGTGCGGCCGAGCCGTCGGCGCGGGGGACGGAGCGCACCAGGGCGGGCTCAGGCTCGATGCCGGCGGCACTCGCCTCCAGCAGCCGCTCGGCCGCGCCGGGGTGGTCGAGCGCGGTCACGGCAAGGTTGCGCAGGCCATGCGCGGCGACCGCCTTCTGCGCGCGGCGGAGTGCGCGGCGGGCGGTCTCGGCGATGTGCGCGTCGGCACCGGTGAAGGGCGCGCGCGCCGCGGTGGTGAGCGACCAGAGCCGCGCCGTGCGCGCCTCTGCGGTGAAGCCTGCGCAGGCGCCGGCACGTTCGGCCAGGCGGGCCGAGGTTTCCAGCGCCACCGCCTGCACGAAGGCCAGCAGCGCGGCGGCGGTGCCGCGCGCGGAGTCGCTGTCATAGGGCAGGCCGAGCGCCATCAGCAGTGGCGCGAGGTTGCACACGCCAATCCCGATCGGGCGCGATGCGGCGGCGGTCCTGGCCGCCTCGGCATCGGCGTAGCCCGCCGTCGTGACGGCGAGATCGAGTGCGACCGTCCACACCCGCACAGCCTGCGCGAGCAGGGCGAGATCGACCCCGCCCTCGGCATCGAGGCAGGCGAACAGATCGATCACCGCGCGCGGCGTCGGTGCGGCCAGGGGGGTGGCGCCCAGCTGCAGCGTGACAAGGCTGCCCTGCGGCGTGGCATCGGGCGTCGGCGCGCCCGGGCCGGGCGGGGCGGGCAGGGCGGCGGGCGCCGCACCGGCCGCATGGGCGGGCGGGCGCTTGCCGGCCGGCTGGGCGCGACCGCGCGCGCCGAGGACGTGGCTGCCCGCAGGTGCGGCGCTCCACAGCGGCGCGCACGGCGCGGCAAGGCCGAGTGCCAGCGTCAGGCGCAGCTCGTCGGCGAGGATGTCGGCACTGCCCGCATCGTCGAGGAGAGCGGCCTTGCGTGCCGCCTTGGCCCAGGCGTCGATCAGCCGGTCGGCGGCGTCCGCCAGGCCCTGGACCGCATCGGCCCCGGGCGCGCGGGCCACGAGCTCCGCCAGGGCCGCGGCGGCGTCGAAACCGGCGCCGGCCGGCAAGAGCAGCCAGCGCGGCGGCGCGCCACCTGGATCGCCGTCCGCGCCTTCGTCCGCCAGCACCTGGCAAGGCCGCGCGACCATCGCCGTCAGCGACCAGGCCTTGCGCCCGTCCAGATCCCGGCTGAACACCCGATCGATCCGCACCGCTCGTCCCTTTCCGCGCATGCCTTGCACCCGGCTCTGCGGCCCGGCTCCGTCGCGACGCGCGATGGTAGGCCGCACCCGGCCCTACAGGAAGCGGATTTTGGGGTTAAGGAATCGTTACCCACAACATCCTGTGGTCCGGAAGGGGCCTGGCGCGGTATCCAGGGCCGCTGCCCGCCCGCACAGCAGGCGCGATCCGGCCCGGACCTGCGCGTTCTGGTCGCGCCCGAACCGGCCGCCTGGCCCGGTCTGGACGGAGGCCGCGCCGCCATGTCATAAGTCGCGCCGCGGCGGCCGCTTCCGGCCGCCTTGTTGATCGGGTTTGGGGCTCGGCGCGGCATGCATCTCGGCACGCGGCTGTTCACGTGGTGGAAGGGCGAGAAGGTCGGCACCGATCGCTTCGGCAACCGTTATTACCGCGAGAAGCGGCCGCGGGCCGGCTTGCGGGCGCGGCGCTGGGTGATCTATGCCGGCGAGGACGAGGCGACGCGCGTTCCGCCCGAGTGGCACGCCTGGCTGCACTACACCACCGACTCGCCCCTGCCGGAGGCCAGGCCGCACCCCTGGGTCAAGGAACACGAGCCCAATCACACCGGCACGGTTGCCGCCTATCGTCCGCCGGGCCATCAGTTCGCCGGTGGCGAGCGTGCCGCCGCGACCGGCGACTACGAGCCCTGGAAGCCGGGCTGAGCATCCCCAGCTTCAAGGGCGATACGCGGCGGGCCATGCGCGCGTGCGGCCGGTGGGACCAAGTGGCCGCGCCCTGCTTCCCGACGCGCTGAGTTGGAACCCGCCCGCATGGCACCCGCCGCGCGGGCCTGGAGGATCGAATGGGCCGCAAGAGCCTTGCCGAGATCATCATGGGCGCGGTGGTGCTGGTGGTTGCCGCGGGCTTCCTCTGGTATGCGGTCACGCATACCGGGCGCAGCGCGCTTGGCGGCTACACACTCACGGCCAAGTTCGACCGCATCGACGGGCTGCCGCAGGGCGCCGATGTGCGTGTGGCCGGCGTGAAGGTGGGCTCGGTGCTGAGCCAGCGGATCGACCCGCAGACCTATCTCGCCGTGGTGACGCTGTCGGTCGATCCGGCGGTGCGCCTGCCGGTGGACAGCTCGGCCGAGATCACTTCGGAGGGGCTGCTTGGCGGCAAGTATATCGCGCTCGTGCCCGGCGGCTCGGACCGCATGCTGCGCGCCGGCCAGGAGATCGAGAACACGCAGGCCTCGGTCAGCCTGGAGCAGCTGCTCGGCCGCTTCATCTTCAGCGTCTCCGACCTGGTGTCGAACACCAGCCGCCAGCAGGGCCAGGGCGGTGGGGGCGGTGCGTCGCCCGCACCCACGCCCGCGCCGGGCGGCGCCGCGCCGCGATGAGCGCCAACCCGCCGCGCCGCTGGCTCCAGCCCGACGGGCGGCCGGTGTCGTGCCGCGAAAAGCTCAAGACCCTCGAGGAGAACTATGCCGAGCTACGCCAGGTGGCGCAGGACGCGTTCGAGGACGCCGTGCTGATGGGCGTCGACGAGGCCGAGGCGCGGCGCCTGTTCGCCGAGATGCTCGCGGGGCTGGTGAGCCCGAAGGCCAAGAACTGATGCAGCGCGCGCGCGGGGCGACGGTCCTGGCCATGGCGGCGGCGCTCGGGCTGGCGCTTGGCGCGGGCCTAGCTGCGGCGCAGCAGCCCGCACCCGCCCAGCCGCCGCCGCGCCCGCAATTCCGGCTTGTCCCGGTGCAGCCGGCGCCGGGGTCGCAGCCGCCTGCCGAATCAGGCGCCCCGTGGCGCCCCGCCCCTTCCGCCGCCGGTCCCGAGACCGAGGGCGAAAGCCAGCCGCGCCTGGAAACCTGGCTTGCCGGACAAGGCGCCGAGATCCAGGCGCTCGACAAGGTCACGGCGCGCATCTCCACCCTTTCGCTTGCGCTCGACCAGCCGGTTCGCTTCGGCACGATCGAGGTGCTGGCGCGCGCCTGCTTCAGCCGCCCGCCCGACGAGGTGCCCGAGCATGCGGCGTTCCTGCAGGTGCTCGACCATCGCAGGCCAGAGGGGGAGCCGCCGCGCCAGATCTTCTCGGGCTGGATGTTCGCCTCCTCGCCGGCGCTGAGCTCGCTCGAACACGCGGTGTATGATCTGCGCGTCCTGCGCTGCAAGTAGCGCGCGGCGGGGCGGGCGCGGCGGGGCGGGCGCGGGGCGGCGGGCGGAAACGAGAACGGGGCCGGATAACCGGCCCCGTCCGTTGTCCGGGCAGGATGCGCCGCGTTCAGCGCCCGGGCGGCTGCGCCCCTGGCATGCCGCCGGGCATGCCGGCAGGGGCCTGCATGCGGCGGAAATCGGGCGGCACCTCGAAGCGGCTGGCTGACTGGGCCGAGAGCGACACCTGCACCGCCTCCATCTTCACCGGGCCGCCGCCCTGCGCGTTCGGCGCCTCGGTGCGCAGCATGATGCCTTCGGCGGTCATGCAGCTCGTGCCCTCGCGGCCCTGGCTGCGCACGCGATAGATGGTGCAGCGATGCCCGGCCACCGTGTCCTGGCCAAGCCGCGTGAACTCGGCGTCGCGCATCATTTCCTGCGGGTCGGTGTTGGGCTGGCCGGAGAAGTTCATCTCCATCGCCATCTTCTGGTCGACCAGCAGCATGGTCATGCGTCGCGTGCGCTGGTCCATGATGCCGATATGCGAGGGCGACATCTCGGTGCGGATGCGCTGGAGCTGGGCGTTGTAGGCCATGTTCAGGTTGGTGGTGCGCCCGCCGCTGTCGAGCCGGTAGGTGATGGCGTAGTCGCGCGTCGGCGGCACCGGCGGGCGGTCCTGGGCGGCGGCGGGCAACGCAAGCGGCGCCACAATGGCGAGCGCAAGCAGCAGCGCGGCGGTGGGGCGGGAAATGGTCTTCGACATCGGTCTCTCCTGGTTCGTGGCGCGGCCCCGGAGCGGGCGAAGCAATTCAGGCAAGCGAAATGGGGCAGTGCGATGGCGCGATACTACATCCCGCCCGTGGCGGTTGCGCAGCGGATTCGTAGGCCCGGTTCTGACACATCCGTGTGACGAGCCGGGCAGGAGAGCGGGGGGCGTGGCAGGCCGGCGGCGGTCAGCGGCGCGGGGAGGTGCCGCGCCGGCCGGAGGGTTCGCCATGGCCGCCGCTGCCCTCGGCCGGCTGGCGCATGATGGAGTAGCCCGCCGGTACCTCGAACCGCTCCCCGGGCTGGAGGGCGAAGGACAGATCGGTCGCCACGATCTCGACCTTCTTGTCGCCATCCTTGCCTTCCAGGCGCAGGATCAGCCCCTCCTCGGAGATGCAGGCGGTGCCGGGGTCGCTGCCGTCGGGGAAACGCAGCTGGTAGTTGGTGCAGGCGTGGCCGACCACCGTGCTCGCGTCCAGCCGCGTCGCCTCGGCGCCGTGCAGGATCGCGGAAAGATCGAAGGCGGAGGGGGCGCCCTCGACCATCGGCACTTCCATCGCCATGCGCTGCTCGGGCAGCACCATCCAAAGGCGCCGGCCGGGCTGATCGACGATCGTGTAGCTGTCGGGCATTTCGGTGCGCACGCGCCCGCGTGCGGCGCTGAAGCTGACGCGCAGCTCGCCCTCCTCGTCGGTCATGCGGTAGGTGACGCTGTAGTCGCGCGCGGGCGTTGGCCAAGCCTGCTGCGCCATTGCCGGTGCCGCCGCGCCCGACATGGACCCGAGCAGCAAGCCAGCCAGGGCGGCGCGGCCCGTGCGTGCCGGGCCGCCCGTCCCTTGTGGCGCCCGGCGCGCGCGCTTTGATGCGAAAGCCATGACCGCACGCTAGCGGAGCGCGGGCGCTGGGCGCAACGATGAACTGGCTACCCGCCCCGATCGCGGGCTTCGCCGCGCAGCCGGTCGATCTCGGCGGCCAGCGCGGCCGGGTCCACCGCGCGTGGAAATGCCGCCGGATGCTCGAGCGCGTGGGCCAGCATGGCGCGATACTCAGCGCGCGCGATCTCGATCGCGCCGAACTGCGACAGATGCCCGGTGACGAACTGGGTGTCGAGCAGCGAGAAGCCCGCCAGCCTGAGGCGCGCGACCAGATGCACCAGCGCAACCTTCGAGGCGTCGCGCGCGCGGCTGAACATGCTCTCGCCGAAGAAGGCGGCGCCGAGCGATACGCCATAGAGCCCGCCCACCAGCGCGCCCTCGTGCCAGCACTCGATGCTGTGGGCATGGCCCATCGCGTGCAGCGCGTCGTACAGCCGCTCGATCTCCGGATTGATCCAGGTCTCGCCCCGCCCGGTCCCGGGCGCGGCGCAGCCGGCCATCACCGCGGCGAAGGCGCTGTCGCAGCGCACCTCGTAGGTGCCGGCGCGCACGGTGCGATGGAGCCGCTTCGAGAGGTGGAAACCGTCGAGCGGCAGGATGCCGCGCGCCTCGGGGTCGAGCCAGAACAGCCGCTCGCTGTCGCGCCGCTCGGCCATGGGGAACAGGCCCGCAGCATAGGCCCGGAGCAGCAGGTCGGGCGTGATCTCGAAGCGCTCGCGCCCTGCCATCCTCGCCCCCGTTGCCGGGCCTCGCTTCCGGTCCGCGCGGCTAGGGCTTGCCGCGCGCGACGAAGCGTTCGAGCCAGTGGATCGAATAGTCGCCGTTGACGAAATCCGGCTCCGCCATGATACGCCGATGCAGGGGCAGCGTGGTGGAAATCCCCTCGATCACCATCTCGTCGAGCGCGCGACGTAGGCGCATCAGGCACTCGTTGCGGGTGATGCCGTGCACGATCAGCTTGGCCACCAGGCTGTCGTAGTAGGGCGGCACCGAGTAGCCGGAATAGAGCGCGGAATCGACGCGCACCCCCAGGCCCCCCGGCGCATGGTAGGTGTGCACCGTGCCGGGCGTGGGCATGAAGCTGTCCGGGTCCTCGGCGGTGATGCGGCACTCGATCGCGTGGCCGAGGAAGCGGATATGCTCCTGCTCGTAGCCGAGCGGGGCGCCGGCGGCGAGGCGGATCTGCTCGCGCACCAGGTCGATGCCGCAGACCATCTCGGTCACCGGATGCTCGACCTGCAGGCGCGTGTTCATCTCGATGAAGTAGAACTTGCCGTCCTCGTAGAGGAATTCCAGCGTGCCGGCATTGCGATAGCCGAGCTCGCGCAGGGCGGCGGTGACGCGCGCGCCCATCTCGTCGCGCTGCTCGCGGTTGAGGGCGGGCGAGCCGGCCTCCTCGACCAGCTTCTGGTGGCGGCGCTGGAGAGAGCAGTCGCGCTCGCCGAAATGCACGACATTGCCGTGATTGTCGGCCAGCACCTGGAGCTCGATATGGCGCGGCCGCTCCAGATACTTCTCCATGTAGACCTGGTCGTTGCCGAAGGCGGCCTTGGCCTCGGCGCGGGCGATGCGGTAGGCCTCGGTGAAGCCTTCGGCCTCTCGCGCGACCTTCATGCCGCGCCCGCCGCCGCCGGCAGCGGCCTTGATCAGCACCGGGTAGCCGATCTCCTTGGCGAGCTGGAGCCCGATCTCCTCGCTTTCCACCGGGCCCGCCGAGCCCGGCACGAGCGGCACGCCAAGCCGGCGCATCGCCGCCTTGGCCGCGATCTTGTCGCCCATCATGCGGATATGCTCGGGGCTCGGGCCGATGAAGCTGAAGCCGTGCTCCTCGACCATCTGGGCGAACTCGGCATTCTCCGACAGGAAGCCGTAGCCCGGATGGATCGCATCCGCCCCGGTGATGGCGGCGGCGGAAAGGATCGCGGCGATGTTCAGGTAGCTGTCGCGCGCCGGCGGGGGGCCGATGCACACGCTCTCGTCGGCCAGGCGCACATGCATGGCGTTGGCGTCGGCGGTGGAATGCACCGCCACCGTGCGGATGCCCATCTCCTGGCAGGCGCGGTGGATGCGCAGCGCGATCTCGCCGCGGTTGGCGATCAGCACCTTGTCGAACATCGGGGCGGCTCCCGCTCGTGCCTGGCGTGGCGCGCGTCGCGGCGCGTCAGTCGATCAGCATGATGGGCTGCCCGTATTCGACGGGCTCGCCATTGGCGACGTGGATCTCGCGCACCGTGCCGGATTTGTGCGCCTTGATCTGGTTGTAGACCTTCATCGCCTCGATCAGGCAGACCGTCTGGCCGGTGGTGACGGCATCGCCCAGCTTGACGAAGTCGGGCGAGTTGGGATCGGGGCGAAGGTAGCAGACCCCGACCATGGGCGACTTGACCAGGCCCGGATGGCTGGGGTCGATCCCGCCGGCGGGCGCTGCCGCGGTGCCGGCCGGGGCGGCGCTGGCGGCAGCGGCAACGGCGGCGGCGGGGGCCGCCATCGCCATCGGCGCGGCCATGGCTTGCACCGGGGCAGGGGTGCGCGCGACGCGGATGCGGCTGTCCTTCTCGGAGATCTCGATCTCGGTGAGATCGGTCTCGACCAGGATCTGGGCCAGGCGGCGGATCGCGTCTTCGTCGATGCTCATGCGTTTCATGGGTGCCTAGAACCGGGGATGGACGGGGATAAGGGACCGGCGATGCTCGGGCCGCATCGGGCTAGCCCCTGGCCGCCGCGCCGGCCTGGCGGGCGAGCGCATCGAGTGCCAGCAGATAGCCCTGCGTGCCGAGCCCGAATATGCCGCCCACCGCCCCGCGCGCGACATAGGAATAGTGCCGGAACTCCTCGCGCCGGTAGATGTTCGAGATATGCACCTCCACCACCTTGAGGCCGGTGGACAGGATCGCGTCGAGCAGCGCGTAGGACGAGCCGGTATAGCCCGCCCCGTTGATGATCGCGCCCACCGCGCCCTTGGCCTTGGCCTCGTGCACCCAGTCCACCAGCGCGCCCTCATGGTTGCTCTGCCGGCAGAGCACGGTCAGGCCGAGCCTGGCGCCATGCTCGACGCAGGCGCGCTCGAGATCGGCCAGCGTCTCGCTGCCATAGATCTCGGGCTGCCGGGTGCCCAGCAGGTTCAGGTTGGGGCCGTTCAATACGTAGACGAGCTTCTCGGTCACGACTCGCGATCCCGGAGGGGGACGAAAGGCGCGGCAGCGTTAGCACAGGGTTTCGCTGCGGCGCAACGGAACCCGGGTGGCGGTGGCCGGGGGCGGGTGACCGGGGGCGGGTGACCGGGCGGCGTGCCGGGGAGCGCCGGCCGTGCCATCGCAAGGCGGGCCATTGCAAGGCGGGCCATTGCAAGGCGGGCCATTGCAAGGGTGGGGGCCGGTCCCCATACTTTCGGCCATGAACGCGATACCCCAGCCCGCCGCGGCCCCCGCCGCGACCACCCTTTCGCTCACCATCAATGGCGAGGCGCGCCAGTTCGCCGGCCCCCTCACGGTCGCCGGGCTGCTTGGCACGCTCGGGCTCGACACGCGCAAGGTCGCGGTCGAGCGCAACCTCGAGATCGTGCCGAAAAGCGCCTATGCCGCGACCGCGCTGGCCGATGGCGACCGGCTGGAGATCGTGCATTTCATCGGTGGCGGCGCGCCCGAGGGCGCCAAGCCCGACGCCACCGCTACCGCCACGGCCCAGGCGGCGGGCGAGGATAGCTGGACGGTCGGCGGGCGCAGCTTCCGCTCGCGCCTGATCGTCGGCACCGGCAAGTACAAGGATTTCGAGGAGACCGCCCGCGCGATCGAGGCGTCGGGCGCGGAGATGGTGACGGTGGCGGTGCGGCGGGTGAACCTGTCCGATCCCAAGGCGCCGATGCTCCAGGATCACGTCGATCCCAGGCGCTATGTGTTCCTGCCCAACACGGCCGGCTGCCACACCGCCCAGGAAGCCGTGCGCACGCTGCGCCTCGCGCGCGAGGCGGGGGGCTGGAACCTCGTCAAGCTCGAGGTGCTGGGCGACAGCAAGACGCTCTATCCCGACATGGCCGAGACGCTGCGCGCAGCCGAGGCGCTGGTGAAGGACGGCTTCGAGGTGATGGTCTACTGCGCCGACGACCCGATCGCGGCCAAGCGGCTGGAGGAGATGGGCTGTGTGGCGATCATGCCGCTGGCCGCGCCGATCGGCTCGGGGCTCGGCATCCAGAACCCGGTGATGCTGCGCATCATCATCGAGAACGCCAGGGTGCCGGTGCTGGTCGATGCCGGCGTCGGCACCGCCTCGGACGCCGCCGTGGCGATGGAGCTTGGCTGCGATGGCGTGCTGATGAACACCGCCATCGCCGAGTCCAAGGACCCGATCCGCATGGCGCGCGCGATGAAGCTCGCGATCGAGGCCGGGCGGCTTGCCTATCTCGCCGGGCGGATGGCCAAGCGTCGCTACGCCGATCCCTCCTCGCCGCTTGCCGGCCTGATCTGACAGGCGCCCCGCGCGCCGGCGGCGCGCGCTGCGGCGAATCTCGATTGCGGGCACACGGCGCCCTCCGTTTCGCATTCTGCAATCGCCAGCATGGGCCCGCGTGGCGCAGCCCTGGGACCCGTTCGGCGCATGACGGGCAGCGCCGCCGCCCGCCGCGGGCGCGTGATGTGCGAGAAATGCCGATAAAACGGGCTTTTTTTCTGCGCTAGGCCCAGCCTCCGGCGGGGCGGAAAAAATCTCCGCCCGGTCCAAGATTCCTCTTTCATTGCAGGCGCGAGCGCGTATATACGGTTCCCACGCAAAAACGCACGTGCCTCTGGCCCTCCGCGGTTACGCAACGACGTTGAGCGTTCTGGCATCTCGCTGGTCCGTTCGACCGTTTCGTCAACTGGGTGCGCCGCCTGCGAAAGGCGCACTTCCTGTCAACCGGGGGTGGGGCACATGACCTCCAAGATCGCACGTTTCCTGCGCGAGCAGGCACCGCCGACGCCCTGCTTGGTCGTCGATCTCGATCGCGTCGCCGCGAGCTATCGCGCGCTCGAGCGCGCGCTGCCGCTGGCGCGCATCTACTATGCGGTGAAGGCCAACCCGGCAGCCGAGGTGCTGCGCACGCTGGTGGGTCTCGGCTCCTCCTTCGACGCCGCGTCGGAGGAGGAGGTGATGGCCTGCCTCGCCGTGGGCGCGGAGCCGGCGAAGATCTCCTATGGCAACACCATCAAGAAGGAGCGCTCGATCCGACGCGCCTTCGAGGCGGGCGTGCGCCTGTTCGCCTTCGACTCGGAGGAGGAGCTGGAGAAGCTCGCCCGCGCCGCCCCCGGCGCGCAGGTCTATTGCCGCATCCTGGTCGAGAACGAGGGCGCCGACTGGCCGCTCAGCCGCAAGTTCGGCTGCACGGTCGAGATGGCGCGCGACCTGATGCTGAAGGCCGCCGGCATGGGGCTCGACCCGATGGGCCTTTCCTTCCATGTCGGCAGCCAGCAGACCAACACCATCGCCTACGAGGCGGCGATCGCCAAGGTGGCGATGCTGTTCACCGACCTGACCGAGCGCGGCGTGAACCTCCGCATGCTCAACCTGGGCGGCGGCTTCCCGGCGCGCTATCGCAAGCCGGTGCCGGGCATCGACACCTTCGGCAACGCCATCCACCAGGCGCTGGTGAAGGCGTTCGGCAACGCGATCCCCGAGATTGTGGTCGAGCCGGGCCGCTTCATCGTCGCCGAGGCGGGTGTGCTCGCCGCCGAGGTGGTGCTGGTCAGCCGCAAGGCCAAGGACGATCCGGTGCGCTGGGTCTATCTCGATGTCGGGCGCTTCTCGGGCTTGGCCGAGACGGAGGGCGAGGCGATCAAGTATCGCATCACCACGCCGCATGACGGCAAGGCGAAGGGGCCGGTGGCCATCGCCGGGCCGACCTGCGACAGCGTGGACACGATGTACGAGAAGTCGGGCTACCAGCTGCCCCAGGCGCTCAAGGCGGGCGACCAGGTGCTGCTGCACGCCACCGGCGCCTACACCACCACCTATTCCTCGGTGGGCTTCAACGGCTTCGCGCCGCTGAAGGACTACTACGTCTGAGGCGATCCGATCGCCGGCGGCTCGCGCCGGCGCCAGGATGCAGACGGTGAATGCGGAAGGCGGCCCCGACCGGGCCGCCTTCCTGCTTTTCGGGCGCGTCGGCGCCGGCTGGCCGTCAGCGCCGCGCCTGGCCGCGCAGCTCGGCCACCATCGCCAGCAGATCCGCAGGCGAGAGCAGGCCCGGGATCATGCGCTCGCCCAGCACGAAGGTCGGGGTGGCGGAAAGCCCGATCGCGCGCGCGAGCGTCAGGTTCTCGGCCACCCGCGCCTCCACCGCCGGGTCGGCATAGTCGCGGCGGAAGCGCGCGACATCGAGCCCGGCCTCGCGGGCGATGCGCAGCACCACCTCGTCGCTCAAGGTGTCCTGGTGGCGGAACAGCGCGACGCGCATCGCCTCGTAGCGGCCCTGGCGCTGGGCGGCCAGCGCGGCGCGGGCGCCGAACACGGAATCGGGCCGGATCACCGGCACCTCCTTGACCACCAGCCGCAGGCGCGGATCGCGCGCCAGCACCTCGGCCACGATCGGCTGGGCGCGGGTGCAGACCGGGCAGCGATAGTCGGAGAACTCCACTAGCGTCACATCGCCCTGCGGATTGCCGAGCACCGGGTCGGCCGGGTCGGCCACCAGGGCGCGGCGATAGGTGGCGATCATCTGGCTCTGCTCGCGCGCGGCCTCCTGGTCCTGGCGGGCCTGGAGCGCCGAGATGGCATCGCGCAGGAGCGTGGGGTCGCGCACCAGCAGCTCGCGAACGATCGCCTCGATCGCAGCGCGCTGCTCGGCCGAGAAGGAGCCGGGCAGGGCCGATTGCGCCAGCGCCGGGCCGGAGCCCAGCGCCACGCTGGCCGCAATCGCCAGCGCCGTGCCGAACAGCCGCCCGCGGGCGCGGACCTGCCATGCCGGGGGCGGCGGGGTCGCGCGGGCGGGGGCGGCGGCGGGGCGGGGAGCCATGAGCCGGGATCCTCTGTGGTGGCGTGGCCTGAAGGAGCAACTTTGCCGTGACATCCCGCCTACAGGCAACGCACGAAGCCGAGAGGTGGGGGCGCGTGCCCGCGACCAGCCCCGGCCGCACGCGCGCCCACTCTGCCGCGCGCGCTGCCGGGCAGGGAGGCACGAAGCCGCGTTGCGCCGGGATGGGGGGGATGGCGACCGGTCGCCGCACGGGCCGGCCATGCCTGCCTTTGGTCCGCCCGGCTTTGGTCCGCCCGGCTTTGGTCCGCCCGGCTTTGGTCCGCCCGGCTTTGGTCCGCCCGGCTTTGGTTCGCCTGGCCTGGGCCGGTGCGGCCTGGCCCGGCGGGGACGGCCGCGGCGCGGTCGGCACCGAGCCGTGCATGCGGCCCCGGCTGCCCGCGACACTCCGATCCGGCAAAGGGGGCCGGTGGCAAGCCGTCCTGCCGGCCCGCCGGGCTGCACGGTCCTTGAGCGGTCCGGATTGCCTGCGGTCCTGGTTCGCTCGGCGGCAGCCAGGGCCCCAGCCGACCTCGCCCGCGCGCTCAGCGGTTGCGTTGCAGGCGCCGTTCCTCGGCGGCGGCGGCGGCGAGGTCCTGGGCTCGCAGCCGGCGCGGCCCGGCCGGAAGCTGGGCGGCGGCGCGGGTGGCCAGCATGCGCGCCTCGCCTGGCTTGCCCAGCAGCAGCGCCTCCTCGGCCAGCGCCAGCGCGCTCATGCCCATATTGCCCGCCCGGCCATAGGCGATGCCGAGCTGGCGCCAGGTGAAGGCGCTGTCGCGCTCGGCCCGGAGTGCCGCCTCGAACTCCCCGATCGCCTGGCGCAGCAGGGCGGGATCGTTGGATTCCATCAGCGCCCGGCCATGGGCGAGGCGGATCAGCGGCTCGCGCGGGGCGAGCCGCACCGCCTCGCGGTGCGGCGGCAGCGAATCGCGCGCCCGGCCGCTTTCGAACAGGACCTGGCCCTTCAATTCGTGCAGCCAGGGCGAGCCCGGCCGCTCGGCGATCATGGCATCGAGGATCGCCACCGAGTCCTGCCAGCGGCCGGAGCGGAACAGGGCGATGGCCCGCGCATAGCGTGCGGGATCGCTGCGATTATCCTCGCGATAGGTGGCAAGCGTGCGCTGCGGTGCCTCGATGAAGGCACGCAGCTTGGCGCGCATCATCTCGAAGCTGGCCTCGAATCCTGGCGGCGGCGGGGCGTCGGCGTGGCGCGAGCGGGCGATGTGGTTGCGAACGAAATCAAGCCGCTCGCGCGTCAGCGGGTGGGTCAGCATGTAGGGGTCGCGCCGGCCGGCGATTAGCAGGTCCTGCTCGATCATGCGCCCGAGCAGCGTCTCGAGCCCGCGCGCCGACCAGCCCAGCCGCTCCATGTAGCGCATCGCCGCCTGGTCGGCTGCCTGCTCCTGGCTACGGGTGAAGGCGAACAGGGAGCGCTGCGCCATGCCGGCGCCGCCCACGGCCGCCGCCATGCCGACATCGCCGCGCCCGGCCGCCGCCCCCGCCGCCGCGCCCACGATCGCCGCCGCGATCGAGGTGATCATGGCCCGGCGCATCTCCTCGGGCAGGCGGGCCAGGTGCCCGCCGGCGATATGGCCGGTTTCGTGCGCCAGCACCCCGGCCAGCTCCATCACCCCTTGGGTTTGCAGGATCAGCCCGGTATGGATGAACATCTGGTTGCCGGGCGTGACGAAGGCGTTGATGCCCTGGGCATTGACGAGGATGATGCGGACCAGGTTCGACTCCAGGCCCGCGGTCCGGAACAGGGGAGAGGCGTAGGTGCGCAGAACGGTTTCGGTCTCGGCGTCGCGGATCACCGAGAAACTCGTGCCCTGGGCGCGCGCCGCTTCCGGCGCGACCGCGAACAGGACCAGCCCCGCCACGGCTGCCGCGGCCCTGCGCGCCCATGCCCGGCCCCGCGCGGATGCGCTGGCGTGCGCTGCGGCGTCTGGTCGGCTTGCTGTGGTCATCACCTCGTCCCGGTTGTCTCGCGCCCGGCCGGCCGATCCTGGCCGGCGCCCGCAAGGCTCGGCGGCATCCATGGCCACTATATGGCGCCGTGCGCGCGGGTTGCTAGCAAGCGCTGCGGCCCTGGTCGCGCTCGGCGGCTGTTCGCTACCGAGCTTCAATCTTGGCGCCATCAACCTGCCGGGCTTCGGCTCCTCGACCGAGGAAGGCACGCCCGGCTTCGTGCGCGGCTTCATCGGCGGCATCGCGATCGACGAACCGCGCGCCGGCCTGATCGGGCGCGACATCCTGTCTGCCGGCGGCACTGCGGCCGATGCGGCGGTGGCGATGGGTTTCGCGCTCGGCGTGACGCTGCCCTCGCGCGCGGGGCTCGGCGGCGGCGGCGCCTGCCTGGTCTACGAGGCCGAGCGGCTGGAGCCCGAGGCGATCGAGTTCCTGCCTGTCTCGCCCGCCAGCGTGCCGGCGATCGCCGATCGTCCCTCGGCCCTGCCGGCGACCGTGCGCGGCCTGTTCGCGCTCCATGCCCGCTATGGCCGCTTCCGCTTCGAGCAGATCACCGGCCCTGCCGAACGGCTGGCGCGCGAAGGCACGCCGGTTTCGCGCGCGTTCGCGCGCGATCTGGCGCTGGTCGCGGGCCCGCTGTTCGCCGATCCGCAGGCGCGCGCGGTGTTCGCGCGCAACGGCGCCCAGCCCCTGCAGGAAGGCGACACGCTGGTCCAGCCCCAGCTCGGCGCGCTGATCGGCCAGATCCGTTCGGCGGGGGTGGGCTCGATGTACCAGGGCGCGCTGGCCGAGCAGCTCGAGCGCGCCGCCGCCGCCGCCGGCGGGTCCATGCCGGAGTCCGAGATGCGCGCCGTGCTGCCGCGTGCGCGCGCGCCGCTGTCGCGGCGGATCGGCAACGACATGATCTATGCCGCGTCCGGCGCCGACGGGAGCTGGGCCACGGGCGCGATCCTGGCCGCGCTGGCAGGTCCCGGCCGCTACCAGGGCAGCGACGCTGCCGGCCGCGCCCATGCGCTGGCCGAGGCCTCGGCGCGCGTGCTGGGCGAGGTCGCGCGCCGACGCGCATCCGGCATGGGCGCGGGCGATGACGCTCTTTCGCCGGAACGCGCCGCCGCCGTGATGGCCGGCTACACCGCCGATCGCGCCAGCCCGGCGGCGATGCTGGGCGGGCGGTTGCCGGTGCTGCCGGCCTCGGCCAGTTTCGCGGTGCTGGACCGCAACGGCATGGCCGTCACCTGCGCCTTCACCATGAACAACCTCTTCGGCACCGGCCGCATCGCGCCCGGCACCGGGCTGCTGCTCGCCGCCGCACCCGGCCGGGGCAGCGTGCAGCCGCCGCTGCTTGCCGTGCTGCTCGCGGTCAACACCAACATCAACCGTTTCCGCTTCGCCGGCGCGGCGAGCGGCGAGGACGCGGCCCCGGCGGCGCTGGCCGATGTCGCGGCGCGCACCATGCTGGCAGCCGAGCCGCTGGCGAGCGCGATCACCGCCCCGCGCGTCGCACGCGGCACCGCCGATGCCGTGCGCGCCGAGCCCGAACTGCCCGATGCCGTCCGCGCCGGGCTGGCCGCGCGCGGCGCGCCCGTGACCGTCGCCTCGGGCGGGCTCGGGCGCGTCAATGCGATCGACTGCCCCGAGTTCCGCCCCCGCCGCGAAGGCGGCTGCACGGTGGTGACCGATCCGCGCGGCCCGGGCCTTGCCGTCGTTGAATAGCGCGCGCAACCAGGCACACCAGGACCGCAATCGATGCCCTTGAAAACCGGCCGCGCCGCCTCGGTGCCGGCCTTCATCGTGATGGACATCATCAAGGCCGCCAACGCCCGCGACAGCGCGCGCGCCGCCGACCGCGCCATGGCCGCCGATCCCGCCACGCGCACCATCCACATGGAGGTGGGCCAGCCTTCCACCGGCGCGCCGAGGGGCGTGGTCGAGGCGGCCAAGCGCGCGCTCGATAGCGGGGCGGCACTCGGCTATACCGAGGCGCTCGGTATTCCGCCGCTGCGCGCGGCACTCGCCGCGCACTACCGCGACACCTATAAGGTGGAGGTCCCGCCCGATCGCATCGCCATCACGGTGGGGGCCTCCGGCGCGTTCCCGCTCGCCTTCCTGGCCGCCTTCGATCCGGGCGACCGCATCGCGCTCGCCACCCCCTTCTATCCGCCCTATGTGAACATTCTCCAGGCGCTCGGCTTCCGCCCGGTGCTGATGGAGGCCGGCGCCGACAGCCGCTTCCAGCCCACCATCGCCATGCTGGAGGCGCTGGCGGCCGGGCCCGAAGGCCCGCCCGACGGGCTGATCATCGCCAGCCCCTGCAACCCCGCTGGCACCATGCTGCACGCCGACGAACTCGCCGGGCTCGCCGCCTGGTGCGAGAGGCGCGGCGTGCGCCTGATCGCCGACGAGATCTATCACGGCCTTGCCTACGAGCAGCCGGCCGAGACCATCCTGCGCTATTCGCGCACCGCGATCGTGGTCAACAGCTTCTCGAAATACTTCTCGATGACCGGCTGGCGGCTGGGCTGGCTGGTGCTGCCCGAGGATCTGGTCCGCCCGGTCGAGTGCCTGACCCAGAACCTGTTCATCTCGCCGCCGACGATCAGCCAGCAGGCGGCGGTGGCCGCCTTCGACTGCCACGAGGAATTGCAGGCCAATATCCGCCGCTATGCCGAGAACCGCGCGCTCCTGCTGGCCGAGCTGCCGCAGGCCGGCTTCGACCGGCTGGCCCCGGCCGAGGGCGCCTTCTACATCTACGCCGATGTCGGGCACCTGACCAACGACAGCATGGAGTTCTGCCGGCGCATGCTCTCCGAGATCGGGGTGGCGGCGACGCCGGGGCTCGATTTCGACCGCGGGCGCGGCAGCCGCTTCCTGCGCTTCAGCTTCGCCGGCAGCACCGCCGACATGGCGGAAGCGGCGCGGCGGCTGAAGGGCTGGCGCGCGCGGTAGGGTGGCTTCCGTCCGGCCGCGCCCAGCCGAACGGGCATGAGGCATTGCCGGCCTCGGCGTGCTAGCCTTGCGGCGGTTGTCGCTGCCCGGAGGCCCCGCCATGCCCCGCATCGCCCGCCTATCGCCCTTGGGCCCATCGCCCTTGCGCGCCACGACGATCGCACCGGCCGCGCGCCCGCCCTGGCGCCTCGGCCCGGCGCTGCGACTGTCACGCCGCTGCCACGACCATCTCGCCGGCCTGCTCGGCGTTGCCGTGCATGATGCGCTCCTGGCGCAGGGCGCGCTGCTGCCCGTGCGGGGCGAGGGGAAGCCCGCCTATGCGCTGACCGAGGCGGGCGGGGCGCTGCTGGCACGGATCGGGCTCGATGCGCCCGCGCTCTACGCCGCGCCGCGCCGCTTCGCCTGGGGCTGCACCGACTGCTCCGAGCGGCGCCCGCATCTGGCCGGGGCGCTGGGCGCCGCGCTGCTGGCGCGCTGCACGGCGCTGGGCTGGGTCGAGCGCGGCAATGCCGCCGCCCCGCGCGAGGCCGAGCGCCGCCGCGTCACGCTCACGGCGGCGGGGGCGCGCGGCCTGCGCGACTGGATCGGGATCGACGCCACCTATCTCGGCTGGTCGCCGTCGGTCGCGCCCGCCATGCGCGCGCATGGTGGCGTGCGACCGGCCTGACGCTGCCGGTCGGGGCCGGGTTGGCTTTGACGGCCATCGGCCGAACGCAAGCACGCCACGGACTCCCGGCGTCGCGCGCGGCCCGCTCGGGCGAGGCGGGCCGCTACGCGGTTCCACCCGGCCGGATGCGGCTCAGCGCCGCCACCAGCCGCGCTTGCGCGGCGCCGCCGCTTCCTCGGCCGGCGCGCCGTCGATCACGATCGGCTTGACCGCCGGCGCAGGCTCGGGAGCGGGTTCCGGCTCGGGCGCGGGGGCCGGTGCCGGCTCCGATGCCGCCGCCACGGGCGTGGACGCAGGTGCCGGCGCAGTCTCTGGCTCGGGCGGGGCGTGCACCGTGGTTGCCGGCTTCGGTGCGGGCAGGGGCGGGATCGGCTCGACCGCCACCGGTTCGGGCGGACCGCCCCAGGCAGGCGGCGGCGGCGGCTCGGGCTCCTCCGCCCTCGTGGCCGTCGGGGCTGTTGTGTCCGGCGCCGGCCGCTCGGCGGCGCGCTCGATCACGTCGAACACGTCATAGGCGGTGCTGCCGAACGGGTTGGCAGGCGTCGCCCCGGCATAGAGGCCGCCGGCAACGGCCGGTGCGGGCGGAGCCTGCGGTGCGGGCGCGGTCTCGGGCGCGGCATACTCGCCGCCTTCCTCGCCACGGCGGCGGCGGCGACCGCCGCGACGGCCACGGCGGCGGCCACGGCGCTCGCCGCCATCCTCGCCGCCCTCGCCCTCGCCCTCGAACGGGGCGACTTCGCTGCCTTCGTCCATGCCCGCGGCCGGGGCTTCGCCCATGGCTGCGTCCGGCAGGGACCCTTCTTCGGCGGGCACGAACCCTTCGGCCTGTGCCTCGGCCGGCACGCCCTCGCCCTCGCCCTCGCCCTCGGCGGATTCGGCGGCGAGCGGACGGCGCTGCTCGCCCCGGCTTTCGCTGCGGCCTTCGCGGCGGCCATTCTCGCCACGCTCGTCGCCATCGCGCCGGCCACGGCGACGGCGGCGGCGGCGGCGGCCATTCTCGCCGCGCTCCTCGTCGCGGTCACGCCGACCATCACCCCGACCATCACCCCGGCCCTCGCCGCGGCCTTCGCGCTGGCGCGCGGCCGGCACGGCATCCTCGTCCTCGGGCTCCTCGGTGGCGAAGTCCTCCTCGGCTTCCATCTCCTCGGCCTCGATCTCCTCCTCGGCCATGCGGTCGGGGCGGACGATCGCGGGCGGCGCCAGTGCGGACTCTGCCGGCGCGGCGAACTCGGCCGGCGGCGGCCCCTTGATGCGGTCGATCTTGACCTCGCCCGGCACCATCGCCTCGTCGGCGAGGATGTTCAGGCGGATGCCGTAGCGCTGCTCGATCGAGGACAGCTCGCGCCGCTTGCTGTTGAGCATGTAGAGCGCGATCGGCCCGGCCGCATGCACGGCAAGCTCGCTGGCGCGGCGCTTGGCGGCCTCGTCCTCGATGTGGCGCAGCACATGCAGCGCGGCGCTCTCGTTGGTGCGCACGATGCCGATGCCGCGGCAATGCGGGCAGGAGACGAAGCTCGTCTCGGTCAGGCTCGGGCGCAGGCGCTGGCGCGACATCTCCAAGAGGCCGAAGGGCGAGATGCGCCCGACCTGGATGCGCGCGCGATCGTATTTCAGCGCCTCCTTCAGCCGCCGCTCGACCTGGGCGTTGTGGCGGCGATCGTCCATGTCGATGAAGTCGATGACGATCAGCCCGGCGAGATCGCGCATGCGCAACTGGCGCGCGATCTCGTCCGCCGCTTCGAGGTTGGTGCGCAGCGCCGTCTCCTCGATCCCGCGCTCGCGCGTCGAGCGGCCGGAGTTGACGTCGATCGCCACCAGCGCCTCGGTCTGGTTGATGACGATATAGCCGCCCGAGCGGAGCTGCACGGTCGGGTTCATCATCGCGTCGATCTGCGCTTCGACCTGGAAGCGCGAGAACAGCGGCATGGTCGGGTCGTTGTAGAGCTGCACCTTGCGCGCATGGCTTGGCATCAGCATGCGCATGAAGTCGCGCGCCTGCTGGAAGGCCTCCGCGCCCTCGACCTGGATATCCTCCACGTCGCGCGAATAGACATCGCGGATCGAACGCTTGATCAGGCTTGCTTCCTCGTAGATCAGCGCCGGGGCCGAGGATTGCAGCGTCACCTCGCGGATCGAATCCCACATGCGCAGCAGGTATTCGCAGTCGCGCTTGATCTCGGGCTTGGGGCGCTGGGCGCCGGCGGTGCGCACGATCACGGCCATGCCGGGCGGCATGTTCAGCTCGTCCACGATCTCGCGCAGGCGGCGGCGGTCGGCGGCCGAGGTGATCTTGCGGCTGATGCCGCCCCCGCGCGAGGTGTTGGGCATCAGGACGCTGTAGCGGCCGGCGAGCGAAAGATAGGTGGTCAGGGCGGCGCCCTTGTTGCCGCGCTCCTCCTTGACGACCTGCACGAGCAGGATCTGGCGGCGCTTGATCACCTCCTGGATCTTGTACTGGCGCAGATAGCGCGTCGGGATGCGGCGCTGGGCGGCGTCCTCGCCATCGCCCTCCCCCTCGGCCTCGCCATTCTCGCCGCGGGCGGACTCCTCGGCCTGGTCCGGGGCGGTGCTGTCGCGATCGTCGCCATCGTGCGTCTCGGGCTCGGATGCGGTCTCCGGGCGCGGCTCGGCGGCGGCTTCAGCGGCGGCTTCAGCGGCGGCTTCAGCGGCGGGCGCATCATCGGCGGCGTAGGCGAGGGGGGCCTGTTCGGCCGCCGCCTCGGTGCCGCCATCCGGGACGGGCTCGATCGCCGCGGCAGGGCCAGCTGGCGTCTCCGGCGCGGCAATCGGCTCGCCCGCGATGGTCTCGGCCGGGATGCGCAGGGCCTGCGCCTCGGGCGCCGCGCCGGCTGGAGGCGTCTCGTCCGTGCGCGCGGGGGCGGCCTTGTCGGCCTCCTCGCCCTCGAGGTCGAGCGGGCCGCCGCCGATCGTCTCGACCGTATCGACGCCGTCCTCGGTCTCGATCGTCTCGACATGGCCGAGCGGCGCGGGGCCGGCATCATCCTCGCCCGCCTCGGCCTCGCCATTCAGCCCGGCGGCGGGCTCGTCCAGGCTCGGGGCGTCGCCATCGGCGTCCAGCAAGGGGCGCTCGGCGCGGCGTGCGGCGCGGGCGGCGGCACGGGCCGCGCGTGCCTCGGCCTCGCGCTCCTCGGCCTCGGCGCGGTCGCGCTGGCGGCGCTCCTCCTCCTCCATCGCGGCCTTGAGGCGCTCACGATCGGCGACGGGGATCTGGTAGTAGTCGGGATGGATCTCGCCGAAGGCCAGGAAGCCATGGCGGTTGCCGCCATATTCGACGAAGGCCGCCTGGAGCGAGGGCTCCACGCGCACGACCTTGGCGAGATAGATGTTGCCCTTGAGCGGCTTCTTGGTGGCGGTTTCGACGTCGAATTCTTCAAGCCGGGTTCCGTCCAGCACCACCACGCGGGTTTCCTCGGGGTGGGTGGCATCGATCAGCATACGCTTGGTCATAAGGGTAACGTCTCCGGCTCGCAGCCGCGGCGGCCTGGCCGCGCGGGCGAGCATGGTTTGGGCAAAGTGAAGGGAGTCCGGGCGCCGGCTGGGCGTCGAAAGTGCGGAAGGACGAAACAGACATCATCGACCGTGCCGGCGGGCGCCCATGCGCCCGGAAGGTGCAGTTCCGCCCCTGAACTCCGGCGCGGCGCAGGAGCGGGCGGAGCCCGCAGGAAGCGCGCGCCAAGGCCGGCATGGGTCCCGGCGCGCCGTTGGGCGCGCGATCGGGGGCACGCATGACGGGAGCAAGGGACGGAGAGGCGCGCCACGCAGGCGCAAACCGGCTCCGCTCGCGGGTTGGGGCGCAACTGGCCCAGGGCACTATGCGACGCCGGCAGGGGCCGGCAGCCTGGAACAACCGCACCCGCGCGCCGCACCCGACCAACCGTCAGGGCGTCATGCCGCAGGGCGGAACGAAGATAGGCGCAAGGGCGGGGCTTCCACAAGGCCAGAATCGTTACCCGGGCGGCGGCGCGGCTCCGGTTAAGGGCACACTTCATTATCCCCTGGCAAATTCCTGAAATCCGTAGCAAAATACGGGCTGTTTCGGCGGCTCTGAGGGGGGCCGCCGGCATCCGGGACGCCGGAGCAGGTTATGACCGACGATCATGATCACGCGGCCAGGCGCGTGAGCCGACGGAGCTTATTGCTGGCCTTGGCCGGCAGCGCTATGTCGTTGCCATTGCTCGGCATTTCGGGCTATGGCGCGCCGGCTTTCGCGCGCACCGTCTCGGCCGTGCGGCTGAGCGAGTCGGGCGGAGCGACGCGGCTCCTGCTCGACCTCGATGAACCCTTCGACTGGGAGCTGTTCGCGCTCGGCGGGCCCGACCGGCTGGTGCTCGACATGATGGCGACCGGCTGGCGCGCCCCGCGGCTCCAGGAAGGCACCGGGCTGGTGCGTGCGCTCCGCCACGGTCTGTTCCGCGCCAACCAGTCCCGCCTCGTGCTCGACCTCCATCGCCCGGTGGCGCTGAAGCGCGCCGGGTTCGAGGCCGCCGGGGCGGGCAGGCGTGGACAATTCGTGGTCGAACTGGCCCCGGGCAGCCGCGCCTCCTTTCTGCGCATCCAGGCCAGCGGGCGGGCAGCATCGGCCCTCGGTCGCGGTGCCGTGCGCTCCGCCCGGGCGCAACCGGCCCGGCCCCAGGCGACGCCGCCCGAGCGCAACGCGAACCGCGCCGGGCGCGCCGCGCGCGTGCGCCCGGTGATCGTGGTCGATCCCGGCCATGGCGGCATCGACCCCGGCGCGATCGGTGTCTCCGGCACCAAGGAGAAGCATGTCACGCTGCTGGCCGCGCGCGAGCTTAAGCGTCAGCTCGATGCCACGCGCCGCTACGTCGTGCACCTGACCCGCCGCGCCGACAGCTTCGTTGCCTTGCGCGATCGCGTGGCCATGGCCGAGCGGCAGGGCGCGCACCTGTTCATCTCGATCCACGCCGATGCGATCGACGATGCCTCGATCCGCGGCGCCTCGGTCTATACGCTGGGCGAGCGTTCCTCGGACGCGGTGGCCGAGCAGATCTCGCGCCGCGAGAACCGCGCCGACGAGCGCGCCGGCCTGCGCCTGCCCGACGTGACGCCCGAGGTGGCGCGCATTCTGGCCTCGCTGGTGCGGCGCGAGACCTCGAACCAGTCGGCGCGGGTCGCGCGCAAGACGGTCGAGGAGCTGGAGCGCACCGTGCCGATGCTGCCGCGCAGCCACCGCTATGGCAGCTTCGTCGTGCTGAAATCGGCAGAGGTGCCCTCGATGCTGGTCGAACTGGGCTTCATGTCCAACCGCCAGGACGAGGCGCTCTTGCGCCGCCCCGAGCATCGCCGCCGGGTGGTTGCGGCCGTGACGCGGGCGGTGGAGCGCCATTTCGCGTCCACCCCGGTCGCGCCTGCGGGCGGGTCGAACACCTGACGCGCCGCCACGCCGCGCGCCGGCGACGCCGCCAGGCCCAAACGGGCGGTATCCGGAGCCGCGGCAGCCGGTGAGGCGGGCGCCACGCGGGTCCTGATTGCCCTGGGCCCGGGGCGCGACGGCAGACCGGCCATGCCGGTTCGAGGGTGCTTTTCGTCCACCGCTTGCGCTATATGAGGGGCAGATCAGTCACCGGCGCCAGGATGGAGTCGGCAGGGCGCGTCGCCCGGCCACGCCGGAGGCGCCGCCTGGAAGGCCCGGCCGACCGGCGCTGCCTGCGGTGCGCAGAGCGCCAGACGCTTGGCAGCTTTGGATCCTCGTTGCCCCAGGGTGTTCCGTTTCGCGCCATGCAGATCGACCCGAACGACCGCCTGATCGCTCCCGACCCGACCCTGCGGCGACGCGACCGTGATGCGGCGCCCGCACCCGAGGCTGCCGCCGCCGCGGTGGCCGCCCCGGCCGAGGAGGCGCCGCGCCGCAAGAAGGCGCGGCGCGGCGGACCGTTCCGCTGGCTGCGGCGGATGGTCACGATCGTATTCGCGATCGGCCTGGTCGGTGCCGTCGCCGCCGTGGGCGGGGCGTTCGCGCTGATCTCCTATTACGCACGCGACCTGCCCGATCATGCCGGGCTCAAGGACTACCAGCCCCCGGTCATGACCCGCATCCATGCCGGGGACGGGCGGCTGATGATGGAAGTGGCGACGGAACGGCGCATCTTCGTGCCGGTGGACCAGATCCCGCCCATGGTCCGGCAGGCCTTCGTCTCGGCCGAGGACCAGAATTTCTACGCCCATCGCGGCGTCGATCCGATCGCGGTGGCGCGCGCCGTGATCGTCAACGTGCAGAATTACGGCCAGGGCCGCCGCCCGATCGGCGCCTCGACCATCACCCAGCAGGTTGCCAAGAACATGCTTCTCGGCAACGAGGTGTCCTTCGCGCGCAAGGTGCGCGAGGCGGTGCTGGCGCTGCGCATCGAGGAGGTGCTGCCCAAGGACCGCATCCTTGAGCTCTACCTGAACGAGATCTATCTCGGCCAGAGCGCCTATGGCGTCGCCTCGGCGGCGATGACCTATTTCAACAAGTCGCTGGACGAGATCACCCTGGCCGAGGCGGCCTATCTCGCCGCCCTGCCCAAGGCGCCCAACAACTACAATCCCTGGCGCAACCCGGAAGCGGCCAAGGTCCGGCGCGACTGGGTGATCGACCGCATGCTGGAAGATCGTGCCATCACCGCCGAGGAGGCCGCCGCCGCCAGGGCCGAGCCGATCCGCGTGCGCCCCTCGCGCCTGCCCGACATGGTCACCGCCTCCTACTATGCCGAGGAGACGCGCCGGCACCTGGTCGAGCGTTTCGGCCTGCAGGCGGTGAACGAGGGCGGGCTTTCGGTGCGCACCTCGCTCAATCCCGAATTGCAGGCGATGGCCGATCGTGCCCTGCGCGCGGGGCTGCTCTCCTATGACCGGCGCCGCGGCGGCTGGCGCGGGGCCGAGCGGCGGCTGGACCTGCCGGCGCAGCAGTTGCGCAGCGGCTGGGCGGCGGCACTGGCCGCGGTGCCGCGCATGCCGGGCATGCTGCGCGAATGGCAGCTTGGCGTTGTCGTCGAGCTCAACGACCAGCGCGCGCTGGTGGGCTGGCTCGAACGCGCCGACGGCCGCGCCGCGCCGCAGTCGCGCACCGGCATCCTGCCGATGGCGGAAATGACCTGGGCGCGCCGTGCGCTCGACGAGGGGCGGCTCGGGCCGGTGCCGCGCAACCCGCGCGACGTGGTGGCGCCCGGCGACGTGATCATGGTCGAGCCGGTGCAAGCGCCGGCGCCCTCGGGCAACGGCGCGCGCGGCCAGGCCCAGGCGGCGCAGCAGGCGGCGCAGGTGCCGCAGGGCGCGCAGCGGCTTGCGCTGCGCCAGATCCCCGAGGTGGAAGGCGCGCTGGTGGCGCTCGACCCGCATACCGGCCGCGTCATGGCGATGTCCGGCGGCTGGAGCTTCGAGAAGAGCCAGTTCAACCGCGCCACCCAGGCGCAGCGCCAGCCGGGCAGCTCGTTCAAGCCGTATATCTATCTCGCGGCGCTGGAATACGGCATGACGCCGGCCACGCGCCTTCTCGACGCACCGATCTGCTTCGACCAGGGACCCGGGCTGCCGCGCTGGTGCCCGTCGAACTTCAGCAACAACTTCAATTTCTACATCACCCTGCGCCGGGCGCTGGAACGCTCGCTCAATCTCGTCACGGTGCGGCTGGCCAACGAGCTGGGCATGGATACGGTCGCCGACTATGCCGCGCGCTTTGGCGTGGTCGATCGCATGCCGCCGGCGCTTGCCGCCTCGCTCGGCGCGGTGGAAACCACCGTGCTGCGCCAGGCGGCGGGCTTCGCCATGTTCGTCAATGGCGGGCGGCGCGTCGTGCCGACGCTGATCGACACGGTGCAGGACCGCAACGGGCGCATGATCTGGCGCGCCGACCAGCGCGAATGCGGCGAATGCCGTGCCGAGGCCGTGGGCGGGCGCACCCCGCCCGTGGTGCCGGACACGCGCCCGCAGGTGATCGATCCGGGCGCGGCCTACCAGATGGTCTCGATCCTGCAGGGCGCGGTGCAGCGCGGCACCGGCGGGCGGGCGGCGCTCAACCGTCCCGTGGCCGGCAAGACCGGCACCACCAACGATGTGCTCGACACCTGGTTCGTGGGCTTCACCCCGGACATGGTCACCGCCGTGTGGGTGGGCTTCGACGAGCCCTCGCCGCTCGGCGGCGAGACCGGCGGCAGCCTCGCCGCGCCGATCTTCCGCGACTTCATGACCGAGGCGATGGCCGGCCGCCCGCCCGTTCCCTTCCGCATCCCGCCCGGCCTGCGCTTCGTGCGCATCAACCCGGTCACCGGCATGGAAGCCTCCGGCCCCGGCTCGGTGATGGAGGCGTTCCGCCCCGGCACCGGCCCGAACGAGACCGCCGAGCCCGAGATGGGCGAGGGCGGGCATACCGGTGCCGCTGCCCTCGACACCGGCCTGGGCGGACTGTATTAGGGCCGGGCGCAGGCGCGACCCCGCGTCGCGCCGCAACATTCTCCGTCGCCACCTGGAACCACCGGATCGATTCCCATGCGCGCCGAAATCGCGAGCCATCTCAAGCAGATCGAGCAGTCCGTCGGCCTGCTCAGGAGGCATCTTTGACTGGGATGTCGCCGTCAAGCGCCTCGATGAGCTGAACGCGCGCGCCGAGGACAGCTCGCTCTGGAACGATCCCGCTGCCGCCCAGGCCGTAATGCGCGAGCGCAATCGGCTCAATGACGCGGTCGAGGGCGTGCGCCGGCTGGAAAGCGAGGTCAAGGACGCGGCCGATCTGCTCGAACTGGCCGAGGCCGAGGGCGATGCCGCCATGGTCGCCGATGCCGAGGCGACGATCGCGCGCCTGGCCGAGGACGCGGCGCGGCGGGAGACAGAAAGCCTGCTCTCGGGCGAGGCCGACGCCAACGACGCCTATCTGGAGGTGCATGCGGGCGCCGGCGGCACCGAGGCCCAGGACTGGGCCGAGATGCTGATGCGCATGTACACGCGCTGGGCCGAGCAGCATGGCTACAAGGTCGAGTGGGTCGAGGAAAGCGCGGGCGAGGAGGCGGGGCTGAAATCGGCCACCGTGCGCGTGATCGGCTCGAACGCCTATGGCTGGCTCAAGACCGAAAGCGGCGTGCACCGGCTGGTGCGCATCAGCCCCTTCGACGCGGCCGCGCGCCGGCAGACCAGCTTCGCCAGCGTCTGGGTGTTCCCGGTCGTGGATGAGAATATCGAGATCGAGGTGCGCGAGGCCGATCTGCGCGTCGATGTCTATCGCGCCTCGGGCGCGGGCGGCCAGCACGTCAACAAGACCGAAAGCGCGGTGCGCATCACGCACCTGCCCACCGGCATCGTGGTGGCGAGCCAGCAGGACCGCAGCCAGCATCGCAACCGCGCGATCTGCATGGCGATGCTGAAGGCGCGCCTCTACGAGGCCGAATTGCAGAAGCGCGAGCAGGCGGCCAGCGCCCAGGCCGCCGCCAAGACCGATATCGGCTGGGGCCACCAGATCCGCAGCTACGTGTTGCAGCCCTACCAGATGGTGAAGGACCTGCGCACCAGCGTGGAAGTGGGCAACCCGCAGGCGGTGCTGGATGGTGATCTCGACCGCTTCATGGCCGCGGCCTTGGCCCAGCGCGTCGGCGCCACCCGCTCGCTCGCCTCGGCGCAGGAAGGGTAGGGGCCGCGCGCGCCCGCCGCTTCGTTGCGCCTGCGCACTTGCCGAGGCGGGGCCGGTTGCGCCAGACTTGTTATCCTCTTACGCGGGATTCGGGAGCACGGGACATGCGTCTGGCATCGCGGCACCTCGCCGGCTTGGCGGCGGCGGCTTTCATCACCGGCATGGCGGGCGAGGCGGGGGCAGTGGCGTTGAGCCAGCGCTACGACCCGATCCCGGCCGGCCTGTCCCACGACCAGTGCAAGGAACGTGGCACCCAGGCGATGGTTGCCTCGGGCCTCAAGTCGCTCGGGCAGGGGCGCGATGCCGTGTTCGGCGAGACGGACGGCGGCGAGTACATCGTCTCGGTCTTCTGCCTGACGCAGCAGGGCGTGATCGTGATCAGCGCCGCCGGCCCGTCCTCGGACCGCACGGTGCCGATCGCCGATGGCGTGGCCGACCAGTGGAACGGCCGTGCCGGTGGCGCGCGCCCGGCGCCGGTGGCGCGCCCGGCACCGCCGGCGCGCGCGCCCGCGCCCGCGCCCTCGGGCGGCAAGGACCCCGCCGGCCGGATGTCGGCCCCGGGCGGCAAGTAGGCCCACGCGGCGCCTGGATCGCGGGCAGGGCGCACAACCCGCGGCACCGGGGCCGCAGCGCCCCGGTTGCTGTTTGCCGATCGCAGGGCCGGTGGCGCTACAGCGCCCTGGCCGCGGCCAGCACCTCTGCGACATGGCCGGGCACCTTCACCTTGCGCCAGCTTCTCCGCACCACGCCCTTGGCATCGACCAGGAAGGTCGAGCGGTCGATGCCCATGTACTTGCGCCCATACATCGACTTCTCGACCCAGGCGCCGAAGCGCTCGGTGACATCGCCGCCCTCGTCGCTGGCGAGCGGGAAGGCAAGGTCGTATTTCGCCGCGAACTTCTCCAGCCGCTTCATCGGGTCCTTGGAGACGCCGATCACCGGCACCCCCTTGCCGGCGAACTGCTTGAGCGCGCCGTTGAAGTCGCAGGCTTCCTTGGTGCAGCCCGAGGTGTCGGCCTTGGGGTAGAAGTAGAGCACGAAGGGCTTGCCCTTCAGCGCCTTGAGCGAGACGGCCTGGCCGCCGGTGGCGGGCATGGAGAAATCGGGGGCCTTGTCGCCATCCTGGATGCTCATCGCGCGGTGTTCCCTTCGCTGCTTGGGTCGGTCACGGACTGGTCGCGCCCGCAGCGCCCGAGGGCGCCTCGGGCACGGGCGGGAAAATGCTGGTGAAGATCGCGCGGGTGCGCGCGGCCACGGCTTCCATCTGGGCCAGGAGCGCGGGCACGTCAACCGCGCCCGAGCCGCGGAGCAGGGCATGCGCCACCGGATCGGGCGGCACCTCCTCGGCGCCGAGCTTGCCCACGGTCAGGCGCAGCGCGCCCTGCACCGTGCGCCAGAGCCGCGCCGCCTCGATCAGCGCTTGGGCCTCGGCGGGCGCGATCAGCCCCGCGCGCGCCAGCCGGCCGAGCGCGGCGGCGGTGTTGGTGTCCAGCAGCTCGGGGCGCTCGGCGGCGTGGATCAGTTGCAGCCCCTGGGCGATGAACTCGATATCGACCAGCCCGCCCGGGCGCAGCTTCACGTCCCACGGCCCGCTCGCGGGCAGGTCGCGCTCCATCCGTGCGCGCATCTCGGCCACCGCCGCGCGCACCGCGCCCGGCTCGCGCTGGCGCGTCAGGATGGCGTGGATCGCCGCCCCCACCGTGCGGCGCAGGGCGGGCGTGCCGGCGATCGCGCGCGCACGGGTCAGCGCCATGTGTTCCCAGATCCAGGCTTCGGTCTCGTGGTAGCGGGCGAAGCCGGAAAGGCTGGTGGCGATCGGCCCCTTGCTGCCGGAGGGGCGAAGCCGCATGTCCACCTCGTAGAGCTTGCCCTCGGCGGTGGGCGAGGTGATGGCGGCGGTGAAGCGCTGGGCAAGGCGCGTGTAGTATTGCGACACGGACAGGCCGCGCGCCGCCCCGGCTCCGGCGGCGGTCGCGCCCGCCGCCTTGCCCGCCGCCGTGCCCGCCGCCTGGCCCTGGGCGCGCGGCGGTGTCGTGGCCTCGACCTCGGGCGGGTGGTCGTAGATCAAGATCAGGTCGAGGTCGGAGGCGGCCATCATCTCGCGCCCGCCGAGCTTGCCCATCGCCACCACGGCCAGCCCGCCGCCCTTGACGCGGCCCTGGCGGAGGGCGAAATCAGCCAGCGTGCGCGGCAGGAGCTCGGCCAGCGCCGCCTCGGCCAGCGCCGAGCGCGCCGCGCCGGCGTCATCGACATCGATTCGTCCTTCAAGGGTCGCCACGCCGATCTGGAAGTTGCGCTCGCGCGTGAAGCGGCGCATCGCATCGAGCGCCTCCTCGAAATGGCGCGTCTGGTGCAGCGCCTGGCCGAGATCGGCGCTGATCGCGCGGCGCGAGAGGTCGGGCAGGTTGGGCGCGAGCAGCCCGTCCAGTACCGCCGGGTTGGCGGCGAGATGGTCGGCCAGCATCGGGGCGGCGCCGAAGATGCCGGCCAACCGGTCGAGCAGGCCGGTATTGTGCTGGAGGAGCGAGAAAAGCTGCACGCCCGCCGGCAGGCGCGAGAGGAAGGCGTCGAACCGGCCGAAGGCGGCGTCGGGATCGCGCTGGCGGCCGAGCGCGGCCAGCAGCGCCGGCATCAGCTCGGTCAGCAGTTCGCGCGCGCGCTGGCTGCGCGTGGCGCGGTAGCGGCCATGGTGCCAGCCGCGCACCACCTGGGCGATGCCGGCGGCATTACCGAAGCCGAGCCCGGACAGCGTGGCGATCGTTTCCGGATCGTCGGCGGTGCCGGTGAACACCAGGCTGCCCGGCCCGCTCAGTTCCTTCGCCTCCTCGAACAGGCCGGCATAGGCCGCCTCGACGCGGCACAAGTGGAACAGGAGCCGCTCGGCGAAGGCATCGGCCGAGGCGAAGCCCATGAAGGTGGCGAAGGCGGAAAGCCGGGCCGGCTCGGCCGGGATCTGGTGGGTCTGGCGGTCGTCGATCATCTGCAGGCGATGCTCGACCCCGCGCAGGAAGCGGTAGGCGGCCTCGAGGTCGCGCACGATCGCCCCGGGCACGAGGCCGGCCCCGGCCAGCGCGTGCAGGGCGGGCAGGGTGCTGGGCACGCGCAGCTTCGGGTTCCGCCCGCCCCAGATCAGTTGCAGCGTCTGGGCGAAGAACTCGATCTCGCGGATGCCGCCGCGCCCGAGCTTGACATTGTGCCCGCCCACCGCGATCGCATCGCCGCCGCGATGGGCGGCGATCTGGCGCTTGATCGAGTGGATGTCCTGGATCGCCGCGAAGTCCAGATGCTTGCGCCAGACATAGGGGCGCAGCTCGTCGAGGAAGGCGGCGCCGGCAGCGAGGTCGCCCGCCACCGGGCGGGCCTTGATCATCGCTGCCCGCTCCCAGTTCTGGCCCATGCTCTCGTAATAGGCATGCGCCGCATCGACCGACATGCAGGCCGGCGTGGCGCCGGGGTCGGGGCGCAGGCGCAGATCGGTGCGGAAGACATAGCCTTCCCCGGTGCGCTCCTCCATCAGCCGGACCAGCTCGCGGGTCATGCGCACGAACAGCGCGGTCGGGTTCTCGCCGGTGTATACTCGGGCGCTGAGGTCATAGAAGAGAATGAGATCGATATCGCTCGAGAAGTTCAGCGCCTGGGCGCCGAGCTTGCCCATGCCGAGGATGATCCAGCCGCTGCCCTCGGCCGGGCGGGCCGGGTCGCGCAGCCGGAGCGTGCCGGCGGCGTGGGCCTCGCGCAGCACATGCTCGGCGGCGCGCTGGAGCGTGGCGTCCGCCAGCGCCGAGAGCGCGCCGGTGACGCCTTCAAGCGGCCACACTCCTCCGATATCGGCCAGGGCTGCGATCAGCGCGCCCCGGCGCTTGGTGCGGCGCAGGCTGGCCGAGAGGGCGTGGGCCGACGGCGCCAGCGCCGTGGTCGCGGGCGCGGGGGCAGCGGCAAGCTCGGCCAGCAGTCCGGCGAAGGCGGCGTCCGGCCCCGTGGCGAACAGCGCGGACAGGAGTTCGGGCTCCTTCAAGGCGGCGTCCGACAGGAACGGGCTGTTGCCGAACAGGGCGCGCAGCATGGGCTGCACGTCCGCGCGGGCGGCAAACCGTCTGGCGGCCGCGCCCGTTTCGGCGAAGGCGGCGATGCCGCGTTCGGCGGCGGCGGGATCGGCCGGCTTGGGCCAGCGCTCGGCCGGCGGCAGGAAGGGCAAGGCGGAGGACGCGGAAGCGGGCATGGTGCGGGACGGATTGAACGCCAACAGGACGGGCGCGCCAGGATGGAGCCGATGACCGGGCGCAGGGGCCAGCGACACTGGACGGGCGCCCCGGCCACGGTCAAGCGCCGTCGCGGCAGCGGGGCGCGAGCCTGATGCGCGGGCGCTTCGCCCTGATGCTGCGCCGTTTCCTGGGCGCCTGCATGGCGCTCCTGGCGGCGTTCCTGGTGGCGGCCGGCTTCCTCGCCTGGCGGCTGTCCGAGGGGCCGATCTCGCTTGCCTATTTCGCGCCGACGATCGAGGCGGCGCTGAACGAGAATGGCGGCCTGGCCGGCACCGGCGCGCGCATCACCTTCGACGACGCAGAGCTCGCCTGGGAGGGCTGGGGCGAGGGGCTGAACGTGCCGCTCGATGTGCGCCTGCGCGGCCTCCGCGCGCGCGACCGCGACGGCAACCTGCTCGCCGAACTGCCCGAGGCGGCGATCACGCTCTCGATGCGTTCGCTGCTCCTGGGCGAGATCGTGCCGCAGACCGTTCTGCTCACGCGCCCGGCAATCCGCATCCGCCGTGCCGAGGATGGCAGCCTCGAGATCGGGTTGGCCGCCGGCCGCGACGAGGCCGCTCCCGCGGCCCCGTCGGGAACCGCCGCGCAGGAGCCCGCCGTGGCAGATGTCCCGGAAACCGAGCTGGCGCTGGCCCGGCGGCTGCTCGATGCGCTGTTGCGTCCGGTGGGCCAGGGCGACGGGCCGCTTTCCGAATTGCGCCGCGTGATCGTGCGCGATGCGCGCCTGACCGTGATCGATCGGCAGCTGCACACGATCTGGCGCGCGCAGCGCGTGACGCTCGATCTCCGCCGCATCGGCGGGCGACTGCTCGGCACCGGCGCGCTCGCGCTCAGGCTCGGCGAGGACGAGACGATCATCAACGCGCGCGCCGAGGTTGGCGGGGCACCGCGCCGCACCGACATCGCGCTCGATCTGCGCGCGCTGGATCCGCAGAAGCTGGCCGCCGCATCGCCAGCCTTCGCCGATCTTGCCATGCTGCAGGCAACGCTTTCCGGCACCGTGCGCGCCAGCCTCGATGACGCGCTCGTGCCGCAGGCGGTCGAGGCCACGTTGCGTGCCGGCAGCGGCCGGCTCACCTTCCCCGGCGCCGATCCGCTGATGTTCGCGGGCGCCGAACTGCACGGGCATGCCACCGGCGCCGGGCTTGGCACCATCACGCTGGAGCGCGCCAGCCTGCGCTTCCCGCCCGGTCCCACCGCGCCCGGCCCGGTGCTGAATGCGCGCCTCGTGCTGCGCCGGGGGGCAGCAGCGGATGGCGGTCACGCGGTCGAGCTTTCCGGCGGCATCGACCAGGCCGACATGTCCAATCTCGGCCAGTGGTGGCCCGTCGGCCTGCGCCCGAACGAGCGTGCCTGGCTGGTGGCGAACGTCACCGCGGGCGATGCCCGCGACGGCCGCTTCCGCATCGCCGGCAGCATGCCGCCCGACTTCTCCGACCTGCGGCTGACCGAGGTTTCGGGCCGCATCGGCGCCACGCGCGGCACCGTGCACTGGCTGCGCCCCATGCCGCCCGTGACCAATGTCGCGGCCGAGGCCGAGTTCTTCCTCGACCGCATCGAGGTGCGCACGCGCGGCGGCGAGCTTGGCCGCCTGCGCGCGAGCGAGGGACTGGTGGTCATCAACAAGCTCGAGGAGCGCACGCAGTTCGGCCATGTCGAGGTGCATGTCTCGGGTCCGGTGGCCGAGGCGATAACCCTACTCGATCATCCGCGCCTGAACATCGCCTCGCGCATGGGCGCCGAGATGCGCGCAGCCACGGGCGAGGCGGACGCGGCGCTGGCCTTCGACCTGCCGCTGCTCAATGCGATGCCGATGGAGGATCTGCGCCTCTCGGTCGCGGCCAAGCTGTCCAATGTGCGCGTGCCCCGCGCGGCACTCGGCCGCGACCTCGAACGCGGTGCGCTTGATCTTGCGCTCGATGCCGAGGGGCTGATCCTGGTCGGGCAGGCGAATGTCGGTGGCGTGGCCGCCCGCCTGCGCTACGAGCGCGATTTCCGCGCCGGTCCGCCGACCCAGGTGCTGGAGCGCTACGCCGTGACCGGCCGGGCCGATCATCGCCAGCTGGCCGGATTCGGCTACGATCCCGCGCCCTTCGCCACCGGCCCGGTCGATCTCGATATCGGCGTCGTGGCGCGCCGCAGCGGCGCGGGCGAGGTGACGGTCAAGGCCGACCTGACACGCGCCGCCCTGGCGGTGGAGGAGTTGGGCTATCTCAAGCCGTCGGGCGCGACGGGGCAGGGCGAGCTTCTGCTGCGCCTGCAGAACGGTCGCGTCACGGCGGGGGAAACGATGCGCGTGCAGGGCCCCGATCTCGACCTGCGCGGACGGATGGCTTTCGCCGGGCCGCGCCTGGACCGGATCGAGATCACCAGCGCGCTGGTGGGCGCGTCCCGCTTCTCGGGCGAGGTGCGCCAGCGCGGCGAGCGCGACTATGCCGTGATGCTGCGCGGGGAGGTGGCCGACCTGTCCGCGCGCTTCGCCCGCCGCGGCGAAGAGGCGGCACCGGCCGAGGATCGGGCCACGGCCAGCCCGTCCGCGCCGCAGGTCGAGCCGCCAGCCGGCCCGCGCCTTGCGGTCGATGCGCGCTTCGATCGTGTCATCACCGGAGAGGGGCGCGCGCTTGCGGCCGTGCAGGCGACCGCCCTGCATGACGGGCGCGTGCTGCGCCAGCTGGACCTGCGCGCGCGGCTCGGTGCGCAAGGCACGCTCGCGATGGCGATCACGCCGCCGGGCCCGGGGCGGGCGCGGGCGATCACGATCCAGTCCGACAATGCCGGCGACCTGCTGCGTGTCTTCGACATCGCGCGCCACATCGTCGGCGGGCGCCTTTCCTTGCGCGGCAGCTACGATGATGCGAGGCCCGTCCGCCCGCTGGCCGGCGAGGCGATCATCGAGGAATTCCGCGTCGGCAACGCCCCGGCGCTGGCGCGGCTGGTGAGCGCGATCAGCCTCGTGGGCGTGCTCGACCTGATGGCCGGGCCGGGCGTGGGCTTCGCGCGCCTGACCGCGCCATTCACCCTGACCGACCAGTATCTGGACCTGCGCGATGCGCGCGTCTGGGGGCCGGCGCTGGGGCTCACCGGGCGCGGGCGGCTCGACCTCGTGCGGCGCCATGTCAGCTTCGATGGCACCATCGTGCCCGCCTACATGGTGAACGCGATCCTGGGCAACATCCCGATCATCGGCCAGCTATTCTCGCCCGAGCGCGGCGGGGGCGTGTTCGCCGCGTCCTACCGACTGCGCGGGCCGATGGACGATCCGCAGGTGACGGTCAACCCGCTGTCGCTGCTGACGCCCGGCTTCCTGCGCGGGATCTTCGATATCGGCAACAGCGATGAAGCGGCCCCGGGGGCGGGGCAGGGGGCGGGGCAGGGGGCGGGGCAGGGCGCGGGGCAAGCCGGGACGCAGCAACCGGCCGCGGGCGCAGCCGCGCCGGCCGCGCCGCGCGCGACCCCGCCAAGCCCGCCCGCCAATCCGGAAAGCGCGCGCACGCCGATGCCGGGAGAGGCCCCGGCACCGCGCTGAGCGGGATCAGCTTGGCTTCACCAGCACGTGGCGCTTGCGCCCGACCGAAAGCTTGACCACTCCGTCAATCAAGTCTCTTGCGCTTACAGTGCGAAACTCGTCAGTGACTGGCTGATTGTTGGCACTCACGCCGCCGCCTCGGACCAGGGCCCGTGCTTGACTATTGGACGAAGCAAGCTGCACGCGCACGAGAAGCTGGAACACCGGCACTCCTTGCTCGAGTTCGGCGGCGGACACGGCAAGCGTCGGCAGCCCTTCCGCCGCCGCCCCGTCCTCGAAGGCGCGCCGCGCGGTCTCGGACGCTTCCTCGGCCGCGGCGCGGCCATGGGCGAGCGCGGTGGCCTCGGTGGCCAGGATCTTCTTGGCCTCGTTCACCTCGGCCCCGCCGAGCGCTTCCAGCCGCGCGATCTCGTCCAGTGGCAGCTCGGTGAACAGGCGCAGGAAACGCCCGACATCGGCATCCTCGGTGTTGCGCCAGAACTGCCAGTAGTCGTAGGGGCTGAGCTTGTCGGCGTTCAGCCACACCGCGCCTTGCGCGGTCTTGCCCATCTTGGCGCCCGAGGCGGTGGTGATCAGCGGCGTGGTCAGCGCGAACAGGCTCGCGTCCGCCGCGCGCCGGCCGAGCTCCACCCCCATCACGATGTTGCCCCACTGGTCCGACCCGCCCATCTGCAAGACACAGCCATGGCGGCGGTAGAGTTCCAGGAAGTCGTAGGATTGCAGGATCATGTAGTTGAACTCGATGAAGCTCAGCGGCTGCTCGCGCTCCAGCCGCAGGCGCACGGAATCCATCGTCAGCATGCGGTTGACCGAGAAGTGCCGCCCGGTCTCGCGCAGGAAGGCGATATAGGCGAGCTGGTCGAGCCACTCGGCATTGTCCACCATCATCGCGTCGGTCGGGCCGGCGCCGAAGGAGAGGTAGCGCTCGAAGGCGCGGCGGATGCCGGCCTTGTTGCTCTCGATCCGCTCCTCGGTCAGAAGCTGGCGCGCCTCGTCTTTGCCGGAGGGATCGCCGATCTTAGTCGTGCCCCCGCCCATCAGCACGATCGGCTTGTGCCCGGTCTTCTGCAGCCAGCGCAGCATCATGATCGAGACGAGGTTGCCGACATGCAGCGATTCGGCGGTGCAGTCATAGCCGACATAGGCCGTGATCCGCCCGGCCAGCGCCTGCGCGTCCAGCCCCTCGAGGTCGGAGCATTGGTGGAGATAGCCGCGCTCAACGATCGCGCGCAGGAAGTCGGAGCGGGGGCTGGTCATGCGCCTTGGGTCCGGGGATTGGCTCGTGGAACGGAACCCGCTTGCGCGGGCGGGCGAGCGTTAGCACAGTCGGGGCGCCGCGCCAAAGGGCCTGAGGCGGGGCAGGCATGCGGAACCGGCCCGGAGCCCCCTCGCGCATGGGCGCAATGCTGACCGCGATCGGGATGATGAGCGGCACCTCGCTCGACGGGGTGGACGCGGCGCTGGTGCGCACGGACGGCGTGGCGGTGGCCCCGCTCGGGGCCGCGCTGACGCTGCCCTATGCGCCGGGCTTGCGCGCCCGCCTGCGCGCGCTGCTTGATACCGCGCCGCAACTGGCGCCCGACGCGCCTTCGGTGGCCGAGGCCGCGCGCACCATCGCCGAACACCATGCCGAAGCCGTAGCCGCGCTGCTGGCCAGGGCCGGGCTCGATCGTGCGGCCGTCGCGGTGCTGGGCTTCCACGGCCAGACGATCCTGCATCGCCCGGAGGAACATCGCACCTGGCAGATCGGCGATGCCATGCATCTCGCCGCGCGCACCGGCATTCCGGTCGTGTCCGATTTCCGCAGCGCCGACATGGCCGCCGGCGGCGAGGGGGCGCCGCTCGCCCCGCTCTATCACGCCGCGCGCGCGGCCGGCCTGGCGCGCCCGCTGGCGGTGCTGAACATCGGCGGTGTCGCCAACCTGACCTGGATCGGGCCGGGCGGGCCGGAGGATCTGATCGCCTGCGATACCGGCCCCGGCAACGGCCCGCTCGATGACTGGGTGATGCGGCACACGGGCCGTGCCTATGACGATGGCGGCGCGCTCGCCGCCGCGGGCCGGGTGGACCAGGCGGTGCTCGGCCGCCTGATGGCGCACCCCTTCTTCGCGCGCCGCCCGCCGAAATCGCTCGACCGGCTGGATTTCTCGCGCGCGCTGGCGGCATCCGGAATCGAGGCGCTGGGCCCCGCCGACGGCGCGGCGACGCTGGTGGCCTTCACCGCCGCCGCAGTGCGCGCGGCACTCGCGCACCTGCCGGCACCGCCGGTCCGCTGGCTGGTGACGGGCGGGGGGCGGCACAATCCGGCGCTGATGGCGGCCTTGCGCGCGGCGCTGTGCGTGCCGGTCGATCCGGTCGAGGCCGAGGGCTGGGATGGCGACGCGCTGGAGGCCGAATGCTTCGGCTATCTGGCGGTGCGCAGCCTGGCCGGGCTGGCGCTGTCGCTGCCGGGGACCACGGGGGCGGCGCGCGCCGTGAGCGGCGGCATACTCACGCGCCCGCCCGCGCCGGGCGGCTGAGCCAGAGTATCGTCGGAGAGCGCGGTGCTGGCGTCAGTCGGCAGCGAGCTTCTTCGCGTCCAGCCCCGACAGCGCGTCGCTGACATGATCCGTCATCGCCGTCGAGATGCGGTTGATGTGGTCGACGAAGAAATGGTCGGCCCCGCGCACGACGCGATAGTCGATCGAGACGCCCTTCTGGGCGTTCAGCTTCGTGACCAGCTTGGCGACCGATTCCTCGGGCACCAGCGCGTCGTTCGAGCCGTGCACGATCAGGCCGGATGACGGACAGGGGGCGAGGAAGGTGAAATCATAATGGCTGGCCGGCGGGGCCACCGAGATGAAGCCGCTGATCTCGGGCCGGCGCATCAGCAATTGCATGCCGACATAGGCGCCGAAGGAATAGCCCGCGACCCAGCATTGCGACGATTCCGGGTTGACGGTCTGGAGCCAGTCGAGCGCGGCGGCGGCATCCGACATCTCGCCCTGGCCGCCATCATAGGAGCCCTGGCTGCGGCCGACGCCGCGGAAGTTGAATCGCAGCGTCGAGAAGCCGAGCCGGGCCAGCGTCTGGAACATCGCATAGACGACGCGGTTGTTCATGGTGCCGCCATGCTGGGGCAGGGGGTGCAGCACCAGCGCCACCGGCGCCCCGGCCTGCTTCGCGTGCTGATAGCGACCCTCCAGCCGACCGTCGGGACCGGCAAACATGATCTCGGGCATGTGATTCTTTTTCCCTCCTGGCTCGTCACCGATCGCCCGGCAGAAGTGCGTCGGCACCGCGAGCGCGACAGGCAGCCGCAACGCCGCACGCGATTCCATCGTCGTGCCGGGTCAAATCTTGACTAACGCGGTAGGTATTCATAGGTATGACGGAAACCCGACCCTCGCTGGTCCGAACTGGCTTCGGGATGGTTGAAAGCATTTCATCCGTCCGCAATGCCCGGGCAGCGCGCCTTTATACCGGAGAGTCGGGGGGCAATAGCAAGCAGGACTCGCGCTTGTCGGCGTGCTGTTTGGCGCATCGGCGGTCAGGTGTGGCGGCGCAATCACCACCGAATTGCGCGGGGTTGTTGCAACCAGTGCGTGTGGATTTTTCGGGAAAAACAAAGTCAGCTGGTTAGATCGTAAAGTTCAACCAACGTGGCAATGGGGCAGAGGCAATGCGGCTCAGCACGCGCGGACGCTATGCGGTGATGGCGATGGTGGACCTGGCCGTGCACTCGGCCGGCAAACCGGTGGCGCTGGCTGAGATCGCGCAGCGCCAGGAAATCTCTCTGTCCTATCTCGAACAGCTGTTCGCCCGCCTGCGCCGTGCCGGGCTGGTGGGCGCGGTGCGCGGCCCGGGTGGCGGCTATCGCATCGCCTTCCCCGCCGGAGAGACCCGGATCGCCGACATCATCCTGGCGGTGGACGAGCCGATCCGCGCCACGCGCTGCCAGCTCGGCAGCCCGCGCGGCTGCCTGCAGGGACGCAGCCGCTGCCTGACACACGACCTGTGGGAGGAGCTGGGCAACCAGATCCATCTGTTCCTGTCCTCGGTCACGCTGGCCGATGTGGTGTCCAAGCGCCTGCTCGGGCGCAGCGGCCGGCTGCATGCGGGAATCGCCACCGAGGCCGCGCCGGATGCCGTGCCCAACGCGACGCCGGACGCCGCGCCCGGCCAGGCGGCGGCGGAGTAGGCGCCGCCGCGCCGGCATCAGCGCATGAACGCCAGTTCCGCCATCTATCTCGACCACAACGCCTCGGCCCCGCTGCGGCCCGAGGCGCGCGCGGCGGTGATCGCGGCGCTGTCGCTCGATGCCAACCCGTCATCCGTCCACGGCCCCGGCCGGACTGCGCGCAAGGCCCTGGAGGCCGCGCGCGAGGCCATCGCCGACCTGTTCGAGGCGCCGGCGGCCGGGCTCGTGTTCACCAGCGGGGGGACTGAAGCGAACGCGCTCGCGCTGCATGGGCTCGGGCCGGCATTGGGGCGGCGGGTGGTCGTCGGCGCGACCGAGCATCCTTCCGTGCTCCAGGCGGTGGCGGGCGCCACCATCCTGCCGGTCGATGGTCGCGGCCTGCCCGATCCGGCCGCGCTTGCCGCCACGCTCGCCGCAGACCCGCGCCCGGCGCTGGTCTCGGTGATGCTCGCCAACAACGAGACCGGCGTCATCGCCCCGATACCCGAGCTTGCCGCCATCGCCGCCGCCCACGGCGCCCTGTTCCACACGGATGCCGCGCAGGCGGCGGGGCGCATTCCGCTTTCCTTCCGCACGTTGGGCGTCGATGCGCTGACGCTCTCGGCGCACAAGCTGGGCGGCCCCCTGGGTGCCGGGGCGCTGCTGCTGCGCGAGGGGCTGCACCTGCCGGCCCTGCTCCGCGGCGGCGGGCAGGAACGCGGGCGGCGCGGCGGCACCGAGCCACTGCCGGCGATCCTGGGCTTCGCCGCGGCCGCCGCAGCGGCCCTGGCCGGGATGGACGGGCGCATGGCGCAGCTTGCCGCCTGGCGCGACGCGCTGGAGGCCGAGGCGCTGCGCCTCGTGCCCGGCGCGCGCGTGCTCGGGGGCGGTGCCGCGCGCCTGCCCAACACGAGCTGCCTTGCCATGCCCGGCGTGCCGGCGGCCACCCAGGTGATGGCCTTCGACCTTGCCGGGATCGCGGTATCCGCCGGCAGCGCCTGCTCCTCGGGCAAGGTGGCGGCAAGCCACGCGCTGCTGGCGATGGGCGCGGGCGCCGCGGCGGGCGAGGCGATCCGCGTCAGTTTCGGCTGGACCAGCCGCGCCCATGACGTCACAAGCTTCCTCGACGCCTGGGCGGCCCTGTGGCGCCGCGTCGGCCCCCGCGCCGCCTGAGCCCAACGCCGCCTGAGCCGCACGCCGCCCGAGCCCGAACCATCACCGCCGCCATGACCACCGCACCCGCCCGCCGCAACCGCCCGATCTATCTGGACTACCAGGCGACCACGCCCTGCGACCCGCGCGTGGTCGAGGCGATGCTGCCCTATTTCACCGAGCGCTTCGGCAACCCGCACTCGGCCGAGCACGCGCTCGGGCGCGAGGCCGAGGAGGCGGTCGAGCAGGCGCGCGGGCAGGTGGCCGACCTGATCGGGGCCGAGCCGCGCGAGATCGTGTTCACCTCGGGCGCGACCGAGGCGAACAACCTCGCCATCACGGGCGCGGCGCGCTTCGCCGCCCAGGCGGCGGCACCCGACGCGCCGGCGCGCAACCGCGTCATCACCTTCGCCACCGAGCATAAGTGCGTGCTCGAAAGCGTGCGCGACCTCGCCGCCGAGGGCTTCGAGCCGGTGATCCTGCCGGTGCGCGCCGACGGCATGCCCGATCCCGACGCGCTTGCCGCCGCGCTGGACGAGCGCACGCTGCTGGTCTCGGTGATGGCGGCGAACAACGAGATCGGCGTGACACCCGACCTTGCCGCGATCGGCGCGCTGGTCAAGGGCGCGGGCGCGCTCCTTCACACCGACGCGGCGCAGGCGGCGGGCAAGGTCGCGCTCGATGTGCATGCGATGCAGAT
>JADZEB010000016.1 GCA_020850755.1 Alphaproteobacteria bacterium | reverse complement strand
TCCCCGCGCGATCATCCCGCGCGAGGCTTCGGTGCTATCGGCACTCGGCTTCCTGTCCTCCGACGTGCGCCACGATTTCGCTGCGCCGGTGGGCAAGGCGATCCCCGCGCTCAAGGCGGGCGAACTGGCCGCGATATTCGACGCACTTGAAGCCAAGGGCCGCGCGTTGCTGCGGTCGGAAGGGTTCAAGGACGGCGAGATCCGCGTGCTGCGCCGGCTCGACTGCCGCTACCACCGCCAGATCTTCTCGGTCGAGGTGCCGGCCGAGCCGCCAGATCTTGCGGAACCCGAGCATGGCTGGCTGACCGAACGGTTCGAGCGCGCCTACGAGGCGCTCTACCAGCACGCGCACCACAATGTCGACGGCTTCGTCGAGACCTGCCGCCTGACCGTGTTCGGTGCCCTGCCGGGGATGCGCCTGCCGGAGCAGGTGCGCGGCGGTGCCGATGCCGCTGCGGCACTTCGCGGCACGCGTCATGTCTATGTCGGGCACTGGGTCGACGCACCGGTCTACTGGTTCGACGATCTCGGTCACGGCATGGAGATCACCGGCCCGGCGCTGGTTGATTCCGCGTCGACCTCCGTCCTGCTGCCGCCCGGCAGCCGCGCCGAGATCGACAAGTTCGGCAGCATCCACATCACTCCCGCGAGCGTGTCATGACCGGAACCGTCACAGCAGCCCCGAAGGCGGGGCATGGCGTTCATCCCCTCACGCTCGCGGTGGTGCGCCACAAGCTTCTTGCGGTGGCCGAGGAGGTGGTGGAGACGATGATCCGCACCTGCTTCTCGCCGCTCCTGAACCAGTCGCGCGATTTCTCCGCCGTGATCCTCGATGCCGAGGCGCGCGTGGTGGCGCAGGCCGAACGCGTGCCGATCCATATGGGGGCGATGCCTTTCGCCATCGTCGCGATGAAGGACTCCTTCGCAGGCGACATCGAGGATGGCGACATCCTGATGGCCAACGACCCCTACTACGGCGGCAGCCACCTGCCCGATATCACGCTGGCGCGACCGGTGTTCAGCGGCGGCAAGCTGCGGCTCTGGGTGGCCAACCGCGCGCACCAGGGCGATATCGGCGGCATCTCGGCCGGCGGCTACAGCCCGAGCGCGCGCGAGATCTGGCACGAGGGCCTGCGCATCCCCCCCGTCAAGCTGATGGAGCGTGGGCGTGTGCGCGAGGACCTGCTGCGCCTCGTCATCGAGAACACGCGCAAGCCTGGCGACACGCGCGGGGACGTGATGGCGCAGGTGGCCTCGGTCACGGTGGGGGCGCAGCGCCTTCAGGCCCTTTTCGACCGCTACGGCGCCGACGAGATCGACCGCTGCGTCGAGGGCATCCTCGATGCCGGCGAGGCGGCGATGCGCGCCCAGCTGCGCAAGTGGAAGCCCGGCCGCTATACCGGCGTGAGCTATCTCGATGATGACGGCGCCGGCACCGCCCGTGTTCCGATCACCGCCCACCTCACCCTCGGCGACGGCGAGGCAGAGGTAGATTTCCGCGACTGTCCCGACCAGGTGCGGTCCTTCATGAACAGCCCCTATGCCAATACGGCCGCGGCGGTGAACGTGGCCTTCATGTATCTGAGCGACGATCGTCAGGCGCAGAACGAAGGCAGTGTTCGCGCTATCCGCATCCACACGCGCAAGGGCAGCATCGTCGATGCGCTGCCGCCCGCGCCGGTGACCGGTTGTACCACGCTGACCGGCAGCGTGCTCATCGAGGCCGTGCTGCGCGCACTGGAACAAGCGGCCCCAGACGCTGCGATGGCCGGCTTCGCCCGCCGCTTCCGCTTCGTCATCGCCGGCACCGACCGCGAGCAGCAATCCTATATCTGGCACTACTTTTCCAATCGCGGCGGGGCGGGCGGCAACGCCACCGAGGATGGCTGGTGCAATCTCGGCGTGATCCACAATCCCGGCGGCACGCCCTCGCCCAGTGTCGAGCGCACCGAAGCGGGCTTCCCGCTGATGGTCGAAGGCTACGGCCTGCGCACCGACAGCGGCGGGCCGGGCCATCGCCGCGGCGGGCTGGGTGGCGTCTACACGCTGCGCTACGAAGGTGCCGGCGAGGCGGTGCTGAACGCGGCGGGCGAGGGGCTGGTGGTCGCACCCTATGCCGTTGCCGGCGGCAGGCCCGGCCTGGTGCACGACTACCGGATCGTGCGCGATGGGAAGGAGATCGTCGTCGGCACGAAGGATAGCGGCGTGCGCATCCTGCCGGGCGACCGGCTGGTGTGCTGTTCGGCGGGCGGCGGCGGCTTCGGCGATCCCGCCACGCGCGAGCGGACGCTGGTGCAGCGCGACCTTGCCTATGGCTACATCTCCGAGCGCGCGGCACGCGAGGATTACGGGCTGAGCGAGGCCGAGATCGCCGCGGCGCTGGCCATGGCCGGCTGACCCCGGCTCCGTCGAAGGGAGGGCAGCGATGGCGCCCGATACTGCGATCCCTGAGGGTTTCTCACGCCTGCTGGCCGCGCGGCTGGCGGCGCTCCGCTACGAGGATCTGCCCCCCGAGCTTGTGGCGCGGGTCAAGCTGTTCGTGCTCGACACGCTCGGTGTGATCGGCGGCGCGGCCAAGGCGCCGGGCATAGCCGCGCTGAACGGCTTGCTCGGCCGGTGGGCCGGGCGCGGCAAGGCACGTTCGCTGCTGGGCGGCTGGCAGGGCGCGCCGGACACCGCCGCTCTTGCCAACGCCACGGCCGCGCACGCTCTCGACTTCGACGACCAGCACGATGATGCGCGCGTGCACACTTATTGCGTCGTGCTGCCGGCGGCGCTGGCAGCGGCCGAGGAACAGGGCGGCATCGATGGCCGGCGCTTCATCACGGCATTGGTGGCGGGCGTGGAGTTGCATACGCGCCTTGGCCTTGCCTGCCCGAACAGCATCGGCAAGGGCTGGCATCCGACCACTGCGCTCGGCCATTTCGCCGCCTCTGCCGCGGCAGCGCGCGTGCTCTGCCTCGATGCCGACGGCATGCAGGCGGCACTTGGCATCGGCTACGCGCAGCTTGCCGGCAGTGCCCAGGGGCTCTACGAGCAGGCGATGACCAAGCGCTTCGGCCCCGGCTTCGCCGCGCGCTCGGGCACGCTTGCCGCCTTCCTCGCCGCCGAGGGCGTGAACGGCCCGACCCAGTTCATGGAGGGACGGGCAGGCTTCGCGCGGCTTTATGAGCGTGGCGAGGTCAAGCCCGGGATCCTTACCGATCGCTGGGGCGAGGAATGGCAGGCTATGGCCGTGTCGATGAAGCCCTATCCCTGCTGCCGCTGCTGCCATTCAACCATCCAGCTTGCGCTCGCCTTGCGCGAGAAGGGCGTGCGGCCGGAGCAGGTGGCGGGCGGCACGATCTATCTGGGCGAGGTCAACCGCAGCGTCGTCAGCGGGCGCTACGACCCGAGCACCGCGCGAAATCCGGTGGTGCATGCACAGTTCAACGCCACCTACACCTTCGCCCACGCGCTCTCGCATGGGCGCGCCGACCTGGAGAGCTTCCGTGAACCCGCGATCAGCGACCCCGCCGTGGTGGCGCTGGCGCGGCGGCTGGATGTCGCGCGCGCCGAGGGCGTGGCGGATACCTCGTTGCCCTATGCGGCCTACACGCTGCGGCTGGCCGACGGCACCACGCTCTCGCAGGAGCGGCTGGTGGTGAAGGGCAGCCCGGAGGAGCCGATGACCGAGGCCGAGGCGGTGGCCAAGTTCCAGCAGGGGCTCAGCATCGGCATGGGCGTGCCGGAACAGGCTGCGGCGCAGTATGCCGAGGCGATCATGGCGCTGGAGCGTATGCCGGATGTCTCGACACTTGCCGGCGGGTTTCGCGCGCTGCCGACGGCGCTGCCGGGCGCGGCGGAGTAGGAAGCCGGCCGCCCGGTGCTACTCGCGCAACGCCTCGGCCAGCGGGGCGAGCGAGGGGGTGCGGTCCAACTCGTCCACCAGCGCGATGATGCGTTCGGCGCGCGCTTCAGGCCAGTGCGTGCCGAGAAGGCGGCGGAACTTCGCGCGCAAGGCATCGGCGCTCAGCGGGTCTTCCGGGCTGCCGGGCCGCCAGGCGCGCTCCTGGGTGAAGCTGCGGCCGTCATGGGTGTGCACGCTCAGCACCGCCGTGTCGCGCCGTGCAGGGCCGAGCGCGTCGATCGCCGGATCGATCTCGGCGTTGATGCGCTGCGTGAATGCCATGATCGCCGGATCCGCCAGCCGCTCGGGGCGGAACTGCTCGACGAAGGTGGCGCCGTCGATTGCCATCACGGCCAGCCCGTAGGACATGTTCATCTGCGCCTCGGTCAGCCCCGTGGCGCGATAAGGCCAGACCGTGTGGCGATAGGTGAAGGTCGAGCACTTCACGCTGATGCCCGTGATGTCGCCGGCGGCGAGCCGGTGCTCCTGCATGATCGTGCGCAGCATCGCCAAGGGCCCGTGGATGCAGGAGACGGTGGGATAGGCCTTGAAGCCGATCGCGAGTGTTTCCCACACCGAGCCAAGGCCGGCCAGCAGCAGGCTGCGATCGGGCTTGTCGGAATAGGCCGCGAGGAAGCCGCCATAGGGTGCCTCGATCGCATCCGCGATACCGGTGAAGCCGCGCTGCGCCAGGAGTGCGGCCATCACGCCCGCCTGGCCGGCATGGCCGCCATGGAAGCGCTTGCTCATCGCCCCTTCCTGCGCTGCCATCAGCCCCGCCGCCTGCGAGGCGGCGATGCCGAGCGCGTGTTGGGTCTGCCCGGCATCGAGACCCATCATCCTCGCCGCGGTGGCGGCGGCGCAGAACACGCCCGAGGCGCCCTGCGGGTGGAAGCCGCGATGGAACAGGCCGTGCGTACCGGCCATGCCGACGCGCAAGCCCGCCTCGAAGCCGGCGATGCAGGCGAGCAGGAAGTCACGCCCGGTGCAGGGGTGCCGCTCGGCGCAGGCGATCGCCACGGGCACCGAAAGCGTGGTGGCGTGCAGCAGGCCCGCGGTGTGCAGGTCGTCGAGCTCGAAGGAATGGCCGGCTGCGCAATTGGCCAGCGCCGCGTGGGCAAGCGAGGTGCGGTAGGGCGTGCCCCAGATCGACGCCTGCTCGTGCCCGCCCTGGTCGCGGATCGTCTCCACCAGGATGCGCGTCCAGGGCAGGGTGGTCCCGAACAGGCAGCAGCCGAGCGCATCCAGGATGCACAGCTTGGCGTGCGCGATCACCGGCGCCGGGACATCGTCCCAGCGCAGGCCGGCGGCGAATTCGGCCAGCCCGCGCGTGGCGGCAGGGACCTTGTCGGCGGGCTGGGCAGTGTCGGCTGGCATGGACGTCCCCGTTTGACGGTTGCGGCAAGTGTCGTTAGCGTGGCGCAACGGATTGGGCAATACCGGGTGGCACGAGCTTGCGCGAGGGCCATCCATGAGCCCGCAATGCGTCATGCAGATGGGAGACTTGCCATGCCGATTTCACGTCGAGGGTTGATCGCAGCTGGTGCCGGCCTTGGTCTTGCGCCAATGCTAGGGCGTGGCGCCCGCGCCCAGCAATCCTACCCGACCAAGGCTGTCACGGTTTATTCCGCGTCCAGCGCCGGCGGTGCCTTCGACCAGTCGCTGCGCGTGCTTGGGGTGGAGTGGGAGAAGCAGACCGGCCAGCCGCTGCGCCCTGCCTTCACACCGGGGCCTGGCAACATCCTCACCGCGACGCGCACGCTGACCGCGCCGGCCGACGGCTACAGCCTGGCGATGATCGGATTCGCCACCAATAACGTGGCGATTCATTTCATGAAGCCGCCCAACTACACCTTCGGCGCCTTCTCCTATATCGGCACGACCTATGCCGGGCCGCTAGCGCTGTTCGTGGGCAAGAACTCGCCGATCCAGACCATCGAGCAGCTGGTCGAGGAATCAAAGCGCCGGCGTGTCACGGCCGGCATCTCGGGCGCGCGCGAGATCTACCACATCGGCGGGCTGATGTTTAACCGCGCGGTCGGTGCCAACATCCAGTACGTGCCCTACAATGGCGGCGGGCCGAGCCGCCTTGCCGCCGCCTCGGGCGAGGCGGATGCGGTGATGAGCGGCCTGTTCGACGCCTCCACCCATTACAACCTGCTCCGCTGCCTGTGCGTGTTCGGACCCGATAATCCGATCAAGGCGCAGGTGCCAGGCCGCACCATGCGCGAAGCGTATGGGGACAAGGGACTGAACATCTGGCATCCGGTGGGTATCGCCGCGCCCGCAGCGCTTGAGCGCGAGAGCCCCGCCCTGTTCCGTCAGGTGGTGGAGCGCTACCGCTCGGTCTACGAGGCCAGCCGCCCGGCAATGGAGCGCGCGGGATTCCCCAAGGAATCGCTGCTGCTCTGGACGCCCGAGCAGATCAAGGAGTGGGAACGCGACTTCATCGCCTCGATCCGCGACATCCAGATCTGAGGCGCGCAATCGGACGCCCGCACCGCCCCGGGATCGGGCGCGGTGCGGGCGTTGCTGTTTCCAGCAGTCTGCCTTATCGGCCGTCGCGGTCGAACACGGCCTTGATCCGCGCCGGATCGGCCTTGATCTCCACGCCCGCGCGCTCGTTCTGCAGCAGCATCGACGAGCGCGAATCGCGATGGCCCCAGCCGCGCCCCATCGCCTCGGTCATCTCCTCGAGGGCCATGTTGGCGATGCGCATCGGTACGCCAAGCTCCTTGCCGAGCGCGGTGGCCAGCGACATGTCCTTGTGGGCCAGCCGCAGCGCGAAGGCAGGCGGATCGTAGAACGCCGGCAGGTAGCGGTCGGCCAGCCGGTCGAAGGTGCGGCTGCGCCCCAGCGCGCCCTGGCGCACCGCGGCCCACAGATCGACCGGGTCGAGCCCCGCCTTCACGCCCATGCTGAATACCTCGGACAATGCGGCCTGGATCGCGTAGCCGGCGCAATTGTGCACGAGCTTGGCGACCGTCGCCTGGCCGATCGGGCCGACATAGCTTGCCTGGTCGCCGATCGCGTCGAGCTGCTTCCTGTAGCGGTCGAACACCTCGCGCTTGCCGCCAACCCAGATCGCGAGCTTGCCCGAGGCCGCGCCCGCCGGCCCGCCGCTGACGGGTGCGTCCATCATCTCGCAGCCCTTGGCGGCGAAGGCATCGTGGATGCGCCGCACCACGGACTGCGCGTTGGTGGAGAGATCGAACAGCGTGCCGCCCGGCTTCATGCCAGACAGAAGCCCGTTCTCACCCAGTGCAACCTTCTCCACATCGGGCGGCGCGGGCAGCGAGGTGAAGACCAATTCGGCGGTCTGGGCCACTGCGCGCGGGCTCTCGGCCCAGATGGCGCCGTTGGCTAGGTGCTTCTCGGCAGCCTCGCGGCGGATATCGTGCACGACCAGCGCGAAGCCTGCCTTCTGCAGGTTCGCCGCCATGCTGGCGCCCATGATTCCCAGGCCAATGAATCCCACCTTCATGATCGGCTCCTTGATCCCATGTCGGAAGTGGCGGTGTCCGGCGTGCTACAGAAGGCCGCGCGCGGCGAACACCTCGTGGGCGATCATGCCGCCGTTCATGCCGGCCGGCCAGCCGGCATAGAAGGCGAGATGCGTGATCATCTCGGAGATCTCCTCCTTGGTCACGCCATTGTCGAGGGCGCGCACGAGGTGGCCGCGAAGCTGATCGGTGCGCCCGAGCGAGATCAGGGCGGCAACCGTGATCAGGCTGCGGTCGCGCGGGCTAAGCCCCGGCCGGGTCCAGACATCGCCGAACAGCACGGTCTCGGTCAGCTCGATCAGCTTGGGGGCGACCTGCCGAACCGCTTCGCGGTAGGCAGGGGGCGGGGTCTTGGTCATGGCATATTCCTCTCTCTTAGTTCGGTGTCGGGGGTGGGTGAGGGCCACCACGCTAGCGCATCCGGCCGCTGCGGTGCAGGCCACCATCCACGGCGCCGGGCCAGCCACAGCACCGGGCCGGCAGGTCCGGCCCTTGTGTGGCCAGCGCCCGGGGGCTAGGCTTTTGTTACGCCAGCGCATGAGAGGTGCAGGATGAGCGACACGGCAATGGGCAGCTCCGGGCCGACGGCCAGGCTTGCGCACTGGGCGGCCGATGCGCCGCGCCTCTACAGCGAGACCGTGCAGCGCGCCGCGATCGCGGGCCTGCGCGACGTGATCGGCGTCATCCTGGCTGGCGCGAACGAGCCCACGCCGCGCAATGTCTCGGCGGCGGTGGCCGGCTGGGGGCAGGGAAAGGCGAGCGTGATCGGCACCACCGAGAAGCTCACCGCGCCCTGGGCGGCGCTGGTGAATGGTGCGGCTGCCCATGTGCTCGACTATGACGACACCTTCATGCCGCTGTCCGGCCATGCCGCGGCGGTGCTGGCGCCGGCCGTGCTGGCCGCGGCCGAGGAGCAGGGATCGAGCGGCGCCGATGTGATCGACGCGTTCGTGATCGGGCTAGAGATCATGGCGCGCATCGGGCGCGTGGTGAACCCGAAGCACTACGCGCTCGGCTGGCATTCCACCGCCACCGTTGGCGTTCTTGGCGCCGCGATCGGCTGCGGACGGCTGATGCGCCTGGACGCCCGGCAGATGAGCGATGCCCTCAGCCTCGCCGTCAGCATGGCGGCCGGCACGCGCATGCAGCTTGGTGCCCCGGCCAAGTCGGTCCATGCCGGTCTTGCCGCCAAGGGGGGTGTGCTGGCCGCGCAGATGGCACGGGCCGGCGTCGGCGGCACCGACGAGGCGCTGGTCGGGCGCTGGCGCTTCGCCGAGATGTATGCCGGTGTCGCGCCCGATGCCGATGCGATCTGGCCGCCGGGTCCGAACGAGTCCTTTGCGATCGAGGCGATCGGGCTCTCCTTCAAGCCCTATCCCACCTGCGCGGCGACGCATTTGACACTCGATGCCGTGCTCGAACTGCGCACCAAGCATGGCTTTAAGGGCGAGGATGTGGCGGCAATCGATACGCTGATGCCCGCGGTGCTGGCGCGCAACCTGATGCATGTGAACCCGCGCACCGGGATGGAGGCCCGCTTCAGCATGCACTACACCGCCGCGCTGGCGGCGCAGCAGGGGCGCGTAGCGCTGGCGGATTTCGAGGGCGAGGCGATCTTCCGCCCCGAGGTGCGCGCGATCATGCCGCGGATCACCATGCGCGCCCATCCGGGCAGCGAGAATGCCGGCGACGGCACCACCGCCTACCCGACCGAGACGCGCATCACGCTGCGTGACGGCCGCACGCTCGAGCAGTCGCGCGTCCATCGCCGCGGCTCTCCCGGCTTGCCGATGAGCGAGGCCGAGCAGGCTGCCAAGTTCGAGGATTGCGCCGGCAAGGTGCTGCCCGCAGCGCAGGTTGCGCGCGCGGCCAAGGCGATCGACGACCTGGCGAGCCTCGCCCATGTTGGTGAACTGATCGCCGCCCTCACGCCGGCGCCAATGCCGACCCGTCACTGACCGCGGCGCCTGTTCGGCGCCCATCGCAGGGGGATCAGCCATGACAGCCATGCGCCTTGCCGGGCGGAGTGCGCGCGCGCTCCTGCTGGCCTTCGCCGCCTATGCCGCGCCGGTGGAGGCGCAAACCCTGACGATCGGACTGTCGTTCGAACCCACCTCGCGCGACCCGCACTTTCACCCGACCACCGCGAACGAGTCCCTCGCCCACCACGTCTATGAGCGGCTGATGGCGACAGATGCGCTCGAGAATGTCGGTCCCGGACTGGCGGAGTCGTACCGCATCATCGATGCCAATACCTGGGAGATCACGCTGCGCGCCGATGCACGGTTTCATAACGGGCTGCCGGTCACGGCCGATGACGTGATCTTCTCGGCCGCGCGTGCCTGCTGCGTACCGAACCAGCCCTTCTCGCTCGGCACCTACATCCACGGCAAGACCTTCACCCGTGTCGATGATCGCACCGTGCGCATCACCACGGCGACACCGGCGGCAACCATGCTTACCGACCTGTCGCGCTTCAGCATCATCTCGCGCGAGGGCGGGGAGCGCAGCACCGCCGACTACAATGCCGGGCGCGGCCATGCCGGCACGGGACCCTACCGCGTGACAGCCTATGAGCGCGGGCAGCGCATCGTGCTGGAGGCCAACCCGAACTGGTGGCGCGGCCGCCCGCACTGGCAGGGGGTCACGATCCGGCCGATCACCAACGGTTCTGCGCGCGTGGCCGCACTGCTTGCAGGCGATGTCGACCTGATCGATTCAGTCGCACCGCAAGATGTCGCCCGGCTGCGTGCCAACCCCAATCTTGCGCTGGCTCAGGGTGTCTCGAACCGGCTGATCTACCTGCATATGGACACGAACCGGACGGACACGCCGCATGTCCGCGCCAGCGATGGCTCTGCATTGCCGCGAAATCCGCTGCTGTCGCGCGAAGTGCGGCTGGCGCTGTCCAAGGCGATAAACCGGCAGGCCATCGTCGAACGGGTCATGGACGGCATCGCCATCCCGACCGGACAGATCGCGGCCGAGGGCATGTTCGGCTACCATCCGGGCCTTCACCCGGAGGCCTTCGACCCAGATGGCGCGCGTGCCCTGCTGGCCCAGGCGGGTTTCCCGCAAGGTTTCCGCATGCTCCTGCACACGCCCAACAACCGCCTGATCAACGACGAGCGCGTGGCCCAGACCATTGCCCAGATGTTCGCGCGCGTGGGCGTGCGTACCGAAGTGGAAGCCATGCCCTCCACCAACTTCTTCGCGCGCGCCGGCCGCTACGAATTCAGCATCTTTCTGGTCGGTTTCGGCACGATCGACCTGGTCGGCGGCACGATCAAGGCCGTGCTGCACACCGAGAACCGCTCGGCAGGTTTCGGGTCGTCCAACCGCGGCCGCTACTCCAACCCCGAGGTGGACCGCCTGTTCGCGGAAAGCGCCACCGCGACCGACCCCGAGAGGCGCACCGCCCTGTTGCGACGAGCCACCGAAGTGGCGATGCGCGATGTCGCGATCGTACCATTATACCACCAAGTGAATGTGTGGGCGACTCGCCGCGGCATCGCCTTTCAGGCGAGAAGCGACGAAAACACTATCGCGGAGAGTGCGCGGAGAGAGTGAGATTGTCGCTGGATTTCTACGCGTAGGCGGTAGCAACAGACGCGTTTTCAGCGTCTATAGCCTTAATTTATCAGGAAGAATGATAGAATGTAGACTGATCTCAAATAACAGCCCAATGAATTAAGAAAGCGACAAGCTGTTTCGCATATTGCAAACGTCGCGCACCCTCGGTTTAGAATGTTATTACAAAAATCAGGGGCCCAAACCCCCGAAGCAGCGGTCGACCCGGAGGAGGGACCCGGGGAGGTCTTCTGCAGCTTCACCAACGAGATCCGAGCGGGATAATCGGCCGGCAATGACCGGCCGAACCCGTCCATTTGGAAGGGCGTGGTCATGGCTGCGATCAATGGCAACAACGGTAACAACACCCTTAACGGCACTGCTGGCGACGACATCATCCAGGGCCTTGGCGGCAATGACCGCCTTTATGGCCATGATGGGAACGACCAGCTCTTTGGCGGCACTGGCCGGGACACGCTCTATGGCGGGGCGGGCGACGACTATCTCGACGGCGGGGATGGCGCCGACTGGATGGCCGGCAGCACCGGCAATGACACCTATGTCGTGAACACGGCCGCGGACATTATCTGCGAGAGCGCCAATGCCGGCACCGACCTCGTGATCGTCTGCACCTCGGAAACGATCACCCTCTCGGCCAATGTCGAGAACGCGCAGGTGGTGCAGGACTTCCACGGCAACGTCGTCGGCAATTCCCTGGCCAACATCATCATCGGCGCCAACCTCGGCGACAATCTCGATGGTGGCGCAGGCAACGATACGCTGCGCGGAGGCGATGGCGATGACGTGCTGCATGGCGGCCTCGGCAACGACACGCTGGAAGGCGGCGCCGGCAACGACGCCATGCATGGCGGTGACGGAGACGACACCATCTCTGGCAACGGCGGCACCGACTACGCCGATGGCGGGGCGGGCAATGACACCATCTCCGGCGGCGCGGGCAACGACCTTCTGCGCGGCGGGGACGGGAACGACATCATCACTGGCAATGGCGGCACCGACGTCATTGAAGGCGGTGATGGCAGCGACACGCTGCGCGGCGGCGCCGGCGACGATGCGCTGAGCGGCGGCGAAGGCGACGATTTCATCTACGGCAATGGCGGCACCGACGTCATCCGCGGCGATGGCGGCAACGATACGCTGCGCGGCGGCGCGGACGACGACCTGATCGAGGGTGGCGACGGCAACGACGATATCCGCGGCGGCGGCGGTACCGACGCGCTGCGCGGCAATGCCGGCAATGACACGATCCGTGGCGGCGACGGCGCCGACGCGATCGATGGCGGCGATGGCGACGACTACATCTTCGGTGGCGGCGGGACCGACATCCTCGATGGCGGGGCGGGCAACGACGAGATCGATGGCGGGGTCGACAACGACGCCATCTTCGGTGGTGCCGACAACGACACGATCCGTGGCCATTTCGGCGATGACGAGATCAACGGCGAGGATGGCGATGACGTCATCGATGGCGGCGTCGGCAACGACCTGCTGGGCGGTGGTGCCGGCAACGACACCATCACCGGCGGTGATGGCAACGACTTCCTCGATGGCGAGTCCGGCGCCGATGCGATGAACGGTGGCGCCGGCGACGACACCTACGTCGTCGACGATGCCGGCGACACCACGAGCGAGGGCGCGAACGAGGGCACCGACCTGGTGCTGGCCTCGGCCGATCACACGCTCGGGGCCAACATCGAGAACCTCACCCTGACCGGCGCGGGCAACATCAATGGCACCGGCAATGAGCTCGACAACGTCATAACCGGCAATTCCGGCGACAATGTGCTGAACGGCGGGGGCGGCAACGACACGCTGATCGGCAATGGCGGGAACGACACGCTCGATGGCGGCGCCGGGAATGACACGTTGGAGGGCGGCGATGGCAACGATACGCTCTCGGGCGGCGAGGGCGCCGACACGCTGACCGGCGGTTCGGGCAACGATGCCATCGACGGCGGCGCGGGCGACGACACCATGACGGGCGGCGCCGGCGACGATACCTACGGCGTCGACAGTTCGGGCGATGTGATCATCGAGACAGACGGCCTGGCCGGCGGGAATGAACTGGTTGTCAGCTCCGCAAGCTACGTGCTGTCCGACAGCCTCGAGAATCTGACGCTGTCCGGCGCCGGCAACATCAACGGCACCGGCAATTCCGGCGACAATGTCATCACCGGCAATGCCGGGAACAATGTGATATCCGGTCTTGGCGGCGACGACACCATCGAGGGTGGCGACGGCAATGACCGGCTCGCCGGCAACGAGGGCGACGACACGATCAGCGGCGGCAACGGCAATGATCGCATCGGCGGCCAGGATGGCAACGATGCCATGGACGGCGGCGCCGGGACCGACATTCTCGACTACACCTCCGCCACGGCAGGCGTGACGGTCAGTCTGGGCGAGGCGGGGCCGCAGGATACCGGCGGCGCCGGCACCGACACGATCTCGGGCTTCGAGAGCGTCTATGGCAGCGCCTATGACGACGCGCTGACCGGCAGTGATGGCAATGACGAGTTGGTGTCGTTCGCCGGCAACGATGTCCTGGATGGTGGCCTCGGTGCCGACCGCATGTATGGCGGGCTCGGCGACGATACCTACTATGTCGACAACGCTGGGGACCTTGCCGCCGATCCGGTCAACGGCGGCAACGACACTGTCATCTCCTCGATCAGCTACACGCTGACCGAGAATGTCGAGAACCTGACCCTCGCCGGCACGGCCGACATCAATGGCACGGGCAACGAGCTTGGCAATGTCATCACCGGCAATTCGGGGAACAATGTCCTGACGGGCCTCGGGCAGGATGACACGCTGATCGGTGGCGGTGGCAACGACACGCTCATCGGCGGCGGCGGCAACGACCTGCTGGATGGCGGCACCGGCGCGGACGCGATGGCGGGTGGCGGCGGCGACGACACATATGTGGTCGATGACGCTGGCGACACGATCACCGAGGCCGGCGGGCTTGCCGGCGGCAACGACACCGTCGAGGCGTCCACCAGCCACACGCTGGCCGACAGCGTGGAGAGGCTGGTCCTGACCGGAACCGGCAATATCAACGGTACCGGCAACGACCAGGCCAACGAGGTCATCGGCAATGCCGGGAGCAATGTGATCTCCGGCCTGGGCGGGGACGACACGATCGACGGCGGCGACGGGAATGATCGCCTGGCCGGCAACGAGGGCAACGACACCTTGAGCGGGGGCAACGGCAACGACCGGATCGGCGGCCAGGAAGGCGACGATTTGCTGGACGGAGGCGCCGGTACCGACATCGTCGACTACACCTCGGCCGGCAGCGCGGTCACGGTGAGCCTCGGGGTGGCCGGACCGCAGGATACCGGCGGGGCGGGCACTGACACGCTCGCCGGCTTCGAGAGCATCTATGGCAGCGCCTTCGGCGACATCCTGGGCGGCAGCGACGCCGTTGATGAACTGGTTGGCTTTGGCGGCGATGACGTTCTCGACGGCGGTCTCGGCGCCGACAAGATGTATGGTGGCGCCGGCAATGACACCTACTTCGTCGACAACAGCGCCGACCTGTCTGCCGACGTGTTCAATGGCGGCACCGATCTAGTCGTGTCGTCGGTCAGCTACACGCTCTCGTCCAACATCGAGAACCTGACGCTCGCCGGCGCCAGTGCCATCAACGGCGTTGGCAACGCGCTCGACAACGTGATGACCGGGAATGATGCGGGCAACAGCCTGAACGGCCAGAACGGCGCCGATCGTCTGATCGGCAATGGCGGGGCCGACCAGCTGCGTGGCGGCGGCGATGCCGACCTGTTCGTCTATCTCGCGCTGGCCGACAGCACGGTCGGTGCGGCTGGGCAGGACACGATCCTCGACTTCGTGGCGGCGCAGGGCGATCAGATTGATCTGAGTGCGATCGACGCGGACACCGGCACGGCCGGCGATGATGCGTTCGCGTTCATCGGCGCCGCGGCGTTCAGCGGGGTCGCGGGCGAACTGCGCTACGAGATCAGCGGCGCGGACATCATCGTTTCGGGCGATGTCAATGGCGATACCAGCGCCGACTTCGCGATCAAGATCCAGGGCGTCGGGTCGATCGCGGGGGGCAGTTTCGTCCTGTAAGGGTTGGGGGGCAGCGTGGGTGCGTCGGGCGGTTCCCAGCAAGGGCCGCCACCGCGCCGCCGACAACGGCGCTTCCCGCACATCCGTCGTCGGTAAACCGCAAGGGGGCGCCGGTCGCAAGCCGGCGCCCCCGCTGATTCCGCTGCCAGTACCCGCTGGCCCGCTGGCCCGGTGCCACGGTGCCAGGCAGGGGGATAGGGCAAGCGTCGCGAAAAACATGCTATCTGGACAGGGAGACGCGTGGGGCTAGGCTATGCGCCCTCGCGCCGAGTCTATCGTCTTCGGGCACGATCATGCCGTGCCGCGGGGCTCGCCGGGGTGTGGGGAGACGTAGCGTGGCTGTTGCCTTGTTCGACTATAGCTGGGACCGCCTGGGGGATTCCACCGAACTCGAGGCAGGGCTTGCACCGTTCCCTGCCGATCGCATCCGCCGCCTGGCCGTGCTGGGCAAGACCGAGGGCACGGCGACACTCAATGATTTCTCGCGCGAGGTCGCGATCCTGGCGGCCGAGCGCGCCATCCGCCGCCACGGCGGCGAGGCGCTGCTGGCGCGTACCACCATGATCTTCTCCACCGGCTGCGAGGGCGTGATCACGCCGTTCAGCTATGTACTGGCCGAGCTTGCGGATGATCCGCCCGTGCCAGCGTCCGGGCCGGCTCGTCTGGCGATCGGCGGCGCGGCCACGGCCGCCATCCCGCCTGAACATCGGGGCGCCTTGCCACATCTCGATGCCGTTGCCGAGGCCACCCGGCGCGCAATGGCGGAGGCGGGCCTGACCGCTGAGCAGGTCGCAATCGTGTTCGTGAAAAGCCCGGTGCTGCCGCGCCGGGCGCTGGCCGCCCTGCCGCGCGCCTATGCCGCGCGCGCGGGCTCGACGGGGCTTGCGCGCAGCGTCGCAGCCCTGGGTGTGGCCGCCGCGCTGGGCGAGGTGGATCGGACCGCCATGACGGATGCCAGCATCGGCGGCGACCTGTCGCTTTACAGCAGGCGTTGCTTCGCCTTCTCGGGCACCGAGCTTGACCATAACGAGGTGATCGTTCTTGGCAACCGGCCCGGCGCCGGGGGCGTGTTGGTCGCCGCCTGCGCCGGTACGCGCGACCTGATCGATGCCCGTGCGGTGCGCGGGCTTGCGCGCTCGCTCGGCTGCGGCTTCGATGTCGATGGCGAGATTGTTGCCCCGCATCCGCTGCGGGCAATGTTCCTCAAGGTCGGTGTGGCCCCGGGCGGCCTGCTGCGGGGCGAGCGTACCACCGTGTTCGAGAGCGAACTCGACCCGGACAAGCATATGCGCTCGGCAGCTTCAGGCCTGATCGGTGCCGTCTTCGGCACGACCCGCGTCTTCGTCACCGGAGGATCGGAGCAGCAGGCGCCACCTGGCGGCGGGCTGTTCGCTGCGATTGCCGAGGCGCGGCAATGAGCACCAACGCGCCCCTGGTCCTGGGCCGTGACGCCGCGCGCGCCCTGATCACGCCGGGTGACGCGATAGCGGCCATCACCGCCGCCTGGAAGGATTATGGCGAGCGGCGCGAGGTGTTGTCCTCGCCCTCCTCGATGTTCATGAAGGGTGTCGGGGCTGCCTTCAAGGTGAAGGGCGCGGTGCTGCCGGGTCTGGGCGTGGCGGGCTTCCGGCTGATCGGCGATCGCATCGGAGCCGACGGGGCGGAACTCACGGGTGACTATCTTTGGATCGCCGATGCGGCAAGCTGCGCACCTCTTGGCATCGTCGAGGAACTCGCGTTGCATCGGCTGCGCACGGCCGTGACCGGCGTCGTCGCGGCGCAGTATCTCGCCCGCAAGGACAGCCGCACGCTGGCAATCATCGGGGCCGGTGCGATCGCCGACGAGATCCCGGAGGCGATGATGCAGGCGATGCCGATGGCGCGCATCCGCATCCAGTCGCGCCGCTTCGAGACGGCACAGGCGTTCGCGAGCCGGCACGCCGCCACGGCACCCGTGGAGGCGGTGGAGACACTCGAGCAGGCACTCCTCGGCGCCGACATCGTCATGACCATCACCAGCGCACCGCGCCCCTTCCTTGGTGCGCGGCACATGGCGCCAGGCGGCACGCTGATCGCCATGGGTGGGGACTGGGAGCTGGAACAGGGCATCCTGGCCGCGACGGACCGCTTCATCATCGACGATCCAGATTTCGCCTGCGCCGTCGGCAGCGTCGCGAAGTGGATCAAGTCCGCCAGCATGACGCGCGAAGCCGTCCTTGCGCGCATGGACGCGGATATCGGCGAAATCGTTGCCGGCCGGAAGCCGGGCCGCAGCCGCGGGGAGGAGCGCATTCTTGCCGTGATCCAGGGTATGGCAACCGGCGATCTGGCGCTCGGGGCGCTGGCGCTCCGGCGCGCGCGCGAGCAGGGCGCCGGCGCGCCCGTCTGCCTCTAGCAGGGCGCGGGCCATGAGCGCGCACGGAGCCCCGGCGGAAACCAGCCACGGCCTTTGGACACGACTTGGCGACGTGATCGGTGTTGCCTGTGTCCTCTACTATGCCTATGTCGCGGTGGTGGGCATCTTCAACCCCGAACTCGACCGTAGCCTGTTCGTCTTTGTCGGGGTGGCGCTGAGCCTGATCTACCATCCGCTGCGGTGGGGTCCGGCTGGCCGCGCGATCGACATGGCACTGGTCGCGGTCGCCGCCTGGGCGACCCTGCACTTCATCGCCGAGTCCGAGGACTTCGCCCTGAATGTCGGCCTGCCGCTGGCGCCGATCGATGTCTGGCTCGGCTGGGCCATGATGCTGATCTCGCTCGAGGCCGGGCGGCGCGCGCTTGGTGCCTCCATACCGCTGCTGGCGCTCGCCGCCCTGTTCTATCTGTATCGAGGCGACCTGATTCCGGCGCCCTTCAGCCATTCGGGTTTCGATACGGCGACGATCGCCTCGCACATGTATGCCGGCACCGAGGGCATGTATGGCGGTATCACCTACATCCTCGCCTCGCAGATGCTTCTGTTCCTCGTGTTCGGGGCCTTCATCACGCGCTCGGGCGCGGCGGATTTCTACTCCGACATCTGCATGGCGATGGTCGGGCGCCGCCATGGCGGCACGGCCAAGACCGCCGTATCCATGAGCCTGATCGTCGGCAGCGTCACCGGCTCGGCGGCGGCGAATGTCGCCATCACCGGCACCGTGACGATCCCGATGATGATGCGCTCCGGCGTGCAGCCACCCGTGGCCGCCGCCATCGAGGCCGCGGCCTCCACCGGCGGCACGGTCATGCCGCCGGTGATGGGCGTTGCTGCCTTCGTGATGGTGGCGATCACGGGTATTTCCTACGGCACGATCGCATTGGTTTCCGCCGTCCCTGCCTTGCTTTACTTCCTCTCGGTCTATTCGCAGGTGCATTTCTACGCCCAGCGCCGCGGCCTCGGCGGCGTGACCGACGAGAAGCTGCCGGGCCTCCGTCCGACCCTGCGCCGGGGCTGGTGGTTCTTCCTGCCGATCGTGGTCGTGACATGGTTGATTTACGCCGACTACTCGCTCGCGCGCATCGGCCTGCTCGCCACGATCACGACCATCGCGGCCTCATGGCTGAGCGGCCGGGGTCGCACGGCGATGAACCTGTCCGGCTTGTGGACCGCGACGGTGGAGAGCGCGCGCGGCTCGCTCTCGATCCTGGCCGTGGCGGCGCCGGTTTCGATCATCTCCGAGGCGATCCTGCTGCCCGGCACCGGCCTGCGGCTGACCGGCGCGATCATCGATCTTGGTGGCGGCAACCTGGCGCTCACGCTTGCGATCGTGTTCGTGATCGCCTACGTGCTGGGTATGGGCCTGTCGGTGGTGCCGGCCTATCTGGTGCTGGCAACGCTCGCCGCCCCGGCGCTGGTGCAGCTGGGCGTTCCGCTTCTGGCCGCGCATCTCCTGGTGGTGTGGTGGAGCAATGCCTCGAACATCACACCACCCGTTGCGCTCGCCACCTATGTCGCCGCCTCGATCGCGCGCACCTCGCTATGGAAGGCCGGCAATGCCGCGATCGTCAAGGCGGCTGCCTTGCTCTACCTGCCGGTTCTGTTCGTCTACCAGCCGCCGCTGATCCTGAACGGGGGATGGCTGGACTGCATCGTCGCGGGTGCCTCCGCCACCATCGGTGTTCTTGCCTTGTCGGTGGCGATCGAGGGTTACTGGCGGGGCCCTGCAAACCTGATCGAACGCCTGGGCTTCGGCGTCGCCGGCGTGGTGCTGATGGTTGCCGGGGTCGATCTGTGGTTGCTGGTGGGCTCCGGCCTGCTTGCTCTGCTGGCGATGCCGCGACTGCTTCGCAAATCCGAGAGCCGCGTGGCAGGGTAGTTTGCACGTGAAGGGAGACTGGACATGACACGAACGAGAACGGGGCGCCGCGCCCTGCTTGCTGCGGCGATTGCGCTTGGGACTGCGGCAGCCATGCCGGCGGCCGCACAGACCGATGTCGTGCTGGGCACAAGTTCGGTCGGCGGCAGCTACTATCTCTATGGCGGCGGCCTTTCCTCCTGGACGCAGCGGGGCGGGCCGCTCCGGATTACCGCGCGCACGACGCGCGGCTCGGTCGAGAATGCGCGGCTGCTGCACACCGGCCAGATGCAGTTCGGTTTCGCCAATGCGGGCGTGCTGCACCAGCAGCGCGCGGGCGAGGGGCAGTTCGCCAACCAGGCTTCCGAGCGTATTCGCGCCGTGGTGCTGGTCGATATCGCGCCGCTGCATTGGGTGGCGCTGACGAAGGACAATATCCGCGTCTTTCGCGACCTGTCCGGCAAGCGCGTGTCGATCGGCGCGGCGGGCTCGGGCAATGCAAACACCACGCTGACGGTCCTGGACGCCCTGGGCCTGCGCGGGTCCATCCGCCAGCAGCTTCTGGGTTTCGACGAGAGCGCCAACAATCTGCGCGACGGCAATCTGGAGGCATTCTCGGCTTCGTCCGCCATCCCGATGCCGGCGGTGTCGAACCTCGCCACCACGCGCGATATCACGCTGCTCAGCCTCTCGCCGCAGGAACTGGCGACGATCATCGAGCGCAACCCGGCCTTCGAGCGGACAGTGATTCCCGCCAACACCTATCGCGGCGTGGCGACGGATGTCGTGACCGTGGGCACGCCCTCGGCTCTGATCACGCATGCGGGCGTGCCGGAGGAGCAGGTCTATCAGCTGACCCGGATCATCCTGCAGGCCGATGTGCGCGCGCACATGAAGACGGTCTACAATGCCTGGGATCCGGGACCTGGGCGCGAGTTGTTCTCCCGCATCAACGTGCCCTTGCATCCCGGCGCCGAGAGGGCCATGCGCGAGGCGGGGGTCCTTCGCTAGCTATACAATTGTGGTCGCTGCGGCGGGGGCGGGGGGTGGCGGCAGGGCCGTTGCCACCGCCCTTGTCGCTTGCAGGAAGGGCGCGGCCGGCGCCCCCGGTGCGCCAGTGATTTGCAGGGCGAAGGGCACGCCCGCCGAGGGATAGATGCCGGCCGGCAGGGCGATCGCCGGAGCGTCGATGGCGTTGGCCAGGCGCGCGAAGGCGTTGCGGCGCGGGTCGAGCGGGATGGTTTGCCCGCGCACCACGACCGTTTCGGTCTCCACCCGGGGCGCCGGAAAGGGCCAGCCCGGGGTCAACGCGCCGGTCGCGCCATGCGCGAGAAGCGCGGCGCCGAAACTGGCGGCGAAGCGCTCCGCATCCTGTCGCGCGGTCGCGACCGCCTCGGGCGATTGCACCTTCCAGGCCGCGGCGCGCGCGCGCAGGCGCGGCCCGAGGCGGGCAAGGTCGAGATCCTGGAGGACCCGCCCGCCTTCCTGCAGCGAGATCGCGCCGGCGCCTTGCTCGGCCTCGGTCCAGCCGGGCAGCTCCGCCTCGATCAGTGCAATCCCGGTGGCGCGCAGGCGGGTGCAGGCTGCAGCGAACAGGGCCTGGGTTTCCTCGTCCGCCGTGGCTTCGATCAGCGCGCGCGGCACAAGCAGCCGGGGCGGCGTGGCGGTGCCCGGCGGTGTGCCGTCGCCGGCCGTGCCCAGTACGGCCATCGCCGCCTCGACCACCCCGAGATCGCGCGCGAGCAGGCCGAGCACGTCGAGGCTGCGCGCGTAGATCGGCATGCCGCTCGTGGACAGATCGGCCAGACGCGGCTTGAACCCGACCACGCCGCAATGGATCGCCGGGTTGCGCACCGAGCCGCCACTATCGGTGCCGAGATGCAGATCGCCAAGCCCGAGCGCGGCGGCGACACCACCGCCGGTGGTGGAGCCGCCCGCCGTGCGCAGCGGATCCCAGGGGTTCAGGCCCATCGGCTCGGCCGGATTGTCGGGCGAATACATCGCCAGTTCGGACAGCGTCGTTGCACCGAGGAGCACCGCACCCGCCGCGCGCAGCTTGGCGACGATGCCGGCATCGGCGGTGGCGCGGCGGTCGCGATAAAGCGCGCTGCCTTCGGTCCACGGCCAGCCGGCGACGGGGATGTTGCCCTTCAGCGTGACGATCATGCCGTCGAGCGGCCCAAGCGTGCGGCCCTCCGCCTCGCGCCGGGCGCTCTCCGCAGATGCTGCCCGTGCGCCCGCGGCATCGATGAAGGAGAAGGCCCGCCAGCGCGGGTTGAGCGCCTGGGCGCGGCGGAGCACTGCCTCCAGGCGTGCTGCGGGTATGTTGTCGATCGGCATGTCGAGTGCTGCCCCTCGCGTCGTGCTACCAGACCAGAGCCGTGCCGTCGCGGCGCGGATCGGCGGCCGCAGCCAGCGTGCCATCGGCCAGGACTTGGATCACCCCAGCGCTGCCGCGCCCGTCCCAGGGGGGAACGCTTCGCGCCGCGTGGCCGCGGCGCGCCAGCCCTGCCACCAGCTCGGCGCCTGCGCGCTCCTCGATCGTGATCTCGTTCGCGTCCTGGTGCGGCCAGTTCGAGTAGGCGCCGTCCTGGTAGTGCGTCCAGCGCGGCGCATGCACCGCCTCGGCCGGGTCGAGCCCGTGATCGAGCATCGCCGAGATGATCTGCATGTTGGTCTGCACCTGCGTGTCGCCGCCCGGCGTGCCGAGGGTGCAGATCGGCCGTCCGCCCTGTTCCGCCGGGGCGTCGAACAGCATCACCGGGTTCATGGTGTGCCGCACGCGCGCGCCGGGGCGGAGATAGTTCGGATGCGCAGGATCGAGATGCCAGTAGGTCATCCGGTCGTTCATCAGGATGCCGGTCGCACCGGCCACGAACTGCGCCCCGAATGTCATGTTGATCGAAGACAGCGCATCGACGGCATTGCCCTCGCGGTCGATCACGCACCAGTGGGTGGTGTCGGCAGCCTTCTGGTTGACGCGCAGGCGCTCGCCGGCCCAGCGCGCGGCGCGGGCCGGATCGCGCGGTGGCTCCTGGAAGTCCCAGGGCTTGCCCGGAGAAACCGTGGCGGCAGCGCGCTCGGGGTCGATAAGCTGCGCGCGCGCGTCCGCATACTCCTTGGACAGCAGGCCCGCGACCGGCATCTCCACGAGGTCTGGATCGCCGATGAATGCCTCGCGGTCGATGAAGGCGAGCCGCTTCGCTTCCGCCATCAGGTGGATCGCCGCGTCGCAGAGATAGGGCAGGCCGCCGATCTCGAACCGCTCGATCAGGTTCAGCTCCTGCAGCAGAACGATGCCGGAGGAACTGGGCGGTGCCTCGTAGACGGTGCGGCCGCGATAGCTGGTGCTGATCGGCGCCTGCCAGAAGGCGCGTTGGCGGCGGAAATCCTCGCGCGACAGGATGCCGCCGGCTGCGGCGCAGGCGCGTACGATCTCCTCGGCGGCCCAGCCGAGATAGAAGGCATCCCGCCCGCCGGCCGCGATTTCCTTGAGGCAGCGCGCCACGCCCGGATTGCGCCGCAGTGCACCCACCGCAAGCCAGGCCCCGGCCGGGGCGTGGATCGGTCCGGCATCGCCCTTGGCCAGCGCCGGATACTTGGCGGCGAGCGCGGCTTGGTAGGGCGACACCGGCACGCCTTCCTCGGCCAGCGCGATCGCGGGCGCCAGCACTTCGGCCAGCGGCAGCCGGCCATGGCGGGCATGGGCCAGGCAGAGGCCATCGACGATGCCGGGCACCGAGGCTGCGCGCGGCCCCGTCTTCGCAATGCCGTCGCGATAGGCCGAGGCAGTGGCAGCGGCCGGCGCGGTGCCGGTGCCATTAGCCAGTTCCACCCGCCCGCTGCCGCGCATGGCGATCAGCATGAAGCCGTCGCCGCCGAGGCCGGAACCCTGCGGTTCGGCAACGCCGATCGCGAAGCCAACAGCTACCGCGGCATCGACCGCGTTGCCGCCCCTGAGCAGCACCTGCATGCCGGCTTGCGCCGCGAGGGGGTGGTTGGCCACCACCGCCCCGTTGCGACCGATGCGGATCGGTGTCCAGGCCTCGGCCTTGCGTCCATGCGGGGAGCCGAGCGGCATCCGCGCCTCCTGTCGGTGCGTCGCGCGTCGCGCTCTCAGGCCCAGAGCTTGGCGTTACCGAGCTGGTCGGCCAGTTTGCTCGCGGCCGCCTCGAACAGCTTCTCGCCCTTCTCGGGCGAGGCCACGCGCGCATCGCCGATCACCCCGGAAAGCGCGATCTGCTTGAAAGGGCGGCGATAGAACAGTTCGGGGTCCTGGCCCGGCACGCGGTTGGACAAGGGGCCGTGCGCCTTCGCGATCATGTTCTTGCGCACCCGGTCGGGGGCGATCGCCATCATCATCGAGGTCTCGGCCTCGCAGGCATGGCTGAGATTGTTCTGCCGTTCCAGATGCGGCTTGAGCACATCGCCGGTGACGTACCAGTAGGTGCCGGCCGCGACCTTGATGCCGAACTCGGCCTGGAGGTCGGTTGCCGCGACGCACACCGCCTGGGCATTGCCGCCATGGCCGTTCATCAGCATCACGCGCTTGGCGCCGTGGCGGACCAGCGACTTCACCACGCCGCGGATGACGGCGAAGAAGGCACGGAAATCGAGGGTGAAGGTGCCGCCCAGAGACATGTGGTGCTCGGCGAGCCCGGTCCAGATGGTCGGGGTGACCAGCGTCGGAACCCCGCGTGCGGCCAGCTTGCGCGCCGTGCGCACGGCCACCTCGGTGCAGAGGAGGGTATCGACGGCCACGGCAAGGTGTGGCCCGTGCTGCTCCATCGAGGCCACCGGCACGATGATCAGCGGCTCCTGCTTCATCGCCGCGTTGATCTCGGGTGCCGTCATGCGGGCCCATTCGACCTGGGTCTTGGCCGCGGCCTTGCCGCCCCGCTTCGTTGCTGCCTTGCGTGCCATGTCTGCCTCCGTTCCTGCTGCTGTGGTGCCGGCCAGTGAAGCATGGCTGCCCCGGCAGCGGAAGGCAGGCGGCTGGCTCGCCTTCGCTGCTGCGCGGGTGCGCATGCTTGCGATATCCTGGCCTTGCCGGCCATGCTGCGCCAGGGCATGGACCCGATTCGATCCGCGGGGAGGGATGGCATGCGGTACAAGCGATTCGCGGCTGCCCTGCTGGGCGTGCTGCTGCTCTTGACGGCGGGGCTTGCCACCGCGCAGACGCGCGAGGTCCGGGTCTACAACTGGACCGACTATATCGACCCGGCCGTGCTGGAGCAGTTCACGCGCGAGACCGGCATTCGCGTCGTCTACGACACCTATGATTCGAACGAGATCCTGGAAGCCAAGCTGCTCGCCGGCAGCACCGGCTACGACATCGTCGCGCCGACCAGCAACTTCCTCGCCCGCCATATCCAGGCCGGCTTGCTGCGTCCGCTCGATCGCGCGCGGCTGGCGAACTGGGGCAATCTCGATGCCGAGCTGATGGGCCGGCTTGCGCGCTACGACGCCGACAACCGGCACGGTGCGATCTACCTTTGGGGCACGACCGGGATCGGCCTCAATGCCGACAAGATCCGCCAGCGCATGCGCAACGCGCCGATCCGCAGCCTGGCGATGATCTTCGACCCGGCAGTGGTGTCGCGCTTCGCCGATTGCGGCGTCAACCTGCTCGACGCGCCAGACGAGATCATCCCGGCCGTGCTGCTCTATCTCGGGGAGAACCCGGATGCCAAGGACGCGCGCGCGCTCGGCCGGGCCGAGGAGCATCTGCTGCGCATCCGCCCGCACATTCGCCGTTTCCATTCCTCGCAGTACATCAATGATCTGGCAAGCGGCGAGATCTGCCTTGCCTTCGGCTGGTCGGGCGACATCGTGCAGGCCAAGTCGCGCGCCGAGGAGGCACGCGCGGGCGTGCGCGTGCAATACCTGCTGCCGCGCGAGGGCGCGCAGATGTGGTTCGACGTGCTGGCCATACCGCGCGACGCACCGAACCCCGAGAACGCGCATGCGCTGATCGACTTCCTGATGCGCCCGCAGGTCATCGCCGCGATCTCGGACAAGGTGCAGTATCCGAATGCCAATCGCGCCTCCTGGCCGCTGGTCTCGCGCGAGGCACGGGCCGATGCCGACATCTGGCCGCAGGGCGCGGCACTGTCGCGCCTATTTTCGGTCACGCCGAACACACAAGCACAGCAGCGCCTGTTCACCCGCATCTGGACCCGTGTGAAAGCTGGCAACTGAACGCGCGATAGGGATGGATGGATCGGCCGAGATGCCGCCCGCGCTTCTCGCCTTGCGTGGCGTGTGCAAGCGCTTCGGCGCGGTGCCGGCGCTGGCGGATGTCGGCTTCAACCTTGCTGCCGGCGAGGTGCTGGCGATCCTCGGGCCGTCGGGCTGCGGCAAGACCACCCTGTTGCGCATCCTGGCCGGCTTCGAGGCGCCGGACGAGGGAACGGTCGCGCTCGACGGGCGGGACATTCTGCCCGTGCCGCCCTGGCGACGGCCGGTGAACATGATGTTCCAGTCCTATGCCCTGTTCCCGCACCTGACGGTGGAGCGGAACGTCGCCTTCGGCCTGAGGCAGGAGCGCCTGCCGCGCGCCGAGATCGCCGCGCGCGTGGCCGAGGTGCTGGCGCTTGTGCGACTGGCTGGACTTGAACGGCGCATGCCCCACGCGCTTTCGGGTGGGCAGCGCCAGCGTGTGGCGCTGGCGCGCGCTCTGGCGAAGAAGCCGCGCCTGCTACTGCTGGACGAGCCGATGGCCGCGCTCGATCGCCGGCTGCGCGAGGAAACGCAGGTCGAACTGCTCGCCTTGCAGCGGCGGCTCGGTATCGCCTGCATACTCGTCACCCACGACCAGGCCGAGGCGATGGCGCTCGCGCATCGCATCGCGGTGATGGAGAAGGGCCGGATCGTCCAGCTTGGCAGCCCGGCCGAGATCTATCGCCGGCCTGCCAACCGCTTCGTTGCGAGCTTCGTCGGCGATGCGTCGCTAGTCGCGGTGCGCGTCCTGGGCCAGGAGGGCGGCATGCTGGCGGTCGTTGCCGCCGCGAACGACACGTTGCACCTCTCGGTGCCGGCGTCCACCGCTCCCGCGCTCCCGCCGGGCGGCATGGGCTGGCTGATGCTTCGTCCGGAGGCGGTGCAGGTGGCGCCGGCCTCGCGCACGGAGGATGCCGGCGCGCTTGCGGCAAGAATCACCCATGCCAGCTATGCCGGTGCGCTGATGCACTATCGCCTGGCCTTGGCCGAGGGGATCGAGCTTCGGGCAAGCCGGCCCGCCGCCAGCGGTGACGCGCCGCCCTTCGCCCCGGGAGACGCAGTGCGGGTGTCCTGGCCGCCTGGCGCGGCCGTTCTGTTGGCGGAGTAGGACAATGGCAGGCGCGCCGCGCACGCCGTTCTCGCGCCCCGGCCTGGTCGCGCTGCTCCCCTTCCTTTGGCTGGTGCTGTTCGTGCTGGTGCCGCTCGCGATCGTGTTCAAGATCAGCCTGGCCGAGAGCGTCCTCGCCCGCCCGCCCTACACCCCCTTGTTCGAGTGGTCGGGCGAGGGCTGGCCGCAACTGCGCGCGAGCTTCGCCAACTATACGCTCCTGATCGAGGACGATGTCTATCGCCGCTCGCTCTGGGGCAGCCTGCGTATCGCGGCACTTGGCACGCTGGCGGCGCTGGCGATCGGCCTGCCACTAGCCTACGCGATGAGCCGCGCGCCGCGCCGCATGCAGGGGACCCTCCTGCTTGCGGTGATGCTGCCCTTCTGGACCGCCTTCCTGATCCGCATCTATGCGTGGATGGTGTTGTTGCGCAACGAGGGGCTGGTGAACCTTGCCTTGCGGGCGCTGGGTATCACGGATGTGCCGCTGGCGATGCTCGGCACCGAGGGCGCGGTGGTCCTCGGCATCGCCTATGCCTACCTGCCCTTCATGGTGCTCCCGATCTACGCCAGCCTAGAGCGGCAGGACCCTGCGGTGCTGGAGGCGGCGGCCGATCTCGGCGCCCCGCCCGCAGCGGCGTTCTGGAGCGTGACCGTGCCGCTGGCGCGGCCCGGCATCCTGGCCGGCTGCCTGCTCGTGTTCCTGCCGGCGCTGGGCGAGGTGGTGATCCCGGATCTGCTTGGCGGCTCCGGCACGCTGATGCTGGGGCGCACGATCTGGACCGAGTTCTTCCAGAACCGCGACTGGCCCATGGCCGGCGCGCTGACGATCCTGCTGCTGGTGGTGCTGGGCGGCCCGTTGCTGTGGTTGCAGCGACAGCAGGCGCGGCTGCTGGCGCAGGCGGAGCGCTAGGCGATGCGGCGCGGGCTGTCGGCGGTCAATCTCTGCGCCCTCGCCCTGGGCCTCGCGTTCCTCTATCTGCCGATCCTGGTGGTGATCGCGCTCTCGTTCAACGAAAGCCGGCTGGTCAGCGTGTGGGGCGGCTTCTCGCTGCGCTGGTATGGAGCGGTGTGGCAGAACGAGGCGTTGCTTGCCGCCGTATGGGTGAGCCTGCGCGTCGCCGCATTCTCGGCCACGATCGCGCTGGTGCTGGGCACGCTGGCGGGCCTCGTCCTGGCGCGCGCGGCGCAGTTTCGTGGCCGCACCATGCTCGCAGGGCTGGTCTATGTGCCACTGGTCATGCCGGAGGTCGTCACCGGCCTGGCCCTGCTGCTGCTGTTCGTGGCGCTGGAATGGGAGCGCGGCGCGCTCACCATCACGCTTGCCCACGCCACACTCTCGCTCGGCTTCGTCGCGGTCCTGGTGCAGAGCCGCATGCTGAGCTTCGACCGCGCGCTCGAGGAAGCGGCGCTCGATCTCGGCGCGACGCCGTTCGGCGCCTTCTTCCAGGTGACGCTGCCGGCGATCTGGCCGGCGATCCTGTCCGGCTGGCTGCTCGCCTTCACGCTGTCTCTGGACGATCTGGTGATCGCCTCCTTCACCAGCGGGCCGGGGGCGACCACGCTGCCGATGCGCCTCTACGGGCAGGTGCGGCTGGGCGTGAGCCCGGAGATCAATGTCATCAGCACACTGCTGATCGGGCTGGCCGCGCTGGCGCTGCTGGTAGCGAGCCTTGCCCAGAAGCTGGTGCGCGCGCGCACCGAGGCGGGCGCACCCATGCGCGACTAGCGGATCGTCTGGCTGGCAATGTCCTTGGGCGCCTTGGTCAGAACTTCGGGCCGCTCGCCCACCACCACCGTGTCGTCATGGCGGAAGCCGCCGATGCCCCAGGCGTAGATGCCGGGCTCGCAGCTATAGACCTCGTTGAGCAGCAACAGGCGGGGGTTGAACGCCATGTCGTCGGGGACCTCGTGGCCGAGCGTGCCCATGCCATGTCCGGTGCGGTGCAAGACGAGGTGGCCGAAGCCCGCCTTCTCGAACACCATCTGCGCCGCGGCATCGATCGCCGCAAGCGAGTTGCCGCCCCAGAACTGCTCGATCGCGGCGAGGTTCGCGTCCGTTGCCGCCTTGAACATGCACGCCTGCTCTGGCGAGGGGGCGCCGCAGAACCAGGTGCGCTCGTTCTCGACGACAAGGCCGTTCAGGCGCGGGATGACCATGTTGACGATCACGTGGCCCTTCTCGATCGTGGCGCCGGTGGGCGCGCCATCGCCATGCGGGGCGGCCGATGGCGGACCCGAGAGCGTCCAGGTGCGGATCTCGCAATTCTCGCCCGGGAAACGGCGCGCCGCTTCCCCGCCCAGCAGCGCGGCCATGGCGAAGTCCAGCTCCTGCACCAGCCGGCCGGGACGGATGTTCTCGCGGTAGCGCTCCTGGCCCCAGTCGGACAGCTCGGCTGCCGCGCGCATCAGCGCGAGTTCCTCGGCGTGCTTGACCCAGCGCAGGCGGCGCATCTCGGCCGTGACGGTCTCGAAGTGCAGGCCGGGCAGGAGCGTTGCAACGCGCGCCAGGTGGGCGGGCAGGGCGTCGGTGCCGATGCGAGAGCGATGCAGCCCGCGCGCGCGCAGCAACTCGGCCACCATCCCGGTCCATTGCGGGGCGAGCCAGGTCCGGCCCGCCACGCGCGGATGCTCGGCATAGAAGGTCGCGTCCTCGACCCAGATCCGCCCCGCCTCGCGCGAGAAGCGCCAATGGTTGGTGGACAGTTCGTTCAGCACGCAGAAGGGCTGTCCGTTGCGCGGCACCACGACCAGGGCCGGACGTTCCCACGCCCGCACATCGAGCGCGAAATTTGTGGCGAACTGGAAGAAATCCTCGCCGGTGAAGGCAAGCGCGTCGTAGCCGTTGCGGTCCATCAGCGCGCGCATCAGGCCGAGGCGGTAGTCGAACACGGAGCGGCTGAGGAAAGGCATGGACGGCCTCCACGATGACGAGAAGCGAGAATAGGACGCCGCCCCGGGACACGCCAGCCGCCATGCCCTGGCGGGACGGGCCGGGCCGCGCTATAGGCATCTGGCATGCCGAGCCGCCCGCACCGATCCACCCCGCGCCTGACGCCGGAAGATGTGCGCGCGCGCGTGCTGTTCCGCGATGCGCAGATCATCGTGCTCGACAAACCGGCGGGTGTGCCGGTCCATGCCGGGCCGGGCGGGGGCCTCAATCTCGAGATGTTCTTCGATGCGCTGCGCTTCGGCCTGTCGCACCCGCCGGCGCTGGCGCATCGGCTGGACCGCGACACCTCGGGCTGCCTGGTTCTCGGGCGCAACCGGCGCGTGCTGGCGAAACTCGGCCGCCTGTTCGCTGCCGGCGCGGTGGAGAAGGTCTACTGGGCCGTGGTGCTGGGCGCGCCGCCGGAGGCCGAGGGCCGCATCGACCTGCCGCTGGCCAAGGATACGCGCGTCGAGGGCTGGCGCATGGTCCCGGCCGGGTCGGGCGGCCAAGCCGCCTCGACCGAGTATCGCGTGCTTGGCCGGGGGCAGGGGCTGGCCTGGCTTGAGCTGCGCCCGCGCACGGGGCGCACCCACCAGATCCGCGTCCATTGCGCGGCGCTCGGCTGCCCCGTGCTGGGCGACGGCCAGTATGGCGGCGAGGCGGCAGCGCGCCACCCGCTGGGACGCACGCTGCACCTGCATGCGCGTGCGATCACCCTGCCGCTCTATGCCGACAGGCCGAGCGTGAGCGTCACCGCTCCGCCGCCAGCGCACATGCAGGGCGGGCTGGCGGCGTGCGGCTGGACGGGCGAGGCCAAGCCGGCCTAGCAGATCATGCCGCGATATCGCGTGCGTGATGGCTCGTCGGGGGCTGGGGCGGCGCCTGTGTCTGGGTCGGCAACTCGTTCGGGGCGGCATTGCCGGTCGCTGCGTGCCAGCCGCTCATGCCCATGGCCAGCCATGCCTGGAACAGGCGCTGGTTCTGCTCCGCCACCTCCGACAGGCGATGCTGGAACCAGGTGGTCGTGACAGCCGTGGCCTCCGCCGGCGTGGTGCAACGGGCTAAGCGGTCGAACAACTCGGCACGCGAGACGATGTAGCGTTCGCCGCACTCGGCGACAGTCTGGACGAAATCGGCGGTAGCGTTCGGCATGGCGGTGGCCTGATGGGTCGGCCCATGGGGACGGATCGTATGGCGCAGGCGGCTCATCGGGTGGTCCTCCTCCGGAAACGCGTTGTGTGCTGCCAGTCGAGCGCAAATAACGGCGCTGCGCCCAATCGCGACACAGGTCGCACGGCGGCACAGGACTGAGAGATCGGCTGGCCAGCTTTCCCTAGCACGCAGGAGAGGACGGGTGCCTTAATCCAGATCAAGCTGGCTGTGGCCGGGCTGTGACCAATGGCCCCGAGGCTGGTCCGAGCGCAGGCGCCGCGACCGCTTGCCCGCGTTGCCGCATGCGCCTAGTCTCGGATTCTGCAACAACTTCGGAGTGGTACGGGCAGTCATGCAGCACTTCACCGCCAGCGACGGGATGCGGCTTGCCTATCGGGTGGACGATTTCACCGATCCCTGGCGCAAGCCCGAATGTCTGCTGCTTCTGCACTCGGCCATGGGCTGCGCGCAGCGTTTCGTGCAATGGATTCCGCGCCTTGCGCGCCGCTTCATCGTCGTCACGCCCGATCTGCGCGGCCATGGCGAGAGCGAGATCCCGCCGCCCGACAAGGCGCTGACCCTGGAGCGCCTGGTCGAGGATGCCGCCGAACTCATGAACACGCTCGGCATCGAGGCGGCGCATGTGATCGGCAACTCGGCCGGCGGCTATGTCGCCCAGCGTCTGGCGATGACCTATCCCAAGCGCGTCAAGACGCTGGCGCTCTATGGCGCGCTGCCGGGCCTCAAGAACAGCAACGCCATGTCCTGGCTGCCCCAGGTGGAGAAGAAGGGCCTGCGCGCCTTCCTGGCCGAGACCATCGCCGATCGCTTCCCGCAAGACATCGATCCGCGCCAGCGCGAGTGGTTCCTCGACCAGACCGGCTCGTGCAACCCTGCCTATATCGCGCGCTTCATCACGCACATGGCCAGCCGCTTCTGGGAGGACGAACTGCACAAGATCGGCTGCCCGACGCTGATCGTGGCACCGGGGGCCGAGCCGATCGGCTCGCATGACGGTTATGTGCGCATGGCGGAGCGGATCAAGGGCTCCACCCTCGTCACTTATGATGGCATGCCGCACAATATCTGCGACGCGGTGCCTGATCGCTGCGTCGATGATGCGCTGGCCTTTCTGGCCAGGCATGCGCGCGCGGACTGAGCGGGCTGCCGATTTCCAATCCCTAGGGAGGTTTCCATGAAGCGTCGTTCCGTACTTCTCGCTGCCACGGCCGGTGCCATTGCTGCGACCGCGGGCCGGGCGCGGGCGCAGTCCTGGCCCACGCGTTCGATTCGCATCATCGTTCCCTTCGCTCCCGGCGGCGGCACCGACGTCCTCGCGCGGATCATGCAACCGCTGATGCAGGAGAAGCTCGGCCAGAACATCGTCATCGACAATCGCCCGGGTGCGGGCAGCGTGATCGGGACCGAGGCGGTGGCGCGCTCGGCACCCGATGGCTACACGTGGCTCATGGTCGATCTCTCCTTCATGCTGACGCCGCTCCTGCAGCCGCGCCTGCCCTACGACGCCGAGAAGGATTTCGTGCCCGCCGCGCTGCTTACCTCGGGGCCGGTGATCCTGGTGACGCATCCCTCGCTACCCGCACGCACGGTGGCCGAACTGGTTGCCGCTGCCAAGGCGCAGCCGGGCCGGCTTGCCTATGCATCGGGCGGCAACGGCGCCTCGACCCATCTTGCCGGCGAGCTTCTCAAGATGGAGGCTGGCATCGACCTGACGCACATCCCCTATCGCGGCAGCGGTCTCGCGATCAACGATGTGGTCGCGGGCAACGTGCCGATCCTGTTCGCGGGTATCACCTCGGCCGGACCACATCTCACCTCGGGCAGGCTCAATGCCTTGGCCATTACCGGCAGCGCGCGCCATCCGTCCTTCCCGAACGTGCCCACATTCGCCGAGGCGGGCCTGCCCAAGGTGGATGCCTCGTCCTACTGGGGCATTCTGGGTCCTGCCAACACGCCCCGCGCGATCGTGGAGCGCATGGCCAGTGTGGCGAACGAGGCGGTGTCCGCCCAGCAGCACCGCCAGCGGCTGATCGATCTCGGCTACACGGTGCTTGCCGGCGGCCCCGCGGCCTATGCCGAGAATATCCGCAGCGAGCGCACGAAGTGGGCCGAGGTTATCCGGCGCGCCAACATCACCATCAACTAGGGCATCGCCCGCAACCGGGCGCACGCGCGGGCGGGGCGAAGGAGGGCAGCGCCATGCACAAGGATCGCATCAGCCGACGCGCCTTCGCACTCGCCGGCGCTGCCGCCGTCGGATTGGCCGGGGCGCCGCGCGCCGCTCGCGCGCAAGCGGCCGACTGGCCGACGCGGGCCATCCGCGTGATCATCCCGTTCGCGGCCGGCGGCGGCACCGATGTTCTGGCGCGTGTCGTGCTGCCGCTGGTGCAGGAACGGCTGCGCCAGTCGATCGTGATCGACAACCGCCCCGGCGGCGGCAGCGTGATCGGCACCGAGGCCGCCGCGCGCAGTGCGCCGGACGGCTACAATTTCCTGATGACCGATACCTCGTACCAGCTCACACCGCTCCTGGTGCAACGCCTGCCCTACGATCCGGACAAGGACTTCCAGCCCGTCTGCCTCATGGCGGCGGGGCCCGTGGTGATCGTGGTCAATGCCGCGACACCCTATCGCACGCTGGCGGAGTTCATAGCGGCGGCGAAGTCGGCGCCGGGCACGCTCGGCGTGGCGTCGGGCGGCGCGGGCTCGGCGAGCCACCTGGCGGGCGAGTTGCTCAAGATCGAGGCCGGCATCAACCTTCTGGACGTCGCCTATCGTGGCGGCGCCCCGGCGATGAACGACGTCATCGCCGGCAACGTGCCATCGCTGTTCGCGGGAATTTCGACTGCGAATCCGCATCTGCGGGCCGGCCGGCTGCGCGCGCTGGCGATCACCGGGGCGGCACGCCATCCGCTCGCCCCCGATGTGCCGACCTTCGCCGAGGCCGGGCTGCCGCGCATGGAAGCCTCGTCCTACTGGGGCATGTTCGCCCCGGCGGCAATGCCCGCGCCGCTCGTTGCGCGCATGCTGGCGGAGATCCAGGCCGTGATGCGCACCCCGGCCATGACCGAGCGGCTGACCGAGATGGGCTTCACCGTCATGGCCGAGGGTCCCGCTGGCTACGCCGCCAACATCCGCCGCGAGCGCGACAGATGGGGCGCGGTGATCCGCGCCGCGAATATCCGTATCCAGTAGCGCCGGCCCGCGGGTGGGCCGCTAGGCTTCGAGCGGCGCGTTCAGCCGGGTGCCTTCGATCATGATGCCGCCGCGCTCGCCGGGCGCCAGGCTGCCGAAGCGCTGCGCGAAATGCGGCGGCAGCGGGCGCGCGCCCCTGGGGGCAAGCCAGAGGCGCAAGAGGTGGCGCCGGCGCTCGGGTTCGGGCCAGTCCTCAAAGGCGGTGCGGTCATGGAGCAGGGAGTGGTTGTGCACGAGCTGGATGTCGCCCGGGCGGAACTCCATGAACATGTGCAGGCGCGGATCGTTGGCGAGCGCGTCGAACATGTCGAGCGCCTCGACCTGACGCGGCGTCAGGCGCGGCGCATCCGCGAAGCGTTGCGCGCTGTCCCAGTATTGGCGCTGGTGGAACACTGTCAGCAGGCCCTGGTACCAGCTCCAGACCGGCATCATGTAGTAGGGCTTCTGGCCGGGGGGCACCTCGCCGCGCCGGTCATGCGCCATCGGCTGCAACAGTTCATGCGCCAGATCGGGCCGCGCGCGGCGCATCTCGTTCCACATCGTCGTGGCCGAAACCAGTGCCGAGAGGCCGCCTGACTTCGCCGGCCGCACGCACAGCAGCGCCACGATGTCGCAGCTGTCGGTGTGGTAGGTCTGGCGTTCGCTGGTCTGGTAGATGCGGACGTTCGGGTCTTTCGATGACAGGCCGAGATCGCGCACATGCCCGAGGACATGGCCCTTGGCGTTCTGGCTGCGCGCCGCGCCGACATGGGCGCCAATGCCGAAATAGGCGGTGGCCGCCTCGCGGTAGGAGAGGCGGTCCATCGGCAGGCCGCGCAGAAGGGCGAAGCCCCGGCCGTTGAGCACCTCGTCGGTGATCGCGGCAAGCCGCGGGGCAAGGCGCGGCAGCGGGAAATCAGCAGCGGAAAGCTGGCCGATCTCGCGCCCCGATGCGGCAAGTCGGCGCGCATTGTCGACTACCTCGACCAGTTCGGCATCAGACAGGAACTCGACCCAGTCGTTGCGTTTGGCCATGTCCGGGCCATACCAGGCCGAGCGGTCGGTGACCTCGGGCGGAAGATCGGCGGCGATGCTGCTCATGGCGGGTCCTCGGTTCCGGAAACAGGCGGCTGTCGCGCTTGCCGCGCGGTCTTGGCCCGGCGGACTATAGGGTGACGGGCTTTCCCCTGTCCACGCGGTGGGCCGCAGCACACGGCGCCGGGTAATCGCGCGCGCGCGCGGCGCTCCGCTGTGTTAAGAGGGAGCTTGTGACCCGCGCCGTCCCGCCTGCCCCCACTCCCGCCGCGCCATGACCGACGCGCACGCGACACGCCCGATGACGGAGCGTCGCACGGTACTGTTGTGCGCGCTTCTGGTAGCGCTTGGGCCTCTCAGCCTGACGCTCTATTCGCCGGCGATGCCGGCGCTGGCTGCATCGCTCGGCACCGACCTGGCGGCCATCCAGTTCACGGTGACCGTCTACCTGATGGGATTCGCCGGGGCGCAGCTGGTTTGCGGACCGCTTTCGGATGCGCTCGGGCGCAAGCCGGTGCTGCTCGGGTTTGCGGTAATCTACCTGGCCGGAACCTTGCTGTGCCTGTTCGCCGACGATGTTCGCGATCTCCTCGTCGGGCGTGTGGTGCAGGGCATCGGCGCCTCGGGCGGGGTGGCGATCAGCCGCGCCATAGTGCGTGACCTCTACGTTGGGGCGGCCGGCGCCCGGATCATGTCGATCACCGGCATGATCATCAGCCTGGCGCCCGCGGCGGGGCAGGCGATCGGCGGGGCGATCCTGACCTTCGTCACATGGCGGTGGGTGTTCCTGGCGATGGCCGGGTTCGGCGTAGCGCTCGGCATCATGGTCATCTTCCTGATGCCCGAGACCAACCGCCACCGTGACCGCGCCGCGCTGGCGCCCGGTCTGATTCTCGGTCGCTTCCGGCGCATCGCCGTCGAGCCGATCTTCCTGCACCATACTCTCTTGGTGGCCCCGGCGATGGGCGGCCTCTACAGCTTCTCGGCGCTGATGCCCTTCGTCCTGATCGACCGGATCGGGCTGACGCCTCTGGCATTCGGCTTCGCCATGTCGCTGTCGGCGCTCACCTATGCCGCCACGGCCGGTCTGGTGACGCGGTTGCTGCGGACCATCTCGGCCGATCGGATCGAGCTTGCCGGCGGGATCGCGCTGTTCGTTAGCGGTCTTCTGTTCGCGGCACAGGTGCTGTTCGGCAGGGTGGCGGCCTGGACCGTGATCGTCTCCGCCTGCGCCTGGGCGGCAAGCGCGGCGCTGATCGGTCCCGGCGCGCAGATGGGTGCGATCGGCCCCTTCCCGGCGATGGCGGGGGCGGCGTCGGCGCTGATGGGCTTCCTGATGATGGGCCATGGCATCGGCGGCACGCTGCTTGTGGCCGCCTCGGGCGATGCGATGCGCGCGCTTGGCATCCTGCCGCTCCTGCTTGCGACGATGGGCTTGGCGGCGCATCTTGGCTTCCGCCCGGCGGCGCGCCGCTCGCTGGCGCGGCACATCGCCCGCCAGGGCTGACCTGGTGCCGGGAGTGGACAGGAAAGGATCATCGATGGTGCGTCTGGCCGAGTTGCCGCCTGCGACTGCGAAGGGGCTCCGTGCGCTGGAACTCCCGCAGCTCGGCGAGACTGTGCCGCAGGGCGGACCGCCGCTTGCGCAGCGCCGTGTCGCGATCATCTCCACGGCGGGCCTGGGCTTGCGCAGCGACCGCCCCTTCGCGCCGGGCGACGGTGATTTCCGTATCCTGCCCGCCGATGCCGCCGCCGACGAGGTGGTGATGAGCCATACCTCGGTCAGCTACGATCGAACCGGATTCCAGCAGGATCTCAACGTCGCCTACCCGCTCGAACGGTTGCGCGAGATGTCCGCGTCGGGCGAGATAGGCAGCGTCGCGGCGGTGCACCTGTCGGTGATGGGCGCGACCGACCCGATGCGCATGGAACCCCATGTCGCCGAGATCGTGCGGCTCTTGCGCGCAGACCAGATCGATGCGGCGCTGCTTGTCCCTGTCTGACCGAACTGCACGCGCGCCGTGTGCGCGCTGGCCCACTGGATCGAGCGTGCCGGCATCCCCACCACCCTGATCGCGCTGGTGCGCGAGCATGCCGAGGCGATGCGCCCGCCGCGCGTATTGTGGGTGCCGTTCGAGCTTGGCCGACCACTCGGGCCGCCGGGGCAGCCGGCCTTCCAGCAGCGGGTCTTGCGCGCAGCATTCGATCTTCTGGCCGACACTGCGGGCCCGGTGCTGCGCGATTTCACCGAGGAGGCGCCCGCCGCCACGGCGGAGGAGATTGCCGGCTGGGTCTGCCCGATCCCGCTGCGTGGCTCGGTGCCGGATGCTGCGGCGAGCGGGCGCAGCGCCACGGATCGCCTCCTGGCGGAGATCGATCGCTTGCGCCCCTGGTACGAGATCGGCCGGCAGAAACGCGGACGGAGTGCGGTCGGGGCAAGCCGGCTGCCCGTGCGCGATGCCGTGCGCTTGGTCGGTGCATTCCTGGACGGTGCCGGCAGCGCCGCTCCGCCAAGCCCGGTGCCGGGCGTGGCCGATGCAGTCGCGCTCAAGCTCGCCTGCGACGATCTCGTAGCCTATGCAATGGAGGCCGCCACGGCCGAGCAGGGCACGGCCAATGCCGCTGCGCTGGGCGACTGGTTCTGGAACACGACCGAGACCGGGCAGTTGCTGCACAAGGTGCGCGCCAAGGCGCTGGCGCAGACAGGCGACGCGTTGCTCCAGCGTGTCGGCGGGCGCAACATCGTGCCCGCTTCGCGCGTGCGGCCCGACTAGGCCCGCGGACGGGTTTCCTAGCTGACGGGTTTCCTAGTGGCCGTGCGGTTTGACGTGGCGCTTGCGCTCGGCAAAGGTCCTGCGTTTGGCGGCAGCCTTGCGCAGGGGCTGCGCGCGTCGTGCGGCAAGCGCGACGGCACGGGGGCGACGTTCCTCCGGGATGTCGAGAAGGTCGCGGAAATACTGGATCGTGCGCTTGAGCCCTTCCTCAAGCTGGATCCTGGGCTCCCAACCCAGCAGGCGGCGAGCCTTGGTGATGTCGGGGCAGCGCTGCTTGGGATCGTCCTGCGGCAGCGGCCGATGCACGATCTCCGTCCGCGCGCCGGTCAGGCGCACCACCGCCTCGGCCAGTTCCATCATGGTGAACTCGGCCGGGTTGCCGAGGTTGATCGGCCCCGGCTCAGAGGCGTCGGTGTCCATGAAGCGCATCATGCCGTCAACCAGATCATCGACAAAGCAGAAGGAGCGGGTCTGGCTGCCATCGCCATAAATGGTGATCGGCTCCTCGCGCAGGGCCTGGACGATGAAGTTCGACACCACGCGCCCGTCGTTCGGGTGCATGCGCGGGCCATAGGTGTTGAAGATGCGCACGACCTTGATCGAGAGGTTGTGCTGGCGGCGATAGTCGAAGAACAGGGTCTCGGCGCAGCGCTTGCCCTCGTCATAGCAGGCGCGCGGGCCGATCGGGTTCACGTGGCCCCAATACTCCTCGGGCTGCGGATGCACGATCGGGTCGCCATAGACCTCGCTGGTCGAGGCCTGAAGGATCCGGGCCTTCACCCGCTTGGCCAGCCCCAGCATGTTGATGGCGCCGTGGACGCTGGTCTTGGTGGTCTGGACCGGATCGAACTGGTAATGCACCGGCGAGGCAGGGCAGGCCAGGTTGTAGATCTCGTCCACCTCGACGAAAAGGGGATGCGTCACATCGTGGCGGATCATCTCGAAGCGGGGATTCTGCAGCAGGTGCGCGATGTTGGCGCGCGTCCCGGTGAAGTAGTTATCGACGCACAGCACTTCGTATCCGCGATCGAGCAGGCGCTCGCACAGATGAGACCCGATGAAACCGGCGCCTCCGGTTACCAAGACGCGCTTCGTCCAACCCTTCATGACGCGACAATCCCCCAGTGTCCCACGCGGCGCGCTCCCGCCGCCTGGGCCCGTTACGGCCAGTTTCCCCCGACGTTATTGTGCAACGCACGGACTTTGGACCGGTTCCATTCCGCTGCGCAACCATTTCGGTTGCCAGTCGCTTGAGGCGGATGTTATTCCGGCACAAGTCTTGCTGCCCGGAACGCCGGGCTTGCGATGGCACAAGCGAAACGGGGATGCTTCCCAGTTACACTGTATGAGAAGCAAGTCTTGTGCCGTCTAGTTAAGGCCGGGGGTTGGCGCGGCGCGGCGCCATCAGCGAAAGGGTTGCAACGTGACGAAGTGCGCGCTTATCACCGGCGTGACCGGACAGGACGGGGCGTATCTGGCCGAGCTGCTGCTCGACAAGGGATATGTGGTTCACGGCCTTCGACGCCGCATCTCGACCTTCAACACGGCGCGCATCGACCACCTCTATCGCGATCCGCACGAAGAAGGCGTCAAGTTCTTCCTGCATCACGCTGATCTTACGGACTCTGCCGGGCTGATCCGCATCGTGATGGAGACGCAGCCCACCGAGATCTACAACATGGCGGCGCAAAGCCATGTCAAGGTGAGCTTTGAAAACCCTGAATATACAGCAAATGTTGATGCCGTCGGCACGCTGAGACTGCTCGAGGCGATCCGCATCGCCGGGCTTACCAACACCTGCCGCTTCTACCAGGCCTCGACCTCGGAGATGTACGGCCTGGTGCAGGAAACCCCACAGCGCGAGACGACGCCGTTCCATCCGCGCTCGCCCTATGCCGTGGCCAAGCTCTACGGCTACTGGATCACGGTGAACTACCGCGAGGCTTACGGTATGCACGCCTCGAACGGCATCCTGTTCAACCATGAGGGCCCGACCCGCGGGGAGACCTTCGTCACGCGCAAGATCTCCCGCGCCGTTGCCGCAATCACCGAGGGCAAGCAGGACACGCTCTGGCTTGGCAACCTGGACGCAAAGCGCGACTGGGGCCATGCGCGTGACTATGTCGACGGCATCTGGCGCATCCTGCAGCAGCCCGAGCCCGACGACTACGTGCTTGCCACAGGCGAAACGCATTCGGTGCGCGAGTTCGTGGAGCTGGCCTTCGGCCATGTCGGGCGCAGCATCGTCTGGCAGGGCGAGGGCGTGGCCGAACTCGGCATGGACAAGGACAGCGGCAAGGTGCTGGTCAGGGTCGATCCGCGCTACTACCGCCCGGCGGAGGTCGAGTTCCTGCTCGGAGATCCGACCAAGGCACAGACGAAACTCGGCTGGAAGCACACCACCGCCTTCCCCGACTTGGTACGCGAGATGGTCGATGCCGACTTGGCCCGCCTGCGCGGCGAGCGCCATGATTCGCCCGGCCATGCCTCGCGCAGCGCTGCCGCCGACTAGGCGCAGGCACCCCGCGACGATCCCCCGCAGGACGCGAAGGAGCAGGGCCGATGCGGTCCGAGAAGGGCACGGCGCTGGTGCTGGGCGTTGCCGGGCAGGATGGCGCCTATCTCGCCCGCCTGCTGCTTGACCGTGGCTATCAAGTCCATGGCGTGACACGGGCGGCCGACCCGGCCGGACTGTCGAACCTGGTGGCGCTCGGCATTGCCGATCGCGTGACGATGCATGCCTGCGAGATCGGCAGCACATCCGCGATGCGCGCGCTGGTCGAGGCGCTGCGGCCGGCCGAGATCTACAACCTTGCCGCGCAGTCCTCGGTCGGCCTGTCCTTCGGGCAGCCGGCCGAGACGATCGACAGCATCGTCCCGCCCACCCTGGCGGTGCTCGAGGCGATGCGCGGAACCGGGCTTGATGCCCGCTTTTTTGCCGCGGGCTCGGGTGAGTGTTTCGGCGATACCGGCGCAGAGCCGGCCGAAGAGCAGCGCCCCTTCCGCCCCGCGAGCCCCTATGGCGTGGCCAAGGCCGCCGCGCACTGGCTGGTCGCGACCTATCGCGCCGCCTACGGGTTGCACGCCAGCAACGGGGTGCTGTTCAGCCATGAATCGCCGCTTCGCCCGCCGCGCTTCGTCACCGCCAAGATCGTGCATGGCGCCCGCGCCGTGGCCGAGAAGCGCCTGCCCATGCTCAAGCTCGGCAATCTCGATATCACGCGCGACTGGGGCTGGGCCGAGGATTATGTCGAGGCGATGTGGCGCATGCTCCAGGCCGATGTGCCGCAGGATTGCGTGATCGCCACCGGCGTGCCTTCGACACTGGAGGGGTTCGCTGCCCGCGCCTTCGCCTGCTTCGGATTGGACTGGCGCGCGCATGTGCAATGCGATCCGTCGCTGCGCCGTCCCACCGACATCGCCGTGAGCGTGGGCAATCCCGCGCGTGCCAGGTCGGCGCTGGGCTGGCAGCCGCGCGTCACCATGCCGGCCCTGGTCGATCGGCTGGTCGAGGCGGCCCTGCGCGCCCCGCCGCCAGCGCTGTAGCCTTGCGTGCAGACGCGCTCAGCGCGGCCTGGCGACGGCGTCCATATGGTCGTCCATCTGCTGGACGAAGGTTTCCCAGGTGAACATCGGTGCCCGCTTCAGGCCAGCCGCGCCCATGCGCTGCGCCAGGGCCGGGTCGGCCGCTAGCTGGCGCATCGCCTCGGCATAGGCGGATGGATCGTCCTCGAGGCGGAACCCGGTCTCGCCATCGACCACGATCTCCTTCTGCCCGCCGCTATCGACCGAGATCACCGGCTTGCCGTAGCACATCGCCTCGATGGGGGTCAGGCCCCAATCCTCGTTGAAGGCGGTGAAGAGCAGGCATGCGCAGTCGCGATAAAGCGCCTGCATCGCCTCGTCGCTCGGGCCGATGATGAACTCGATGTTGTTGCCGGTTCCCGCCAGTTCCTGGAGCTTGGCGTGATAGCGGCGGCTTTTCTCGTCGACCATTCCGGCGATGACAAGCCGGTAGGGCGCTGCAAGCTCGGCATTGGTGGCGCGGAAACGCAGGAAGGCCGCGATGCCAAGCTCGATGTTCTTCGTCCACATGATGCGGCCGGGCAGGAAGAAGAACGGCTTTGAAGGGGTCTGCCCGACGATCCGGTCGCCCGGAATGCCGGGATAGGCGATGTACAGCCGCTCTGGCGGGCAGAGCCTGGCCCGCAGCACGCGCCGCTTCACCTCCTCGGAGATGCACACGACGCGGGCATAGTTGCGCCATGCCAGGCGGTCGACGATGCGCCAGGCGAGTTCGATACCAAGCCCGATCGGCTTCTTCCAGCCCAGGCGCGCCAGGTGCCGGGCGCGGTAGTGCTCGTCATACACGGCACGCAACGGCGTGAAGCAGAGGTTGACGATCGGCTTCCTCCGGTTGCCGAAGGTGAGCAGGTCGCCCAGCCCGTCGCAGCTCACGGTCAACACGTCGTAGCTGGCAGGATCGATCCGCTCGCGGGCGATCGACAAGCCGGCGGAGATCACGGCGCCGTACTGGCGCTTCACCGACACCGGCGAGAGTTCGCGCACGCCGATCTGCTTGAGCTCGGGGTAGGTGCCCTCGGCGTCGTAGTGGCTGCTGTAGAGGGTGATCTCGTGGCGGCTGCGCCGCGCCCATTCGAGCAGGGTGCGCTCCAGTCCACTTTTGAGGTAGATCCAGGGGTGATAGACCGCGACACGCATCGGTTGTGGGCTCGTTTCGTCTGGTGAAAGGGTTAGAGGGTGCCGGGCCCGGCCGCGGCGACGGTCCGCTTGCTGCGCGCGGCGAGAACCTGTTCGTAGAGCGCAAGCAGCCGGTCGATATGGCGGTCCCAGTCGAAGCGCTGCGCGGCCGCCTGGTTGCGCGCGCCCGTCGTGGCGAGCGCGTCCTTGTCGGTCAGGAAACGGTGGACCATCGTGGTCATGCCGTCGATGTCGCCCGGGCGCGCCACCGGCCCGTCGAAGCCGAGCGGCACGCTGGAAACTATCGCGCAGCCTGCAGACATGGCCTGCGCCACGACAAGGCCGAAGGTCTCGGCGCGAGAGGGGAACAGGAACACGCTGGCCCTGGCGAACTCGGCCTCCAGCGCCGCGCCGCGCTGGAACGGCACGAAGGTGAGATTGGGCGGTGCCGCGGCGCGCCAGCCCGCCTCGTTCTCGCCCCAGCCGACGACCCGGAACGGATAGTCGGGCAGGCGCGCGGCAATGGCGAGCACGTCGGAGAGGCCCTTGCGTTCCTCCCACTTGCCGACGAACAGCACGGTCGGGGTCTTGGTCCCGGCCGGCTTGAAGCGATCGAGTTCGATGCCGGGCTCGTTCACTTCCGACCGCTCGGGCTTCGCGCCCAGCCGGATGCCCAGATCGCGCGAGAAGTCGCTCAGGAACACTGTCCGGTCGAATGGCAGGCGCAGCAGCATCCGCTCCCAGCCGCGCCAGACGCGGCCGGCCACGGCGCCGCGCAGGGTGAGCCACTCGGCGTCGAACAGGCCGAGCATGTGGCAGATGCAGGGCAGGCCGCGCATGCGCGCGGCGAGGTAGGACGGCAGCGCCGCGTGATAGTTGAAGGTCTGGACAAGGTCGCGGTGGCGTGCCGCACGCAGAATCCGCGGCAGCGCCAGCGGGAAGGCGTGCCGCGGAATGCCGATGCGCGTCGTCGGAATGCCCTCGAATTCGGTGACGGTGCGATCGCCCGCCACCAGGATGCGCAGATCGACGCCGCGAGCGATCAGCCGTCTGGCTATCTCCAGCACGACATACTCGCCGCCGCCGCCGAAATCTGGGGCGAACCGCTCATGGGTCAGCAGGACGCGAAGGCGCGGCATCACAGCACCACGCGGCGGTAGCGGATCGAAGCGCGGATCAAGGTGACGAGCCCCACCGCAGCGCGCGGAACGCCCGCAATGATGCGCGCGATACGCTGGCTTGGCCGCTCGAACCGGCCTGCCTCGCGGTAGCGCACATAGAGGTAGGGCAGTCCAAGCGCCAGGAAGGCCGGATGCGCGGCCAGGCCGAGAACCGCGCCGACGCAGCCGAGATCGAACATCGCCGTGGTCCGGCTCAGGAACATGCCGAGGAACAGGTTGTTGCGCAGCTCCGGGAAGGCGGCGATGAGTTTCGGCCAGACCTCGTACATCTTCGGTGCCATGAGCCAGTTCATGAAACTGGCCTTGAACACCTCGTGATAGACAACGGCCCTCGGCGCGAAGGCGGTTGCCCACCCTGCCAGCCGGACCTTCCACCCAAGCTCCGTGTCCTCACCCATGAAACGGTTGCGGAACTCGGGCGAGACGCCGCCCACCTGCTCGAAGGCCGCACGCGCATAGAAGATATTGCAGGTCTCGTAGAGCGGCGTGGGCCCGTCCACCTGGATGGTGCGCTCCATCATATGGCGCGGCTGGTTCGGGTTCGGGATGGTCCGGCCCTGCACGACGCCGATGCCATGCTCGAGGGTGGCAACGCCAGCCTCGATCCAGCCCGGCTCGGCCACGCAGTCATCGTCGATGAGGGCGATCACCTCGCCGCTGCCGGCCATGGCGCCGTCATGGCGCGACCCGCCGGGCCCCTGGTACTTGGTCATGATCAGGCGCATCGGCACGTCGCAATCGGCCCCGGCGCGTTGCACGGCCTCGGCGCTGCCATCGCCCTTCTCGCGATGGACGACGATCACCTCCATCAGGTGGTGCGGGTAGGTCTGGTTGCCGATCGAGCGCAGCAGCCTTTCGAGCATCTGCGGGCGGCGCCAGGTCGGTATCACCACGGTCACCCTGGGCAGGGGGCGTGGCGCCGCGGCGGGCGAGGGCGGCGGCAGCGGCAGCGGCACCAGCGGCCTGTCGGTTCGGCAAAGGGCCTCGTAGGAGGGACCAAGACTGTCCCATGAAAAGCGCTCGGCATGGCGGCGACACAGATCGGCCGTCTCAGGCAAGGCGGCGAGGTCGATCGCGCGTTTCAGACCCTCGGCCAGGCCCTCGACGTTGGACATGGCATCCGTGGTTCCGCCCGGATCGACCAGCACGCCGATGCGCGGGTCGGTGACAATGTCGCGCAGCCCGCCATGGCGGCAGCCGACGACCGGGGTTCCGGCCGCCAGCGCCTCGACCGAAACCATGCCGAACGCCTCGGCAATCGCCGGCAAGGTGAACACGGTCGCCTCGGCATAGTGGCGCGGCAGATCCTCAACATTCCCGACGCCCAGGAACTCGATCGCCGCGCGATCCTCCGGCGGGAATCCGTGCAGTATGTGCTCGCGTGCCTCGTCCGTGATCTTGCCGGAGAAGCGAAGGCGCGCATCGGGATGCGATCGGCGTAGGATGCTGACGGCCTGCGCGGCCTGGCGGGCGCCCTTGCGGCGCTCGGTCTGGTCGCCGACGAACAGGATGATCGGCGGGCCGCCGACGCGCTTCGGCTGGCCGTGGAACTGCTCGGTCTTGACAGGCGATGGCAGCAGGAAGGCGCCAACGCCCATGTCGCGCTGGAGCATGTCGTAGGCGCCCTGGCTCAGCACGACCACGGCATGCGAACGGCTGAGCGCGACCCGGCACATGAACCAGTCGATGGGGCGCGTGATGAAGAAACGCAGGAAGGTCATTCCGACGAACTGCAGGATGAGCCTCGGCCGTCCTCCGCTTTTCGAGCGCGTGATCGCGGCGCCGAACGCGTCATGGTAGTTCAGGCAGTGCACGACATCGAAATCGTTGCGGCGCACCGCATCGCGCACGGCAAAGGCGAAGGCGTGCAGATAGGAAAAACGGCTGCCAACCCGGGCGCGCATGCGCTGGGGGTAGATGATCCGGCGCACCGGGCCATCATAGGATTCCGTTACCGACTCGACCGGGCCGCTGGAGATCACGGTCACGTCATGCCCTCTGGCGGCAAGCCAATGCGACTGGTCGTGCAGCATGCGCTCGGAGCCGCGCCGCACCCAGGGCCAGCAGAACGGGTTGGTGATCGCAATCCTCAGGCGGCGGGATGGGGGGGCCTCGCGGCCTGCCGCCGGCTCCGAGGGGCTCGCGGGCCGGGTCGATGCCGGCGCCTGCGCGCCGCGCTCCTCGGCGGCATCGAGGGCATGCATGCTTTCAGGCGACGCGGTCATCGCGCATCTCCTGCGTGCGGGGTGGGGCGCTGGCAGCGTTGCGGTCGATGGCGCGCCGCCGTGCGCCGGCGAGGGGTCGCGGCGGGAACCAGCGCGGCGCCAGCAAGGCCGCCACTACGCTGTCGGGCACCTTGCGCAGCGCCTGGGACTGGCGGCGCAGGCGCACCGTCTCGCCAAGATGCGTGAGGTTCCACCACAGGGCGCGCAGCTTGGCGCTCCGATCGGGCCGCGTCACAAGGTCGGCGGCGCTGTAGAGCAGATAGCCGGCAAGCATCTGCAACAGCAGCATCGGGCCGGCGTTCTTCAGCATCATCCGCAGCCGGTTCTTGCAGTAGTGGAAGACGATCGTCGGATTGGCGCGGCCCGGTGCGGCATCAACGCGATGCAGCACCCCGGCCTCGGGGATCACGGCGCTTTTCCATCCGGCAAGGGTCAGGCGCCAGCCGAAATCCGGCTCCTCGTATCCGTAGAAGAAGGTCTCGTCCAGGCCGCCAACGGCCAGGAACGCGTCGCGGCGCACCATCTGCGCCGAGGAGTTCATCCAAAGGACCTCGGCCGGGCTGCGCGCCTCGTCGGCGGGTGCTCCCTCCATCTCGTCCCAGCAGAGCCCGATCCGCGACAGGGCGCCGCCATAGCAGTTGAGCAGGTGCGGCTGGGACGCATAGAGCACCTTGCCCGCGATCGCGGCGATGTCTGGTCGCGCGGCGAGATAGGCGAGGGCCACGCGCAGCCAGTCGGGCGCGATGGATACGTCGCTGTCGAGGAACAGGAGCCACTCGCCCGTGGCGATGCGCGCGCCGAGATTGCGCGCCGGCACCGGCCCTTGCGGCTCCTTGCGGCGATAGACGATCGCGCGGCCGGTGCGCGCCGACAGCTCGGCCACGGCTTCATCGGTGCCGTCGGTCGAGCTGTTGTCGATCAGGAGCACCTCGAGAGCATCCTGCGGATGGTCCAGCGCCAGGACGGATTCAAGCGTTGCAAGCACATCCGCGCGACGATTGAAGGTCGGTATGACCACCGATACGCGCGGCGCCATCCCGGGCGAGGCATTGCGGTTCATGGCCGCCCCCGCAGCAGGCCCGATCTTGGTGGGTAGGGGCGCCTGACGCCCTGCGGCGCCGGGCTGGCAGCCGGCCGATGCAGCTTCGGGCGGACGAAAAGGCTGCCCAGCGTCTCCCTGCCGTCGATGAAACGCGCGAGCCAGGGCGGACGCGCGGAGACGTAGGGCGCGGTCGAGAACATCGCAAGCGCGATAATCATGGCAAGCATCGATGCGTCATACCACAAGGAGAAATCCACCATCTGCTGGAACAGGTGCCCGACAAGCCCGGTCGTGAGCCCGAGGCAGGCTGCCTGCACGGCGCCATCAGTGCGGCGCACGGCCCATATGCCGCGCGCGATGGTGCCGAGCAGGAACACGAGGTAGGCGAACAGGCCAAGCAGCCCAGTCTCGCTGAGCATCAGCAGATAGACATTGTGCACGGGTGCCGAGGTGCGAAGATTGGCCCGCTTGCGCAGATTGCTTTCGATCTCCTGGTTGATCTGCTTCATCAGCGGCTCGTAGCGGCCCAGCTCCTCCTGGAAGTTGTTCAGGCCGATGCCAAGGATCGGGGATGTCATCCACATCTCGATCGCCGCCACGTTGTATTTCTGGCGGAACTCGACCGACTCCTTGAAGTCGCCGGTCAGGCGCTCGTAGATCTTGTCGGCGATCGGCAGGGCGGCGAGAGAGATCATGGTGGTGCCAAGCACCACCATCGCGGCCGCGCGTTTGATGCTGATGCGCTTGATCGCCACGCCGGCGATCAGGATCAGGAATATGTCCAGCCCGATGACGGCAACGGGCATGCGCGAGCGCGATGCGACCAGGGCGAGCAGGCCGGCGGTGGCAATGCCGCCGATCGCCAGGGCGGCGATCCGGTTGCGCACCATCAGGGCCATGGCGACGAAGGGCGGCACGATCTGCAGGAAGAAGGGGGCGAAGATGTTGGGATGGCCGAGCGTGCCGCGGGCGCGGCCGGCCACCTCCCCGCGTGCGCCGCCTGCCTTCTCTGCGGAAAGGCCGAACGCGCCCAGCGTGCCGCCTTCGCCGCCGGCAACCGATTGCAGGATGCCGAACGCGCCCTGCACCAGCACGATCACCGCCAGCGCCGAGACGATGGTCCACCATTCGGTCGGCCGCAGCAGCTTGCGCAGCAGCATCAGCGTCAGCCCGGTCTTGAGCAGCCGGATCATCTCGAATGCGCCCCATTCGGGGCGGATCGCGTAGATCGACGACAGGGCGCAGATGCCGAGCAATGGTCCGTAGAGCGGCCAGACCGGCGGCGCGATCAGCTCATGCGGGTTGCGGAACATGCCGCGCTCGAAGAAGCGGGCGATGACGAGAAGGAAAAGGATCGGGTCTGAGGGCAGCCAATAGAGGCCCTGCGACCCGTGGTCACCGAGTATCTCGTCGAACGAATAGATGTGGCGGTTGTAGGTGATCGCGAACACCCACAGGAACAGAAGCGCCGCAACCCGGTTCGGCATTGCCATGGCCAGCATGATCGCCACCATGCCGGCCAGGATCAGAATCACGCTGCGCAACCCGAGATCGTCCAGCGTGTCTGCGAGCAGCACGGCGGCAAGGGCGATCACGAGATAGATCACGAAGCCAAGAACGCCCGATGCCGCGCGCGCGGTCAGGCCGGCACCTTGCCCGGCATCGGCACTCATGCCGGCGGCTCCTGGCTGCGGGTTGCCTCGTCGTTCGCGCCGGGCGGGTTGCAGGGCAATGCCTCGGCGCACAGGCGACGCACCAGCGCCCGCGTGCGGGCGGCTCGGCCGATGTCGTTGGGGTGGTAGATCGTGTCGAACATTTGCGGCAACGCCAGCATGGCCTCTTCCGGTGTGCCAAGCACGGGAACCCCGAGTTCCGCATACAATGCGGTCCGATCGGAGAAATACCGCAGATAGGCGGGCTCCTGGTAGCGTTCGTCGGCGAGCATGCTTGGCCATGTTGCAAGCACGCGGACCCCTGCCACGCGCGCCCACGCGACAAAGCCCGCCAGCGCCGCGCGAACCGAGCGATGCGGGCGGCGGGCCGGGGCGAGGCGCGGGGCCATCGCCACGCGGCTCAACAAGGTTGCGTCCAAGGCATCGGCACGATTGATCGTCTCGTTGCCGCGCGCATCGATGCTCTCCGCCGACAGGCGGAAGCGCCCGAGGATAAGGTTGTCGTCCGGTCGCGGGCCGATCAGCGCCGCGCGCAGCAGGTCCTCTGGCGTGCTCCAGAAGAAGAAGTAGGGAAGGTCGCGCCAGCGCGCCTGCGCAAGGTAGCCGCGGTCGAAATGCAGCACGTATTCGCGTAGAAGCTTCGGCGGCGCGATATCGATATCCAGCACGGCATATTCGATCGACAGGATGATCGTGTCGCCGGAGCGCGCGGCGCCCCTGGCCTCGCGCAGCAGGTAGGCAAGTCCAAGGCCGCCATGCCCGCCCAGATTGATGGATGGCCGGCCGGTGGCGGCCTCGATCATGTTGGTGTCGACGCCGAAATGCGCCCCCGACGCGCCAACCACGAGAATGCGCGGCCCGGCCGCCGCCGCGGCCGCGCGATGCTTGGTCTGCATCATGTCATGCACCCAGCGCGCCTCGGCCGAGGGCGGCAGGAGCGATGCCACCGCCAGCATCCAGGCGGCGCCCAGCGCAGCGAGCGTGCCGAGGGTCAGGGCGATGTAGCGGCTTGCGCGCATCGCCGCCCCTCAGAAAGCGAAATACACGAATGCGACGGCGCCCGATCCGAGCAGCACGTGCACCGACAGGAAGCCCAGCGCGCCGAGCGCGATTGCGTGCGCCGGGGTCGGGTTCCACGCGGCGCGGATCAGTGTCGGGCCGACCCACTGCTTGGCGAAATCCAGCGTCGGGCGATGGGCCTCGCACCACTGCAGGGCGGTCGGAAGCGCCAGAACCACGAACCACAAGAGCCCGAGCCAGAGATAGCCGAACAGTAGGGTGAAGGTCGGCAACGGGCTTTCGGGCGAAAGGGCCAGCGCATGGACGAGGCCCGGGACGGCGCGCGCGATCCAGCCATGCAACTGCGCCGGGAGCGCAAGACCATGCAGGCCGGCCAGTCCCTCGAGGACGCGGAACGCCGTTGCCAGATCGGCAGCGCGGAAGAAGACGAGGGTCAGGACCCAGGCCAGCATGGTCATGGCCCAGCAGACGAGGGCCCAGGCGCGCGCCTCCTGCCAGGCCGCGCCGCGGCTGGCGCGCATCAGGTCGCGCCAGAGATAGTTTCCCACCAGGAACACGCCGTTCATCGCGCCCCAGACGATGTAGGTCCAGCCCGCGCCGTGCCACACGCCCGAAAGCAGCATGACGACCATCATCGCCTGGAGCCGGCGCCACTTGCTCTTCCGGTTGCCGCCGATCTGTAGATAGACATAGTCGCGGAAGAAGCGCGTCAGCGTGATGTGCCAGCCGCGCCAGAGGTCTATGAAGCTGGTCGCCTTGTAGGGCGTGGTGAAGTTGGTGGGCAGGATGATGTTGAACATCCGCCCGAGGCCCACGGCCATGTCGGAATAGGCGGAGAAATCGAAATAGACCTGCACCGTGAAGCCGAGCAGCGCGAGCCATGCGGCAAGCGCATCGGGCGCGGCGCCGTTCGCCGCCGAGATCCACAAGGGATCGGCATAGCTGGCCATCACGTCGCCAAGCACGACTTTCTTGAACAGGCCGAGGACGAAGATCGAGATTCCCAGGGCGAAATTGTCGGCGCGTGGCCGATAGGTCTCCTGCCGGGCGAACTGCGGCATCATCTCGGCGTGGTGCACGATCGGGCCGGCGATGAGCTGCGGGAAGAACGAGACGAACAGGACGTAGTTCACGAAGTCCGGGTCGCGCACCAGGCGGCGATGCGTATCCACCAGATAGGCGATCTGCTGGAAGGTGAAGAAGGAGATGCCGGCCGGAAGCAGGATATCAGGCAGCGCGAACCCGCCGCCGAGGTCGTTGGCGATCGAGACGAGGAACCCGGCATACTTGAAGTAGCCCAGGAGCGCGAGATTGCCGGCGATGCCGAAGCCGAGCACGAGCTGTCGCCTAGCGCCGGTGGCGATATCGCGGATGAACACCAGGCCGAGCGCATAGTTGCCGGCGATCGATCCCACAAGCAGCAGAATGTAGCTGATCTCCCACCAGCCGTAGAAGGCGATCGAGGCAAGTCCCAGCCATAGGCGCGCCAGCGATGGATGCCGCCCGAGCGCAAGGAAGCCTGCCAACACCACCGGCAGGAAGCCGAATATGAAGATGGTGGAGTTGAACAGCATGCTGGACCCGCCCGTGCCCCTCCTGTGGCCGTGGCCTCGCTACGGCGTCGCCTTCAGCACGAGGTGGTACATCTTCGAGAGGTAGCCGCGCTCGGAGTAGGTCAGGCGGCTCAGCACCTCGATCTTGCGGAAGCCGGCATCATGGACCATCCGGAACAGGGCGGCTTCGCTCGGGCGCCACCATGCATTCTCGCCTTCGCCGCCATAGTATTCTGCAACGGTGGCTGGCAGGTAGCGATCAAGTTCCGGCCAGAAGCAGTCGGAGATCAGCGCATAGCCCTGCGTCACGCTGCGAAGGTTCTGCAGCGCAAGGATCGGGTCCGCAAGGTGCAACAGTACGTCGCCAAGATGCACGACATCGAACATGCCGGCATAGCCCGGCGACAGGTCGTAGAGATTGCAGACCTTGCGCTCCACCTTGGAGTCGAGCACTTCCTTGCACAGTGCAAAGCCAGCACCAACCTTGTGGTTCTTCTCTGCCTCCGACATGGCGGCCCGCCGGCGCGGCGGCAGATCGATGTCCCCGACCTTTTCGATGTCGAGTGCGACCACCTCGCGCGCCCCGCGACGCTCGAACTCGAAGGCCCAGTAGCCGTCGAAGGTCGCGCAGTCGAGCACGCGCTGCCCGGCGAAGGAGGCGGGCAGATTGTAGCGGGCGAGAACGGGGGCATGATCGAAGGCGCCGGGTGTGCGCAGGCCATTACCGAGATCGATCGTGTGATACCAGTTGATCGCGCCGATCCGTTGCTTGAGCGCTGCGAGGGCATCGCCCGCGGTGGCCTCGGCAGCCGCGGCAGGTTGCGCCTCGGTGAAGCCTGGGCCGGTCTTCGTCGCCATCCGCGCAAGCAGGCGGCGCAGCGGGCCGAGTGATGCGGCGAACTCCAGCGCAGCCCCGTCGCGGCTGGCGAATGCCATGCCTTCCAGGCCGGCCAGGCGAATGCGTCGAAAGCTCATGATGTCGGTTCCCTGCTGCTAGCCGAGTCGCATGAGAAGGAGCTTGCGGCCAGGCTCGGGCGGAGCCGGATCGGGCATTTCGCGTGCCACCGACACATGGTCGAAACCGGCATCGGCGGCCATGCGCTCCAGCGTGTCGCGCCAGAACACCCATGTCTCGGGCGCGGACAGGCCGCGATACTCGGCGACAAGGTGGCTCGGATAGCGCCCGAGGTCGGGCGCGATGCTTTGCACCACGAACGCGGTGCCGTCGGGCGCGGTCAATTCGCGCAGGCGCTGCATGAGCCGGATCGGGCAGCGGGCGCGGCCGAGGCCGCCAGCGCAGATCGCAAGGTCGAAACGGCCGAACCGCTCTGTCGTGAGGTCCTTGATTGCCACCCGCTCGCGCCGCACCTGCGAGGCAAGCCCGATCACGGACTGGTCGAATGCATCATCCCAGCGATCCGGCGGCTCGTGGGTTGCCGGCGCCTCGCCATCGGCACGGCTCCAGATCGGGGTCACGGCGACGACGGTCGCGCCACGCGCGGCAAGCGCCTGGCTCCAGAAGCCGTCCGCAGGATTGAGGTCGATCGCACGCCGCCCCGCCATTCCCTCCGGAAGCGGCAGGGCAGCGAGGGCCGGGCGCATATCGCGAGGGCCGTCGGTCTCGGTGCCATCGCCCAGAGTGAACCTGTGCAGGAAGCGACCGGCCCGGGCGGGAGGCGTGCTGGCGGCCGGCTTGCGAGCGAAGTTGAGCCCGAAACTCAGGCGATTACGGTTCAACAGAAGGCTCGCCCCGAACGGGCCAAGCCGCAGCGAATAGGTAGCCATCCGTGCCGCCCCCTTAGCGGTTCCAGTTTAACGCGCCAGCCTGAGTTCAAGGCTGACAAGCGAGTGCGGCGGCACGCGGTGCCGCATCCGCGGACCGACGGATGCAAGCGGCGTGCCCGAAAATGAAACATCATCCGGGCCGCTCTCGCGGAACCGGTTCCAAGGGGCGACCTGGGCCTGCTGCGCCCAGCGCAGGCCGGGGATCTGCGGCAATTCGGCCCCTGTATGCGCGTCCGGCCCCGAGCCGGTCAGCAGCCAAGCGGTGCCCTGGCCCGGCGACGCCCCGGCGATGTCCAGTTCCACCTCGGCCGCGCGGTCGAGCGACTTGTTGATCAGCACGACATACAGGCGCTGCCCATCGTCCGAGAGGCTGGAGACGGCGCTCAGCATAGGCACGCCGCGCATCCCCGAGATCACGCCGATGCGCCGCGTGTCATAGGTCGGTCCCTGGACCTGGCTGCGCACCAGCTGGCTGCCGAAATGGTGGGTGTAGATCTTCAGCGCATGATAGGACGCGTTGGAGATCCATTGCCCGCGCCGCACCGCCATCAGCCCCACGAAGCCGGGCTCGTTCAGCTTGAAGAAGGTGGCCATGTCCACTCGTTCGCTTTCGACGAAGACGCGCATCGTGTCGGCGATGAACAGGGCGGAACCGAGCGTCTTCACATGGTCGATCCACGGGCTTTCCGGCGTGACGTGGAACAGCGCCCCCCATTCGGTGATTGCCAGGCGGATGCGTTGCTGCCGGTTGGCCGGGGCGAAGCGGCGGATCTGCTCGGTCGTGGTGCGGATGTTCTCGGCGAACATCAGTGGTGCGGCAAGCAGCGCCTCGTAGAGCTGGCGGCCGTCCTCGCGGTTGCCGGGCGGGCCGGGCGCATAGGCATTGTGGACGGCGAAGAAATCCATCTCCTGCCCGGCGCGGCGAAGCACGATCTCGTTCCAGCGCGGATAGTCGTTGAAGGGGAAGTTCGGGTAGTTCTCAAGCCCGATGGCGCCCAGGCGGATGTCCGGATCCACCGCGCGCATGGCGCGGGCATAGGCGAGGAATCGGTCGGCATAGGCTTCGGGTGGAAGCGAGCGGCCGGAGAAATCAGCCTTGTGGTAGAGTTCGTTGCCGACTTCCCACCAGGTCACGCGCGGGCCGTTTGCGCGTCGGCCCGGACCCGAGGTCATGTAGCGTACCCATTCGGCGGCAAGCTCCGGCGTGCCGGTGCCCGCATTCACCGTCAGCAGCAGGTTGGCGCCCACGGCGGCGGCGAAATCCTGCAACTCCTCGGTGCCGAAATTGTTCTTGTGCCGCTCCTGCGTGCCGGGATGGCTTGGCACGGCCGGCCTCCGCTCGCGCGGGCCGATGCCCTGGCGCCAGTCATAGGTGTCGGACAGGAAGCCGCCGGGGAAGCGGATCAGCGAGGTGCGCAGATCGCGCGTGAACTGCACGATCCTCGGCTCCAGCCGGTTGCCGCGTTCGTCCCACAGCCCGTTGGCGTTGCGGAACCACTCGATGTTCACGCCATAGAGATCGCGCGGGATGGTGCGCAGACGCGCGCTGGCATCGACGGAGACGCGGGCCGTGTAGGTGTCGCGCACGATGCGCGGGGCGCTGGCGCCACGTGCACCCGAAGCGGCGGGCGCACCGCCGGCAGGGTCAGGCCCGGCGGCGCTGGCGGGCGGGGCGGCGGTGGGCGAAGCGGCACGTGCGCCCGCATCTGTGGTGCGGACGCTGATGCTGTCGAACAGCGCCGCGCCGCCCAGACCCTCGGCCACCGCGATCAGGATCAGGGTCTGGGCAGGCTGCCCGGCGGGGATCTCGAGCCGCCCCTCGAAGGGCGCCAGCCCCTCGCCGGGATTCGTACGGCGCAGATGCACGAACCCGATCTGCGAGCCATTGGCGCGAAGCGCGTGCAGACCCACCACCGCGCCGGTAGCGGGACCACGCAGCCCGATGCGTGCGGAGAGGTGCAGGGTGCGCCCTGCCATGCCGCCCAGCTGGATCGCCTGGCCGACACCGAGCGGCTTTGCCGAGGGTGTGTTGCGACTGTTGGGCGCGACCTCGAGCACGCGCCGCCCGCCGCCGGCATCGACAATGCGCACGCTGCCCTTGGGCGCTGCCTCGGGATCGATCACCCAACCCGAGGGCGGATTGCCGCCCTGCGAGAAATCGCCGTTGCGCACAAGCTCCTGGGCCGCTGCTCCGGCGGCCAGCCCAGGAAAGCCTGCGCCGAGCAGTTGCCCGGCCAGGATCAGGGCGGCGAGCGCGAAGGCGCGAAGGGCGGTCATGCGTGGGCTCCCTGTCCCAGGATCGTTGTGTCGATGCCCAGCCGCCGGCGCGTCCACAACACCATGCCGATATTGGCGAGCAGCCACGCCGTCAGTGTCGCAAGCGCGGCCCCGATGATGCCGAGCAGGGGCACCAGAAGCAGATTGAGCCCGACATTTGCGGCAAGCCCGAGGCTGAGCGCAACGATCACGGGCCGGTTGTGCCCGGTCAGCACCATCAGGCCGCCAACGGTACCGCACATGGCGGTAAGGACCTGCGACAGGACGAGGACGACCAGCGTGCCATAGCCGGCGCGGAACGGCGCGCCGAACAGGCCCAGCACCCACGAGCCGAGGACAACCAGCCCCAACCCCGCCGGCACGGTGAACAGGCACGCCAGACGGGCGCCGCGCGTCATCAGCGCCTGGAGTCCCTCCTGGTCCTTGGCGGCATGGCGTTCGGAGATGGTCGGGGCGAGAAGGGTGTTCACCGACGCCGTGCCCAGCGCAAGGATCTGGGCAAGGCGCGCGGCGATGGCGTAGATACCAGACTGCTCGGTGCCGAGCTGCATGCCGACAAGGATCACGTCGAGGCGCTCGTTGAGGATCGCGCTCGACAGCACGAGCAGCATCGACAGGCCCGAGGCCAGCCACTGGCGCATGGCGAAACGCGCCTTGTGCCCGCGCACGGCCGGGCCGATCAGCCGAGCCACCATCAGCCCCATCACCGCGACGAGGCCGAGGGTGGCGAGACTGAACAGCCAGATCGCCGTCGGCGCGTCCAGGCGCTGCCCGGCCAGCAGCCAGACGCCGCAGAGCAGGATAACCGCCAGCGGGCGCAGTGCGTTCTGCATCGCCTCGGATACCAGCACGCGGCGGTCGGCTTGCAACATGGTGCCGAGCAGGTTCGACATGCCGATCAGCGCCGCCAGCCAGGCCCCTGCCCACATCGCAGCGCGCAAGCCGGGGCGGGCCTCGGCGTCGAGCAGCCGCTCCGCATAGAAGAGATCGACGATCACGATGACGGCCCCGGTGACCAGCACCAGGGCGAGTGCCATCATCATGAAGCCGCGCAAGAGATCCGGCCGGTTCTCCACTCGGTAGCGCGGCACGAAGCGCAGGGCGGCGAATGTCATGCCTGCACCCGCCACCTGCGACAGGATCAGCGCCCCGCTCAGCACGAAGGTGAAGTCGCCGAACTCGGTCAGCGACATGGTGCGGGCGAGAAAGAGCTGGAGCAGGAAGCCGATGCCCATGCCCAGCATCTTCAGCAGGAAGGCGCCCGCCGATGCCTTGGCCAGCCCGAACCGACCGCCTTTTGCCAGGAGCGAGAGGAGGGGCCGCAGACCGCCCGATGGCGCGCGGCAGGCACTACTCCTGCCTCCGCTCATCGTGCCGGGGGGTGCGCGCGCGCGGTCAGGAGTGAAATGATGTCGGCCCGATCACGACGCACCGCAAGATAGTTCGAGAGCGTCAGATTCTCGTCGGTCGGCTCGAAGTCCTTGAAGTCCACCCCGTCCGGAAAGATGCGGCCGATCACGAACCGGGCACCGAGCATCGCGTAATAGTCGGACAGGAAGAAACGCGAGGCGAGGTTGCCGAGCCCATACTCGAACTGGATCGCGGCGATACGCCCCGTGGACAGCGCCCAGGAGAAGCCCTTGAGCACCAGATGCTCGGCCCCCTCCACATCGAGCTTGAGGAGATCGATCTGGGCGATGGCGGCCTGGTTCAGGTAGGCATCGCCGGTAGTGATCTTCGCGGCGATGGTCTGCGCACTTCCGCCATGGATCGCGACCACGCCTGGCACCGTGCTCGACCAGCGATCATCCTCCGGCCAGAAGGACACATCGATCGTGCCCTCATGGTCCGCAAGCCCGACATCGTTCACCGTGATGCGCGGATTGCTGGCGAAGCGTTTGCGACAATGCTCCGCGGTCGTGGGCACGATCTCGAAGCAGTGCACCTGCGCATCCGGGCTGAAACGGAGCAGTTCCGTGGTCCATTCGCCACGGTTCGCGCCGACGTCGAACACATGGTGCAGCCCGGTCCTGGCCATGCGCTCCAGCACCACGCGCTCGCCATTGGTGTCGAAGTCGTTGTTGTTGATGTTCTCGAACCGCTCGTGGAAGCGGCGCGCGATCCGGCTCAGCCGGCGCACGATCGGGGAATGACGGTGCCGCGTGATGATGTCGCCGACCTTCATCGCAGGATCCTGTACAGCCATCCGGGGATGAGCTTGCGGTGGCGGTTGAGAACCGCCCCGATCACAGCCACGCCGGCCGTGTCCAGCTCCATGCGCAGTCGCTGCAAGGCAGGATAGGGCACTTCTCCCGCCGCCACCACAAGCACCGCAGCCCCCGCGAGGCGGGCCAGCAGCAGCGCGTCGGCCGAGCGCAGGACCGGCGGCAGGTCGAACAAGACGATGTCGCCTTCCTGGTCGAGCGCATCGACAATAGAGCCGGCATGCGGCATCACCAGCCGCGGTGCGCCCCCGACACGGCCGGAAAGAAGACGCACGCCATTGCCCGCCGCCTTGAGCGCCAGGGCCGGGGCGATCGTGCCTTGCAGCACATCGGTCAGGGTCGGACCATCGAGCATGCCCAGCCGCGCCGACAGGCTCGACTTGCCCGCGTCCAGCTCGACGATGACGGGTTGGCGCGCATAGACGGCCGCGAGTTCCTGCGCAACATGCCAGACGGCTGTGCTTACGCCCTCGCGCGGATAGACCGCGGTGAACGCCACGCGGCGCAGCCCCTCCGCGGTCATCGACGCGTCAAGCGACAGCGCGACCGGGGAGAAGGGCGAGGGTTTCGGCGCGTCGGTGCCGACCGAGGTCAGCGGGATCGGTGCCGTGCCGGAAATGCCGAGCTTCATTTCGTCCACCGCAGGCCAATGCCGGCATCGCGCGGCACCACTGCCAGCACGGGCAGATCCGCATGGCGGCGCAGTTCGGATTCGCGCCAGATGCGCTGATCGAAGAACTCGCGCACGGCGGCCCAGGACAAGGCCAGGAAGATGCCGAACACGAGCGACAGCCAGAACAGCGTCGCCTTGGAAATGCCGATCGGAGCGACCGGATCGCTTGCCCGCTGCACGACCACCACATTGCCGAGCCGGGCCCGTTCCAGCGCCGCGATGGCGCTTGCTTCCTCGAACTTGCGGTCGTTGTAGCGGAAGGCCTCAAGCGCGCTTTCGGTCTCGCGGCGCAGTTCGCGCCACTGCACGGCGCTGCGGTGCAACTGGTCCAGTTCGGACTGCAGGCTGTCGGCGAGCCGCTGGCGCGCAAGGAGATCGGCGCGCTTCTCCTCGGCCAGGGTGGCAAGATGGCCGCGCAGCAACGTATAGAGGCGATCGACCTCGCGCGTGGTGCGGATCAGTCCCGGGTTCGGCCCCACCTGCAGGACCGAGTTGCCGGCCTGCGCGGCCAGCCGGTTGCTGAGCTCCTGCAAGAGCTGGTTCGGATAGGATTGCGGCGGGAACTCGCCCACAGCCGCGACACGCTCCTCGAGTGCGAGGTCGGGGGCGTTCAGCCTCTCGTACTTGGCGGCGGCTTCCTCGGCATCGATGCGGGAGCGCTCGGCCTGCTCGCGTGCGACCGTGACGCGCTGGACCAGATCGGAGATCTGCCGCTCGACGTCGCGCAGGCCGGTCTGTGCTTCGTACCCGGCGAGTTCGCCCTCCATGCGGCGCAGGCGGGTTTCCATCTCCTCGCGGCGCTCGTTGAAGAAGGCGGCGGAGGTCGCGCCCTGGAAGATCTGCCGGCGATGGTTGAGGTAGAGGTCGATCCACGTATTGACGACCTCGCCGGTTCCCTCCTTGTAGCGCCAGGTCAGCCTGGCCGTGACGATGTTCGTCTCGGGCTCCACCTCGACGCGGATGGCGCTGGCAAGCCCGATCAGCATGCGGTCGCGCGGGTCGATGCGTGGCGCAAGCCCGACCATCATGTGCAATTCGTCAAGCTGCTCGCGCAGATAGCGTACCGTCTGCTTGACGTGGTAGCGGATCAGTTTGAACAGGCCGGTCGGGCGTTCGTCGGGCGTGCTATCGATGTTGATGCGTTCGAGGAGCTGGCGAATGATGTCGGCGCTGCGCAGTATATCCACCTCGGAGCGCACGTCCGACATCGGGTTCGGGATCATCATGGCGCGGTCGGCGACGACGGTGGGCAGGGGCGCCTGCTCCTGCCCGCGCCTGACCAGGAGCTTCGCCTCGCTGCTGTAGAGATCGTCCTTGATCACCAGCAGGTAGCCCAGGCTCGCGCCCGCCGTCATCGCCAGCACCATCAGCGCGCTGACCCAGCGCTTGAATACCACGAACGCCAGCTCGCGCAGCGACATGGTGAAAACGGGTGCTGCGCCGCCCGGCGGTTGCCAGGGGACGGGGAGCTGGTTGTTCATCGGCCGCGTTCCGCGATGCCTGGGGCGGAATGCCGCGCGCGGCTACTCGGCCGCCGCAACCTGCCGCTCGCTGAGGTATTCGCGATACCAGGCGATGGTTTCACGGAGACCTTCCTCCAGTCCGTAGCGCGGGGACCAGTTCAAGACGCGACGTGCCTTGGCCGCCGACAGGTACTGCTCGGGGATCTCGCCGCTGGCTTGATTGAGGATCACCGGCTGGAGGTCCTCGCGACCCATCAGCTTCAGGATAAGCCTGGTCAGTTCGAGAACGGTGAGCTTGATCTCGACGCTGAAGTTGAACGCCTCGCCATGCAGGGCCTTGTCGTCCATGCGCTCGGCCAGGTGCAGGTAGGCGTCGGCCACGTCCTTCACGAATATGTAGTCACGCACCATGGTGCCGTCGGAGCGCAGCACCGGACGCTCGCCCTGCAGGACGGAACGTATGGTGCCCGGGACGATGCGGTTCCAGTTCAGGTCGCCGCCGCCATAGAAGTTCGCCGCCCGCGTCACGCAGACCGGCAGACCATAGGTCTTGTAGTAGGTGTGCGAGATCAGGTCGGCGCAGCTTTTCGACACGTCGTAGGGATGGCAGCCCTGGAGCGGCATGTGCTCGTCATAGGGCAGCACCGTCTGCACGCCATAGGCCTTGTCCGAGGAGGCGACCAGAATGCGCGTCACGGTCTTGGCAAGCCGGCATGCGTCGAGAAGGTTCCAGGTGCCGCGGATATTGGCCTCGAAGGTGCCGCGCGGGTCGCGATTGGCGATGCCCACGATCGGTTGCGCGGCAAGGTGGAACACGGTGTCCACCTCGTATTCCGAAACCGCGCGCATGACGGTGTCGAAATCCTCCAGCGCGCCGGGCACGATGAAGTCCGGCTGGCGGGAGCGGGTGCGGGCCGGATCGAGCGCCGGCTGCAGGTCCCGCACCAGGCCGACAACGGACGCGCCCGAGGCGCGGAGCTGAGCCACCACATAGCCGCCGAGGAATCCCGACGAGCCGGTGACCAGCACACGCCGGTCGCGCCAGAAATGCGAGTTCTTGGTCATCATGTCCTCCGCGCAGCCTTGGGTTTCGTGCGCGGCTTGCTACCCTTCCCGGCGACGGGAACCAGCCACGGCATCTTGCCGGTCTCGCACAGTGTCTCGATCTCCTGCTGGTCCTTGTAGGTGTCCATGGACTTGAAGAAGCCCCGGTGCTGGTAGGTATAGAGCCTACCTTTCTTCTGCAGCGCCGGGAAAACCTCGCGTTCCAGGTTCTCGCCCTGCCAGTTCCTGAAGATCGCCTTCTCCATAACGAAGAAGCCGGCATTGATCCAGTGTTCGTACAGGGTCGGCTTCTCGCGGAATGCGACAATCTGGCCGTCGTCATTCGCCTCGATGGTACCATACTGGGAGACGAGCGGCACCGAGGTGATGGTGGCAAGTCCGCCGAGCTTCACCCGCTTCTCGTGGAATGCCAGCAGCTTGGCCAGCGGGACGTCGCACAGGCCATCTGTGTAGGTGGCCATGAAGCGGTCGCCGAGCAGGTGGCGCGCCTTGTAGATGCGCCCGCCCGTATCGGTGTTCTCGCCGGTATCGATCAGATCGACCTTCCACGGGCTCGACCGGCCCTCGAAATAGTCGGTGATCACCTCCTTGCGATAGCCGAGCGAGACCACGAATTCCTTGATCCCCTGGCGGGCGAAGATCTCCATCACCCGCGTGATCACGGGCTTGCCGCCGATCGGCATCATGGGCTTCGGCAAATACTCCGTGTACGGGTAGGCACGGGTGCCCTTGCCGCCCGCGAGAATCAAGACTTTCACGTTCTGGTCCCCTTCTGCTTGGCCGTGGCGCCTGTCCGGCGCCGGCGGATGAACGACGTGTACATGGTCAGTCGCTAATAGGCAGCCTTGCCAGTGAATCCCCCCAGGATCGTGCGCAAGATGATCCACAGGTCGAACACGACCGACCAGTTGTCGATGTAGTGCAGGTCGAGCTCCAGCCGGCGCTCGGCCTTCTCCATCGTATCCACCTCGCCGCGATAGCCGTTGATCTGGGCCCAGCCAGTAATGCCGGGCTTCATGCGATGGCGCGCGCCGTATCGCGCCACCGCCTCGTAGTAGTAGCGGTCGCCCACCTTCATCGCGATCGGGTGCGCGCGCGGGCCGACCAGCGACATCTCGCCGCGCAGCACGTTGAGGAGCTGCGGCAACTCGTCGATCGACCCACGACGCAGGAAGCGCCCGACGCGCGTGACGCGCGGATCGTTCTTCTGCGTGCGCTGCGCGCCCGAGGCATCGCACTGTTCCACCTGCATGGTGCGGAACTTGAACACGGTGATCGGCTGGTTGTTGAAGCCGAAGCGGCGCTGGCGGAACAGGACCGGCCCGCGCGAGTCGAGCTTGATGGCTAGCGCGGCCAGCAGCATGAAGGGGGCCGCCACCAGCAGGATCGCCGTGCCAAGGACCAGATCCTCGGCCCGCTTCAGCACGCCGCGCCAGTCGGCGAGCGGCGCCGAATGCACCTCGAGCGCGGGTAGATCGCCGATGCGGCGCAATTCGGGCTGCTGGAACTCGAACAGGGCCGTATCCGGCGCCAGCCAGATGTCCACGGGCAGGTCGCGCAACGAGGCCGATATCTCGCGGATGCGGGTGGCCGCGCTCCAGGGTAGCGCGATCGCCACGACATCGACGCGCGCCCGTTCGATCAGGCGCGTGAGGTCGGCAGTGGTGCCGGCGATCTTCTGGCCGGCCGCCCCGTCGGGGCCGTGTCGGTCCGGGCTGCGATCATCGAACAGGCCGACGATCTCGAACTTGCCGGCCATCTCGGGCTGGGCGAGGTGGTGGAGCAGTCGTTCCGAGATCGGGCCGGCGCCAACGATCGCGAGGCGGCGGCAAAGCGTCGCCTGCCCGGTGCTGGACCCAAGCCAATTGGCAAGGCCCATGCGCAACCCGGCAAGGCCCGCCGCGCTGGACACGAACCAGAGCAGGGCCCAGCCGCGCGAGAAGTCGATCGACAGCTTGAGGAGATAGCCAAGCGCGACCACGGAGAGGAACGCCACGCCCCACGCCGCCAAGAGGCGGCCGAGCGTGCCGGCGCCATTCTCCAGCCGCTTGGGTGTGTAGAGGCTTGCGACCTCGAACACGACCAGGGCGATGACGGTGCCGGCGAAGACGGTCGCGGCGTAGCGTTCCCACTGGTCGAAACCGCCGCGGAGCACGCCGATATAGAGGGCGAAGCACAGCATGCCGGCGGCAATGATGATCGACGCTTCGGCCAAGCGGACGATGCCGGCAATGAGCGTCAGGGTCCAGCGTTCGGGCGATCCAGGATCTGCACCCGCGATGGTGGTGGAATCAGGCGAAGTGTCGCCCGCGGGTTGCCGCGATGCGACATCGTCCGGTGCGCGTGCCGCAACCTCTCGGCCCGCGCCGAAATACCCCGGATCGTTCATGATCCGTCTCCCAAGGCCTGATCCCAATCCAGTGGCAGGGTATCGGTAAGCAATAGCAATGCCACCGCCCATTCACGCATCGCGTGTGGGCTGGACGCGCGTTCCCCTGGGACTTTTGTCGCGGGTCCGGGCGCAACAATGGAACGCGGCCCAGCCCACTTGGTTCCAAAATCGTAAATTTTCTGCGCCGGCCACGTCAAGATTGCAATTTGCATGAGGGACTTGCCGCGACTCCGGTCCGGGTCTGATACGGTCACTGGCAGCGAGGCCCCAACCGCCGACGAGGGCCGTATGCTGGGTGGTGGACAGACATGATATCTAATACGGCCATGGGCACCTCGCCCGCAACAGAATCGCACTTCGATAGCGCGGTCTCGTTGCGCGAGACGTTGGCAATGCCGCGCGCCGGCTCTCGGCCGTGGCGGCAAAGGGCGGGCGTTTTGGGATTGCTCTCTGTCGTCGCTCTCGGTTTGCCGGCCTGCACTGCCAGCCGGACCGGGGAGGTGGCAAGCGACGGCAGCAGCATGTTCTTCGACGAAATGCCGGTGGAAGCCCAGCGCGACGCCGGTGTCCGCGTGGTCGCGGCATTGCGGGAAGGGGTCGACGCGACCCGCTTGGCGCCCGGGGATGTGATCGAGGTCCTGTTCCTGCGCTCGGACAGGCCGACGGCGCGAAGCTACCGCATACGCTCCGGGGACGAGCTGCAACTCGATTTCGGTTTCGATCCGACCTTCAACCGGACCGTCATCGTCCGTCCCGACGGCCGCATCGGGGTCCCGGTGAAGGGGACCGTGCAGGCCGTGGGACAGACCCCCGAGGGCCTGGCGGCGTCGCTGCGGCGGCTCTATGCGGATATCATGACCAACCCGCAGATCACCGTCACCCTTTCGCCCGGTGCTGCCTCCTCCGAAGACGATCTCGGCCAGGCCATCCAGTCGGCAGCCGAGGGGCGGTCACGCAAGCTTGCGATCCTGTCCGATGGCACGGTCACCTTGCCGGGGGCGGGTCGCGTGCGCGCAGCCGGCCTGACGGTGGCGCAGCTCCGTGAATCCATGGCCGCTCGCTATCGCGAGCGCGGGATCGGCTTTGATCCCGACGTGATCATGCCCGAACCCACGCGCGAGCGCGTTTTCGTGTTCGGGGAGGTGCCACGGCCGGGACAGGTGCCGGCGGGCGGGCCATACACGACACTGCTTGCCGTCGCGGCCGCCGGCGGCGTGATGCCGACAGGCGCGATCGACGGCGTTCGCGTGGTCTATGTCGGGGCCGACAGCACCATGCGGGTGCGCACGGTGAACCTTCTGAACATCCTCGAGCGCGCACAGATGCACGAGGAACTGATCCTGCCGCCCAACTCGGTGGTCTATGTGCCGCCGACGCAACTGGCGCGCACCGGCCGGCTGGTCGATCAGGTCCTGCGCCAAATCCTGATGTTCAACGGCGTCGGGGTGGGCTTCACCTACGAGCTCAATCGGAGCGCGCGCTAGCTCGAAGGAACAGCCGCGGTCCGGGCCACAGGATCGGACCGCACGCCGACCGCGCAGCCGGCATGCCCTTGCGGGCGCCGGGACCGTCGCGGCACCTAGCCGCTCGCCGCGATCGGACGGCTCTGTCCGTCTGGTTGTCCGATGCCATGCCGCTCTTGCCGAGTTTCGCTGCCCGGGCCTATAGCTATGCGATGTCGGGCCGGAGGCGCCGGCCTGGCAAGGACCGCGTGCGTTGCAAGGTGTGCCCGATGCCTGACATCTCCCCGCCCGTCGCCACGACAAAGCGCGAGCCTTCCGATGTGCGCTATCGGCTCGGTTTCGATATCGGCGGGACCTTCACGGACTTCGTGCTGCTGGACACAACTACCGGCGCGTTGCGGCTGCACAAGTGCCTGACCACGCCGCACGACCCGGCCGATGGCGCGCTGGAGGGCATCGCCGCCATCACGCAGGCGGCCGGCATTGCGCTTGCGGATGTGGCCGAGCTTCTGCACGGCACGACGCTGGTCACGAACGCGATCATCGAGCGGCGCGGGGCGAAGCTCGGCTTCCTCACCACGCGCGGCGTGCGCGACAATCTCGAGATGGGAACCGAGCAGCGCTACGACATCTATGATCTGTTCCTCCAGTATCCCACGCCCCTGGCGCCGCGCCGCCTGCGCCGCGAGATCGACGAGCGCATCGCGTTCGACGGCCGGGTGCTGACGGCGCTGGACGCGGAGCAGGTCCGGCGCGAAGCGGCTTTCCTTGTCGCGGAGGGATGCACGGCGATCGCGGTCTGCTTCCTGCACAGCTATGTCAACCCGGCGCACGAGCAGGAGGCCGGATGTATCATTCGCGCGGCGTTCCCGCAGGTGGCGGTATCGCTCTCGTCCGAGGTCGTGCCCGAGATCCGCGAGTTCGAGCGCGCCACCACCACCTGCGCCAACGCCTATGTCCAGCCGCTGATGGACCGCTATGTAGCGCGGCTGGAAAGCGAACTCGCCGCGCGCGGCTTTCGTGGCGCCCTGCGGCTGATGCAATCTGATGGCGGGCTGGCTACGCCCGCGCTTGCTCGCGCTTTCCCGATCCGCCTGCTGGAATCCGGCCCGGCCGGTGGCGGTCTGGCTACCGCCCTGTTCGCGCGCAATGCCGGATTGCCGGACGCGATCGCCTTCGACATGGGCGGCACCACGGCGAAGTCGGCGTTGATCGAGGGCGAACGGCCGGAGATTTCGCCGATGATGGAGGCGGCGCGCGTGCACCGCTTCAAGAAGGGATCCGGCCTGCCGATCAAGTCGCCGGTCATCGACATGATCGAGATCGGCGCCGGGGGTGGGTCGATCGCGCGGCTGGACGAGGTGGGCTTGCTCAAGGTGGGGCCGGAGTCGTCGGGGGCGATGCCGGGACCGGTCTGCTATGGGCGCGGCGGCACCGAGCCCACTGTCACCGACGCCAATCTGGCGCTCGGCTACTATGACCCCGGCTTCTTCCTCGGCGGCAGCATGTCGCTTGACCGCGCGGCGGCGGAAGCGGCGCTGGGGCGGCTGGGCGCGGGGCTCGGCCTTTCGGCGGTGGCGACGGCGGCGGGCATCCACAGCATCGTCTGCGAGAACATGGCAGCGGCCGCGCGCGTCCATCTGGTCGAGAAGGGGCGCGATCCGCGCCGCTATGCGATGGTGGCCTTCGGCGGCGCCGGCCCGGCGCATGCGGTGCGCGTGGCACGTATCATGGGGCTGTCCGAGGTGCTGGTGCCGCCGGCATCGGGCGCCGCCTCGGCCCTTGGTTTCCTCGCTGCGCCGACGGCATTCGAGCATTCGCGCAGCCTGCCCACGGTGATGAACGCGACCGCCGACTTCAATGCCGTGAACGCGGTGCTCGACGACCTGGAGGCGGACGCCCGGCGCCGTCTGGCGGAAGCCGGCATTGCGCCCGCGGCCATCGCGGTCGAACGCACGGCCGAGATGCGCCTGCTCGGGCAGGTCCACCAGATTGCCGTCCCGCTGCCCGCGGGGGCCTTGTCTGCGGCGCGGTTGGCCGAAATCCGCACCAGCTTCGCCGATGTCTATACGCGCCTCTACACCAAGCTCTACGAAGGCGCGTCCATCGAAGCCATTTCCTGGCGCGTGCGCGCGGTGGGACCCGAACCGAAGATCGCTGTCTCCGGGGCCATCTCCGGCACCGAGGCAGCGGATGGCACCGCGCGCAAGGGCGTGCGCCCGGCCTATTTCGATGGCGCCTTCCACGAGACGCCCGTCTATGACCGTTATCGCCTGAAGCCCGGCGACATGATCGACGGCCCCGCGATCGTCGAGGAGCGCGAGGCCACGACCGTGATCTGGCCGGACGACAGCCTGGGTATCGACGCCTCTCTCAACCTTCGCATCCGCATCGGCGCGGCGCGCGCGCCGGAGGCGCTGGTCGCGCCCGGCATGTCGGTGGCCGAGGCCCGCGCCAGGATCGAGGCCGATCCGATCGGGCTGGAGATCATGTGGGCGCGGCTCGTCACCATCACCGAGGAGATGTGGCACACCATCTGCCGCACCGCATTCTCGCTGATCATCTCGGAAGCGCAGGATTTCGGCTGCGAGTTGCTCGACGTCAAGGGCGACCCTCTCGCGCACAGTCCGCGCGCCATGCAGGTGTTCAACCTCACCCTCACGCGATGCGTCAAGGCGCTGCTGGAGACATTCCCCGCGCACACGCTCAAGCCCGGCGATGTGCTGGCAACCAACGATCCCTGGCTTTGCGCCGGGCACTTGCATGATATCGCCATCGTCACGCCGGTCTTCATGGGCGGGCGCGTGGTCGGGCTCGTCGGCACTGTCGGGCATGTCAGCGATATCGGCGGAACCAAGGACCATCTGCGCGCGCGCGAGGTGTATGAGGAAGGCATCCAGATCCCGCGCATGATGCTGTTCCGCGAGGGGCGGGCGAACGAGGATCTGTTCGCCATGATCGAGTCGAACGTGCGCAACCCCAAACAGGTGATCGGCGACATCCACTCGATGGTGACGGCCAATGCCGTCGGCGCGCAGCGCCTCGTTTCCTTCATGGAGGAATACGGGCTCGCCGATCTCGAAGCCCTTGCGGGCGTGGTGCAGGATCGGGCCGAAAGCGCCATGCGCGCGGCGATTCGTGCCGTGCCGGACGGTGACTACGACAGCGAAATCGCCAACAATCCGCTGGGCGAGAAACTGGTCTACAAGGTGCGCGTGAAGAAACGTGGCGACAGCATCCATGTCGCATTCCACGACCTTCCGAAGCAGTTGCCGCGCGGCGGCCTCAACTGCACCATGAACTACACGGCGGCCCACGCCACCTATCCGTTGAAGAGCGCGCTGACCCCGGGGCTGCGCTCGAATGCCGGCTGCTACCGGCCGTTCACGGTCGAGGCGCCCGAGGGCAGCATCCTGAACGCGACCAAGCCGGCGAGTGTCTATCTGCGCACCCGTGTGGGCTGGTATATCGCCCCCAACATGTTCCGGGCCCTGGCGCCGGCGATTCCCGGCCAGGTCCAGGCCTTCACCGGGCTGCCGGTCTCGCTCAACTTCTACGGGCACGACGCGCGCGGGCGCCTGTTCTCCGACCACCTGTTCATGGGCGGCGGGCAGGGGGCCGGGCAGCGCACCGACGGCAAGTCGGCGCTGCTCTATCCCACCTCGGCGGCGAACACGCCGGTCGAGCTGTTCGAGGCGCGCGTGCCGGTTCTGGTGATCGACAAGAGCTACGTCACCGATACCGGCGGGCCGGGGCTCCGCCGCGGCGGGCTTGGCCAACGCCTGCGTGCGCGCCGGCTCGACCCGAGCCCGGAGCCCATGCTTGTCAGCGTCTATCCCGAGGGGCTGGCCGTGCGCACCGAGGGGCTTTATGGCGGCCGGCCTGGCGGCGCCGTGCATGGCTGGGTCTGGGCGCCGGGCGCGACCGAGCCGCATGACTGCCGGTCCGGGGAGCTTGTCCAGGTCGCGGACCAGGAGACCGTGGTCGATGTGCAGATCGCCGGCGGCTCCGGCTTCGGCGATCCGCTCGACCGGTCGATCGAGGACGTGCAATCAGACCTCGATGACGGCTACATTAGCGCCGAGGCGGCGACGCGCGAGTATGGCTGCGTGGTCGCTGCGGACGGGCGCATCGACGTGGCGGCAACCACCAAGGAGCGGGCTCGGCGCCGGACGGCAGCCAGGGAGGCGCAGCCGGCGTGACCAGCTAGCCGAGGCCCGCGGAACCAACAAGCAAGATCAAGGAGGCAACGTCCATGACAGGTTCCAACATCTCCCGACGCGGATTGATGCAGGGCGCCACCGCCTTGGTGGCAGCCACGACCGCTGCCAGCCCGGCGATAAGCTTCGAGCGCGAGGGCAACCGCAAGGTGCTCGTCTTCTCGGGCGGGCAGCCCGTGCCGATCCTGGATCCGCATGTGCGCTACGACTGGTCGACCCGCATGATGCAGCAGGCGACGCATGACGCGCTTTTCAAGTATGTCGGCAATCCGCCCGAGCTCGTGCCCTGGCTTGCCGAAAGCCACCAGATCAGCGCCGACGGCCTGACCTACACCTTCCGCATCGTCGGCAATGCGCGCTTCCACAATGGCGATCCGCTGGACGCCGAGGCGGTGCGCTTCTCCTTCGAACGTGGCCTGCGCATCAACAAGGGCGTGGCCTGGATGTTCAAGGACTTCGTCAAGCCCGAGAACATCAGGGCCGTGGATGCACGCACGGTCGAGTTCAAGCTCGAGCGCGCGTTCGCGCCGTTCATGTCCTACCTGCCCTGGTGGTACATCGTGAACCCGAAGCAGGTGATGGCCAACCAGCAGGACGGCGACTGGGGCCAGAAATGGCTGACCGACCACGAGGCGGGATCGGGCCCGTTCAAGGTGCGGCGCTGGGATGCGCAGAGCATCATGCACCTTGAGGCCGTGGCCGACTACTGGAAGGGCTGGCCGATGGGCGCGGACAAGCGGCTCGCCGGCGTGATCTACCGCGTCGTGCGCGAGCCCGCGCCGCGCAAGGCCGCGTTGCAGCGGCGCGAGGTGGATGTCATCACCGAGCTCACGCCCGATGATTTCGACCAGCTCAAGACCATCCCTGGCGTGCGGCTGGAAGACCATCCGGGCATGACCAGCTTCGGCATCAAGTTCAACTGCCAGCGCCAGCCGACTGCCGATCGCAACCTGCGCAAGGCGATCGCGCATGCCTTCGACTACGAGGCGCTGCTGCAGATCCACAATGGCGCGGCGCGGCTGCAGACCAGCCCGTTCCCGCATGCGGTGCGGGGCCATATCGACGTGCCGGGTGTTCCCCGCCGCGACATGGACAAGGCGCGCGAGTTCCTGCGCCAGTCGGGCACGCCGAACGGCGGCATCGAGCTCGAGTATGTCCATGTGCAGGGGCTCGAGGATCCGCGCCGCATCGGCCTTGCCCTCCTGAACAGCCTCCAGCCGCTGAACATCCGCGTGCGCATCACCGGCCAGCCATGGCCGACGATGGTGCAGCGCGGCTCCAAGCCCGATACGGCGCCCGACATGACTTCCGTCTATGTCACGCCGCTCTCGACCGATCCGGACACGGTCGCCTACCAGTATCATCGCGCCTCCTGGGGCCTCTATTACGGCATGAGCCACTACCAGAACGAGGAGGTCTGGCGCCTGGTCGACCAGGCCCGCGCCGAGACCAACTGGGACCGGCGCGCGGCGATGTATGCCGAGGTCCAGCGCAAGATCGTCGACGACCAGCCCGAGATCTTCGGCATGATGGCCAACCGTCGCTGGGCGATGCGCGACTATGTGAAGGATTTCCGCTTCAGCCCGGTGCGCTTCACCGGCGAGGTCGATCTCTACACCATGTGGATCGACGCCTGAGGGCAGGGCGCGCGGCGCCGGGGCGGCTGAAGGCCGGCGCCGCCGCTGCCCAGGGTTGCACCGGGGTGCCCGGACCATGCTCGTCTACATCGCCAAGCGGGTCGCGCTGTTCGGCTTGATGCTGTTCGGGCTGGTGTGCATCACCTTCATCATCTCGAACATCGCACCGGCCGATCCTGCCGCGCTGGCGGCCGGACCGGATGCCAGTCGCTCGCAGATCGAGCAGGTGCGCCGCGAGTACGGCCTGGACCGCCCGCTGCCCGAGCAGTTCGCCCGCTACGTCGCCGGGCTGGCGCGCGGCGATCTCGGCCGATCGGTTTCCACCTCGCGCGACGTGACGAGCGAACTGCTGCGATATTTCCCGGCGAGCCTGGAACTCGTGCTGGTGGCGATGCTGCTCGGCATCGCGATCGGCGTGCCGCTCGGCATGATTTCCGCCCTGCACAAGGATGGCTGGATCGACCATGCCACGCGCATCTTTGCCGTTTCGGGAATCGCCTTGCCGCCTTTCTGGTTCGGATTGCTGCTGCAACTGGTGTTCGCCGTGCAGATGGGATGGCTGCCCACCAGTGGCCGGCTGTCGCTCATGACCATCCCGCCCGAGCCGATCACCGGCATGCTGCTGGCCGACAGCCTGCTGCGCGGGCAGTGGAGCACCTTCGCCGAGGCGGCCTCCTTCACGGTGCTGCCGGCCGTGGTTCTGTCGCTGCCTTGCCTCGCCTCGATCCTGCGCGTCAACCGCGCGGAGATGGTCGAGGCGCTGCGCGCCGACTATGTGATGTGCGCGCGCGCCCACGGGGTGGCGCCCTGGCGCATCGTTGCCGTGCACGCCCTGCGCAACGCGATGCTGCCCACGCTCGCCATCATCGGCCTGCGCTACGGCTGGATGATGTCGGGCACGGTGCTGGTGGAGACGGTGTTCGACTGGCCGGGGATCGGCCTTTACGCCGTCAATTCTGCGATCGCGTCGGACTTCAAGCCGGTGATGGGCGTGACGCTGCTGATCGGCCTGAACTTCATGATCGCCAATCTGGTCGTGGACCTGCTCTATGGTGTCCTCGACCCGCGCCTGCGCGAGGCCTGAGCCATGGCGCCGCCCGCGACTGCCGTTCCCGCCGATGGGTTGCCGGCGCAACCTGCGCCGCGAGCGCCGCAACCGGCCACGGGCTCGGCGCGCGCTTGGCGGCTGGCGCTGTGGCTCCTCTCGCGCAGCTTCTCCTCGATGCTCGGGCTGGCGCTGGTGCTGTTCATCGTCACGCTCGCGCTGCTGGGGCCGTGGATCGTGCCCTACCCGGCCGACGCCGAGGGCGCAATCAACCTCCTGAACAAGCTCGAGCCGCCCTCGGCTGCGCACTGGTTCGGCACCGACGAGGTGGGACGCGACATCCTCACGCGCGTGATCCTTGGCACGCGGGTCTCGCTGCTGGCAGGGCTTGCGATCACTCTGGCGGCAACGGCGATCGGCGCGCCGCTCGGCGTACTTGCGGGCTATTCGGGCGGGCGGCTGCGCGAGACGATCATGCGCATCACCGACATGTTCCTGTCCGTGCCGGGCCTTGTGCTTTCGCTGGCGATCGTCGCCGCGCTTGGACCCGGGATCGGCAACGCGGTGATCGCGTTGATCATCGTCTGGTGGCCCGGCTATGTGCGGCTGGCGGAATCGAAGACGCTCGCGATCAAGGAGGAGCCCTATGTCGAGGCGGCGCGCGTGGTTGGCGCCAGCCGTGCGCGCATCCTGTTCCGCCATGTCCTGCCCAACTGCCTGTCGCCGCTGATCGTCAAGATGAGCATGGACGTCGGCCAGGCGATCCTGGCGGTGGCCTCTCTCGGCTTCATCGGGCTCGGTGCGCGCCCGCCCGAGCCGGAATGGGGCGCGATGATCTCGGTCGCGCGCACCTACATGCCCGACTGGTGGTGGTATGCCGTCGCGCCGGGCGCGTTTATCTATGTTTCGGTTCTCGGCTTCAACCTGCTGGGCGACGGGCTGCGCGACATCCTCGACCCGCGGAGCCATCGCGGATGAGCCTGCTCGAGATCGCCGACTACCGGCTCGCCTTCGACACCTTCGATGGCACGCACCATGTGCTCGACGGGATCGACCTCGCGCTCGATGCCGGCGAGACGCTCGGTATCGTCGGCGAAACGGGTTGCGGCAAATCGGTGCTGGCGAAAAGCCTGCTGCGATTGAACGAGTGCCCGCCGGCGCGCGTCGTTTCCGGTGCGATCCGGTTCAAGGACCAGGACCTGCTGACGCTTGATGCGCGCGCGATGCGCAGCCTGCGCGGACGCGCGATCGCGATGGTGTTCCAGGACCCGGCGAGCTTCCTCAATCCCGTGCTCGGCATCGGCGCACAGATGACCGATGCGATCTGCGGCCAGGATGGAGCCCAGCCGGGCGGGCGGCGGCGCTCGCGCCGCGAGGCCGCGCGGATGGCGGCGGAACTTCTGGCCTCGGTCGGCCTGCCGGAGCCGGAGCGGATTCTGGCGAGCTATCCACATCAGCTTTCCGGCGGCATGCGCCAGCGCGTGCTGATCGCTATGGCGCTTGCGGGCAAGCCTGCGTTGCTTGTGGCCGATGAGCCCACCACCGCGCTCGATGTGACGGTTCAGGCGCAGGTGCTGGCGCTGATCTCCGATCTTGTGCGCAGCAGGGGCCTGGCACTGATCCTGATCAGCCACGATCTCGGTGTGATCTCGGCGGCATGCGCGCGCGTGGCCGTGATGTATGCGGGCACGATCGTCGAGGAGGCGCCGACGCAAGCCTTGCTGGCCGCCCCCTATCATCCCTATGCGCGCGGCCTGATAGGCGCGGTGCCAGACCTCGATCGGCCGGGCAGCCGTCCGCGCGGCATTCCCGGCAGCATCCCGAGCCTGCTCTTTCCGCCTTCCGGCTGCCGCTTCCATCCACGCTGCCCGCGCGCGAGCGGGCGGTGCGGCGTCGAGAAGCCTCTCCTCCGCGGGATCGCGCCGGGCCGTCGGGTCGCCTGCCACCATCCGGAGGGCGCATGAGCACGCCGCGCTCCGAAGCCGTTGCGGCGATGGCGCCACTGGTGGAGATGCGCGCCGTGACCAAACGCTTCCGCGTACGTCGCGGGGCGTTCCACACGACAGAGATCGCTGCCGTGAGCGAGGTGGATCTTGGCCTGCCGCGCGGCACGGCGGTGGGGCTGGTAGGCGAATCTGGTTGCGGCAAGTCCACCGTCGCGCGGCTGATCCTGCGCCTGCTTGATCCGACCGCAGGGAGCATCCGCTTCGATGGAACCGATATCACGACCCTTGCCGAGGCCGGTCTACGTCCTCTGCGCCGGCGGATGCAGCTGATCCATCAGAACCCGTCGGCCGCGCTCAATCCGCGCATGACGGCATTTGCCTCGATCGCCGAACCGTTGGTGGTGCAGGAGGGCGCGCGCGGTGGGGTACTGGTCGAGCGCGTGGCGGCGCTGATGGCCGAGGTTGGGCTGCCGGGCGAGTTCCTGCACCGATATCCGCACGAGATGTCGGGCGGGCAGAGGCAGCGCGTCTGCATCGCGCGCGCGCTGGCGCTCGGTCCATCGCTCGTGGTGCTGGACGAGCCGACCTCGGCGCTCGATGTGTCCGTGCAGGCGCAGATCCTGGAGTTCCTGCAATCGCTGCGGTCCGGCCACGGCCTGACCTATCTGTTCATCTCGCACAACCTGGCAGTGGTGCGTCAGGTCTGTGATCGCGTCGCGGTGATGTATCTCGGTCGCATCGTCGAGGAGGGGCCAGCGGATGCGGTGCTATCGGCGCCCCTGCACCCCTACGCGCAAGCGTTGCTTGCCGCGGTGCCGCGCCTGCGCCAGGGCGGCGTGCTGCCCTCGGTCGCCGGTGATCCGCCCAACCCGGCCTCGCCCCCCTCGGGCTGCGCCTTCCATCCGCGCTGCCGTTTTGCCGAAGCACGCTGCCGCACCGAACGCCCGGACCTCGTGGCAGGAGGCGATGGCGAGCGACGGGTGGCGTGCCATGCGGTGGCCGAGGGGCGGATCTAGTTTTCCGTGCCGCGCCGCGATTCCTCGGCATGGCGCGCCTTGGCCCGGCCTGCCATTTGTATCGCCGCCAACGCCGTGACCGGAAACAGGACGATCGCCGCGAAGGCGGGTCCATATCCCCCCAGCCAGCGCACCATCCAGACGAACAGGCTCGGCGTCGCGGTGTAGCCGGCGAAGATGAAGAAGGTGCCGGCGGCCGTGGCCTCGCCCACCTTCCCGGGCGGCGACACGGCAACCGTCTCGGCCAGCATCACCCCGTTCCACGAGACCGAAGCGATGCCGGCCACGCCGTTCAGCAGCAGCACCGCCTGCCACGACCAGTGCGGGCCGATGCGCGAGACAAGCAGTGTCATCGCTGCCGAAGCGACCGCCAGCACGCTGAGCGCGCGCGTGGCCGAGCCGAGGCGATCTGTCACCCAGCCCATCAGGATGCGGCCGACCACGCCGCTTGCCTGCATCACGGCATAGGCGGTGCCGGCCGCAACCAGGCTGTAGCCCACCTCCTCGACCAGCAGCGTCGTCATGAAGGCAAGCAGGCAGCCCTGCACCGAGGCCAGGCACATGCCGGCGAGCGCGAGCCACGGCAGGGCAGGCGACAGGCGGATGCCTCGGAACGGCTCCAGTACCCGCGCGGGAGAAAGCAGATCGCGCGGGCTGATCGGCGTCTCCGGCTGGCGGTTCGCATCCAGCATGGCGCGCCATTGCTGCACGAGCAGCGCCGTCAGTCCCGAAAGGAGTGCGGTCATCGCCAGCGCGCCGCGCCAGCCGGACAGCGCCACCAGCGCCGGGACCAGCAAGCCGGCGATGCCGTTGCCGAGTGGGGCGCCCGCCTGCTTGATCGAGAATACCAGCGAGCGGTGCTGTTTCGGCGCATGGCGGGCGAGGATGTCGCTGCCGGCTGGCGGAGAGGGGCCGTAGCCATAGCCGATCAGGAAGGCGGCGAGCAGCATCACCGGCCAGGAGGCAGTGATCGAAAGCGCAAGGCTCGCCGCCGCCAGCAGCACGCCCGATTGCAGCAGACGCACGGGGCCCAGCCGGCGCAGGAACACCGCGCCGTTCATCAGGAAGACCATGGTGCCGAAGGCGCTCATGGCCGCGAGGTGTCCAACCGCCTCGGGCGTGACGCCGGCGGCCTGGGTGAGTGCGGGGCCGATCACCGGTTGCACGCGCACCTGGAAGGCAGTTGTGATCTGCAGCAGTGCCGTGCAGAGCAGCGCGGAGGCCCAGGGTGCCATGGCGGGGCGGCGGGCGGCGGCGGTCAGCGGCCCGGCGCGGCGCGCGGCGCTGGGGGCTTGGCCCAGAACAGCACTATCGCGGCCGAGAGGGGCAGCACGGCGATCGCGGTGAAGGCCGCGCCATAGCTGCCGAGCAGTCGCACCAGCATCACGAAGCCGGTCGGCCCCACCGCGTAGCCGATGAAGGTGAAGAAGGTCGAGGCGGCGGTGGCATCGCCGATCCGCCCCTTGGGGGCGACGCGCGCGACCTCGGCCAGCTTGACCCCGTTCCAGCTCGCGGCGGCGAAGCCGGTGATGCCGATCACGGTCACCGCCACCGGCCAGGCCCAGGCGGCCGTTATCTGCGCTGTGAGAATGGTCATCGTGGCCGACGCCAGGCCGAGCAGGCGCAGCGTCACCACTGCCGATCCGATCCGGTCCGACACCCAGCCCATGCCGATGCGCGAGGCGATGCCCACGCCCTGCATCACGGCGAAGGCGCCGCCGGCCACGGCCAGTGGCACGCCCACCTCGGCGGTGAGGAAGGTCGTCAGGAAGGCGAACAGGCAGCCCTGCACGATCGCGAAGCAGAAGCCGGCATAGGTGAGCGGGATCAGCGCCGGAGCCAGCCTGATGCCGTGGAACGGCTCCCACAGCTTGGCGACCGATAGGAAGGCCAAGAGCCGCACCGGGTGGCGCGGATCGCGCAAGGTGTCGATCTTCGCACGCAGCGGCTGGACCACCAGCACCGGCACGAGCGCAATGGCCACGCCCACCCACAGCGACAGCCGCCAGCCGCTATAGGCGGCGATCGGGGCGATCACCGCGCCCGCGATCGCCCCGCCGAGGGGCACGGCCGACTGCTTGATCGAGAACACCAGCCCCTGATGCCCTTGCGGCGCGAAGCGGTGCAGTATGTCCGAGCCAGCGGGCGGCGAGGGGCCGTAGCCGACGCCGACCAGGAAGGCCGAGGCCATCATCGCCCACCAGTTGCCGGTGATCGACAGGGCGAGCGCGGCGGCGCCGAACAGCGAGCCATATTGCAGCAGCCGCACCGGCCCGAGCCGGGGCAGCAATGCCCCGCCGACCATCAGGAAATACATCGTGCCGAGCGCGGTTGCCGCCGCCAGATGCCCGACCTTCTCCGGTGCCACGCCGGCGGCCTCGGTCAGCGCCGGGCCGATCACGGGATGGACCCGGATCAGGAAGGCGGTCGAGGCCTGGAGGATGAAGGTGCAGAACAGGGCGCCGACCCAGGCAGGCATGGGATCAAGGCTCCGTGCGCGGGGCGGGACGGCGGATCGGCGGGGCGCGCATCAGATCACCCACTGGAAGCCGTCGATTATGAAGTGCTGGCCGGTGATGAAGTTGGGCTCGACGCTGGCCAGGAACGCGACCAGCTCGGCCACGTCCTGCGGCTTGCCCAGCCGGTTCAGCACGATGCCCTTCTTCATCTCCTCGCCGCGGCTTTTCGTCAGGCTGTTGCCGAGCTCGGTCTCGATCACGCCGGGGCAGATCGCGTTGACGGCGATGGTGGGGCCCAGTTCCTTCGCCAGCGCGCGCGTCATGCCGAGGATGCCCGCCTTGGCGGCGGCATAGGCGAACTTGGAGACTGCGCTCGTCACGCCGCCCGTATGCGCGTTGAGCGAGGACATGGAGATGATGCGCCCGCCGCCGGCGGCCAGCATGATCGGCGCGGTGGCGCGGACATAGTTGAAGCAGGACTTCAGGTTGATCGCGATGGTGCGGTCGAACTCCTCCTCGGTGCAGTCGAGGATCGTCTTTGGGTTCGACTTGCCGGCATTGTTCAGCAGCACGTCGATGCGGCCGAACTCGGCGTGCACCCTGCCCACCACTTCGGCGGCGCGGGCGGTATCGGCCACGTCCGCCTCGTGCCAGAGGCAACGCCGGCCGAGCGCCGCTATCTCGCCGGCCGTGCGCTCCATCTCGGGGGCCAGAAGATCGACCAGCGCGATATCGAAGCCCTTGGCGGCGAGCGCCTTGGCGCAGGCGCGCCCGATGCCGCGCGCGCCCCCGGTCACAATCGCAACCCTGCTTGCCGCGCCGCTCATGCTGCGCTCCTGGTCCGGTTGTAGGAGGGGCCGCAGCTACTCGGCGGCGCGACGGGTGGCGGCGGCCGGTGCCGGCAGGCGGTAGGTCGTGAAGTCGCGGTTGAAGGCGGGCAGGGGCGCGATCTCCATCACCCGTTCGGCCGGGCGCATGATCACCATCGCCACGGTGGCGCTGATATTGTCGCCGCTCACTGCAGGGCGCGGTGGGCGGCAGACGCTGAAGGGCGTGCCCCAATCGTCGAAGAACGCTGCCTTGAGGTGATCGGCGGTCAGGCGCGGGCGATTGCGCTCGAGGGCCGCGCGCACGCGTGCGTCACGATAGAGCGAATCGGGCGTCGTCAGCACGCCGCGATCGGTCGCCTTGGCGCGTGCGGCTGGCGTGACGAAATGGTTGGCATGCACCATCAGCCCGGCTTCGGCGCGATACCAGATAGCCTCGTCCGGCAGGCACTCGAAGCCGATCGCATCGCCCGCGGCCGAGGAGATCATCAGGTTGTTCGAGCCGCTTTTCGGCGTCGCGGCAATGACGCGGATCGCCTCGGCGAAATGGGCGCATTCCAGCACCTTGCGCCGGATCAGCGGCAGCGGCACGCCGCCGTGGCGCTTGTGGTCGAGGTTCGATTCGAGGAAGTTCGCCGTGATGGCGATGCCGGCCCCGTTCAGCCCGCTGCGGCCGAGGGCCCCGGCCTCGGTGAAGGTGAGCACGTCCGGGCCGTCCTCGCGGCGGACATGTAGCACCACCGTGTTCTCGACGCATTCGGCGCGCCAGTCCCAGTTCTGGCCGTGGATCAGGCTGCCATCGGCCGATGCGTCGGGCAGTATCACCGCCCCGGTGCAGCCATCCTTGACGGCAGGGTCGGCGGCCTCCTTGCGGCGCTTGGCGAAGGCAAGCAGCTCGGTGCGGGCGTTGATCATCACGATCTCGGCCAGGTCGTGCTTCGAGCCTTCGGCAATGCCGCGGATCTCTTCGGCATAGGCCGGCTCGAAACGCGCGATCGCCGGCAGGAAGGCCTCGGCGGCGGCGCGCAACTCGGCCAGGCTCACGCCCTGCTTGCCAATCGCCCCGGCATACACCGACACGCTTTTCGCCACCCTCTCGGCCGCGCGTTGGCCATAGAGCCGTCCCCGCTCGCGCGGCGGGCCCTCGATCTCGACCAGCGGGAAGGGGACCGGGGCATGCGTGGTGGCATCGGTCATGGCGGCCTCGTCAACGTGTCGCGCCGGGTTGCCCGGCGCCCGGCAGAGGCGCATCCTAGCCCGGCTTGGCGGCGGCCGTAACCACCCTCCCGGCTGCGACGCAAGCCCACCATGCCGGAGACCCTGCCGATGCCGATTCCCCGCGCTTCAGCCTGGCCCGAGGGCGCGCGCTGCGTGGTCTCCCTGACGATCGATTTCGACGGGCCGTGCTGGGAGGCGGGCAGGGGCCTGTCGCAACGCGGCTATCACGCGCATGGGCGCTATTCGGCCAAGCGCGGCATCCCGCGCCTGATGCGCATCGCCGAGGGCCATGGGGTGCCGATCACCTTCTTCGTCTCGGGCTACGACGCCGAGGCGCATCCCGACACCGTGGCCGAGATGCAGGCGCGCGGCCACGAGGTCGCCGCCCACGGCTATCTGCACGAGGCCTGGGATGTCGGCGCGGCCGAGCCCGAGCTGCTGAAAAAGACGCACGATATCCTCACCGCAATACTGGGCAAGCCGGTCACCGGCTGGCGCTCGCCTTCCGGGCGCAAGACGGCGCTGACCATGCGCACGCTGAAATCGCTCGGCTATGTCTATGACAGCAGCGACAAGGATTTCGACCTGCCCTATCTCGCCACCATCGCGGGCGAGGTGCAGCGTGATTTCGTCATCCTGCCCAACAACACCTCCTCGCTCGACGACTACCCGTTCTACCGCGTCTCCTGGACCCCTACCTCGGAGGTGCTGGCGCACTGGCAACAGGAGTTCGACGCCACCTATGCCGAGGGTGGCTTCTTCAACCTGACGATCCATCCGCGCTCAGGCTATGGCTCGGGCACGCCATCGCGCGCGGGCGTGATCGATGCGCTGCTGCGCTACATCAAGGCCAGGCCCGGCGTGCGCTTCCTGCGCATGCACGAGATCGCGCAATGGTGCCTGCGCGAGCCCGCGCGCTGGCAGTTCGCCTAGGCCCGCCCGCACCCGACGCCACGCCCCAGACCGGAAACCGAGGCCGCCCATGACCACCGCGCCCCCGCCCGCCAGCGCCCCGACCCCGATCCTTGATCCGGTGCCTTTCCCGCCGCATCGGCCGCTGCCCTTGCCGCGCACGCTCTGCATCACGGTAAACCTGCACGGTTCGAGCGTCGACCTGCGCGAGGCACGCCCCGATGAGCTATACGGCCGCAACTCCTACGGTCGCTACGCGACACGGCTCGGCGCCTGGCGCATCCTGGAGTTGCTGCGCGAGCGCGGCCTGCGCGCGACCTTCTTCGTTCCTGGCGCCGAGGCGGAGGCCGAGCCGGCGCTTGTGGAAGCCATTGCCGCCGACGGCCATGAGATCGCCGCCCATGGCTGGGCGATGGAGAATCACGAGAAGCTCGATCCTGATACCGAGAAACGGCTGCTTGAACGCATGCACAGAGTACTGACTAGACGTCTCGGTGGCGCCCCGGCCGGCTTCCGCGCGCCCGAGAACTTCATGTCGCGTGCCACCCTGCCGATTCTCGCCGGTCTGGGCTATCGCTACGATGCCTCGTTCCAGGACGACGACCACCCCTATGCGCTCGACAATGACGGGGGCACCGGCATGGTCGAACTGCCACAATGGGAGATGCTGTCGGACGCGCCGCTCTATCGCGTGCGCCAGACCCACGAGCGCGTCCTCAAGACCTGGATCGAGGAGTTCGATGCGCTGATGGCCGAGGATTGCTTTGCCATGCTGACGCTGCATCCACGCGGCGACTATGGCTCGGGCCGGGCGAGTCGGATCGCGGCCGTGGCGTCGTTCCTCGACCACGTTGCGTCCGCCCCCCGCGTTGCGGTGCGCAACTGCGCCGAGGCCCTGGCGATCCTGGCCCGGTAGGCCGGGGCGGGGGCTGGAACAAAGCGGGCACTAGCCTCGGGTCGGGGTTGTTAGGCGCCGTGCCTTTGCTATGCTCGCGCCACTGGTCGCTGAAGACCGAACACGAAGGAGTCCCGCATGTCCGAGGAAGCCATCCTGGCCGAGCTTTCGGCCGACAATATCCGCAAGCATGTGGAGACGATCGTCACCCAGATCCCCTACCGCGCCGCGGGCTCGGCCAACGGCAAGCGCATGGCCGAGTATTCGCGCGATGCGATGAAGGCCGCCGGCCTGTCGGACGTGGCGATGCACGAGCTGCCGGCGGTGGTGTCCTTCCCCAAGCACGCTGATTGCCGGGCGACATCGCCGGTCGAGATCAGCATCCAGGCCAATACGCTCGGCCACAGCCTGCTCACCCTGCCCGAGGGTGTGGAGGGCGAGCTGCTGGATGTCGGTGGCGGCGCCTTCTCCGACTATGTCGGCAAGGATGCGCGCGGCAAGATCATCCTGACCGAGCTGTCCTATTCGCCGGCGCGCCACGAGAAGCAGCGCATCGCCGGCATGAAGGGCGCGATCGGCGCGGTGATGATGAACTGGGGCCACCCCGAGAACACGGCGGTGCCCTTCGGTTCGGTCAAGCCGGTGTGGGGCAACCCCACGCCCGACAACGTCAAGAGCGAGATGCCGACGATCCCCTGCATCGGCATCGCGCGCACGGCCGGCCTCAAGCTGCGCGAGATGATGGGCAAGGGGCCGGTCAAGGTGTGGTTCCGGACCTATGTCGATAATGGCTGGTATCCGGTCCAGATCACCATCGCCAACATGCCGGCGCCGGCGGCCAGCCCGGAGGCGGATGATTTCGTCCTGGTGGGCGGCCACCAGGATTCCTGGCCCGGCGAGGCGGCCACCGACAATGCCGCCGGCAATGCCTGCTTCATGGAACTGGCGCGCGTCTTCAACCGCCACCGCGAGAAGCTGCGCCGCGGCGTGACCTTCGGCTTCTGGACCGCGCACGAGACCGGCACCATGGCCGGCTCGTCCTGGTTCTGCGACCGCAACTGGGACCGGCTGCGTGCCAACTGCGTGGCCTATCTCCAGATCGACCAGCCGGCCTTCATCGGCACCACGGAATGGTCCACCGCCTCCAACGCCGAGCTGAAGGCGTTCCATACCGCGATCGAGAAGCGGCTGCTCGGCGCCAAGAAGCTCAAGTGGAAGCGCTCGGCCAAGAACGGCGATGCAAGCTTCTTTGGCATCGGCATCCCGATGTTCCACGGCGAGGGCAGCTTCACCGAGGCGGAGTTGAAGGCGACCGCGCTGGCCAATCTCGGCTGGTGGCACCATTCGATCGAGAACCGCCTCGACAAGATGGACTGGGCGCAGATGAAGGACCACATCCGCGTCTATGGCGCCTATCTCTGGCAGCTCTGCACCGCGCCCGTGCTGCCCTTCCGCTTCGTGCCGGTGGCCGAGCAGGTTATCGGACGCGTGGGCGAGCTGGCGCCGGCCGGCAAGGCGGTCGGGCTCGAAGGCGCGCTGGCGGCGGCGCAACGCTTCGCGGCGGAGGCCGCGCGGCTTGATGCCCGCGCCCAGGCCGAGGCCGACGCCTTCGCCCAGGGCAAGGGCAGCGAGGCGGCGGCCAAGCTGCTCAACGGCGCAATGAAGCGCCTGTCGCGCGTCCTGGTGCCGCTGCAAAGCACCTCGATCGGCACCTATGGCCACGACCCCTACGGCTTCACGCCGCAAACGACCATGATCCCCTGCCTCTACGACGTGCCGGAACTGACCGCCCTGCCGGACGGGGAGGCGCGCTGGATGCTGGAGACCAAGCTCGTCCGCGCGCGCAACCGCGTCGCCGACGCCATGGCGGATTCCTGCGCCATCATCGGCGAGGCGCTCAACCAGCTTCGCTAGGCAAGGGTGCGACGCAGCAGGGAGGAACGGGCGATGGCAGCATCAGCCGGGGTGGCGGCATCCGGGGCAGGGGGAGCAGGCAAGGAACGCTGGATCTGCTACCAGCTTGTGTCGCCGATGGAGCGCGTGCTGGGCGAGGCGGAGGTCGAGCGGCGGCGCGTCTTCCTCCAGCAGAATGCCGGCCCGAACACGCGCGTCGAGGTGCGGTCCGCGGCAGCCGGCTACCCTTCGATCGAGAGCGAGCGCGATGCCGTGGCCGTCTCCCCCTACATCCTCTCTGGCCTGAAGAATGCCGCCGAGGAGGGGGCGAGCGCGGGTATCGTCGGCTGCTTCTCCGATCCGGCGCTGGATGCTGTGCGAGAATCGGTCGCGATGCCGGTGGTAGGGCCCGGGCAGAGCAGCGTCATGCTGGCGATGCAACTGGGCGAGCGCTTCTCGATCCTCTCGCCGCTGGACAGCGGGGCCAAGCGCCAGTTGCCGCGCATGCGCGCCCAGGGCGTGGCCGAGCGCCTCGCCTCGATCCGTGGCGTCGGGGTGAGCGTGGTCGATTTCTCGCGCAAGGCCAACGACGCCATGGACCGCATCGTCGCCGTGGCCCGCCGCTGCATCGAGGAGGACGGCGCCGACGTGCTGGTGATGGGCTGCATGAGCATGGCCTTCATGGGGATCGAGCGCTCTCTTACCGAGCGGCTGGGTGCGCCGGTGGTGAGCCCCGTTCTGGCCGCGCTGAAGACCGCCGACGCCATGCTGGACATGGGGCTTTCGCACGCCAAGACCGCCTGGCCTGCGCCGCCCGACAAGCCCTATCTGTCCTAGGCCATCGGGGGCGCGGACGATCCGCTGTTGCCTGACCGGCTCCGTTGGTGGCTAGTATGGCGCGGGACGACGTGGCACCACCGGGCGATCGGAACCCGGCTGTCCAATCAACATCAATGGCATTCACGACCAAGGGAGCATGACCATGCGTAGGAGATTGTTCGTTCTTGCCGCGGCCGGGCTTATGGCGGCCAGCGGCGTGGCTGTTGCGCCGGCCGAGGCGCAGCGGCGGCCGAATGAGATCGTCTGGGGCGACCAATTGCCAGGCGGCCTCGATCCGCACGTCATCGCGGACGTGCCGATGCAGTTCATCCAGCTCAACATGTACGACGAACTCTACCGCTACCAGGGCAACCCGCCGGAGCTCGTGCCCTGGCTCGCCAGCGGGCACACCGTCAGCCCCGATGGCCTGACCTGGACCTTCACGCTGCGCCCCGGGATCAAGTTCCATGATGGCAGCGACATGACCGCCGAGGACGTGGTCTATTCGTTCCGCCGCGTGCTGGGCTTGCGTCGTGCGCCGGCGGCTGCCTTCCTGCCGATCCTTGATCCCTCGGGCATCACGGCGGTGGATGCGCGCACCGTGCGCTTCCAGCTCAAGGCGGCCTACTCGCCCTTCCTGGCCGCAATCCCGCTCGTTTCGATCGTCAATTCGCGCCTTGTTCGCGCGAACGAGAGAAACAACGACTGGGGTTCCGCCTGGCTGTCCTCGAATGCCGCGGGGTCTGGCGCCTACCGGTTCGACCCGTCGACCTATCGTCCGCAGGAACTGGTCGATATGACCCGCTTCCGCGAGCATTTCCTGGGCTGGTCGCACAACCAGCGCCCGATCGATGTCGTGCGCTCGCGCCCCATCCTGGAGACCACCACGCGTGTGAACGCGCTTCTGCGCGGCGACATCGACGCGACCGACAGCTACCTGCCGACCGATATGGTCGAGCGCGTGTCGCGCTCGCGCGGGGTCCGCGTCGCGCGCGACGAGAGCATGCGGGTGATGGTGCTGCGCATCAACAACCGCCGCCCGCCGCTCGACAACGTGCATTTCCGCCGCTGCCTCTCGCACGCCTTCAATTATATGGGCTTCATCAGCGGTATCCTGAAGGACTATGCGGTGCGCAATGGCGGGCCCATCCCGAAGAACCTGTGGGGCGCGCCCGCCGACCTGGCCGGCTACGATTACAATCTCGACAAGGCGCGGGCTGAATGCGAACAGGCGCGCGCGCAGGGCGCGCCGGTCACGCGCGAGATCGAGATCCATATCCAGACCCAGCTCGCGCAGACCACCCAGGCGGCCGAACTGCTCCAGGCCGATCTGCGCCGCATCGGCGTCAACCTCAAGATCGTGCCGAATACCTGGCCGACGCTGACAAGCTCGACCGCGCGGGTGGAGACGACCCCGGACATGTGGGTGCACTGGGTCTCGACCTACTTCGTCGATCCCGAGAACTGGATCGGCCAGATGTATGACAGCCAGTTCCACGGTACCTGGAAGGCCTCGTCCTGGTACACCAACCCGCGCGTCGACGCGATGCTGCGCGAGGCCCGCGTCAGCACCGACCAGAACCGCCGCCGCCAACTCTACGAGGAGGCTTCACGCATCGTCGTGAGCGAGGCGGCCGACATCTGGATCTACAACACGGTGCAGTTGCGTGGACTGAGCCAGCGCGTGCAGGGCTACCAGTTCTCGCCTGTGGGCTCGGGCGGCGAACTGCGCGGCGTTTCGCTGAGCAACTAGAGCACGACCATTGCGGGGGCCGGATCGAGCCGGCCCCCCGTGATGTCTTGTCCACGCGCCCGTGCGGCGCCGTACTGAGCCGGGATCATGTTGCGTTTCATCTTGCGCAGGTTGCTGCTGGCGCTTCCGGCCCTCTTCGGCCTAATGGTCCTTACGTTCATCATGCTGCGGGTGTTGCCGGCCGATCCCTCGGCGGCACTCGCCGGCGAGAATGCGACCCCCGAGCAGATCGCGGCCATTCGCGCGGCCTTCGGCTTCGATCTTCCCATCTGGAAGCAGTTCCTGATCTATTTCGGGCAGGTGATGCGCGCCGATCTGGGCACGTCGCTGTTCACCAACCGCCCGGTCGCGGCTGATATCGCGCTCAGGCTGCCGGCAACGATCGAACTGACCTTCGCCGCCCTGATATTCGCTACCGCGGTCGGCATCCCGCTCGGCACGCTGGCGGCGGTCTGGCACAACTCGGCCTTCGATCATATCGTGCGCATCGTCACGGTGGCGGGCCTTGCGGTCGCGTCCTTCTGGTTCGCGATCATCCTGCAGTTCACCTTCTCGATGGAGTTCGACATCCTGCCGCTGCGCGGGCGGCTGGAGACGGGCATCGATCCGCCGCCCTTCTTCACCGGCCTCTACCTGATCGACAGCCTGGTGTCGCTGAACTTCACGACCTTCTTGAATGCGATCGAGCACCTGATCATGCCGGCCTTCACCCTGTCGCTGGGCGGGCTGGCAACGATCGCTCGCTTCACGCGCGCCGGCGTGCTCGATACCATGCAGAAGGATTTCGTTTCCTACGCGAAGGCGGCCGGCTATCCGGAGCGGCGCATCATCTGGGTCTATGTGCTGCGCAATTCCGTGGTTGCGGCCACGACGCAGATCGGCTTGCTGTTCGGCGCGCTGATCGCCGGCGCGGTGGCGGTGGAGTGGATCTACGACTGGCCCGGCATCGGCAGCTACGCGGTTCAGGCGATCTTCACCTCCGACTACAAGGCTATCCTGGCGGTTACCCTGGTGGTTGGGCTGATCTACGCATTCGTCAATCTGGCCGTGGATGTCGTGCTTGCGCTGCTGGATCCACGCGTGGCCGAGACGCTGTAGCGAGAAGGCGTCGGATCGGCATGCTCCTCCTCAAGAAGTTCCTTCGTGACATTCCGGCGGTGATCGGCTTCGCGATCATCGTCGTCGTGGTGTTCATCGGCATCTTCGCGCCCTGGCTCACGCCCAAGCCCGAGGCGGTTTTCGACAGCAACATCATGGCGCGGCTCAAACCGCCCTCGGCCGAGTTCCTGTTCGGTACGGACAATCTCGGCCGCGACATCTGCTCGCGTGTGATACTGGGCACGCGCGGGGCCTTGATCGTGTCGCTCTCGGTGGTAGCGCTGGCGATGGCGATAGGCGTGCCGATCGGCCTGTATGCGGGCTACACCAGCAGCATCTCCGGCGAGGCATTGATGCGCCTTGTCGATATCTTCCTCTCGGTGCCGCAGCTCATCCTCGCGCTGGCGATCGCCCAGTTGATCGGTCGGGGCCTGCAAAGCGCCATGCTGGCGCTGGCACTCACCTACTGGCCTTTCTTCGCCCGCACGGTCTATTCCGAGACACGCCGCGTGCGCCATGCCCTGTTTGTCGAGGCGCTGCAGGGGCTCGGTGCGTCGCAGGCGCGCATCCTTCTGGTGCACGTCCTGCCCAATGTCGCCTCTCCAGTGATCGTGCGCGCGACCATTGGCATGGGCTTCACGATCCTTACCACCGCGGTGCTTGGATTCCTCGGCATCGGCGCCAGCCCGCCTGATCCGGATTGGGGACTAGCGATCGCCGAAAGCCGGCGCTACCTGCCCGATGCCTGGTGGTTTGCCATGTTCCCTGGCCTGGCGATCCTCGTCACCGTACTCGGCTTTAACCTTTTCGGCGACGGTCTGCGTGACCTGGTCGATCCGCGCCTGCGGAGGTCGCGATGAGCGTCGACGACGCGCTGCTGGCGATCGAGGACCTTGCCGTTACCGTTGGTACCGACGAGGGCAAGGCCGAGATCCTCGATCGTGCCGATCTCGTGTTGCGGCCGGGCTCGATCCACGGCGTGGTGGGTGAAAGCGGCTGCGGCAAGTCGACGCTGATCAAGGCGATCCTTGGGCTCCTGCCCAAGCGGACCGTGGTCGAGCGGGGCCGGGTGCATTTCGAAGGGCGCGACCTCCTGCAACTCTCGGGCGACGCCATGGCGCGCGAGGTCCGCGGGCGCGCGATCGGTTTCATCCCGCAAGACCCGTTCCAGGCGCTCAATCCCGTGTTCCGGGTCGGCGACCAGCTGATGGAATCGCTGCGCTGGCACGGCCTGCCCGGCGAAGAGGCGCCGCTGCGGGGCCGGGTGGATCGCGCCACGCGCGCGCGCCACCGCGCGCATCTAGTCTCGGTCCTGTCCGCGGTGCAGCTTCCGGACGCGGAGCAGGCGCTCGATCGCTACCCGCATCAGTTCTCGGGCGGGCAACGCCAGCGGCTGCTGATCGCGGCCGCCCTGTCCACGCGACCCAAGGTCATTCTGGCCGACGAGCCCACCACTGCGCTGGATGTGACAACGCAACTCCAGATCCTGAAGCTCTTGCGCGAACTGGCGGAGCGGTTCGGGCTGTCGATGATATTCGTGACGCACGATTTCGGTGTCGTGGCCCAGCTTTGCGATACGGTGACCGTGATGTATGCGGGCCAGACCGTTGAGAGCGGTCCCGTGGCCTCCGTGCTCGGGGCACCGCTTCATCCCTACAGCCGCATGTTGCTCGCCTGCCACCCCGATCGCGCGGTGGAACTGGCGGGCATACCGGGTGCCGTGCCATCGCCACTGAAGCCACCGAGCGGTTGCCGCTTCAACCCGCGCTGCACGGATGCGCGGCCGGTCTGTGCGATGGCGCGGCCGGCCGTCACCACGCCGGCATCCCAGCACCGGGTCGCCTGCACGCTCTATCCCCCGGACGCCGATCCGGCGACGAGGGCCGCATGAGCAGCACGCTAATAGCAGGACAGGCGATCCTGTCCTTCGACGATGTCGTGACCGTGCTTGGCGGCGGCAAGGCGTTTCTCGGGAAGCCCCGCCCTTTGGTTCGCGCTGTGGACGGCGTGACGCTGGATCTGCGCGCAGGCGAGGCGCTGGGCCTGGTTGGCGAGAGTGGATGCGGCAAGACTACGCTGGCAAAGACTGCGCTTGGTCTACTGCGGGAGAAGTCGGGCACGATCAGCCTGGATGGGCGGGTTGTGTCCGGCCTTGCACCGGCCGAGGCACGGCGCATCCGCCGCGCTGTGCAGTATGTCCACCAGGATCCTGGTGCCGCGCTCGATCCCTGGTGGAGCATCGGCCATGCGCTGGACGAGGCGCTGCGCATCCATGGCGTTGCCGATCGTGGCACGCGCGACCGGCGCATCGACACCATGCTGGATGCGGTCGGGCTGGACAGTTCCTTCCGCCGCCGCTACCCGCACGAGCTTTCGGGCGGGCAGCAGCGCCGCGTCGGCTTGGCGCGCATCCTGGTGCTGGAGCCGCGCATCGTTATTCTTGACGAGCCGACCTCGGGCCTCGATCTCTCGGTGCAGGCCACCGTACTGCGCCTGTTCCACGACCTGCGCGAGCGGCTCGGGCTGACCTATCTGTTCGTCAGCCACGATCTGTCGGTCGTGCAGCGCATGTGCGATCGCGTGGCCATCATGTATCTCGGGCGCATTGTCGAGGTGGGTGAGACCGAGCAGATCTTTGCTGCACCCTCGCACCCCTACACGCGCGCATTGCTGGCCGCCGCGCCCAAGCTGACGCCAGGCTCGTTGATGGATACGCCGGCGCTCCAGGGGGATCCTCCATCTGCCGTCGCGGTGCCGTCCGGCTGTGCGTTCCGCACCCGCTGTGCCTTTGCCGCACCGTCCTGTGCGGAATCCCGCCCCGTGCTGGAGCGGATGGAGGCGGGTGGCACGGCCGCGCACGCCGTTGCCTGCCTGCGTTGGCGTGAACTGCAGCAAGCGGGCAGCGGGGGCGCGGCATGACCGACACGGCGCGGATGCGCGCGGCATTCTGGCGCCGGCAGGGTCCGGCGCCCGAGGTGATGGAACTCGGCGTGATGCCGCGGCCCACACCCGGTGCGGGCGAGGTGCTGGTGCGTATCGCTGCCTCCGGCATCAATCCGCACGACACCAAGAAGCGCTCGGGCTGGATGCCGACACCGCCTCCCGATGGCCCGGTGATCCCGCATTCCGACGGCGCAGGCGTGATCGTGGCCGCGGGGCCCGGCGTCGATCCGGCACGCCGCGGCCAGCGGGTCTGGGTGTTCCGTGGCGGGTCGGCCCGCCTGAACATGGGAACCGCTGCGGAATTCTGCGTGGCCGAGAACCACCAGGCGCCGCCCTTGCCGGCATCTGTCTCCTTCGTGGTCGGTGCGGCACTAGGCGTGCCCGCTCTCACCGCGCACGCCGCGTTGTTCATGGATGGCCCCCTGGCTAAAGGCAGCACCGTGCTCGTGCATGCCGGCGCGGGCGCCGTCGGCAACTGCGCCGTGCGCTTCGCCGCCCACACCCCGGGAGTGACCGTGATCGCCACTGCCTCCTCGGCCGAGAAGCAGGCGATGGCGCGCGCGGCCGGCGCCCAACACGTAATCGATTATCGCGCGCCCGATGCCGCAGCGCAGATCGTGGCGCTGACCGGCGGTCGCGGCGTCAACCGCATCGTCGAGGTCGATTTCGCTGCCAACCAGGCGCTGGACGGGCAGGTGATCGCGCGCCACGGCGTGGTCGCCTCCTATTCCTCGACCACGAACCAGAAGCCGGTGCTCGACTACTACGCCTTCGCGCTCAAGGGTTGCACGCTGCACTTCGTGCAGGGCATGCACCTGACCGGCAAGGTGCTGGCGGCCGCGACCGAAGCCATCTCGCGCGCAGCGGCGGAGGGTTGGCTCTCGCCCGCAATCGCCGCCGCCCTTCCGCTCGATCGTATCGCCGAGGCCCACGAGATGGTCGAAGCCGGCGCGCCGGGCAAGGTCGTGGTCGTGATCGACGAGACGCTCGCATAGCGTGCCACGGCAGCTATTGTCGCGCGACGGCGCTTCTTCACAGCCGCGGGCCTGCGTGCAAGTCTTGCTTCTTGAATTTTCGCGGGCGACCAGGTGTCGCCGAATCTGCATGGCCCGAACTGGGCGAGGAGCGAACATGAACAAAGTCGGCGCCATGGTGTCGGTCCCGGCGATCGACATCAGCCCGTTTCTGGCCAGTGATCCGGCCGGCAGGAAGCGCGTCGTTGCCGACGTCAAGCGCGCCTGCGAGGAGATCGGTTTCGTGCTGATCGCGGGGCACGGTATCGAGCGTGGGCTGCTCGACACCGCCTTCGCCACCGCGCTCGAGTTCTTCTCCCTGCCGTTCGAGGAAAAGCTTCGCTACAAGCCCGGCGATGGCGGCACCCCGCGCGGCTTCTCGCACGCGCGCAAGCTGGCCAAGACGCTCGGCCTCGATACGCCGCCCGATCTGCGCGAGCAGTTCTATATCGGGCCGCTGGACGATTTCGGGCCGCGCTACAGGCACATCCCGCAGGCCGGGAAGTTCTATATCCCGAACATCTGGCCCGAGCGCCCGGCCACCTACAAGCCGGTGATGACCGAGCTCTATCGCGGCTTCGAGCGCCTGTCGCGCGATCTCTTGCGCATCTTCGCCGCGGCCCTGGAGGTGCCGGAGGAGTATTTCCTGTCCAAGGTCGATGCGCATTTCGCCACCTGCCCTGTGAACTACTACCCGCCGCCCGAGGTGCCGCCCGAGCCGGGCCAGCTTCGCGCTGGCGCGCATACCGATTTCGGCGCACTGACCATCCTGGCGATGAACGATGCGCCGGGCGGCCTGCAGGTGATGATGCGCGACGAGCAATGGCACGACGTGAAGCCGGCGCGCGAGCATCTGGTCATCAACCTCGGTGACATGATGGGGCGCTGGACCAACGACCGCTGGCGCTCCACCCTGCATCGCGTCGTCAACCCGCCCTGGGAGGTCGCCAGGAACTCGCTGCGCCAGACCATCGCTTTCTTCCTGCACCCGAACTATGACGCGATGATCGAATGCGTCCCATCCTGTCTCGCGCCCGGCGAGGCGCCGAAATACCCGCCGATCATGGCCGGCGAGCATATGCGCTGGAAGCTCGAGAACCGATGAGGGGGCAGCGCGCCGCTGCGGTGAAGGCGACCCCGGCGCGGGCGAGGGCGGCAAAGGCGCTCGGCTTCATCGGCCTTGGCGTGATGGGCGGGCCGATGTGCGCCAATCTCGCCAGGCGCAGCGGGCGGGTCGTGCGCTGCACCGATCTGGACCCAACACGCCGGGCGGTGCTGGCAGGTTCGGGCGCGGTCGCGGTCGATTCGCCGGACGCCGTTGCCGACGGCGCCGAGATCGTGTTCCTTTCGCTTCCGGGCCCGAAGCAGATCGAGAGCGTGGTCGCACGCATTGCCCCCCGCCTCGGCCGTGGTGCGGTGATCGTGGACATGTCCACGATCGCGGTCGGCTTAGCGCAAGCCATGGCGCGCAAGCTTGCCCGCCACGGCATCGCCTATGTCGATGCACCGGTCGCCGGCACCAAGCATACCGTGGCCGAGCGGCGCATAAGTGTGATGGTGGGGGGCGGGGCGGGAGCGTATCGCCGCGTGGCGCCGCTGCTGTCCTGCATCGCCGAGGATGTCCTTCATTGCGGCAAGGTTGGCGCCGGCGCCACGGTCAAGGTGATCCTCAACACCGTGATCGCCGAGACGGGCGTCGCCCTGGCGGAGGCGCTGACCCTTGGCCGCCGCGCCGGGGTCGATGGCAAGGTGCTGTTCGGGGCGCTGGCCAAGGGCTGCGACAGCTTCCCGCTGCGCCATCATGGCATGAAGTTCATGCTACCCGGCCGCTTCCCGCGCGACGTTTTCCCGACCCGCTACATGATGAAGGATGTCGGTTACTGCCTGGAGCTTGCGCGCGATCTCGGCTTCGCGCCGGCGGGCATGAAGCTCGCGCACCGCCTGCTCAAGCGCACGGCCGATAGCGGCATGGCCGATGCCTACTGGCCGGCGCTGATCCGCGTACTGCCGGACGCGGCACCGAAACGGCCGAAGGGAGCCGCGCCCGCCGCGCGCCGTCCCCGTCGCAAGGCGGCATGACCGCGACCCATGATGTGATCGTCGTCGGGGCCGGCATCGCCGGTGCCTCTGCCGCGGCCGAGATCGCCGCCCATCGCCGCGTGGTCGTGCTGGAAGCCGAGGAACGTCCAGGGGTGCACAGCACCGGCCGCTCGGCGGCGCTCTGGATCCTGAACTACGGCCCGGCCGATGTGCGCGCACTCTCGGCCGCGAGCCGCCCGTTCCTCGAAGGGCCGCCGCAGGGCTTCGCCGCGCATGCGCTGGTGGCACCGCGCGCGGTCCTGTTCGTCGCGCCCGAGGGCCAGGAGGCGGCGCTTGCCGCCATGATGGCCGAGGGACAGGGGCTGGAGGAATTGTCGCCGGCCGCAGCGCGCGCGCTGGTGCCGGTGCTGCGGGCGGACTATGCGCGCGCCGCCGCGATCGAGCGCGACGGGCTCGACCTCGACGTGGCCGCGATCCACCAGGGCTATCTGCGGTTGTTGCGGACGCGCGGCGGCGAGGTGCGCCTCGATGCCCGTGCCGGGCGCGTGGCACGCACGGGCGGGCTGTGGCAGGTTGATCTCGGCGGCGGCGAGGTGCTGGCCGCGCCCGTTCTGGTCAACGCGGCGGGCGCCTGGGGCGATGAGCTGGCCGAGGCGGCGGGCGTCGCTCCGATCGGTCTGCGGCCGCTGCGGCGCACCGCCTGTATCGTCGACGGCCCGGCGATCGATGGCTTCCCCGGCTGGCCGCTGATGGGCGATGCGGCGCATAGCTGGTATTGCCGTCCCGAGGCGCGCACCAAGCTGCTCGTCTCGCCGGCCGATGAGACACCCTCGGCGCCCTGCGACGCGCAGCCCGAGGAGATCGACGTGGCGCTCGGCATCGACCGGATGCAGGTCGCACTCGACATCCCTGTGCGTCGGGTCGAGCATCGCTGGGCGGGGCTGCGCACCTTCACCCCCGACGGCTCCCTCGCCATCGGCTGGGACGCCAAGGCCGAGGGCTTCTTCTGGCTGGCGGGGCAGGGCGGCTACGGGATCCAGACCGCGCCCGCCGCCGCGCGGCTGGCGGCAAGCCTGGTGCTTGGGCGCGATCCGGACCGGGAGCCCGGCCTTTCCGGCATTGCCCGTCGCACCGACCCGGCACGGTTCCACAGCCAGTCCTCGGGCCGGCGCGCAGCCGGTTGGGGCAGCGCGCACTGAGCCGTCCTTGCCGCCGCAGGGCGCGGCTAGTTCAGGCCCAGACCCGGAATGCGCAGGATGCCGTCCGGCGGGGCGCGGAAGCCTTGCAGGCGCGCGCTGTGGGCGAAGCGCCAGCTTTCGTGGAACAGGTAGAGCCGATGGCGCGCCGGCAGGTAGATCGTCGCCGCCTCGTGGTAATGGGCGATGCGGCGCGCCTGGTCGGTGGTCGCGCGCGCGGCATCGAGCGCGATATCAACGCGCGGATCGCAGAACTTGCTGTCGTTGTTGGTGCCCTGGCAGTGGTTGAAGGCGTAGATGTTGCCGTCGGGGTCGAGCCTCCCGGACCAGCCGATCAGGAAGGCCTGGAAGTCGCCGCCGGTCATGCGCCGGGCGGCAGTGGCAAGCTCGGTCGCGTCGATGCGCAGATCGAAACCGGCCTCCTTGACCATCGCCTGTATGATCTCGGCCACCTGCATGAACTCGGTCGTGTTCGGCACCATCAGATCGACGCGAAGGTTCTCGGCCTGGGCCTCGGCCAGCAGCCGCCGCGCGCCGGCAAGATCGCGCGGGCGCATGCGCTCGCCGGGGAAGTAGAAAGGGCTGTTGGGCGCGACCGACTGGTTGCCGGGGCGATTGGCGCCGGCGAAGGCGACCTGGTTCAGCGCCTCGCGGTCGATCGCCATGTCGAAGGCCTGGCGCACGCGCGCATCGCGCCCGAGCGGGTTCTGCGCCCTCGGCGCGCTGCCGGTGTTGACGATGATCGAGGTGAAGCCGAGGCCGGTCGATTCCGCGTAGCGCAGCCGGTTGTCGCGCCGCACCTCGGCCACGTCATTGGCGGCCACGCGCTCGATCAGGTCCAGGCTGCCGGCGCGGAGATTGAGCAGCCGCACGGTGGAATCCGGCACCGGGCGGAACACCACGCTGCCGAAGCGGACATTGGTCGCATCCCAGTGCTGCTCGAAGCGGCGAAGCTCGATCCGGTCCTGCGGCACATGCGCCACCAGTGCGAAGGGGCCGGAGCACACGGGGCGGGTGCCGAAGGTGGCACCGGGCGCCTGCGCCGCCTTGGGCGAGACCATCATGCCGGCCCGGTCGGCAAGCTGCGAGAGGAGGGGCGCGAAGGGCGCGCGCAGATGCAGGCGTGCGACCAGCGGCTCGGCCACCTCGACCTGCTCGATGGCGACGACCTCGCTGCGCCGGCGCGATCCCGGCATGGTCAGGGCGCGCTCGATATTGAAGCGCACCGCCTCGGCGTTGAAGGGCTCGCCATCATGGAAGGTCACGCCCGCGCGCAGCCGCAGCGTCAGCACCTTCTGGTCTTCGGACCATTCCCAGGCCGTGGCGAGGCGCGGCACGAAACGAAGGTCGGCGTCGATGTCGATCAGCTTGTCGCAAAGCGCCTGCAGCACGCTGCGCCCGGCAATGGTGTTCGACATGACCGGGTCAAGCGTGTCGATATCGGACAGGAGGCCCACCCGCAGCGGCGGCATGCTTGCCGCCGGAGCCTGGGCTTGAGCCGGCATCGGGCCATGCAGCAGGGCCAGGGCAAGGGTGGCGGCGGCAAGGCGGAGCGGGCGGTGCATTGAGGGGTATTCCCGGCCTGACGTTGCTTATTCCTGCTCCGCACGGCGCCAAGGATCGCGTAGGCTTCCCCGCGCCCGAAGGCAGACCAGGAGATTAGACATGGCCCGCGAGATCGTGAATACGCCGGCTTGCGCCCCGACCCCGCCCTTCTTCAGCCAGGCCGTGAAGGTCGGGAACATGGTCTTCGTGTCCGGCCAACTTTCGCGCGATGCCCAGGGCAACATAGTCGGCAAAGGCGACATGGCGGCGCAGACGCGCCAGGTGCTGGCCAATGTCCGCGCCATCCTCCAGGCAGCGGGCGGTGATCTGAAGGACGTGGTCCGCGTCACCGCCTACATGACCGACATGAGCCTCGCACCCCAGGCCTGGAGCATCCGGGCCGAGGCGTTCAAGGACAATCCACCTGCAAGCACCGGGGTGCAGGTGCAGCGCCTGACCCACCCGGATTTTCTTATAGAACTGGAGGTTACGGCGGTTATCGAACGCTAGCCCTCCAATTCGGCTCGGGTCTCCGCCATCCTCGCGCTGCATCGTAATTATCATGCAAAAATAACATATTATACGACGAATCTAAGGCGGCCTGTTGTGCCATGGCCAGACGCGGGAACTCGGTCGCAACCGGGTTCCCGGGGAGCGCCTTGCATCGGCATCGTCGATCGCCCGTGCGCCTAGCCCTCCTTGGGGTCGAGCGCGTCGCGCAGCCCGTCGCCCAGCAGGTTGAAGGCGAACACCACCACGCAGATCGTCACCCCCGGCCAGAAGGCCAGCCAGGGCGCCTGGGTCATGAAGTTGCGCGCCGTGTTCAGCATCGACCCCCAGGAGGGGGCCGGTGGCTGCTGGCCGAGCCCGAGGAAGGACAGGCTCGACTCGGCGACGATCGCCGAGGCGATGGTCAGCGTCGCCTGCACGATCAGGGGCGGCACGATGTTGGGCAGGATGTGGCGCAGCAGGATGCGGGCATGCGGGTTGCCCACGGCGCGCGCCGCTTCGACATAATCCTCCACCTTCACCGCCAGCACCTGCCCGCGCGTCAGCCGGATGAAGATCGGCATCGCCGAGACACCGATCGCGATCATGGCATTGGTGAGCGACGGCCCGAGGAACGCGGCCATGGCGATGGCCAGGATCAGGAACGGGCAGGCGAGCAAGGCATCGGTGAACCGGCTGATGGCGGCGTCGGTCCAGCCCCCGGCATAGCCGGCGACCAGCCCGAGGGGCACGCCGAGGGCGAGCGCGATGGCCACCGACACGACCCCGGCCAGCATCGAGGCGCGGGCGCCCCAGATCAGGCGTGACATGGCGTCGCGGCCAAGCTCGTCCGTGCCCATCCAGTGGGCGAAGGAGGGGGCCTTGCGGATCGCGCTCCAGCTTGTGGCGGCCGGATCGTAGGGCGCGATCCAGGGGGCACCCGCGGCAATGACGATGAAAGCCAGCACGACGACCAGGCCGAGCATCGCCGCCGGGCGTCGCAGCAGGCGCTGGAATGCATTGGCGCGGCGGAGCGTCTCCGCGGCGGGTGTAGCGGGGAGGGTTGGTGCGGTGGCGACGGTGCCGCTCATGGCTCAGCCACGCAGCCTTGGATTGACCAGGGCATAGAGCAGATCGGCCAGCAGGTTGAGCAGGATGTAGGCGGTGGCGGTGAACAGCACCACGCCCTGCACCACCGCATAGTCGCGGTTGAACACTGCCTCTACCACCAGCCGGCCGAAGCCCGGGATGTTGAAAACCGTCTCGGTCAGCACCGCCCCCGAGAAGAGCTGGCCCAGCTCCAGGGCGCCGAGCGTGATCACCGGCACCAGCGCATTGCGCAGCGCGTGCTTGACGATCACAGTCCGCTCGAACAAGCCCTTGGCGCGCGCGGTGCGGACATAGTCGGCGGTCAGGGCCGACAGCATGGCCGAGCGGGTGTGGCGCATGAACACCGCGGCGATGCCCGAGCCCAGCACGAAGGCCGGCATGATCATGCCCGCCAGATTGTCGGCCAGGCTCTCGGTGGGCGGGGTGTAGCCCCCGGGCGGCAATGCGCCCCACTCCACCGCCACCACCATGATCAGCATGATCCCGAGCCAGAAGTTCGGGATCGACAGGCCGGCGAGCCCCACGGCGTTCGCCGTGTGGTCCAGCGCGGTACCCTTCTTCACGGCGGCGATGATGCCGGCCGGGATGCCGATCAGCAGCGCCACCAGCATCGACCAGAAAGCAAGCTGCGCCGTCACCGGCAGCTTCTGCAGGATCAGATCGGTGACCGGGATCTGGGTCTTGATCGAGTGGCCGAGATCCCCCTGTACCACCTGCACAAGCCAGGCGAGGTAGCGGATCGGCACCGGATCATCGAGCCGGTACTTCTCGCGGATGAAGGCGATGCCGGCCGGATCATTCTCCTCGCCCGCGAGCACGAGCGCGATGTCGCCCGGCAGCAGGGATTGCAGCCCGAACACCAGGACCGTGACGATCAGCAGCGTGGGCATGCTGATCGCCAGTCGGCTGAGGAGGAAACCCTGCATGCGGTCTGGTCCGTCCCGCGTCGCGCGCCCGTAGTGGCGGCTACTGCATGCGCACCCCGCGCAGGCGGATGATCCCGTCCGGGTTCGGCGCGAAGCCGCTCACGCGCGGGCTGTGGGCGTAGATCCATTTCGGATGCCACAGATAGATGCGCGGCCGGTCCTGGATGACGTTGCCTGCCGCCTCGCGATAGAGCGCCTGGCGGCGGGCGGTATCGTTCACGCTGCGCGCCTCCTCGAGTGCGCGATCCACCGCCGGGTTGGAATACTTGCCGTCGTTGGTCGGGCCGCGGCTGTGCAGGTTGTGGTAGTAGTTGCCGTCCGGGTCCATGCGCCCGGACCAGCCGATCTGGATGATCTGGAAGTCGCCGCGTGCCTGCGACTGGCGCGAGGACGCAAACTCGACCGAACTCAGCCTGACCTCGAAGCCGGCCTCGCGCGCCATCGACTGGATGATCTGTCCCACGGTCTGCGCGTCCGTGCTGTTGATCACCTGCATCTCGATCGGGAAGGGGATCGGCACGCCGGCCTCCTGTAGCAGCTGGCGGGCACGGGCAACATTGCGTTGCGTGACGGCAAGATCGGCGAAGTGATACTCGGTACCGGGTGGCATCGGCTGGTTGCCGATGGCGTGGGCGCCTGCGAATGCCACCTGGTTGATCGCCTGCCGGTCGAGCGACAGCTCCAGCGCCTCGCGCACGCGCGGATCGCGCCCGAGCGGGGTTTCCGAACGCGGGCCGTGGTTGGTGTTGATCAGCAGGCTCTGGAAGCCGAGGCTGACGATCTCGGCCACGCGTACGCGCCGGTCGGTGCGTGCGGCGCCGAGGTCGTTCGGCGCCAGCCGCTCGATCATGTCGAGCGCGCCGGCCTGGAGGTTGGAGAAGCGCACCGTCGTGTCCGGGATCGGGCGGTAGGTGACGCGCTGGATGTGGATGTTGGCCGCGTCCCAGTGCCCGTCAAACTTCTCCAGCACGATGCGATCCTGGCTGACGCGCTCGACGAAGCGGAACGGCCCCGAGCAGACCGGACGCGTGGCGAAGCCGGTGCCTAGCTCGCGCAGCGCCTTGGGGCTCATGATCATCCCGGAGCGGTCGGCGAGCTGGGAGAGCAGCGTAGGATTGGGTTCGCGCAGGTTCATGCGGAAGGTCAGTGGATCGATCACGTCGATAGAGGCCACCGCGCCAAGCTCGGCGCGGCGCAGGCTGCCCTGCATCGTCAGTGCGCGGGTGAGGTTGAACTTCACCGCCTCGGCGTCGATCGGCTCGCCATCATGGAAGCGCATGCCGGGGCGAAGCTTGAAGGTGATCGCCTTGCCGTCCTCGCTCCACTGCCATTCGGTTGCGAGCTGCGGCACGAAGCGCAGCCCGGCATCGTAGTCCACTAGCTTGTCGCAGAGCCCGGCAAAGACGATGCGTCCGACGAATGTGCGCGCGACGTGCGGATCAAGTGCATCGGCGTCCTCCTGCAGGCCGATGCGCAGATGTTGCGCGGCCACGGGGGCGGCGTGCAGCGCGGCGGCCAGGGCGAGTCCCGCGGCCCAGGCCAGGAGCCGGGGGCTGGTTGGGCGAGCTTGGTTGGTCATGCTTGGCCTCCCTCGTGTGCGGCGGCGATTGTGGACGACCTCGTCGGGCGGTGGAACGCCTGTTGCAGCGAGGCAAGTCGAGCCCGGTCGGATTCGGTGGCAGGGCCGTATGCCCCCCGCCGAGCCTCGGGCAGTTGGTCCCAATAGTGGCATGAGACGCGCTGGGTGGCGCCGGCATCGGACTCATCGGGCGCTTCGGAGTGGCAGCGTGCCTGTGCGAAGGGGCAGCGCGGGGCGAAACCGCAGCCCGGCCCGCCAGCGTCGTTGCCGGGCGCGTCGCCCTGGATCGCGGGGCGCAGTGCGCCATGGGTTGCGGCCGGAGGCAGCGCTGCAGCCAGCAAGGCACGGGTGTAGGGATGGCGCGGCGTGGCGAAGACGCTGGTCTTTGCGCCATGCTCGACGATGCGTCCGCGATACATCACCGCCACGCGGTCGGCCAGATGATGAACCACGGCGAGGTCGTGCGAGATGAACAGGTAGGACAGGCCAAGCCTCTCGCGCAGATCGATCATCAGGTTGATCACCTGGGCGCGGATCGACACGTCGAGCGCGGATACCGGCTCGTCGGCGACGATTAGCTTTGGTTCGGTGGCGATCGCGCGCGCGATGCCGATGCGCTGGCGCTGCCCGCCCGAGAATTCATGCGGATAGCGCACGGCGTGATGCGGCGAAAGACCGACGACCGCCAGGAGCTCTTGGACCCGCCCGGCGCGCTCCGCGCCCGCGGCGATGCCGTGCAGGGCGAGCGGCTCGCCCAGTATGTCCGCCACCGTCATGCGGGGATTGAGCGAGGCATAGGGGTCCTGGAACACGATCTGCATCTCTCGGCGCAGCCGGCGCAACGGCGTGCCGGTAACCCGCGTGATGTCCTCGCTCTGGAACCGGATCGCCCCCGCCGTGGTGTCGATCAGTCGCAGCACGAGGCGGCCGGTGGTGGACTTGCCGCAACCGCTTTCGCCGACGAGCGCGAGCGTCTCGCCGCGATTGATGGAGAAGGACACGCCGTCGACCGCGCGCACGAGGCCGACATGGCGCGCACGCAGGAACCCGCGCGTGACCGCGAAGTGCTTGGCGAGGCCCGATACCGCCAGCAGAGGCGCGCTCATCAGGCGGCCTCCGCTGCATCGGCACCAAGCGGCGCCCGCCAGCACGCGGCCGCATGGCCGGGCTCGATCTCGGCAAGCGGCGGCGCCTCGGCGCAGCACCGCGCGATCGCGAAGGGGCAGCGCGGATGGAAGCGGCAGCCGGTGGGGAGTGCCAGCGGATTCGGCACCACGCCCTGAATCGCCGGCAGAGGGCTGTCGGCGGCGGCGCCATCGGGCACGGAGCCAAGCAGGCCGATCGTGTAGGGATGGTGCGGGTGCTGGAACAGCGCGGCAACCGGCGCCTGCTCGACGATGCGCCCGGCATACATCACCGCCACCTCGTCGGCCAGGGCGCCGATCACGCCGAGATCGTGGGTGATCAGGATCGTGGCAAGCCCGCGTTCGCTTCGCAGTTCGTGCAGGAGCTGCAGGATCTGGGCCTGTATGGTGACGTCGAGCGCGGTGGTGGGCTCGTCGGCGATCAGCAGCACCGGATCGCAAGCCAGCGCCATCGCGATCATCGCACGTTGGCGCATGCCGCCTGAAAGCTTGTGTGGATAGTCCTCGGCGCGCCTCTCGGGTTCCGGAATGCCGACACGGGTCAGGAGGGCGACCGTGTGATGTCGGGCGGCTGCGGCGGAAACGGCGCGGTGGCGGCGGATCGCCTCGTCGATCTGCTCGCCCACCGTGAAGGCGGGGTTGAGCGAGGTCATGGGCTCCTGAAATATCATCGCCATCCGATCGCCGCGAATGTCGCGCATGGCGCGGTCGGGCAGGGCCAGGAGTTCGCGGTCCTCGAAGCGGACGCTGCCGCCCACGGTGCGCGCGGCCGGCTTCGGCAGAAGCCCCATGATGGAGAGGGCGGTCACGCTCTTGCCGCTTCCGGATTCGCCCACGATTCCGAGCACTCGGCCCGGCGCGATCGCGAAGCTCACGCCATCGACGGCGCGCACCAACCCTTCCGGCGTGCGGATCTCCGTCCGCAGGTCGGTCACGTGAAGCAGGTGGGTATGGGACGGCGATGATCTTTCGGTCACGAGCGCTCTCGGGACGCAGGGTCGGTGCGGCCACATGCCACGGCGGACCTTGCGCCGGGTTCCTCCGTTTCGTCGTGTTCCGCACCTTGTGCGGGCGCGGCGGAATGCCACCGGCAGTCTGTCCAGGGAGCTTGCGGTGCCGGGGCGCCGCTGGCAAGGTCGCGCTTGCCGGATCGTAGGGAGGTGCCTCAGAGGTCGTCATGCGGTTCAGCGTTTGCGTTGCGGCGGCGATCTTCGGGGTAACGATGTTGCCGGTGGGTGGCTCCGCGGCGGAATTGCGGGTCGGCCTGCAGACGGAAACCAGTTCGCTCGACCCGCATTTCGCCCTGGTCGGGGCGAACCAGCAGGTCGCCCGCCACTTGTTCGACTCGCTGCTTGGTTCCGATGCGGCGATGCGGCCGATCGCCGGCCTGGCGGAAAGCTGGACGTTGCGCGACGGCACGCTGTAGGAGTTCCGCGCGACGCTCTATTCGCCCAACAACCGCTATGTCGAGGACGACAAGACCGCCCAGGCGGTGGCGCAGATGATGAGCCGCGTCGGCATCGAGGTGCGGGTGGAGGTGATGCCCGCCAATGTGTTCTTCACTCGCGCCGGTCGGCGCGAGTTCGGCTTGTTCCTGATCGGGTTCGGCACCACTGCGGGCGACTCGTTCACCGGGCTGTCGCAGGTGCTACACACCTTCGACCTGGGGCGGCGGCTCGGTGCGCTCAATCGCGGTCGCTTCTCAAGCCCGGCCGTCGATGCGCTGATCGCCCAGGCGCAGGGAGAGCGGAACGCATCGCTGCGCGAGACGCTGTTGCAGCGGGCAGCGCGGGTGGGATTTCGCGACGAGGTTGGTGTGATCCCGCTCCACTTCGCCGACAATGTCTGGGCGACCCGCCGGGGTGTGCAGTATCGGGCCACGACCGAGGAATCGACGCTCGCCCACCATGCGCGGCCGGAGTAGCGGCCGGTTCAGGAGCGGCTAGAGGCAGGCATAGACCGCGTCGCGCAACTCGCGCCCGCGCGGCGAATCGCCGCTGCCACCGGGGTGGCCGCGCGAGGGCGCGTAGCAGAACGAGAGGCGCGCCGCCGGATCGGCGAAGGCCGTGGCACCGCCGCGCCCGCCATGCCCGAACGAGCCGTCGTTCAGCCCGACCGTTCCGGCCGGATCGCACAGGCGGAAGCCAAGGGCCATGCGGAACATCTTGCCAGTGAGCTGTTCCGGGCCGTACCAGCTCTCGGTCGTTGCGCGCCGCAATGCGGCCTCTGAAATGATGCGCGTGCCGTCCAGCGTGCCGCCCATCGCCAACGCGGCATAGATCCGGGCAACGCCGCGGGCGCAGCCATGCCCGTTGATCGCGTAGAGTTCGGCACGGCGATGGCGGGCGCTGTTGCGGTCCTCCGGGACATCCAGCCCATCGGCCCAGCGCGCGGCCAGGCTGCCGGGCGCGGCTGGCTGGCCCTGGGGCAGCACGAATGTCGCGCAGCGATCCTGGTTGGTTGCGGAAAGGCAGAAGCCGTAGTCGGCTTGCAGGGGGCCGGCCACGCGCTCGGCGAACAGTTCGGCGAAGCGCTTCCCGCCGGCCCTCCGCGCTATCTCGCCGGCCAGGAAGCCAAGCGTGAGCGAGTGGTAGCAGTGCACGCGCCCGGCGGGCCAGGTGGGACGCTGCGCGGCCAGCAGCGCGGTGGCGCGCGTCCAATCATAGGCATCGCCGGGATTGGCCCCGTCGATGTAGGGCAGGCCGGCAGTGTGGTCGAGCACATGGCGGACAAGGATGCTTTCCTTGCCGTTGGCCGAGAACTCGGGCCAGAGCCGCGCCACCGGCGCGTCGGGGTCGACCGCGCCATCCTCGGCAAGCTGGTGCACGACAAGGGCTAGCATCGCCTTGCCCACCGACATCATGTTCACGATCGTATCCTGGGTCCATGGCGCGGTGCGCTCGGGATCCTTGTGGCCGCCCCAAAGATCGAGCACCGGCCTGCCATCGATATGGACGCACAACGACGCGCCGATCTCGCGCTCGGGACCGGCCTGGGCGAATCCCGCCGCAAACACCTCGCGGACATGACGGAAACGGGGGTCGTAGCTGCCTTCGATCATGCGGTCTGACCTTCAGCTTGCCGGCCGCGCGGCCATGGCGCGCGTGCGCCCGAGTGGGGACGGCTCGAAAACCGCCTTGCCGGCGCGGCTTGCCCAGCTATGGACGGTGGCGACCAGCGGAATCGCCGCGAGATCGCTGACCGCGGCGCGCTGGGCCAGTCCCAGCAGGCGGGCGCGGCTCGCATCGTCCATCTCGCCCAGGGCGGCGAGCATGAGCCGGTCCAGCTCCGGGTTGCTGTAGCGCATGCGGTTGACGGTGCCGAAGCCGCGCGGCGGATCGCGCGTCATCAGCAATCCTCGCAGCGTGCTCGCCGCCGTGGTGGAATTGTAGGCGAGCATGTAGAGCGAGAACTCGAACTCGTTGGCGCGGCGCACGAACACGGGTTGCGGCATCGCATCCACCTCGGTGCGGATGCCGACGCGGCTGAGGAGCTGGGCGATTGCCTGGAGGAGCTGCGCATCGTTGGGATAGAGGCCACGTGTTCCGTGCAGGGTAATGCTGAAACCGTCCGGGTAGCCGGCCTCCGCCAGGAGCCGGCGCGCTTCGGCAGGGTCGCTGCCGAGTTCGGGCAAGGTCTCGTCACGCCCTTCCGAGCCGGGGGCGTTGAGCTGGCTTGCCGGCACTGCCGCGCCCTGCAGGACGCGCTCGGCCAAGGTGGGGCGATCGAGGGCGAGCGAGATCGCGCGCCGCACGCGCAGGTCGCGCAGGGGATTGCGTCCCAGCGGCTGGCCTGCGCTATCGCGGACGAAAGGTGTGGCGTCGCGGGCACTGTCCGGGAACAGGAACAGCACCTCGCCGCCCGGTACGGAGGCCAGGCGGATCTGCGGGTTGGCGCGCAGCCGTGGCAAGTCCGAGGGGCCGACCCGCTCGATAAGGTCGATCTCTCCGGCCAGCAGGGCGGCCAGGCGCGCGGCATTGGCGGGGATCTCGCGCAGCAGGACGCGGTCCCAGGGCTGGGCGGCCCCGAACCAGTCGGGATTGCGAACGAGCGCCAGCCGGTCGCGCGGCGTGAAGCCCTCAAGCTGGTAGGGGCCGGTGCCGATCGCGGCCCGCCCGACATTGAAGTCGGAGGTGGATGCGGCCTCATGCAGCCGGCGCGAGAGGATGCGGACATAGGCCATGTCGCGCGGCAGGAACGGGTAGGGCGCGGCCGTGCGAACGCGGATGCGATCCGGCCCCGCAACCTCGACGGAAGAAATGGCACGGACAAAGGGCGTAAGCGGGTTCGGGCTATTGGGCACAGTGCGAACGCGCTGCAACGAGAAGGCGATGTCCTCGGCCGCGAGTGGCGTGCCGTCATGGAAGCGGACGCCCGGCCGCAGAACGAACTCCCAGGTGGTGGCATCGACCGCGCGCCAGGACAGGGCAAGGCCGGGACGCAGGTCGCCGGGGCCAGCCTCCTCGACGAGGCAATCATAGAGGTGGGCAAGCGCGTTGATGTTCGGCGTCGAGCCCTCGAAATGCGGATCGAGCGAGGTCGGCGCCGCCAGAAGCCCGATCGCCAGGTCGGCGGCTGGCGCCGGCTGCGCCAGGGACGCGCACAGAACCGCAAGGCCGGCGGCGCGGCGAATGGCGCCAGATCCGAACCAGAATTCCACCGCCATGGCGACCTCGACCTTGCTTCGTGTCTGCCGAAACAATCTAGACGTGGGCGAAGGGCCCGACCAGGGGCCGTGGCCGCGGGCAGGACGGCCCGCGGGGCGGCCTCAGCTTGCGCCTCTGCCCGGGGACCATTAAACCTTGACGTTCTCACAGCCATGCGGAGGGTTGCCCATGAATCGCCTTGTCGTCGCGGCCATTGCGGCCACTCTGGCCATGACCGTTGCTGCCCCGGCCGAAGCCCAGCAGAGGGTGCGGGTGGGCTTCATCACCACCCTGTCGGGGCCGGGGGCGGGGCTTGGCAGCGATGCGCGCGATGGCTTCATGCTGGCCGTCAAGCAGGGTGGCGGGCGGCTGGGCGGTTTCCCGGTCGATGTGCAGGTGGCGGATGACGGGCTGCGCCCCGAGACCGGCCGGCAGGTTGCCGAGCGCATGGTGCGGCGCGACCGGATCGAGATCCTGTCGGGCATCATCTTCTCCAACGTGATGCTGGCGGCTTGGCCGGTGATCCAGCCCACCGGGGCCTTCTACATCAGCGTCAATGCCGGCCCCTCGCAGCTGGCCGGCGCGCAGTGCCATCCGAACTACTTCAACGCCGCCTGGCAGAACGACAACCTGCACGAGGCGACCGGCCGGATCGTGACCGATCGCGGGCTCCGCCGCGCCTACATCCTGGCGCCGAACTATCCCGCCGGCCGCGACGCGCTTACCGGTTTCAAGCGCTTCTTCCGTGGCGAGGTCGTGGCCGAGCAGTACACGCGCCTCGACCAGACTGACTATGCGGCCGAGCTGGCGGCCATTCGCGCCGCGCGCCCCGATGCCGTGTTCTTCTTCCTGCCGGGCGGGCTCGGCATCAACTTCGTCAAGCAGTTCGACCAGGCCGGCTTGCGCGGCCAGATCCCGCTGTTCGGACCCGGCTTCTCCTTCGACCAGGACGTGTTCCCGGCGATGGGCGATGCGGCACTCGGCGCCATCAATGCCGCACAGTGGGCGCTTGACCTGCAAACTCCGGCGAACGTGAACTTCGTGCAGTCGTTCGAGCGCGAGTATAGTCGCCTGCCCTCGATCTATGCGAGCCAGGGCTACGATACGGCATTGCTGATCGGCTCGGCGCTCGCGGCAACGAACGGCTCGAGGCGCAACAAGGACGCGTTCCGCGCTGCCCTGCGGCGCGCCAACTTCCAGTCGGTGCGCGGCGCCTTCCGCTTCGGCCCGAACCACCATCCGATCCAGCCCATCTATGCGCGCGAGGTGGTGAAGGACGCGCAAGGCCGCATCGTCAATCGCATGATCGGCACCGTGTTCGAGGCGCACCAGGACGCGTATGCCGGCCAGTGCCGGATGCCGAACTGATATCGCGCCTCGCCGCGGCTTCGCGCTGACCCGCCTGGGCCGGCAGATGCCAAGCCGGCTGGGCGAGAGCCGAGCCTGAAGCCAAGCGACCCCACGGGGTCGCTTGGCACGTCGGGCCAGACCCTGGGGGGATCGTGGACGCGCTTCTGTTGGTTGAGCAGACGCTGAACGGCTGCCAGCTTGGCGTGATGCTTTTCCTGATGGCCGCGGGCCTGACGCTCGTGTTCGGCATCATGGATTTCATCAACCTCGCGCATGGCACCTTCTACATGATTGGTGCCTTCGTTGGTGCCACGAGCTTCGTCCATTCGGGATCATTCGCGGTGGGGCTTGTTGCCGCCGTGGCCGGTGCGGCGCTTGCCGCGGTAGTGCTGGAGCGTACCGCGCTAAAGCGGCTCTATTCGGACAGCCATCTCAACCAGGTGCTGGCGACCTATGCGCTGATTCTGACCTTCAACGAGGCGGTGAAAGTGATCTGGGGCCCGCAACCCATCTTCGCGCCAACCCCCGCCTTTCTGAGCGGTTCGGTCACGCTGGTGCCGGGCCTCGACTACCCCATCTATCGCCTTGCCGTTCTGATCCTGGGCTCGGTGCTCGCGCTCGCGCTCTGGTTCCTGATCGGGCGCACGCGCTTCGGCATGCAGGTTCGCGCCGGCGCCACGCACCGCGAGACGGTGCAAGCGCTCGGCGTGAATATCGGTGCGGTCAATGCCGGTGTCTTTGCCCTTGGCGCGGGGCTCGCCGGTTTCGCGGGCTTCATGGCCGGCCCGATCCTCGCGGTTCAGGTGGGCATGGGCGAGCAGATCCTGATCATGACCTTCGTCGTCGTGGTGATCGGCGGCCTGGGTTCCGTGCGCGGCGCGTTCTTCGGTGCCCTGCTCGTGGGTTTGGCCGATACCTGGTCGCGGGCAATGCTGCCCGGCCTCCTGCGGCTGTTGATGCCGCCATCGAGCGCCGATGCGATCGCTGCTGGGGTGGCTTCGCTTGCGGTCTATCTGCTGATGGCCATCGTGCTGGCCGTGCGACCGCAAGGCCTTTTCCCGCGCCATGGCTGATGCCTTGTCCGGAGCGAGTGGGCGACTGCGCCTTTCGGTTGGTGCTGGCGGGGCCATCCTCCTGGCGCTTCCCTGGATTCTGGTCGCGCTGGACGAGCCGTTCTTCATCGGCGTCTGCGTCCGCTTTCTCGCCTATGGGCTGGCGGCGGCGGCGCTCGACCTGATCCTCGGCTATGGAGGGCTGGTGTCGTTCGGGCAGGCGGCCTTCTTCGGCATCGGCGCCTACACCGCCGGTGTGATGATCCACCACGCCACCGACGGCTCGGTGCTCCTGGCCTGGCCGATCGCGATCGGAGGAAGCACGCATGCGTTGCTCGTGCTGCCCCTCGCAGCGCTGGTGGCTGCCGCGTTGGCGGCGGGGATCGGCGTCATCTCGCTGCGCACGGGTGGCGTCTATTTCATCATGATCACGCTCGCCTTCGCGCAGATGGTCTACTTCATCGTCCTGTCCTTTCCGCAGTATGGCGGCACGGACGGTCTCATGCTGATGGCGCGCAATGCCGCACCCGGCCTCGATCTCGCCGACGAGACCACGCTCTACTATGTCAGCCTGGTGGCGCTCGCGGCCTTCCTTTGGTTCGGACGAAGGCTGGCGAGGAGCCGTTTCGGCATGGTGCTGCGCGGCGCACGCGAGAACGAGCGTCGCATGCGTGCTCTCGGTTTTGCGATCGTGCGCTACCGCCTCGCCGCCTTCGTTATCAGCGGCGCCGTCACCGGGCTGGCAGGCGCGTTGCTTGCCAACCAGAGCGGGTTCGTCAGTCCCGACCTCCTGTCCTGGCAGCGCTCGGGCGAGATCATGGTGATGGTGGTCCTGGGCGGCATGGGCACGCTGTTCGGGCCGGTTCTCGGTGCTGTCGCGCTGCTGCTTCTGGAAGAGGTGCTCCAGGGCTGGACCGAGCACTGGATGCTGATCCTAGGGCCCCTGCTGCTCGGCGTGGTTCTGTTCACGCGCGGCGGCCTTTGGGGCGCCCTCTCAGGGGAGCGTGCCGGCGATGGCTGAGACCGAGCCCCTGATCGATGTGCGCGGCCTGTCGCGCAGTTTCGGCGCGCTGCGCGCCAATGATGGCATCGACCTGACCGTTCTGCCGGGCGAGATCCACGCCGTGATCGGCCCCAACGGCGCCGGCAAGACCACCATGATCGGACTGCTGGCTGGCGAGGTCGCACCCGACGCCGGGGCCATCCGGTTCCGCGGCCAAGACATCACCGGCCTGACGGTGCAGGAGCGTGCGCTAAGGGGTCTTGCCCGGTCGTTCCAGATCACGAGCCTTTGTCGTGGCTTCACGGCGCTTGAGAACGTCATGCTGGCTGTCCAGGCCCGGTCGGACCACAGCTTCCGCTTCCTGCGTCGCGTCCATCGTGACCGCGCGCTTGTGGATCCAGCGCGTGATGCGCTCGACGCGATGGGGCTCCTGGCGCGGGCCGACACGTGTGCGTCCTATCTGTCGCATGGCGAGCAACGTCAGCTTGAGCTGGCAATCGCGCTGGCGATGCAGCCCGCCTTGCTGCTGCTGGATGAACCCGCTGCGGGCATGAGCCCCGACGAGACGCGCCGGCTTGTCGCGATCATCAACGGGTTGCGCCGTCGCACTGGCGTCCTTCTGGTCGAGCACGACATGGACACCGTCTTCGCGCTGGCCGACAGGATTACGGTCCTCGTCTACGGCAAGGTGATCGCCACCGGCACGCCGGACGCGATCCGCGCGGACCCGGCGGTACGCGACGCCTATCTCGGCCACGCCACCGTGGCGGCGTGAGCGCGCGATGCTCGAACTCCACGAGATCGAGACCTTCTACGGCGACAGTCAGGCGCTGTTCGGTGTGTCGATTGCCGTTGCGGCCGGAGAAGCCGTGGCGCTGCTGGGCCGCAACGGCATGGGCAAGACCACGACCGTGCGATCGATCATCGGTGTCAGGGCGCCGCGACGCGGCACGGTGCGCATTGCCGGGCAGGATGTCACCGGCTGGCCGAGCCATCGCATTGCCAGGCTCGGTGTCGGGCTGGTGCCAGAGGGACGCGAGATCTTCCCCACGCTGACGGTGCGCGAGAACCTGCTGGTGACGGCACGCACGCGCGGGGCAGGCGCATGGACCCTCGATCGCGTGTTTGACCTTTTCCCCCGCCTTTCCCAGCGCGCCGGCCAGTTCGGCAACCGGCTCTCGGGTGGCGAGCAGCAGATGCTGGCGATCGGCCGGGCGCTGATGATCAATCCCGACCTCCTCGTGCTCGATGAGGCAACGGAGGGGCTTGCGCCACTGGTACGGGCGGAAATCTGGGCCGTGCTGGCCCAGCTCAAGGCCGAGCGTCTGGCGATTCTGGTGATCGACAAGGACGTGCACGCCTTGGCGCAGCTGGTCGATCGGCACTACGTGATCGAGAAGGGCCGCATCGTCTGGTCGGGGCAGTCCGACGCCCTGCTGGCAGACATAGAGCTTCTGCACACGCGGCTTGGTGTCTAGATCGGGCGGCGCGTGCGCCGGCTTGCGCCCCGACATCTGGCGCGGGCCCGATACGCGGGCTAGCCTCGCGGGGCGATCGATCAAGTGGGAGCCCGACAGACCATGAGCGACTTCGTCACGCAGAACTGGGTGCTGAGCAAGCCGGCGGCGCGCGGGCCGCGCGGGATCGTCGTGTCGCAAAGCATGCTCGCGGCGAAAGTGGGCGTGCAGGTGCTGGAGGATGGCGGCAACGCCATCGACGCGGCGGTGGCAACGGCATTGGCGCTCGCCGTGGTGGAGCCTTGGAACAGTGGGCTTGGCGGCATCGGCTTTGCCGTGGTGCATCGCGCCGGCCAGCCCAAGGCCGAAGTTGTCGATTTCGGTCCGATCAGCCCCGGCGGCGTCGATCCCTCGCTCTATCCGCTCACGGGCCAGCAGCGCCAGCAGCTTTTCGTCTGGCCCGGCGTGAAGGACGATCTCAACATCCATGGGCCGCTGTCGGTTGCCGTGCCGGGGGCCGTCGCCGGCTACAGCCTCATGACTGAGACCTGGGGCACAAAGCCCTTCGCCGAGCTTGTCCAGCCGGCTGTCGCCTTGGCGCGGCAGGGGCTGGCGGCCGATTGGTGGACAACCCTCAAGGTTGCAAACGCCGCGATCGACCTGCGCCGCTATGCGGAAAGTCGCCGCATCTACATGCCGGACGATCTGCCGCCCGCGCCGCCGACTGCCGGCCCGCCCGGCTTCCTGCCGATGGGGAACCTAGCGGCGACACTGGAGCGGCTTGGCAGCGCCGGCCCGCGTGATTTCTACGAGGGCGAGATCGCGCGCAGCATTGCAGCCGACATCAAGGGCGGCGGCGGGGTGCTGGACGAGGCCGACCTTGCTGCGTACCGCCCGCGCTTCACGGCGGGGCTATCGATCGACTATCGCGGGCGAACGGTGCAGACCGCCGGGGGCCTCACCGCTGCGCCGACGATGCGGCGCGTGCTGGCCGATCTCGCCAAGGCGCCGCTCGGCCAGAGGCCGGACGCGCAGTGGTTCGTGTCCCTGGCGGAGGCGCTGCGCGCGGCCTATGCCGAACGCCTCGCCGGCCTGGGCGACACGGACGGCGAGGGCAAGGGCGATACCTGCACGACGCATCTGACCGTGGTCGACGCCGAGGGCACGATGGTGTCGATGACCACCACCTTGCTCTCCTCCTTCGGCAGCCGGCTCGTACTCCCGGGCAGCGGTGTCCTTATGAACAACGGCATGATGTGGTTCGATCCGCGGCCCAACCAGCCCAACTCGATCGCGCCGCGCAAGCGGCCGCTGACGAACATGAGCCCGATCATCGTCGCCAGGGACGGCAAGCCCTGGCTTGCCGGCGGCGCGTCGGGCGGGCGCAAGATCCTCGCCGCCGTGGTCCAGTTGATGGCGTTCATCGGCGATTTCGGCATGGACCCGGCCGAGGCGGGGCACCATCCGCGCATCGACGTGTCGGGCGGCGATACGGTGGTGGTGAACCGCTTGATGCCGCCCGAGATCGTCGCGGCGCTGGCGGCGCGCTTCCCGGTGCAGACTGTCGAGCAGAATGCGCTGCCCGGCAATTTCGCCAACCCGAACGTGATCGTTCTCGGGGGCGACGGGCTGCGCACCGGCATGTCCGACATCGCCTCGCCCTGGTCGGCGGCGGTGGCGCAGCGCTGAGCGGTCGCGGCGCCACCACCGACCGGGGAAGGGGCTACAGGCCCGCTTGGTCCTTGCAGTACTGCGCGATCTCGGCGTGGGTGGCGAACCACACGCCCGAATGGCTGCGCATGTAGCGGATCAGTTCCTCCAGGATCTGGATGCGCGAGCGGTGCCCGATATAGTGCGGGTGGTTGGTCAGCAGGAACAGGCCGTTCTCGGCATAGGCGCCGTCGAACTCGCGGCGGAAGATCTCGTACACGCCGGCGGGTGGGGTGTAGGGGCGTAGGCCGCCGAAGCGGACCATGTTGAAATAGACCGCATCGTCGCGGATCCATTCCACCGGCAGCTCGACGATGCCGGTCGGCTGCCCGTCCTCGACCAGCTCGTAGGGCTCGTCATCGGCCATCAGCGATGAATCATACAGAAGCCCCATCTCGCGCGTGATGGCGAGCGTGTGCGGGCTGAAATCCCACGAGGCCGTGCGCACGCCCACGGGGCGCTGGCCGGACACCTTCTCCAGCACGTCGCGGGCGCGGAAGTTCAGGTCGCGCTCGACCTCATAGGGCAGTACCGAGTTGCGCTCGTGGATCCAGGAATGGATGCCGATCTCGTGGCCCTCGGCCGCGACCCCGCGCTGCTCCTCGGGGTAGAGAAGCGCCACCACGGCCGGGACGAAGAAGGTCGCCTTGAGGTCGTAGCGCTGCAACAGCTTGCGGATACGCGGCACGCCCTGGCGATGGCCATACTGGCCCTGGCTGAGCCGCCCGGGCGAGATGTCCTTGTCGCGCAGCGGAATGGTGTCGTGGTCGCTGTCGAACGAGAGTGCCACGGCGCAGCGTGCCCCGCCCGGCCAGGTCCTGGGCTTGAGGCAGCGCCCGGCGCGGACCTTGTTGACGACGCGGCGCCACTCGCTCTCGGGCCATTCCCATGCCTCTCCGGCCGGGACGAGCGGGTTGTCGGACATGAATGCCTCCTTGGGCTAGCTCGGGCGATGAAGAACTGCGGGCTCGCGCGTGAAGACGCGCCGCCCCCGCTTGAAGCTCATCAGCGTCTCGCGGTTCTCGGCGATGGCGTGGCGGCGATCAGGCGCATTGACGATCACCAGATCGGCGGGATTGCCGACCGCGATTCCGTAGTCCGGCACGCGCATCAGCTTCGCCGCCTGGATCGTGAACATGTCGAAGCAGCGCGCGATTTCCTCCGCCGAGGCGGCCTGGACGCAGAGGCCATAGAGATTGGCCATGCGGATCAGGTTGCAGTCGCCATATGGTGTGAACGGGTTCATCACGTTGTTGGTGGACAAGTTGGCGGTCGCGCCGTGCCGGATCAGGCGGTTGCCATCGACGATGCCGCGCGGCGGGTTCATCTCCTGGTTGCGGCCCATCAGGAACAGGTCGGTCGCGGGCAGGATGGTTAGGGCAACGCCTGTGTCGGCCAGCCGCCTGGCCATATGGTCGAACGCGTCGGGCGGCAGGGCGCACATCTTGGTGACATGGCCGATCGCCACGCGCCCGCCCCAGCCATACTGCTCGGTCAGGTCGCAGACCAGCGGCACGTCCATGTCGTTGGCGTCGTTGCCGAAGTCGAGATGGATGTCGACATCGAGATCGTATTCACGCGCGAGTTCGAAGATGCGGCGGATCTGGCCGGGATGATCGGTATCGTAGCCCGGCGCGCCGCCGACGACCCTGGCACCGTTCTGCAGCGCCGCGACCATCAGCTCGTCGACACCCGGTAGGTTGGTCCAGCCCTCCTGCGCCATGACGCAGATCTCGATGTCGATCGCCCAGGCATATTCGGCGACCAGCCGCTTCACGCCCTCGAATCCGCGCAGGCCGATGCGCGGGTCCACCTCGGCATGGGTGCGCATGATGGTCGCGCCGTTCATCAGGCAGCGCTCCAGCGTGCGCGCGGCGCGGCTGTGCGCATCGTCCGCCGTGATCTCGGGCTTGATCGCCGAGATGCGCTTGACCGCGAAGGCGTTGCGCCCTTCCTCGCAGCCACACCGGTCGATGATGCAGGACTTGTCGAGATGGATGTGGCTCTCGACGAATCCCGGGGAAACCAGTCGGCCGGCGGCGTCCACCACCTCTCCAGCGTCGCCGGCAATGCCTGGCTGGAGCGCCACGATCCGGCCGTCGCGCACGCCGATATCGTGCAGCGGCTCGGTCTCGCGCCAGGCGAGGCGGGCATTGCGGATGAGAAGGTCGAGCGCCATCGCGAGGCTTCCTTGTGGCGCGGCTTTCGGGCAGGGACGTCAGCCGGGCGAGGAGCCCTTGACCTCGGCCGCGTCGTTCCAGACTTCCTGGCGGACGATCTGGCCGCCCTTGACGACGAAGCGGTCGATGTAGCGGATGCCCTGGAACGGCGTGCCGTCGGTCCAGGCACCGTGCAGCGTGCCGATGCTGTAGACGATGAACTCGCCCGGTGCAGTGCCGGCGCACACGTCCCAGTGGGCGATGTGCTTGCCGATGCGGCTGTAGCGGCGGGCGCTGCCGGCGGCGATCTCGTGGACATTGGTGCGCACGGCGCCGCCCGGGAACACGATGCCGGCGCCGGGAGCCAGCATCGCCGCCGCGGCATCGAGCTGGCGTGCCTCCATGCGGGCGAGATACTCCTGGCAAAGTTCAACGGCGGCGGCAGCGCTGGCGGTGTTCATGGTGCACCTTCGCGATCACGCGTCTAGCACTGGTGGAAATGGGGTGGACCAGTCGGCGGTCAGGATCGCCGCGCAGAGGGCGCGGGCGCGATCCGGGCCAAGCGGCGCCCCGGCATAGCGCTCGAACTTGGCGACCGTCTCGTCGCGCGACAGCGGCCGATCCGGGTCGCCGGCAACACTGTCCGCAGATTCGGTCGCGACGCAGACATCGGTCTCGACATGCAGCGTGGCGCCGCGCACGCCGCGCGCGGTGCGGTCGCGGCAGGGCTCGATCCGCACCAACCTCTCCAGACGCCGGATCTCCGGATCATGCATGGCCGGGCCATAGGCGGCAGGCCCGAGATCCCCCAGCACCAGCGCCGCTGCCAGGCCGTAGCTCAGGCTGAACTGGGCCTGGATCGGCGCCTGCGGGTTGCGGTTGGCGCAATAGCGGATCGCCTCCTCGTAGATCGTGAGCGTGATGCCGCGGATGCTGCGGGTGTTGCCGCCCAGCCGCTCACGCATGGCAATCGCGGCTGCCGCACCGTAGTGGACATGGCGGACCGCGGCGAAGGGCTTCAGGTAGCCTTCCAGGATCATCCAGTGGCCGGCGGCATCGCGCTCGCCTGGCGGCTCGTGGCCCAGGGCGAGCCTGCGTGCCTCGGCGAGAGCATCCTCCGGCGCAGCGATGCCGGCGGCGGCGGCCGAGCCCGCCAGCACGCCCAGCGCCGCCGCATGCGCCGGATAGGTGTTGCGCGCAAGCGAACCAACCGTGATCGGCCGGTAGAGGCTGAACGGAACCTGGCAGGCGGCGATCTGCGCGGCATGGCCCTGCGCGCCATGGTCGGCCCCCAGCAGCCTTGCCGCGCTCACCGCAGCGCCGAGGCTGTGCCAGCTGCCGTCCACATGCATGCCCGGCCGGATGCGCCAAAGCTGGCCGGCCCGCCCGCCAACCTCGTATCCCACCACGATGGCCCGCAGCAGCGAGCCAAGGCTGCCATCGGGCAGCCCCGTCCGCGCGCCGAGCCCGAGGCACGCGGGCACCACGGCAACCCCGGGCCGGCCATGGGCGCGGGCCAGCCCCTCGCACGCCTCGTCCCAGCAGAGGGCCATCGCGGCAAGCTGTGCCGCCCCGCCGGGCGCGAGGCCGATCGCACTTCCGGGCAGATGCACCGTGCCGGGATAAGCGAGTGCAAGGCGTTCCGCCGCTTGGCGGACCGTATCGTTCTGGAGACCGGCTGCGATGCAGCCGATGCTGTCGAGCAGCAGGAGCCTGACCTTCTGGTCGACGGGGTCGCCAGGGCGGAACTGCTCGGCCCAGGCGATGACATCGTCGAAAACCGAAGGGGGCTGCGCGGCGGCGGATGGGTCGGGCGAGGACATGCCCCACTTTCTCCCACGATGGTCAAGCGGGCAAGTCGGCTGTATCGTCGTCCCGTGTGAAAGCGAGGGTAGGCATGGCGGGAGCAGCGCCAATCGTCGTTGCAGGGGCTGGGCCGGTGGGGCTGACATTCGCCCTTGCAGCGGCCCAGCGTGGATTGCCGGTGCGCGTGTTCGAGAAGCGGGAGGGGCTGTCCACGGCTTCGCGCGCCTCGACATTCCACCCGCCGACGCTGGAGATACTCGACGAACTCGGTGTCCTTGGAGCCATCCGCCCGCTCGGCCATGTGATCGACCGCATCGGCTACTTCACGGTGGCCGATGGCTTGGTCGCCGACTTCCCCCTCAGCCTTGTCGCCACGGAGTCCCGTCTGCCGTTCCGGTTCCATCTGGAACAGGCACGTCTCACGCCAGCCCTGCTTGAGGTGCTGCGGCGCCTGGCGCCAGACGCAGTGGCGTTCGACTCCGAGGCCGTTGGCGTGAGCCAGGGTCCGGCCGGTCCGGTGGTGACCGTCCGCGGGCCGTCGGGCGAGACGCGGGTGCCGGCGTCCCTCGTCGTCGGTGCCGACGGTGCAGGCTCGGCTATTCGCACCGCCGCCGGCATCGATGTCGATGATGCGCCCTACGCACATCGGGTGCTTCGTCTGATGACTGCGGCGCCGCTGGAACTGGCCGTGAGCCGCCTTGCACCGGTTTCGTATGTCTTTGACGGCGCCGATTCGATCTCTCTCCTGCGCATGCGCGATGTGTGGCGCGTGATCATCCGCATTCCGCCCGACCTGCCGGACGCGGCGGCGATGGACCCGTCCTATTACGCCCCGATCGTCAGACGTTTCCTGCCGGCAGCGCCGGACCCGCTGCCGCTCGTCTCCAGCGATGTCTACGGCGTCAGCAAGCGCATGGCGCGTCGCTATCGCAGCGGTGATGTGGTGCTGATCGGTGACGCCGCGCACCTCACAAACACGCGCGGCGGCATGAACATGAACGCCGGCATCCAGGATGCCATAACGCTTGCAGACACGCTCGCCGCGATCGCTGCCGGCGGTACGGGCGCATTGCTTGATGCGTGGGCGCAAGCACGGCTCGAGGTGGTCATGGGTGCGCTGCTGCCTCGGACCGACCGCACCGTGCGTGGCAGCAGCTGGCTTGATCAGGTGCGATCGGCCGCCGCTGATCCCCACATGGCACGCGCTTTCCTCGTGGATGCCTGCATGATCGACATCGCGCGCGTCGGCGCGCCGGCCAAAGGAGCAAGGTGATGACGTCCCTTCCGAACGTGGTCCCGACCAAGCGTCTCGGCCTGATCACGCCACCTTCTAACCCGACGGTCGAGCTGGAGCTTCGTGCCCTGTGCCCGCTGGCCTGCGGAGTCCACTCCACGCGCCTGCCCTTGTTTCCGGGCCAGCCGCTTGAAGTCCGCCAGGTCCAGTATGTCGAGCACTACCCGCGCTTGATCCAGAGCTTCGGCGTGCTGGCGATCGATGCCTTCATGGTGGGCATCACCGGCCCCTCCTATTCGCTGACGCCCGAGCAGGACGTGGAGCGCTCCCGCGCGCTTTCAAACGGAGCGGGCGGTCGGCCGGTGATCCAGGCCAGCATGGCGATCCGCGAGACCCTGGCCGCGCTTGGCGCCGACAAGGTGTACCTGTTCTCGCCCTATCCCGGCTGGCTCACCGAGAAGTCGGCGGCCTATTGGAGCGCCTGCGGGTTCCAGTTGAGCGGCGTCTTCAAGGTGTCGGAGGAATTCCGCGCCTACGACCTGACCACCGAGGAAGTGCTGGATGGGCTTGCCAAGATCCAGGTGCCCAAGGGCGCGGTCGTGCTGATGTCCGGGACCGGGATGGCGACCGTTGACGCCATGGTGCGCGTGGCGGGCTCCGGCGGGCCGGTGCTGGTGAGTTCCAACCTCGCTTGCGCCTTCGCCGCGCTGAAGCTGTTTGGCCTGCCGCCGAGCGAGCACTTCCGCGCCGCGAGCCCGGCCTTGGTGCCGTATCTGGCGAAGGGCTAGGGCACGGCGTCGCCTTGGCTAGCGCCGTTCCGTAATCCCCTGAAGTGCAATGGAGGCCATCATGCAGGACCCACGCGCCTTTGCCGCTGCCTTCGAGCGCCACCTGCCCGATCTTCTCGCGCTGACGGAGCGGGTGGTGAATATCGACAGCGGCTCCTACATGGCCGAGGGTGTCAATCGTGTCGAGGATGCGATCGGCGAGACGCTTGCGGCGCTGGGCTTTGCGATCGAGCGCGCGCCCTTGCCCGGACGCGGCGATCAGTTCACCGCGCGGCTGAAGCTTGGCAACGGCCCGCGTCTCCTGATCCTCGGGCACGCGGACACGGTCTGGCCCGCCATCACGCATGAATGGCCCTTCTCGCGCAGCGGCGACCGGATCACCGGCCCTGGCGTGGGCGACATGAAGTCCTGCGTCGTGATGGCGGTGTTCGCACTGCGCATCCTGCAGGAGATGGGCGCGCTGGCCGGACTTGGTTCCGTCACCTATCTCATTGTCCCGGACGAGGAGATCGGCAGTCCGCAATCGCGCGGCTGGATCGAGGCCGAGGCACGCAACGCCGATGCCTGCCTGACGCTGGAGCCATGTCGGCCGAAGGGTGGCATCGTGATCGGGCGCGGCGCTGTCGGCGCCGTCTATATCGAGGCGACGGGCGTATCGGCCCATTGCGGTGCACGGCCGGAGGACGGGGCAAGCGCTCTGTCAGCCCTGGCCTCGTTGGTTGGGCCGCTCGAGGCACTCACCGATCCAGACAAGTCCCTCTATGCCTCTGTCGGCATCCTGCGCAGCGGCGCCGCGCGGCAGGTGGTGCCGCCATCGGGCGAGATGCATCTGGACCTGCGTGCGCCCGACGCCGACAACGCCGAGAGGATGTTGCAGCAGGTCCGCGAGATCGTGTCCCGGCCACCCCGCGACAGGCGCGTGAGCGTGACGATGCGCGGCGGTTTCACGCGCCCGGCCTTCCCGACGCATGAGGGGACCAAGCGTCTCTATTCCCTTGCCGAGCGGATCTGCGCGCGCCTGGACGCGCCGATCCATGCGGTTGTCTCGCGCGGCGGCTCGGACGGGAGCTTCGCCGCCGGGCTTGGCGTTCCCACTCTCGATGGCCTGGGCCCCATCTGCCACGACAGTTGCAGCCGGCGCGAGACCGTGGAGGTGTCCTCGATTGCCCAGCGCGGCGCCTTGTTCGCGTCCCTGATCGCGGAGATCGCGGCAGGCCGGGCCAAACTCTAGTGCCGCGGTGCGGGCAAGTGTGTGCATCACCGCGTTGCAGCCAGCCGGGTGGAGCGTCCGATGGACATGTTGATGAAGAACGCGGTCGTCGTGACGCAGGACGACGATCGGAGGGTCCTGCACCACACAGCAATCCTGATCAAGGGAGACCGCATCGCTGCGGTGGGGCCGACCAGGGAGATCGAACACGCCAATCCGCAGGTTCCCGTCTATGACTGCACGGGCAAGGCCGTCATCCCGGGGTTCATCAACAGCCATACGCACACGATCCTGACCGTCCTGCGCGGTACCGTCGAAGACTGGGACGGTAATGCCGTCTATGGCTACATGTCGCCGGTGTCCTACACGATGAGTGCGGAAGAACGCACGGTCATGGCCGTGCTCGGCGTGCTGGAGGGGATACGCTGCGGCACGACGATGTTCGTCGATCCGTTCCGCCATGTGACATCATATGCCGAGGGAATGGCGCGCACGGGTGCGCGCCTGTTGCTGTCCGAGAACTGCGCCGACGTCAACACCTTGAAGATCCGCAGGGGCGACTACAGCGAGGATCGTGAATTTGGCCAGACCTTTCTCGACCGCACCGTGGAAGGGATCGAGCGCTTCCACAACAAGCATGGCGGCCGCCTTCAGATCCAGATCGCAGCGCACGCAACAGACAATTGCTCGCCCTGGATGCTGGACCAGCTCACGGCGCTCGCGCGCAAGCACAACATGCCGCGCACGGTCCATCTGGCTCAAAGCATCGAGGAGGTGAGGCAGGTGCGGGCGCGCTGGAACTGCACGCCGGCCGAGTTCCTGGACCATCATGGCTGGGCGGCCCCGGACGTGATCGGGGCGCATTGGACCTACTGCACGGAAGGAGACATCGACATCCTGGCCGAGAAGGGGGTGCACTTCGTCCACTGCCCAGCGAATTCCTCGCGCCGCGGGCCGCACCCCGTCCGGGCCGGCTATATCCGCGACCGCGGTGTCAACGTGTGCTTCGGGTCCGACAACATGACCGAGGACCTGTTCCACACGATGAAGATCGGCCTGATCGTCCATCGCGGATCCTACGGGCTTGGGATAAGGCCGCAGCCGGAGGCGATCTTCGACGGCATGAACCGCAACGGGGCCATTGCGATCGGCCGTCTGGACGATCTCGGCACGATCGAGGCGGGCAAGAAGGCTGACCTTGCCATCGTCAATCTGCGCAATCCGTCGCTCACGCCGGTGATCAACCTGGTCGGCAATCTTGTCCACTACGGGCATCCGGGCGTCGTCGAGAGCACCATCTGCGATGGCGAGTGGTTGATGCGCGGGGGCAAGGTGCTGACGATTGACGAGCAGGCGCTGGTCAAGGAGGCGCAACTCGTCACGCGGCGGGTGTGGGAACGGATGCTCGCACAGAATCCCGACATTCCCCCGCCACGGCCCTGGCAGTGGATCGAGACGTGACGGGCGAACAGGACGTGGGCGCGGGCGGGCCGGTTGCACTGAGTGTGGTGGAGACCGGGCAGGGACCGCCGGTGGCCATTCTCCATGGCCTGTTCGGATCGGCGCTGAACTGGGCCAGCATCGCGCGATCGCTCGGTGCGCGGTTTCGCGTGCTCGCCCTGGATGCGCGGAACCACGGCAACAGTCCGTGGGCGTGGCGATGCGACTATCCGGTGATGACGAGCGATGTCATCCATGCTCTGAAACAGCGCGGCATCAACCAATGTGCCGTGATTGGCCATAGCATGGGCGGCAAGACGGCGATGACCCTTGCCCTCACCAGGCCCGAGATGGTCGATCGGTTGGTGATCGTCGATATAGCGCCCGTACGCTATGAGCCGCGCGTCATTGGTTATGTGGAGGCGATGCTTGCGGTTGACCTGAACGCCGTGGGACGCCGAACCGATGCCGACGCCGCTCTGGCCCAGTCGGTCCCGGATGCCGAGACCAGACAGTTCCTGTTGCAGAACCTTTCCGCCGACGCGACCGGGCGCTATCGCTGGAAGATCCATCTCGAAGCCTTGCGGGCGGGCATCGCGGTTCTCGCGGCTTTCCCCGAGATGCCGAATGGCGTTCGCTATGCAGGCCCCACTCTGTTTGTCGCGGGCGAGAGATCGGACTACATCCAGCCGCGCCATGCCGCGGCGATCCGTGCCATGTTTCCGGCGGCGCGGACCGAGGTCGTCGCGCGTGCCGGTCACTGGGTGCATGCGCAGAATCCGCAGGGTTTTCTCGCCTGCATCGAGCCCTTCCTGGCTGCCCGTTCCCCTGAATCTAGCTTTTGAGCAGGTGTCATGCCCATTTCGCTGCAAGAACCCTTCCGCGCGATCTTCTACACTCCCTTCTATGCCGCTTTCGCGCTTGGCGCATTCAGGCAGGAGGGCCTCGACGTTCGCCTGGTGACGCCGGACAGCTGGATCTCGGCCGCGACGTCGATAATCTCCGGCTCGGTCGATGTGACCTGGGGCGGGCCGATGCGTGTCATGCTGTTGCGGGATCGCGACCCGAAGGTTCGCCTGGTCTGCTTCGGGGCGGTCGTGATACGCGACCCGTTCTATCTGGTCGGACGCCGTCCGAACCCGGGCTACAGGCACAGCGACCTGCTCGGCTTGCGGTTTGCCAGCACCTCGGAGGTGCCGACGCCCTGGATGTGCTTCCAGGAGGATCTGCGCCAGCACGGTATTGACCCGAGCAAGCTGACCCGCATAGCCGACCGTCCGATGCCTCAGAATGCCGAGGATCTCTTGGCTGATCGCGTCGATGTCGTGCAAGTCCTTGAGCCATTCGCGACCCAGCTCGAGATGAGCGGCGTCGGCCATGTCTGGTACACGCAGGCAAGCCGCGGCTTATGCTCCTACACCTCCTTCTACGCCAATGACGATGTCATCGCGGCGCGTCGCGACGAGCTCAAGCGCATGACCCGCGCCATCGCGAGGACGTTGCGGTGGGTGGGACGCAGTGACGCGTCCGAGATCGCGGACGTGGTGGGCTCGCACTTCACGCATGTCCCCCGCGAGGTCCTGACCCGCAGCATTGCGCGCTACAAGCGCAACCAGCTTTGGTGCGAGGTGCCGATCCTGCCGCGCGAGGCGTTCGACCGGTTGAAGGCTGGCCTTCTGTCTGGTGGACTGATCGCGACGGACAAGCCGTTTGATGTGTGCGTGGACAACAGTCTGGCCGAAGAGATCATCACGGAAGGCTACTGAGGCGGGTCTTGCCAATGCCCGGCTACGGTGCGCGCGGCGGCGAGATCCTCGAGCGCGAACCCGACCGACTTGAATATCGTGATCTGCTTGGCGCTGGTCCGTCCGGGATGCCGTCGCAGAACCAGCTCGCGCAGATCGGCGGCAATGGCGCCTTCGCCGATCGCGCCCTCCGACATCGGGATGACGATGTCGCCTGCCTCGGCGAGCGCGCCTGGTCGGGTGTCGACGCACAGAAGGTCTGCGCGCTTCATGGCGCTGCTGTCGGCCTCGCGCATGTTTGGCTTGAATGCGCCGACGAGATCTAGATGCGTCCCGGAACGAAGCCACTCTCCTAGGATCAGCGGTTCGGTCGCAAGTGTGGCGCACGAGATCAGGTCCGCCTCCTGCGCCGCGCGGGCGAGGTCGCCCGCCGGATCGGCAGGGAGGCCGGCGGCCTGCAACGCCCGGGCTGTTGCGGCGGCCTTGCGTGGATCGCGGCCCCACACGGAGACACGATCGAGGGAGCGGTCCTGCGCATGCGCTGCACCGAGGGCCGGTGCAAGGCGACCAGTGCCGACGATCAGCAGATGCTTTGCATCGGCCCGGGCGAGGCGGCGGGCGGCGATCGCGGACGCGGCTGCAGTGCGGCGCACGGTCAGCTCATCGGCATCCATGATGGCGGATGGCTGACCGGTCCTTCCGTCGAACAGGACATAGATCCCGTTCACTGCCGCCAGCCCCCTACCGGAGTTCCCGGGAAACACGTTGACGACCTTGACGCCAATGGATGAGCCAGGGATCCAGGCGGGCATCGTCAGCAGGGTTGCGTCCGGCTCCCCTGGAACCGGAATGGCGTAGCCCTGGCGCGGCGGGTAGGTGCAGCCCTCCTTCAGCATTGTCTCCACGGCCTCGATGACGGCAGGCCATGGCAGGGCCTTGGCAACCGCGCTGGAATCCAGAAAGCGAGTCATTGCCCCTCCGCTTTTCGTGTTGGCCAAGCATGGAACATCGCGCAATGCTGTGCCAGCGTGATCGGGTGCGATCCTTGCCTGGGGGCGGGCGTGCTTGGAGAGCCTCGACCCCCGATAGCGTGGTGCACGGCATCACGGGACCGGCTCGGCAGGGATCCGGCTTTCGTGGCGCAATTCATGACGTTCGGGAGCGCTCATGGTTACTTCCAGCGGCAATCGCGTCATGGTCGTGAAGTCGGGCGGGCCGACGGCAATTCCCGAATGGCGGGTACTGTTCAAGGAGGCAATACCCGATCTCGAGATCCGCTGCTGGACTGAGTCCGGGGCGCTTGCGGACATCGACTATGCGATGGTGTGGGAGCCGGAGCCGGGGCGTCTTGCACGCATGCCCAACCTCCGATTGATCCTGTCATCCGCGGTGGGCGTGGAGCATATCCTGGCCGACCCGGGACTGCCGCGCCACATCCCGATCCTACGCACGGTCCCGCCCGAGGCCGCGGATCAGATGGCGGAATTCGTCTCGTGGGCCGTGCTCCATCTGCACCGCGACATTCCGACGCTTCAGCAGCAGCAGCGGCAGAGGATCTGGAAGTTCCATGATCCGCCGCTCGCCAGGGACCGAAGGGTGGGCATTCTTGGCATGGGCATGATGGGCAGGCGCTGTGCGAACGCGCTGGTGGCCCTGGGCTTCGACGTCGCAGGCTGGAGCAGGACAAGGAGATCGATCCCGAAGGTTCGTGCCTATGCGGGAGCGTGCGAGCTGAGGCCCTTCCTGGAATCACTCGACATCGCGGTGTGCCTGCTGCCGGCAACACCGCAGACCCAGGGAATACTTGGTGCCGATGCCTTGCGCTGGCTCAAGAAGGGCGCATGCATCGTGAATGCCGGGCGAGGCCAGCAAGTGCCGCGCCTGGACTTGCTTGCTGCGATCGACAGCGGCCATGTCGCATGGGCGATACTGGACGTCTTCGAGCAGGAGCCGCTCGCGCCGGAGGACCCTCTCTGGACGCATTCCCGCGTGATCGTAACGCCGCATGTCGCCAGCCTACCGAGTCGTGCGTCGCGGGCGCGTTTCGTGGCCGATGCCATCCTGCGGTTCGAACGGGGCGAAAGGCCGGTCACGCTCTATGATCCGATGCTGGGGTATTGACCGAGCAGACCGACCAAGCCTGGAGTGGGCCACCCGGTCCGCTTGCGTGTCCGTCTCGTGTCTGGTGATCGAATGATTGAACCGGTTACACCGCTGCTTACCGATCTCTACCAACTCAATATGATGCAGGCCTATCTGGATCATGGTGAGACCCGGGTCGCGGTGTTCGAGTTCTTCGTGCGCAAGCTCCCGCCCGGCCGGGGCTTCCTGATCGCCGCTGGACTGGAACAGGCGCTCGACTACCTCGAACAGGTAAGCTTCCTGCCCGAGGAGATCGACTGGCTGCAGGAGACTGGCCGCTTCAGTGCAAAGGCGCTGGAGGCGTTCGCCGCGTTTCGTTTCACCGGCCATGTCCACGCGATGTCCGAAGGCACGGTGTTCTTCCCGAACGAGCCAATCCTGCGCGTGATCGCGCCGCTGCCCGAGGCGCAACTCGTGGAAACGCGGCTGATCAACATCCTGCATTTCCAGTCGCTGATCGCGGCGAAGGCGGCGCGCATGGTGCTGGCCGCGCAGGGCAGGCAGCTGATCGATTTCGGGCTGCGCCGCGCGCATGGCGCGGAGGCAGGACTGATGGCCGCGCGCGCCAGCTACATCGCTGGGTTCGCGGGCACGGCCACGATACTGGCGGAAAGGCTTTACGGCATTCCGACATTCGGCACGATGGCGCATTCATTCGTCCAGGCGCATGACGACGAAACGACGGCATTCGAAGCCTTCGCGCGGTCCCGGCCGAAGAACCTCACGCTCCTGATCGACACCTACGACACCGAGGCGGGCGCACACAAGGTGGTGGCGCTGGCACCCAAACTGAGGGCGGCTGGCATCGCCATTCGCGGGGTGCGCCTTGATAGCGGTGAACTTGCGGACCTCGCGAAGAAGGTGCGCCGCATCCTCGATGCGGGCGGTCTCAAGGACGTGGCGATATTGGCCAGCGGCGGCCTTGACGAGCATGCGATTGCCGCGCTGCTTGGCGCCGGTGCGCCAATCGATGGCTTCGGCGTCGGCACAGCGCTGACCACATCCTCCGACGTGCCGGCGCTCGACTGTGCCTACAAGCTGCAGGAGTATGCCGGCCTCGCGCGGCGCAAACGTTCCGCCGGCAAGGCCACATGGCCGGGCCGAAAGCAGGTCTGGCGCCAGTACGACGAGGACGGGCGCATGTGCGGCGACGTCATTTCCGTGGAGACGGACCACCAGCCCGGCGAGCCACTGATAGAGCAGGTGATGCACGAGGGACGCCGCACCGGCCCCAGGACAAGCCTTGCCGATATCCGGGTGCGGGCCGCGCGCGATATCGCGCGCCTGCCGGAGCGATTGCGGCAGCTTCAGCCTCGCACCGAGTATGCAGTGCGTGTCGGCGATGCCCTGGTTCGATTGACAGCAGAGGTGGATCGCCGCCTGGAAGAAGGAGAGAGCAACAAGCATGGCTGAGCACATCGCCACCGGTCCCAGCGATATCCTGCTCGTGGTCGATATCCAGAACGATTTCTGCCCCGGCGGTGGCCTTGCCGTACCGGGCGGCGACGAGGTCGTGTCCCTGGTCAATCGGCTTGCGCGCCGGTTCGATCATGTCGTCCTGACCCAGGACTGGCATCCGCGCGGGCATCTCTCCTTCGCCTCCTCGCACCCTGGCCGAAGCCCATACACGACACTCGGTCTGGCATATGGGCCGCAGATTCTCTGGCCAGATCATTGCGTGCAGGGCACGCCCGGGGCCGAGTTTCATGCCGATCTCCACATCCCGCATGCGGAGCTTGTTCTACGCAAGGGCTATCACCGCGAGATCGATTCCTACTCCGCGTTCAACGAGAACGACCGCAAGACGCGCACCGGACTTGCGGGTTATCTGCGCGAGCGCGACTTCACGCGGATCTTCCTTGCTGGCCTTGCCTTCGATTTCTGTGTCCGCTACTCCGCCGAGGATGCGCGGCACGACGGATTCAAGGCCGTCGTGATCGAGGATGCGTGCCGAGGCATCGATGTGGAGGGGTCGGTGGAAGCGACCCGGCGGTCATTCGCGGCCCTTGATGTGCAGTGCGTCATGAGCGGGCAGGTTCGCTAGCGGCGCAGGGCGCACGATCGCCACGTCAGCCGTTGATGCAGTTCAACAGGCGCAGGCGCGCGACGGGGCACGAAACTGCGCGCCCGGTGCCAGGGCACGCGTAGCGCCCTCCCCAACCACGAGACGCTCGCTCTCCTGCCCACGGCACTGCGTCGCGCGACCTTGCAGGTATTGTGCGGCACGGCGAACAAGTGCACGAACTCGCGGCCGGGAGGGAAGTGGTCGAACACGTCGCGCGCGAAGTGGTTCACGATCTCGCGGTTGGCGAGTGCGCAAACCACCGCAGCACGCGCCGATATGGCGTAGCCAGGTTCTGGCCTGATCGGGCGCGGCAAGCTCGCGGCCGGGTGGGGTGGTGCCGTAGTTCGAGGCCGCGATGGCCATTGCCTTGAGGAACTCGTACCCGATCTGAGGGCCGAGGCGGCGCGCTCCGCAGTGAATGCTGACGACCACTCGGCCATGTCCGAGCCCGAACTCGTGGGAGACGGTGGGAGCGAATCCTCCCGCCACCGCCGTGACCTCGAGGGAGTGATTTCCCGATCCGAGAGTGCCCATCTCCCGCGCCTAGCCGATCCTGGCACGTTCCGAGACGCAATCGGGCCGGGCGCCGGACATGGTTCCGTTCTCCTCGATGCGGCCGAGGTCGCGCAGATCGCCCCACCCACGCGCGATTGCCGATCGCGCTCCACCCGCGAGCCTCGCGGTGCTGCCAACACCTGCCGGTACGTGTTGAGACAGCGAACCAGCCAGCCCCCGCGGTACCGGGCGGATGGCGGTGGCGGTGAGTTTGTAGAGCAGGTCCGTACACCGCCGGAGGTGTCGAAGCCAACGCCGCCGGCGGATACCGCGCACCCGAGATCCGGCTCGAAAGCGGCCACGCCGCTGATCGCGAGGTCGTATCCGCAATGAGTGCCGAGCGTCTTGCCCCAGAGGGTGCCGCGCTGTTCGTGTGCCGTGCACCTCGCTAGCGAGTTGGCCGAGGGAAATCGGCCGCGCCGCCATTTCGTGGCTGATCGCATTCAGCCTCTCCCCAACAACAGCCCGCTGTCGGGTGCTTCCCAGGCCACCTCGGCCAGCGCCTTCGGGAGAGCCGGAGCGGTCGACATGACGGCCGTGAGGGCGAGCGCGCCTTGCGCAATTGCCTCGGGCAGCGTGGATCCCCACCCGCGAATGCCGACATCGGGGTCGTGCGGCAACGACCGGAGCCAGAGGCGCGCCGTGGCATCGGCTCCTGCTGGACGTGAATCAGCCCACAGGTTGGCAACTCCCGAGATGGCGCTGTCTAGCCGCGTTTGTCACGCCATCGGTAATAGGCAACGCTCGGCGCCAGGAACCAGGGATTGCCGGTATAGAAGGGCCGTGTCCGGAACGGCAGGCTGTCGAAGGCCGTGCGCCCCTCCGCCAGCCCCAGCACCTGCTGGCCGATGCGCATGCCGAGATAGCTGCCCATTCCGACGCCCGAGCCGCAATAGCCCATCGCATAGTGGATACCCTCGTGCCGGCCAAGATGCATCAGTTCGTCGAAGGTGTAGGCGACGAACCCCATCCAGGAATGGCTGATGCGCAGGCTCGCCAGCTCGGGGAAGATCGCCGCCATGTCGGCATGGAGCTTCGGGCCGCTGTTGCGCGGATCGGTTTCGCGGAACGAGACGCGCCCGCCGAACAGGATGCGGCGGCGATCGGGCGAGGCGCGGTAGTAGTAGACGATGCGGCGCGTATCGCTGACCGCGCGGTTGCGCGGCATCAGGCGCGCCATCAGCTCGGGCGCGATCGGCTCGGTGGCGATGATGTAGCTGCCGATCGGTATGACGCGCCGCTGCAGCCAGGGCGCGAGCGGCCCGGTATAGCCGTTGGTCGCCACCACCACATCGCGGGCGCGTATGGCCCCGCGCGGGGTGGCGACGGTGAAGCCCTGTCCGTCCCCGGCGATCGCGGTTGCCGGGCAATGAGCATGGATCCCGGCCCCGGCCGCCTGGACGCGCGCGAGCAGGCCGTGATGGTAGCGGGCGGGATCGAGGGTCGCGTGGCGCGTATAGACCACGCCACCATGATAGGCATCGGTGCCAAGCTCGGTGTGCTGCTCGGCGCGCGGCACGATCTCGGCCTCGATCTCCAGTCCCTTCGGTTGGTTCGCCATGCGGCGTGCCAGCGCCTCGAACTCGGCCGGGGTGTGGGCAGCATGGAAGCGCCCCGCGAACGCGAAGTCGCAATCGAGCTGCTCGGCGCGGATGAAGTCGCCGATCCAGGCGAGCGAGCGCCGGCCCTCACGGATGATCTCGGCGGCGATAGCCGATCCAAGGCGCTCCGCCAGCGCTTCGAAGCTCGGCTTGATGCTGGTGCCGATCTGCCCGCCATTGCGGGTGCTGCAGCCGTAGCCCGCATCCTCGGCATCGAGGACGAGGGTATGGCGTCCGGCGCGCGCGGTTTGCAGGGCCGCGTGCAGCCCCGTGTATCCCGAGCCGATCACCACCACATCGGCGCTGGCCGGCAGCGCGGCATTCGGCAGGTCGGGCCGGGGCGTGGCGTCCCACCAGTAGCTGGAGAGCCGTGCATCCGCCGCGAACAGATCCGCATTCATGACGCCCGCCACAAGCCGGAGAGGTGCGCAGGTCCTGCTGCACCGGCGGGTCGCTGGCGGTCAGGGTGCGCGATCGATCAACTCCGAAGCTTAGGCAAGAACGGGCTTCCGGCGAAGGTGCCAAGTCCAGGCTTGTGCTGCACCGGCCCTTCCGGCGTGTGGCACCGGGCGGCAGACGTGGACATTCTCCGCGCCGCCGGTGCTGCGCCAGAGGCGAGAACAGGCGACCACCCGGTGACAGCCCCAACAGCATCGGCGCGACGCCAGGCGCCCCACTTCAGCCGACAGCCCTAGATCGGGCGAAGCAGGTAGTTCATCAGGATCGCTGACATGCCGGCAGCGTTTATGGCCCAGGCGACGGTAAGGTAGCGGGCCAACCAGGACCAGGCCTCGCGCGGCGCGCCGAGGATCACAGCGTGATCGATGTTATCGGCACACCGCCAGGTCGATACCAGGATCCAAAGGGTGTAGATGCCACCTGCGGCGATGCCCAGCGCGGCCCATTCCGGGCCAGCGATGCCGGCGAGCGGCGGAGCGGCGACAGCGACGGAAAGCAGAATGCTGCCACCGACGCCCCAGGCCCAATAGAGCGGCGCCAGCCGGCCCTCTCCGTGCCAGTAGCGGGACATCAGATTGTCGTGCGTGGTTGCAAGCATTCATTCCTCCCTACTACGAAATCGATGCGGCGTGGATTGGATGCGTTCGGAGGACAACTTATCAAGGACAGATAATAGGGCGCCAGTCAAAACAATTCTGAAAATAATCAACGGGTTGTTGACTTCAGTCAAGATAATGGCGCTGTCATGTGGTGGCGGGCTCCTCGGGTGGGGCCGTGCCGCGCTGCACCATGCGCCCGCGCATCTCGAGCGACGATCACGACACCGCAAAGCGAAGCCGGCTGCATGCAGCTGGTGCGCCGCATGCAGCCGGGCGTCTCTGACACGGTTTCGGAGTGGGAAGTTGCCGTGTGTGCCGTGCGGCTCGTTCCGTTCCGCCTCGTCCTCAGCTCTTGCGCAGGTTCTCGTAGCGCGTGTAGTCCGCCATCAGGCCGAGCTGAAGCCCCGTGACGTTGCGTCGCAGCGCCGCGATCTCGTTGCGTTGCAGCATGAAGGCAACCGGAGCGCGGCGCTGGAAGTCGCGCTGCATCTGCTCGTAGATCGCCGTGCGTCGCGCCGCGTCGTTCTCGCGCTGCGCCTGGCGCGCGGCCTGGGTCAGCGGCTGGTCCATCCAGTGCAGGCGCCAGGCCATGACGCGCAGGCGGTTGTTCTCGGAATTGTCGTCGTTCTCGCAGAAGTACTGCGCGTTGGAGTTGGGATCGAAATAGTCCGTGCTCCAGCGCAGCAGCACCATCTTGGTGGTGCGGTTGCGCGACTTGGTCAGCACCTGGCGCGGATCGGCCGAAAGCAGCGAGGCGCGGATGCCGACATCCGAGAGGTTGCGCTGCACTGCCTGCGCCACGTCGGCGAAGGGCGGGCTGCCGTAATGGTCCATTTCCATCGCGAAGCCGTTCGGATAGCCGGCCTCGGCCAGCAGGGCGCGCGCGCGCGCGACATCGCGCCGATAGGGCCGGTCGGTGATGGCGCCGGGCATGCCCGCCGGCAGGAAGGCCTGGTGCACACCCCAGGTGCCGGGCGTGACGTTTTGCGCGATGCCGTCATAGTCGATCGCCCACTTCACCGCCTCGTGCACCTGCGGTTTGGCAAGCTCGGGCACCGAGGTGTTCATGGCGATGTACATCTGCGTGCCCTGGGCCGCCGTGACCAGGTTGTAGTTGGCGTCCGTGCGCAGCGCGCGCAGCCGGTCGGCATCGAGGTCGCGCGCGATGTCGGCATCGCCGCGCTGGAGCATCAGGAACTGCACCGACGGGTCGGGCACATGGCGGATCAGGATGCGCCGCACGGCCAGGTTGGCGCCGTATTCCGGGTTGGCGACCATCGTCACCTGTTCGTTGGCGTTGTAGCCGGCCAGGCGGTAGGGGCCGGCGCCGGCGCTGTTGGTCTTGAGCCACTGGTTGCCCATGTCGCCGTCGCGCTCGTTGGCCATTGCGCGCGCCCGCTCGACAATGCTCGCGACATTGGCCGAGAGACAGTAAAGGACGAAGGTGGTGGCGCGCGCTTCGGGCAGCTCCAGCACCATGGTGCGCGGGTCGGTGGCGCGGATCAGCTGGCGGACATTGTCCTTGGTGAAGCCGAACTGGGTCAGGATGAAGCTCGGCGGCTTGCCGAGTATCACCGCGCGTTGCAGCGAGAAGGCCGCATCCTCGGCGGTCACGGCGCCGCCGCGGGTGAACACCTGTCCTGCGCGCATGTGGAAGGTGAAGCGCTTGCCATCCGGGCTCACCTCCCAGCGCTCGGCCAGGTCGCCGCGGATCGAGGCGCCGTCGGGGCGCACCAGCTTGCGATAGCAGTTGGTGCAGACCTCGTTGCCCGAGAACTCGTAGGCCTCGGCCGGATCGAGGCTGAGGATGTCGCCGATATGGCGGGCAATCACCACCACGTCGCGCGGCGTCTGCGCCAGCGCCCCATTGGGGCGAAGGCCGACCAGGGCGGGCATGGCAATCGGGGCGAGGAGCAGGCTGCGGCGGCTGACGGGCATGGCGAACCTCCATCGGGGCCGGGCCGCGCGAGGGCGCGCTCCGGCCGGGTGGCGGGCCGCGGGGACGGCGCGCAAGGCGACCACTATCTGACGCCGCGCGCCGTCCGGCAAGCAAGGGCCGGCAACCGAGGGGGCGGCTTGTAGCGCGGTTTGCCCCATGCCACAGTTTCGCGATGGCCCCGCGCGGGGCCGGCGGCATCAGGAACGGCATGACCGAGGCAGCTTCCGGCAGGGCGGGCGAGCCGCTGGCGCACGACCGGGCGGAGGCGCGGCGGGTGCGCGTCCGCCGTTTTCTGGCGCGGCTGCGCGCCCTGGCCGCCACGGCGGCAAGCATTCCTATGACATTGCTCGGCCTTGTACTCGTCACCTTCCTGATCGGGCGCGTGATGCCGGTCGATCCGGTGCTGGCGATCGTCGGCGACCGCGCGCCGCAGGAGGTGGTCGAGCGCATGCGCATCGAGCTCGGCCTCGACCGGCCGCTCTATGAGCAGTTCCTGCGCTATCTCGCCGACCTGTTGCGCGGCGATCTCGGCCGCTCGGTCGCGACGACGCGGCTCGTGACCGAGGACATCGTCCGCTTCCTGCCCGCCACCTTCGAGCTGGCCACCGCGGCGATCATTCTTGCGGCGCTGATCGGCGTGCCGCTCGGCGTGGTAGCGGCGGTGCGGCAGGGAAGCTGGCTCGACCAGGGCGTGCGCATCTTCTGCCTGGCCGGGCACAGCCTGCCCGTGTTCGTGCTCGGGCTCGCCTCGCTGCTGGTGTTCTATGTCTGGCTCGGCATCGCGCCCGGGCCCGGGCGGCAGGGCATCTTCTTCCAGGAGGCGGTGCCGCTGCGCACCGGCATCCTCACGATCGATGCCGCGCTGGCCGGCGACGGGCCGGCGCTGCGCGATGCGCTTCACCATCTCGCCCAGCCGGCTGGCGTGCTGGCGGCCTTCTCGCTCGCCTACATCGCGCGCATGACGCGCGCCTTCATGCTGGCCGAGCTGCAATCGGAGTACGTCACCGCCGCGCGCGCCAAGGGCCTGTCGGAGATGCGAATCATCTGGCAGCACGCCTTCCGCAACACCGCCGTGCCGCTGGTGACGGTGATCACGCTCACCTATGCCGGGCTGTTGGAAGGCGCGGTGCTGACCGAGACGATCTTCTCCTGGCCCGGGCTTGGCCAGTACCTCACCGTCTCGCTGCTCAACGCCGACATGAACGCCGTGCTCGGCGCGACGCTGGTGGTGGGGCTGATCTATGTCGGCTTCAACCTGCTGGCCGACGCGCTCTATCGCCTGCTCGACCCGCGCACGCGATGAGCAAGCCGTTCTCGCGCGATTGGCTCTTGTCCGATGCGCCGCAGTCCCGCGCGCAGGCGGCCTGGGGCCAGCGCTACCAGGCCTGGCTCGCCTTCCGCCGCAACGGGTTGGCGATGGCCGGGCTGGTCGTTGTCACTGCGCTGCTGGTCATCGCCCTGTTCGCGCCCTGGCTTGCAACGCACGATCCGGGCGCGCAGAGCCTCGCCAACCGGCTTGCCCGGCCTTCGACCGCACACTGGTTCGGAACCGACGAACTCGGCCGCGATCTCTGGTCGCGCCTGGTCTATGGCGCGCGCATCACGCTCGGCATGGTCGTCTCGGTGGTGGTGCTGGTGGCGCCGGTGGGGCTCCTGGTCGGCTGCGCCGCAGGCTATGCCGGGGGCATGCTCGACCGGCTGCTGATGCGCGTGACCGACATCTTCCTCGCCTTCCCGCGCCTCGTGCTGGCGCTGGCCTTCGTCGCCGCGCTCAAGCCCGGGGTGGAAAGCGCGGTGATCGCCATCGCGCTGACCGCCTGGCCGCCCTATGCGCGGCTGGCGCGCGCCGAGACGCTTACAGTGCGCAACGCCGACTTCATCGCCGCCGTGCGCATGATCGGCGCCTCGCCCCCGCGCATCGTGCTCCGCCACATCGCCCCCGTGGCGGTGCCGAGCCTGATCGTGCGCGTGACGCTGGACATGTCCTCCTTCATCCTCACCGCCGCGGGGCTCGGCTTCCTCGGGCTCGGCGCGCAGCCGCCGCTGCCGGAATGGGGCACGATGATCGCCACCTCGCGCCGCTACATCCTGGAGCAGTGGTGGGTGCCGCTGATCCCGGGCATCGCGATCTTCCTCGCCAGCCTCGCCTTCAACCTGATCGGCGATGGCTTGCGCGACGTGCTGGACCCGAAGCAGCGATGAGCGCGCTGGCCGAGATCCGCAACCTTCGCGTCGATTTCCCGACCAGGACCGGGTGGCTGCCGGCGGTGCGCGGCGTGTCGCTGGCGATCGGGCGCGAGAAGCTCGGCCTGGTGGGAGAGAGCGGTTCGGGCAAGTCGGTCACGGGCCGGGCGCTGATGCGCCTGTTGCCACCGGCCGCCAGGGTGCGCGCCGATGCACTCCGCTTCGACGGCATCGACATCTTCGCCGCCACGCCGCGCGCGATGCAGCGCCTGCGCGGGGCACGCATCGGGCTGATCGTGCAGGACCCGAAATTCTCGCTCAACCCGGTGATGCCGGCCGGCGAGCAGATCGCTGAGGCTTGGCGCGCCCATCGCGGCGGCGGCCGGCGCGAGGCGCGCGAGGCGGCGCTCGATCTCCTCCACCAGGTGCTGATCCGCGACCCGGGCCGCGTCTTCGCCGCCTACCCGCACGAGCTTTCCGGCGGCATGGGCCAGCGCGTGATGATCGCCATGATGCTGGCCCCCGGCCCCGACCTCCTGATCGCGGACGAGCCCACCAGCGCGCTCGATGCCACGGTGCAGGCCGAAATCCTGCGCCTGATCGACCGGCTGGTGTCCGAGCGCGGCATGGGCCTCGTGCTGATTAGCCACGACCTGCCGCTCGTCTCGCGTTTCTGCGACCGCATCGCGGTGATGTATGCCGGACGGGTGATGGAGGAGTTGGCTGCTTCCGAGTTGCGCGCGGCGCGCCACCCCTATACGCGCGGCCTGCTCAGCTGCCTGCCGAGACTCGATCGCGCCCAGCCACGCCTGCCGGTGCTTGCACGCGATCCCGCCTGGCTGGAGGGGCCGTGATCGCGGTGCGCGACCTGCATGTGCGCTTCGGCCGCGTCCATGCGGTGCGCGGCGTTTCCTTCACGGTAGCCGAGGGCGAGAGCTACGGTCTGGTGGGCGAATCGGGGTCGGGCAAGTCCACTGTGTTGCGCGCGCTCGCGGGCCTCGCCGAGGACTGGACCGGCAGCATGGCGGTGTCCGGCCGGACGCTCGGTCGCAGGCGCGACGCCCATTTCCGCCGCGCCGTGCAGATGGTGTTCCAGGACCCCTATGGCTCGCTCAATCCGCGCCAGACCGTCGATCGCATCCTGGCCGAACCGCTGATCGTGCACGGCATGGCCGAGGCGGATGCGCGCATCGCCCGCGCGCTCGACGAGGTGGCGCTGCCGGCCGCGGTGCGCTTCCGCTTCCCCCACCAGCTTTCCGGTGGCCAGCGCCAGCGTGTCGCCATCGCGCGCGCGCTGATCGCCGGCCCGTCCGTCCTCCTGCTCGACGAGCCCACCAGCGCGCTCGACGCCACGGTGCAGGCCGAGGTGCTGAACCTGCTCGCCGAACTGCGCGCCGCGCACCGCCTGACCTGCATCCTGGTCAGCCACAATCTTGCCGTGGTGGCGCATCTCTGCGCCCGGCTTGCGGTGATGCAGCATGGCGAGATCGTCGAGACGCTGGACGAGGCGGCGCTGCGCGCGGGCCGGGCCACGCACCCGCATGCGCAGGAGCTGATCGCGCTCTCGCGTGAGATCGAGGGCAGCGGCTAGGGCGCGCGTTGCATGGCCCGCCATGCCCGGCGCCTTGTTGGGCGAGGGGGCGCATGCCAGAGTTCCGCCGCGCCCCCGCGGCGCGCAGGAAGGAGAGGACCGACATGGCCAGGACGAAATCCGCGCGGCGCAGCCCGCTGCAACAGGCGATTGCGCTGCTTGAACGCGTGCCGCTGGTCGATGGCCACAACGACCTGCCCTGGGTGATCCGCCAGCACCCCGAGGCGCGCGGCGATGTGCTGCGCTACAACCTCAAGCGCGTGCACAAGGAAAGCGATACCGACATCCCGCGCCTGCGCCAGGGCCGTGTCGCCGGCCAGGTCTGGGCCGCCTATGTCGCGCCCGCCCTGCCCAACCCGGCGCGCGCGACGCTGGAGCAAATCGACGTCATCCTGCGCCTCGAGGCGGCGCATCCGGACGTGTTCATGCCGGCGCGGAGCGCCGCCGACATCCTGCGTGCGAAGAAGGCGGGCAGGATCGCCTCGATCATCGCGGTCGAGGGCGGCATCGGGCTCGAGAACAGCCTCTCGCCCTTGCGCGTCTGGCACGCCGCCGGCGCGCGCCTGCTGACGCTATGCCACAACACCACACTCGACTGGGTCGACAGCGCCACCGACGCGCCGCGCCACAACGGGCTGACCAAGTTCGGCCGCGCGGTGGTGCGCGAGCTGAACCGGCTCGGCATGATGGTCGATTGCGCCCATGTCTCGGCCAAGGTGATGCACGACGTGCTCGACACCTCCAGCGCGCCGATCATCTTCTCGCACTCCAACGCGCGCACGCTGTGCAGCCATCCGCGCAACATCCCCGACGATGTGCTCGACCGCGTCAAGGGCACCGAGAGCCTAGTGATGGCGACCTTTGTGCCCGACTTCGTCAGCGAGGAGGTGCGCGCCTGGATGAAGCCGCTGCGCGAGGCCTACAACAAGAACCTGCCCACGGGGGCAAGTTGGATTCAGATCCTGGCGGAGTGGGAGAAGTCACACGGCAAGCGCCCGGTCGCCACCATCGCCGGCGTGGCCGACCATATCGAGTATCTCGCCAACCGCATCGGCGCGCGGCGGCTTGGCATCGGTTCGGACTATTTCGGCGTGCCCACCAAGCCCGTGGGCCTGCTCGATGTCAGCCGCTTCCCCCACCTGTTCGCTGAGCTGATCCGGCGCGGCTGGTCGGAGGACAATCTCGCCGGGCTGGCGGGCGGAAACTTCATCCGCCTGATGCGCGCGGTCGAGCGCGAGGGGGCGCGGCTGCGCCGAACCCTCCGCCCGCTGGTGGGCCGGATCGAGGATTTCGACGGCATGTCCGCCGCAGGCTGACGAGGCCGGACAAGCGCCGCGCGTAGGAGATGGGGGCCAGGCATGCTGCCCGAACCAACCACACTGGCTGTCTTCGGCTCCCACCTTCTGGTCGAGCGATCCGGGGCGCAGGAGGTCCTGCGCGACCACTGGGTGCTGCTGGAAGGCCGGCGGATCGCTGCGATAACGCCGACGCGCCCGGGCGCCGACATCGTCCTCGATCGCCCCGGGCGCTTCGTGCTGCCGGGCCTGATCAACCTGCACAACCACTGTTTCAGCGAGATGATCGCCCGCACCCATACCGAGGACGGGGCGGGCCGGAAGAACGACCGCAGCATCATCTACACTGTCTTGATGCCGCTCACCCGCATAGGGCTGGAGCGATACTCGCCCGAGGAACGCATGGCGGTGGCGCGGCTCGGGATGCTCCAGCTCCTCAAGGGCGGCAACGCCACGGTGATGGAACCGTTCCGCAACGGCATGCCGGAGATGTTCGCCGCGGCCGAGGAAATGGGGCTCCGCTTCTATGGTGCGCCATACCTCATGTCCACGCCGGATGCACAGGAGGGCGCGGACGGCGTGGTCCGCTATCGCGGCGATGACGGCGCCGCCGATCTTGCGACCTGGGCGCAGCTCCACGAGACATGGCAGGGGCGCGACCATGGCCGCATCCGCCTTGCCCTGAGCCCGCATGCCACCGATACCTGCGGGCCCGATCTGCTTCGGACCATCGCTGCGCGCGCGCGCGAGCTTGGCGTGCTTAATGCGATCCACCTGGCGCAAAGCAAGGGCGAGGTGGCGACCATCCGGGAGCGGCACGGGCGTACGCCGGCCGAGTATCTCGATTGGCTGGGCGTTCTGAATCCCGATCTGCTGGCGGCCCATTGCATTGCCTGCACCGACGAGGATCTGGGCCTCATGGCCCGCCGCGGCGTTACCGTGCTCAACTGCCCGCGTGTCTTCGCCCGTGCCGGTATTGTCGCGAACTTCGCGCGCTTCCGCGCGCACGGGCTGCGCACAGCGGTGGCCACCGATGGCTACAATCTCGATCTGCTGGGCGAACTGCATGCGGCCGCGATCATCTCCAAGACCCAGACCGGCGATGCCGAGGTGGCCACCGCACCGGAACTGATCGATGCCGTGACACGCGAGGCTGCGGCTGCGATCCGACGGCCCGATCTCGGCGTGCTGCGGGTCGGTGCCACGGCCGATCTCACGGTCGTGGATCTCAGCCACCCGCATCTTCAGCCGCTCTACGATCCGCGCCGTGCGCTGGTCTGGCTGGCGAACCGGGCGAACATAGATTCCGTCATCGTCGATGGGCGGCTCCTGGTCGAAGGCGGTCGGTATCTGCATGCCGACGAGGCCGCGGTCACGGCGGCCGGCGTTGCGGCGATCGAGAAGCTTTGGGCCCTGCCCGAGGCTCGCGCGGCCTTCGCGGGCTGAACCCAGCGGCGGAGCGCTGCGCCGCGGGAGGGACAGGAGCCGAACTCGCCGGTGGCATTGCAAGCGCGTGCCGCGTGGCACAAGGTCGGAACGATTGCCGGAGTGGATCGGCCATGTCGGAGCCGGGCTGGGTTATCAAGCCGCGGACATGGGTGGGGTGGCTGGAGATGCCGCCGCGCCATCCCGGCTGGGCGGCGAGCCCGGTCTGGATGACGGCCGTGATGCCGCTGAAGTCCGGCAAGGGGATATTGCGGCTCGACTTCGTGCATGCGGTGCGTCCTGTGGCCGCTGCCCGGCGCCGCGTCGATCTGCGCGTCCTGGCCCGCGCGCCATCGCAGATCACCGGCACCTTCGTCGACGAGAACGGTCAAGGGCGGACCGCGATCCTGTGCGCGATCGACTTCGATTGGCTTGCCACCTTCTGCCCTGTGCTGATGCACCGGCGTCCGCCCGCTCGACCGTCGCTCCTGATCGACGGCAAGCCGATGCCCGGTCCCACGCCGCAGCAGCATCTCGAAGACGTTCTTGGTGGGAACGAGGCCAGGGTGCTGGCCGGCGCGATGGCCACCGCGGACCCCAATGCCAACCCGCCCATGCCGGCGCAGGCCTCCGCCTTCGACCTGAACGTCGAGTTCGCGCCCTTCGATTCATGGATGATCGCGCGCGGCTTCGAACCCGCTGTGATGGAGGAGAAGTGGCGCGTCAATCTCGACGGCAGTCGCCTCTTGTGGCGGCGGAGCTGGACCGGGAACCTGATCTACGAGATCGAGGTCGCGTGGTCAGGAGACCGGCTGCGCCTCGGGCGGGTGCGCGTCAACCGCGACCCCGCGCAATACATCCAGACCTCGGACGAGCAGGACCGACGGCTGCTGGTCTATCTGATCAGTGTGGTTCTCTTGAACGAGCCCGCGGCTTTTCCCGCCCCGGATGGCACAACGCCGGGGCAGGCAGCGGTCCAGGCTTGGTCGGTGGCTGGCAAGGCATCGCTCTAGCGTGCCACCCGCCGGCGCGGCGGCCCGCCAACAGGCAGGAACAGGAGGTTCCGATGGAAATAACGCTGCGTCCCCCTTTCCATGGTTGCCTGATCGCGATGATCAGCCTTGCCACACTCGGGCTCTATCCGCTGTTGCGGCGCATGGCCGAGCGGCGCTTCATCGCCCGGATGGACGATGCCGGGGTGGAACTGCGCTCGGGCAGGCGCATGGCCTGGGGCGATTTCACCAGCATCGAGCGCGTGACGGCCTCGATGCACGGGGCCCAGCTTTCCGACGAGTATGTGCTGCGTGGCCCGGCCGGGCGGGCCTCGCTGCCCCTGTGGCGGGCCGGGAACGCGGCCGAGGCGCGCGACTACCTGCTGCGCCGCCTGCCGCCGGGCATAGCGGGGCGGTGAGGGGCCGTCCGGCCTCGACCTTTACACCCCGGCTAGCGCCCGGCGCCGGGGCGCACTAACATCGCCGCCGAACCACTCCGTGGGGGCTCAACCGTATGTCTTCATTACAGTATGCAACGCCGGCCTCGGTGCAGGAGGCGGTGGCACTCCTGGCCAAGGCCGAGGGCAAGGCCCGAATCCTGGCTGGCGGGACCGACCTGCTGGTCCAGATGCGCGCCGGCATGGTCGACCCGGCCCTGATCGTCGATATCAAGAAGATACCGGGCCTGCGCACGGTCACGCGCGAGGGCGGGGGTTACCGCATCGGGGCAGCCGTCGCCGGCGCCGAGTTGAGCGATCGCGCCGACATCTCGAAGGACTGGCCCGGCGTGGTCGAGGCGTTCGACCTGATCGGCTCGACCCAGATCCAGGGCCGCGCCAGCCTGGGCGGCAACCTGTGCAACGCCTCGCCCGCGGCCGACAGCGTGCCCGCGCTGGTCGCGGCCGGCGCCAAGGCAACGGTCGCCGGACCCGGCGGCACGCGCATCGTGCCGGTCGAGGAAATTCCCACAGGGCCCGGCAGGACCTCGCTCAAGCCGGGCGAGTTCATCGTCGATTTCGTGCTGCCGGCCAAGGCCGCGGGCACGGGTGATGCCTATTTGCGCCTCATTCCGCGCACGGAGATGGACATCGCCGTAGTGGGCGTGGGTGTGTGCCTGACACTCGATGCCGCGGGCGTGTGCACCGCCGCGCGCGTGGCGCTCGGCGCTGTCGCGCCCACCGTGCTCCTGGTGCCCGACGCCGCCAAGGCTCTGGTCGGTTCCAGGCTGGACGAGGCGGCACTCCAGAAACTGGATGCGGCGGCGCAGGCGGCGTGCCGGCCGATCAACGACAAGCGCGGCACGATCGCGTACCGCACCAAGGTGGCGGGCGTTCTTGCCCGCCGCGCCGCCCTGATCGCAGCCGACCGCGCGAGGACGAACTGATGGCCAAGCATCACGTAACCACGACGATCAACGGGGAATCGGTCGAGTTCCTCTGCGATACGCGCCAGACGCTGCTCGATGTGCTGCGCGACGAACTGGAGCTTACCGGCAGCAAGGAAGGCTGCGCCTCAGGCGATTGCGGGGCGTGCAGCGTGCTGGTCGATGGCCGGCTGGTCTGCTCCTGCCTGGTGCTCGGGGTCGAGGCCGAGGGCAAGTCGATCGAGACGATCGAGGGCATGGCAAAGGGCGACAAGCTGCATCCGCTGCAACAGAAGTTCCTGGAGCATGCCGCCCTGCAATGCGGCATCTGCACGCCGGGCTTCCTGGTGGCGGCGAAGGCGCTGCTCGATAGCAACCCGAACCCCACCGAGACCGAAGTGCGCTACTGGCTGGCCGGCAACCTCTGCCGCTGCACCGGCTACGACAAGATCATTCGCGCCGTGCTTGACGCGGCCGCCGAGATGAGGGGCGAGACCCATGGCTGAAGCATTGCGCAAGGACTTCAAGATCATCGGCACCCGCCCGGTCCGCCCGGACGGCATCCCCAAGGTCACCGGCACCGCCAAGTTCGGCGCCGACTTCTCGCTGCCGGGCACGCTGTTCGGCAAGATCCTGCGCAGCCCGCATGCCCATGCGCGCATCCGCAAGATCGACACCAGCAAGGCCGCGGCGCTGCCGGGGGTGAAGGCGGTGATCACCGGCGCCGACTTCCCCGAGCAGAAGAACGAGTTCATCGGCCCCGAGCGCACGGCGGTGAACTTCTGGTACATGACCCGCAACATCATGGCGCGCGAGAAGGCCCTCTATGAAGGCCATGCCGTTGCCGCCGTTGCCGCCAGCAGCCCCGAGATCGCCGAGAAGGCGGCCAGGCTGATCGAGATCGACTACGAGGTGCTGCCGCACGTCATCGACGTGGACGCGGCGATGGCGCCGGATGCGCCGCTCCTGTTCGAGGACATGACCACGCGCGGCGTCGAGCCAGCGCCGACCAGGCCCACCAATGTCTCGAAGCGGCTTGAGTTCAAGCTCGGCGATGTCGAGAAGGGTTTCGCCGACGCCGACATCGTGCTCGAGAAGACCTACAAGACCGAGGCGGTGCACCAGGGTTATATCGAAACCCATGCCTGCCTTGCCCGCTACGACGCGGACGGGCAGGGGGAGCTCTGGAGCTCCTCGCAGGGGCATTTCGTGGTGCGCAACCTCACCGCGAAGCTGCTCGGCATGCGGCTCAACGATCTCAAGGTCAACCCGGCCGAGATCGGCGGCGGCTTCGGCGGCAAGACCGTTGTCTATCTCGAACCGGTGGCGATGCTGCTGTCGAAGAAGGCGGGGCATCCGGTGCGCCTGGCGATGACGCGCGCCGAGGTGTTCAAGGCCTCCGGGCCCACTTCGGGCGCCTCCATCACGCTCAAAATCGGCATCAAGAAGGACGGCACCATCATCGCGGGCGATGCGGCGCTGCGCTACCAGGCAGGTGCCGTACCCGGCTCGCCGGTCATGAATGGCTGCCTGTGCATCTTCGCCTGCTACGCCATCCCGAACCAGCGCGCCATCGGCTACGATGTGGTGTCGAACCGGCCCAAGGTCGCGGCCTATCGCGCGCCCGGCTCGGGCATCGCCGCCTTCGCGGTGGAGAGCACGCTCGACATCCTGGCCAAGCAGATCGGCATGGACCCGATCGAGCTGCGCCTGAAGAACGCCACGCGCATCGGCGCGCCGATGCTGGGCGGCGGCAAGATGTCGCATGAGGGCTTCGTCCAGACGCTGCAGGCGATCAGGAACCATCCGGCCTACTCGGCACCGCTCGGGCCTAACCAGGGCCGGGGTGTCGCCTCGGGCTACTGGTTCAATGGCGGCGGCGAGTCTGGCGCCAGCGTCTATGTCAATGCCGACGGCACGGTGGTGGTGTCCACCGGCAGCCCGGACATCGGCGGCTCGCGCGCCTCGATGGCGATGATGGCGGCCGAGACGTTGGGCATTCCCTACGATCAGGTCCGCGCCGGCGTCAGCGACACGACGACGGTGGCCTACACGCACCTTACTGCCGGCTCGCGCGTCACCTTCGCCACCGGCCTTGCCGTCGTCGGTGCCACCAACAAGGTGATCGAGGATCTCCGCGCGCGCGCGGCCAAGATCTGGGGCGTCGATATCGAGGCGGTGGACTGGGTCGATGGCTGCGCCAAGCCCTCGAGCTCGAATGTCGGCAAGTTCGAGGCGTTGACGTTGAAGCAGCTTGCCGCGCAGGCCTCCGCCACCGGTGGGCCGATCGGTGCCGCCCATGCCGTGAACGCCGCCAAGCAGGCGCCCGGCTTCTCGACCCAGCTTTGCGATATCGAGGTCGATCCCGAGACCGGCCGCGCCACGGTGCTGCGCTTCGTCGTGGCCCAGGATGCGGGTCGCGCCATCCATCGCTCCTATGTCGAGGGGCAGATGCAGGGCGGTGCGGTGCAGGGCATCGGCTGGGCGCTGAACGAGGAATACATCTACGACGAGAAGGGCCGGCTCGCGAATGCCGGCTTCCTCGACTATCGCATGCCGGTTGCCTCCGACCTGCCGATGATCGAGACCGTTGTCGTCGAGGTGCCGAACAACGACCATCCCTTCGGCGTGAAGGGTGTGGGCGAGGTCAACATCGTGCCGACCATGGCGGCGGTGGCGAACGCCATCACCGCCGCGACGGGCAAGCGGATGAGCGCCTTGCCCATGTCCCCGCCGCGACTGCTCGAAGCATTGGGGCGACCTGGCAAGGAAGTCTAGACGAGGGCCCAGCCCGAGCGGCCCCCGCGCGGCCCCCGCGCGGCCCCAGGGTCTGTTTGCGAGACACAATTGGCGCCGGGCAGCGCCCGGCGCCAATTGCGTCGGAGCGTCGAGCGCACCGTTGCTCAGCCCGCGGCGAGCGCGGCCAATTCGGCGCGGAGGATGCGCTCGATCTCGCCAGCGGGAATGCGAGCGAGTTCGGGCAGGCTCCGGCCGCGCGCGACCCGCTCGACGACGGCAAGGCCGAGCGCGTAGCCACTGCGCTGCGGGATGTCGCCGCGATAGCCATAGCTCAGGTAGCGTGCCCGCGTGGCGCCATCGGTTGCGTCAAGGATGGGCGGAAGCTCGGCGGCGATGCGGCGCATCAGGGCGGAAGGGCCATCCGCCAACGCCCGCTCGCCAAGCAGGATCTGCGCCCGCGAGCGCGCCTGGTTGAGCACTCCTGTGGCATAGACGGCAAGCCCCTCCTTCCAGATGCCAAGCCAGAGCGTGTCCCCGCCCGGCAGGATCAGGCTGGGATTGACCTGGTGGTGGTAGAGGTGGAACAGCTCGTGGTCGAGGAGCGTCCCGAGGTCGGCGCCGAAGCGCACCACGCCGTCAAGCCCGATGAACAACGACACCCTTTCTCGCCAGGGCCGAACACGCGCATCGAAATAGAGGAACGAGACCAGCACCACGACCGGCGTAGCCGTGCTTGCATCCGGCAGTTGGTGTTGGAAGCGCCCGGCTTGGTTCTGCCACAGGCCCGAGAACGTGGCCGAGAGCGCGCGCACCTGTGGCGCCACGGGGTCGAACAACGCCAGCCATCGCACGGCATCGACCCGGCCCACGCCGGCGCCGCGATAGATCTCGATGTGGGGCCGGAAGAAATCGGCAATCAGTGCCCGGGCTCGTTCCGGTGGAGCCTGGCCGTCGACACGATCATAGACCGCCCAGAAACGCGGCATGATGTCGGTTGGAGCCTCTCCCCGGATGGGTAGGGGCTGGGTGCTGGCGGTCTGGCCAGCTACCGCCAGGATCGGCAGGGCGCCAAACATCGATGCGAGAAGGTCGCGTCGCGCCGGCGCCCTCGACGGTGTCGGGTCGTTGGCCATCGGGTCCGCCCCTTGCCTGCGCCGACGTGTCACGAGAGGGGATCGGGCCCCGTCGCGCGACAATGCATGGCCATGCGGGTCAGGTCAAGTCGAGCGGACCCTGTGCCCTGGGCGACGTGTCCTGGGCGACCAGGCCCCTATCCGCACAGCGCGCCCAGAGGGTTGCATGCGCATGTGAAGGCCGCCACCAGCGTGAGCCAGCCGGGACGCAAGAAACGAGATGCACTGCAGCGGCAAGAGTTGCGGTCTGGGTCAATGATCGACCCTGGGCCTAGTTTGTAGCGTTCGCCGGCAACCCGAAGTCGGGCACTTGAGGCAGTTGCCGTCCTTGGCCTGGACCGGTGCACATCGCCCCTGCTAACCAGACTTGCCATGAGCCCCGCTCCCGCGCTTTGATGGCCAAGCTAGGCGACAGCCTGGACGGAGTCGGTTCATGCCCCCTTTACGCTGCCGATGAACCAGGTCGTCAGCCTGCCCTTGCGCCGCTCGGGCGATGACACGCTCTGGGCAGTGGTCGTGTCGATCGGCCGCACCAGCCGGATAGCGGAGATATACAGCAATCGCGGGGCGGCCCTGTCCGATCGCGCTTGGCGCGAACAGCAGGTGCGCGCCTATGCCGGCTTTCTTGAGCGCGCCAAGCAGCCGGTGCCGCGCTACAGCCTTGCACCAGTGCGAAGGGCCGACTTGCCGAAGGCGTGGCGGCCGCTGCCGGCCCTGGGCTTCCTGCGCGGACGCTTCTTCTAGGGCCGTGCCTTTCAGGCTCCCACGCCGGGCCCGCTCGCGCCCCTCCGACGGGGCTTGCCGCCCTCGCGGTCTCCGTTATGGTCGCAGAATGATGATCGGAGAGGGGCCCCTCATGTTGCCCCTCCTGGCGCGAGGGACGCATGGGCACGGGGCAGGATCAACGCGACGCGTCGCGCACCTTGTCGGCGATATCGGTGGTTTCCGGATTTGCGTTGTGGGAACTGGTTGGCCGGTACATGGGCACCGGTTTGTTCCTGGCCGTGCCGACCCAGATCGCTGCTGCGACGGTCGAGCTCTGGCGCCGGGGCGAGCTCCTGAACCACATCACGGTCAGCTTCAGCGAGTTCGGGCTCGGCTATGTCATCGCCGTTCTTCTTGGAGTGCCGATCGGGCTGCTGCTGGCCGTTTCCAGCCGGGCGCGGGCCACGCTCGGCCCCTGGGTCGACGGGCTCTACGCCACGCCGGTCATCGCGATCGCGCCGCTGGTGATACTTTGGTTCGGTATCGGCATCTGGTCGAAGGTATTCGTGGTGGCCAGCGTGGTGATCTTCCCGATGATCATCAACACCGAGGCCGGTGTGCGTTCGACGCCGCAGCATCTTCTGGAGGCCATCCGCTGCTTCGGCGCAAGCCGCATGCAGCTTTTCGTCAAGGTGATGCTCCCCTCGGCCCTGCCGTTCGTCTTCGCCGGCATGCGCCTCGGCATCGGCCGTGGCCTGATTGGCGTGGTGGTGGGTGAGCTTTTTGGCGCGCGCGCCGGGTTGGGCCGCCTGATCGCCGAATCCGCCGAGACCTTCAACATGGCCAATCTGTTCGTTGGCGTGATCTTTCTCGCGGCTGCCGGCATCCTCCTTACAGCGCTGGTCCGCCGCATCGAGCAGCGCATCGTGCACTGGACCTGAGGGAAGGCCGCCATGACCACGCCCACGGCCAAGCTTGAGTTCCAGCACCTGACCAAGAGGTTCGGCGACCTGGTCGCGCTTCAGGACATATCCGCCACGATCGCTGACGGCGAGTTCGTCTCGATCGTTGGGCCGAGCGGCTGCGGCAAGACCACGCTCTTGCGCATCATCGCCGGTCTCGAACGCGCAACCGAGGGCAGGGCCTTGCTTGCGGGCCGCGAGATTTCGGGCGTCGGCTACGAGCGTGGCTTCGTCTTCCAGTCTGACTCGCTCCTGCCCTGGCGGACGGTGCTGAGCAATGTGCTGATCGGCATCGAGATCCGCGAGGGACGCCGCCCCGAGGCCGATGTGCAACGGGCGCGGGAGCTGATCCAGATGGTCGGCCTCGGCGGGTTCGAGAACTACTATCCACGCCAGCTTTCCGGCGGCATGCGCCAGCGTGCCAATCTGGCGCGCGCGCTGGCGATCAATCCCGAGATCCTGCTGATGGACGAGCCCTTCTCCGCGCTCGATGCCCAGACGCGTGAGGTGATGCAGTCCGAGCTCACGCGCATCTGGCAGCAGGGCCGCAAGACCGTGCTGTTCATCACGCACCAGATCGACGAGGCCGTCTTCCTGTCGGATCGAGTGATCGTGCTCGCCCGGCGGCCAGGCCGCGTGCGCGAGGTGGTGGATGTCGACCTGCCGCGTCCGCGGGCGCTGGCGGTCAAGCGCACCCCGGGCGCGATCGCCTATGTCGATCATATCTGGCGGCTGATCGAGCGCGAGGTGATCGAGAGCGTCGAGGAGGAGAAACGGCGCTAGGCCCGGCCATTCGCTCGGACCTGGCGCCGGCGGCGGCTACTGCACCTGCAGGTTCAGCGGTTCCACCACGCGCCGCCACGCCTCGCGATCCTCGGCGATGAAGCGCCCGAAGGCATCCGGTGTCATGCTTTCCGCGAACTGCACCTGCCCTTCCGCGTAGCGATGGAAATCGGCACTGTCCACCACCGCTGACAGTGTGCGGTTGAGCTGCGCGACGATCGGCGCGGGCGTTCCTGCCGGGGCGAACAATCCGAGCCAGGATTGCGTGGTCATGGCCGGGAAGCCCGCTTCCGCGAAGGTTGGCACGTCGGGGATAACGGGTGCGCGCCGGTCGCTCGTGATCGCCAGGATGCGCACCTTGCGGTCACGATGGAAGGGGACGATGTTGTTCACCGCCTCGAAGGTCATGCTCAGGCGCCCGCCCATGATGTCGATCACGGTCTGCTGGAAGCCGCGATAGGGCACCGAGATCATCTTGGTCCCGGTCGCCGCCATCAGCCGCTCGCCGAGCAAGTGTCCGATGCCGCCAGTGCCGGTGTGCCCGAAAGAGAACTCGTCCGGCTTGGCCTTCATGCGGTCGATCAACTCGCGCACCGTGCCGCCGAGATCGAGATTGGCGCCAAGTCCGTAGGGTTGTTTGACGATCAGCCCGACCGGCGCGAAATCCTCGAGCTTGTAGGGCAGGTTCTTCCACACCAGCGGCGGCACCACCAGGCTGGAGCCACCGGCGAAATAGAGCGTGTAGCCATCGGGGCGGGAGTTGGCCACGAACTGCGCGCCAACGGCGGTGTTCGCGCCCGCGCGGTTCTCGATCACGATCGGCTGGGGAAAGGTCGGCTGCATGCGCCGCGCGATCTCGCGGGCCAGCACGTCGGTGCCGCCGCCGGCGGTGTAGGGCACCACGAAGCGCACCGGCCGGTCAGGGAATGTCTGCGCGAGGGCAGGGCGCGGCAGGGCGGGGGTGGCAAGGCCGGCGGCGATCGCCCCAAGCGCCGTGCGGCGCGATACGACAAGCTTGCGGGTCATCTGCTGTTTCTCCCGGTCAGTTGATGTTGGCGCCACCATCCACGTCGATGATCTCACCGGTCATGAACAGCGGCTCGGCGGTGGCAAGGAAGGCGACTACGACGGCGATATCCTCGGGCGTGCCGACGCGCCCCAGCGGCGTCACGGTCTTGATGCGTTCCATGTGCGGGGCGAAGCTGTCGGCGGTGCGGTCGGTCAGGATAGCGCCGGGGCAGATCGCGTTGACCAGGATCGTGGGGGCCAGTTCGCGCGCGAGGCCGCGCGTGAGGCCCAGCACGCCTGCCTTGGCGGCGCTGTAGGCGAAGCGGCTGACCGCGTGCGGGCTCGGTCCGGTGTTGGCCGAGACCGAGGAGATGTTCACCATCCGGCCGCCGCCGGCGGCGAGCATGGGCGGAGCCACGGCCTGCGACCAGTTGAAGTATCCCTTAAGGTTGACCGCCATCTCGCGGTCCCAGTCGGCCTCGGTGATCTCCAGGATGCGCTTGGTCTGTGGCATCGCGGCATTGTTGACCAGGACGTCGATACGGCCCCAGCGGCGCACCATCGCCGCGACATGGTCCCGTGCACCCTGGTAGCTGGCGATGTCGGCCACGATCGGCATGGCATCGACGCCCAGCGCCTCGATCTCCTTCGCGGTGCTGGCAAGCTCGGCCTCGCGCAGATCGACCGGGGCGACGGCATAGCCCTTCTGCGCCAGAGCGAGGCAGATCGCGCGCCCGATTCCGCGCGCTCCGCCTGTCACGATCGCTGTCCTGTTCGCCTTTCCGGGCATGCTCCCACTCCTGTTTTGTGCCGGGCTGCACGGACTCGCTCACGCCTGCACAACCTCAGCTTCGGCAAGTCTAGAAGGCACATTCCGATGGTGCAATGGAGCCCGGCCGCCGGGCGAGCCGGGTCCGATGCTTGACGGCGGCGCGCGCGACTATCAATGTCAGAGTGCTACCACCTGGTAGGGAAGTCCATCCGGCCCCAGAGTAGCCAGGATGGAGCCGAGGGAAGGAGGAACGTCCATGATCACGCGCCGTGCCTTTGCCGGGCTGATGCCCGCCGCCGTTGCCGCTGCCGGTCTCGCGACGCCTTTCGCTGTGGCACACGGGCAGGAGGTGTTCCCGAACCGCCCCGTGCGGCTGGTCGTGCCTTATCCGCCGGGCGGCACCACGGACATTGTCGGCCGGCTTGTGGCCGGGCGCCTCTCCGAGATCTGGCGCCAGCCCGTCGTGGTCGAGAACAGGGCCGGGGCCTCGGGCAGCATTGGTGCCGACGTGGTCGCGAAGTCGCAGCCGAACGGCTATACGCTCGTGCTCGGCAACAGCGCCTCGCATGGGGCCAACGGGCTTCTGAACCCGTCGATTCCCTACGACAGCGAGCGTGATTTCGCGCCGATCACGCTGCTAGCGATCGTGAAGCAGGCCTTGGTGGTGCATCCTTCGGTGGCGGCACAGAATGCGCGCGAGTTCGTGGCGCTGGTGAAATCCCGGCCGGGACAGTTCAATTATGGCTCCTCGGCCGTTGGGGGCGCGCCGCACTTGGCTGCCGAATTGTTCCGCCTGGTCGCGGGGGTGGACATCGTGCACATCCCCTATAGCGGTGCCGCCCCCTCGATGAACGCCCTTGTCGCCGGCAACATCCAGTTCATGTTCGCCTCGGTGCCGACAGTGGTGGAGCTTGCGCGCTCGGGCCGAATCCGCACGCTTGCCGTGGCGTCCGCGACCCGCTCGGGCCTTCTGCCGGACGCACCCACCATGGGGGAGGCGGGTTTTGCGGGAGTGGAGATGGACTCCTGGTTCGGGCTCCTTGCGCCCGCAGGCACCCCGCCCGCGATCATCGCCAAGATCAACGCCGATACGGTGCGCGCGGTCGATGGCGACGACATGAGGAAGCGCATGGCCGATCTCGGCTTCGAGCGTGCTACCGGGACGCCCGAAGCCCTTGGCGCCCTGATATCACGCGAGCTTGTGCGTCTGCGTCGCCTCATCGCCGAGGCGCGCATCACGGGCAATTGACGGCCGCCCGCGGCGGCACGAGACCGAGCGAGAGGGCCGGTAGGCGAATGGCAAGCGCGGTGCAGGCCAAGCATGGCAATGGGGAAGGCGAGGCGGTGGAAGACCCGCGCGAGGCGAAGCGGCTATCGATCCTGCGCGCAGCGGCAAGGATCTTCAACGAACGGGGCTATCACGGCACCTCGGTCGCCGATGTCGCCGAGGCGCTCGGCGCGAGCAAGCCCTATCTCTACTACTACCTGAAGAACAAGGAGGACATGCTGTTCGAATGCTCGCGCATCGCGACCGAGCAGCTGCACGCAGTGCTTGAGCGCGTGCGCGCGACCGAGGCCAGCGGCTGGCAGCGATTGCGGCTGCTGTTCCACGGCTACGCGCAGGTCATGACCACCGATTTCGGCATCTGCCTGATCCGCAACACCTCTCCCGGGTCGCTGCCGCGCCAGAGCCGGGAACGGCTCTGGGCCGGGCGGCGGCGTCTCAACAAGGAGGTCGAGCGCATCATCGCCGAGGGCATCGCCGATGGCTCGATCCGCAGCTGCGACCCGCGCACGGCTTCCTTCGCTTTATTCGGCGCATTCAACTGGATGACCTACTGGTATCGCGACAATGGCCCGCTGCGGCCAGAGGCAGTGGCCGACCACTTCCTCGACTATTTCGCGCGCGGGCTGGCCATGCCGGCCGCACCAGATCGGAACTGAGCGGATGCGCGTTTTCGACTGGTTCGAGTACCACGCCACGGCGCGCCCGGAGATCCCGTTCCTGCGCCAGGATGGCCGCTCGCTGAGCTATGCGGAGGCAGAGCGGTTCGCGAATCGCTGGGCGAATGCACTGCTGCGGCTCGGCCTCGGCGTGGGTGATCGGGCGGCCTATCTGTCCACCAACAGTATCGACATGGGCGTGATGTTCATCGCCATGGCCAAGGCGGGTGTCGCGCCAGTGATGTTGAACTATCGTCTTGCGCCGCGCGAGTGGCAATGGATCCTGGCCGACAGCGCACCGCGCATCCTGTTCGCGCGCGGGGCGGAATATGTGACCGCGATCGAGGCGCTACGCCCGCAGCTTGCCGGCATCGAGCACTTCGTCGCGCTCGACACCGAACCGCCGCCCGGCTGGATGGATATGGCCGGCTTCCTCGCCCTCGGCTCGGACCAGCGGCCGGCGGTGCCGGTTTCCCGCGACGACATGTACTACCTGATCTACACCAGCGGTACGACCGGCCACCCCAAGGGCGTGATGATCTCGCACAAGAACATCATCGCCCATGTCGAGCAGTCGATGGTCGCGTCCTCGGCCAGCCGGGCGCCGGGGCAGCGGGCGCTGGTGGCGACACCGCTCTATCACGCCGCGGGCGCGCTGCGCATTGCCACTGCTGCGATCAATGGCAGCACCGTCGTGCTCATGGAGCATTTCGAGGCCAAGGCGTTCGTGCGCCTGCTGGAGCAGGAGAGGATTGCCACCTGCAACATGGTGCCCTCGATCATCCAGATGCTGCTCGACGAGGTGCCGGACATCGCCTCGCGCGACTTCAGCCATCTGCAGGTGATCTACTACGGCGCGGCGCCGATCTCGGTGCCACTGCTGCGCCGCGCCATGGCGGTGTTCCGCTGCGACCTGATCCAGGGCTACGGGCTGACGGAATCGGCCGGCGGCATCGCCTACCTCAACGAGTATGACCACCAGAAGGCGTTGGATGGCCGGCCCGGGCTGCTGCGCTCGACCGGACGGCCGGTCGTGCTTGCGGATGTGCGCATCTTCGATGCCGAGGACCGCGAGGTGCCGCGCGGCACGGTTGGCGAACTGGTCGTGCGCGGCCCCAACGTGATGAAGGGCTACTGGAGCAACCCGGAGGCCACTGCCGAGGCGATGCGTGGCGGCTGGCTGCATTCGGGCGATGCCGCCTCGATGGACGAGGAGGGCTATGTCTACCTGCACGATCGTATCAAGGACATGATCGTCAGTGGCGGCACCAACATCTATCCGCGCGAGATAGAAGGCGCACTCGCCGAGCATCCTGACATCGCCGATGTCGCCGTGATCGGCGTGCCTGATCCGAAATGGGGCGAGGCGGTGATGGCGATCTGCGTGCTCCGCCCCGGGGTCCGGCCGCCGAGCGAGGAGGCACTGATCGCATTCTGCCGCGAGCGCATCGGCGGCTACAAGATCCCGCGCCGCTACGCCTTCGTCGATGCGCTGCCGCGCAATCCCAGCGGCAAGGTCCTGAAGCGTGTCCTGCGCGCGCCCTACTGGAAGGACGCCGATCGCGCGATCGGCTGACTCCTTGGCCTGCCACTGCGATGCCACGCATCGAGCGCGGCAAAGCAGGCATCGAGCGAGCGGAACAACGCCAGGCCGGGCGATTCCTCGGCTTCCCGTGCGCCGGGACCTTCCAGCCACTGGCTCATCCAGACAAGACACACCGGCTTGCCGAAACGCAGCGCGGCCTCGCCCAGGAAGGCGATGTTGTCGGAGCGATAGGCCTTGCCCCAGGGCACGACGAGCGCGCCATAGGCGGGGTCAGAGAGCAAGGCCTCAGCCACGGCTTTCATCAGCGCCGGATCGGCGGCGACCTGTGCCGAGGCATCGCATGGGTTCGCGGCGGCGGCGAAGCCAGGCAGGGCAGCGGCCAGGCGTGCAAGGGTCTGGCCGCCTGGTGTCGGCAAGGTCACGCCGGAGCGAGCGGCGGCATCGGCGGCCAGGATTGCCGTGCCGCCCGATCCGGACGCCACGGCAACGCCCGCTGCCTCGCCGGGCTTCGGTGCCTTGGCAAGGAAGGACGCGGTTTCGACCAGGGTCTCGATCCGCTCGACCGCGACCATGCCGCTTTTGAGGCAAAGCGCGCGGAAGCTTCTGACGCAGCCGGCATCGGCGCCCGTGTGGCGTCGTGCGGTGCTGGCGCCGACTTCACTCAGCCCGAGTTTGCAAACCACCACATGCTTGCCGTTCCGCTGCGCCCTCTGTGCCGCCACCGACAGCCGTGCCGGGTCGGATAATCCCTCATAGGCCAGCGCGATCGCGCCGCACTCCGCTTGCTCGGCCAGATAGGCGACATAGTCTGCGACATCGATGTCGCAGGAATTCCCGCAGGTCAGCACATGGCTGAATGCTGCACCATGCTCTGCAGCCTGCGACAAGGCGAGCCCGAGCGCTCCCGATTGCGTCACAAGCCCGATCATGCCGCGGCGGGGAGGTGGTGCCGCAGGGAACTCCGGGAAGCCGCACCGAGCGTCGATCAGCAGGTTGGCGAAGCCTGCCGAGTTCGGGCCGACAAGGCGCATGCCGCCCGCGCGCGCGATTGCCAGCAATCGCTCCTGCGCCACCACGTCCTCGGTCCGTCCGGTTTCGGCAAAGCCCGAAGCGAAGACCACTGCCCCGCCTGCGCCCCGTGCAGCGCACGCGGCCAGTGCAGGTTCCACCACGCTCTTCCCAACCGCGAGCAGGACGCAGTCGGGTGGTTCCGGCAGGCCTTCGACCGACGGGTAGCATCTCCATCGCCCGAGCGCCTGGTACTTCGCATTGACCGGATAGACCGAGCCAGGGAAGCCCTCGAGGTTCTTGAGGGTCCGTCCGCCCAGCGATCCAGGGGTGAGCGAGGCGCCGACCAGCGCGATGCTGCGCGGTGCAAGCAGGCGTTGCAGGGCATCGCGGCCATGCGGGTCTTTGCTTCGGCTCATGCCAGGGCAGTTCCTTGCTTCTGCCGGCCGGCGCGCGCGGGCGGCGTTGCGGCAACTAGATCGCGGCCTGTCCGCCTGGGCAAGCTGCGCGCGGATGCGAGCCTTACTTGACAAGCGACGGCCCAATAGCCTTCACTTCCCATAATACCTACCGAACGGTAGGCATCCAGGAAAGTGAGTCGCCCCCTTGGGCTTGTAGCCGCAACAGGGGCTGGAACGACACGGGGAGGATGGATTATGGCTATCAGACGTCGCTCGCTTCTCGCAATGTCGGCTGCCGGCGCAGCCTCGCTTGTCGCGGCTCCCGCAGTGCGGGCCCAGGGCGCAGCGGGGTTTCCCGACAGGCAGGTGCGGCTTGTCGTGCCGTTTCCGCCAGGCGGCCCCACCGACCTGATCGGCCGTATGGTGGCGCAGCGCCTGTCAGCGGTATGGAATCAGACCGTGGTGGTGGAGAACCGCGCCGGCGCTTCGGGCAGCATCGGCTCCAACTTCGTCGCGCGCTCGGCACCCGACGGCTACACGCTCGTGTTCAGTAACAACGCGACCCACGGTGCCTACGAGCAGCTCAACCCGCGCAACACGCCCTACCAGACGCTGCGCGACTTCACGCCGGTGGCGCTGATCGGCATCGCGCCCCTGGTGCTGATCGCGCGCTCGACGCTGGATGTGAAGGATGCGCGCGAGCTGATCGCCCATGCGCGCGCCAATCCGGGCAAGCTCAACTACGCCTCGCCAGCCTATGGAAGCTCCCCTCATCTGGCGACCGAACTGCTGAAGCTCGCCACCGGCACGGACATCGTGCATGTGCCCTTCACGGGGGCGGCGCCGGCGATGAACGCGCTAATTTCGGGCAATGTCGACATCTACATGGGCGGTGTGTCCACAGTGCGCCCGCATGTGCGCGAGGGCCGCGCGCGCGCGCTCGCCGCCGTCTATGGCCAGCGCGTCCGCAGCTGGCCTGATCTGCCTACGATGGCCGAGCAGGGTATCAATGGCGTCGAGTACGATTCCTGGTACGGCCTGCTCGGACCTGCGAACATGCCGGCCCCGCTTGTCGCGGCGATCAATGATAGCGTCCGTCGTGCCATGACCAATGACGAAGCTCGCCAAACGCTGGAGAATTTCGGCATCGAGGCGAAGCTTGGAACACCGGCCGAGCACGCCGCATCGATACGCGAGGAAATGGCACGTACGGCCCGCGTCATTCGCGAAGCCAACATCCGCGTTGAATAGCAGGGCGCCGGAGCCGTGTCGGATCAGCCGCAACCACGTGTCACGTCTCGCTTCACGCGGGAAAGCAGCGCGGATGACGTCTTGCATGGTATCGACCTCAACGGCCGGACCGCCCTGGTCACGGGTGCGGCAGGGGAAATCGGCCGGGAAACCGCACGCGCCTTGGCTGGCGCCGGCGCACGCGTGGTGCTGGCGGACATTGACCTGCCGAAAGCGGCGGCGGCAGCGGCGGATATCGTCGCGACCACCGGCAACCGGGCGGTGCGTGCGGCGTATCTCGACCTCGCCTCGTTGGGCGCGGTGCGGCGTTTCGCCGCAACCTTCCTGGCCGAGGGCGGCGCGCTCGACATCCTGGTCAACAACGCCGCCGTGATGGCTTGCCCGCTGCGCTACTCGGCCGACGGGTACGAGATGCAGTTCGCGGTGAACTATCTCGGGCACTGGCTGCTGGCCTGCGAACTGCTGCCCGCGATGGAACGCTCGGCGGCGGCACGCTTCGTGCAGGTAAGCTCGATCGCCCATCGCCGCGCGGACATCGACTTCGACGATATCGATTTCCGCCGCCGCCCCTATGATCGCTGGGTCGCCTATGGCCAGTCGAAGACCGCCTGCGCCCTTCTGGCCATCGCCTGGACGGCGCGGCTCGGGGCGCGAGGCATCACCTGCAACGCGCTCAATCCGGGCGGGTCGATGACCGGGCTGCATCGCCACCTCTCGCAGGAGGACATGCGCGCGCTTGGCTGGCTCGACGCCGATGGCCGCGCCCCAGCGCGCTGGCGCACGCCGTCGCAATGCGCGGCGACCTCGGTCTGGGCAGCAACGGCGCCCGAGCTTGCCGGCATCGGGGGCCTCTACCTGGAGGAGTGCCAGGAGGCGCTGCCATGGAGCGCGGTTCAGCCGATGGCCGGCGTGTTGCCGCATGCGCGCTCGGTGCCGAACGCGCATCGCCTGTGGGACTTGTCCGAGGCGATGGCGCGCGGCTGAGGGGCGAGGGGTGAGAGGTGAGAGGTGAGAGGTGAGAGGTGAGAGGTGAGAGGTGAGAGGTGAGAGGTGAGAGGTGAGAGGTGAGAGGCGGGAAAGCATGCGTGCCATCATCATCGATCGCTGGACCAGGCCGGAGGAATTGCGGGTTGGCGAGGTCGCTCGGCCGGCCTGCGGTCCGCACGAGCTACGCATTGCCGTGCATGCTGCGGCGGTTAGCTACGCGCTGTCGTTGCTGATCCAGGGCCGGTACCAGCGCAAGCCTGCCTTTCCATTCGTGCCGGGCAACACGGTTGCAGGCGAGGTGGTCGAGGTCGGCAGTGCGGCTCGCCGCTTTCGTGTTGGCGATCGGGTGCTGGCGTCGATGGAGCTCGGCGCGCTCGCCGAGCAGGCCGTGACCACGGAGGCGAACTGCTACGCGATCCCGCCGAACCTGGGTTTCGCCGAGGCGACCGCGCTCAATACCTCCTACAACTCGGTCTATGCCGCGCTGGTCTGGCCGCACCTCCTGGCCGTGCAGCCTGGCCAGAGTCTGCTGGTACACGGCGCGGCAGGCGGGGTCGGCACTGCGGCGTGCGAGATCGGGCGGCTGCGCGGTGCGACGATCATCGCCTGCGCCAGCACCGAGGCCAAGCGGGCCTGGGCGCTCAAGCATGGCGCGCACCATGCCATCGGCGCGGACGTCGCGTTGCTTCGCGACCGCGTGCGAGCGCTCACCACCGGGGAGGGCGTGGACGCAGTGCTTGATCCCGTGGGCGGGGCGTTGTTCAGCGAATCGCTCCGCTGCCTCAAGCCCGAGGGGCGCATCCTGCCGATCGGTTTCGCCAGCGGCGAGATCCCGCAGATCCCGGCCAACATACTGCTGGTGAAGAACATCACCGTCTGCGGCCTCTACATGGGCTACTACAAGATCGACCAGCGCGACCGCTACGAGGCGCAGATGCGCGAGCTGTTCGGCACGCTCGGCCGATGGTGCGAGGAGGGGTTGATCCGTCCCGCGGTGACAGCGCGCTTCCCGCTCGAGCGCACGCCCGAGGCATTCGCCGCCGTGCTCGATCGCAACCATATCGGCCATGTCGTGGTGACGATGGAGCGCTGAGCGCGCCCCTACACCACGCTTGGCCGCTCATGCACCTCGCCTGCGCGCGGCCACCACAGGGCGCGCCTGGCGCGCAACGCCTCGGCGGCGTCGGCGTCCTTGCCCAGCAGCTCGCGCAGGATTGCCTGGGTATCCGCGCCCAGCCCCGGTGCGGCGCGATAGCCCGCGTGAGGGTGCGCCGAGAGCTTCACCGGGCTGCCGGCAACTTTCAGGCGCGCGCCGATCGGATGATCGAAGCTCACCAGCATGTCGCGCAAGGCGACGTGAGGGTGGCTGAACGCCTCCTCGATCGAGGCGACCTTGGCGCCCGGGATGCCGGCGGCAACGAAACGGCGCTGCCATTCATCGGCATCCTCGGTGAGCATCGCCTTCGTCACCTCGACATTCAGGACGGCCTCGTTGGCCTGGCGGTCCTTCTCGGTGCGGAAGCGCGGATCCTCGGCCCATTCGGGGCGCCCGAACACCTTGCAGGCCGTGGCCCAGAACTGCGCCGTGATTCCGAGCACGAACCAGTGCCCACAGCGCGCGCGGAACGGGCCGTAGGGCAGGGCGCCGCTGCCGCCGCGGAAGGGTTGCGCCGAGTAGGTGACGCCGCCATGGGCGGGCGGGACGCGATAGGCGTGCATGGCAAGCTGCGCATCCAGGAGTGCTATGTCGAGCGCGCTGCCATGGCCCTCGGCACGCCGCCGGCGCAGCGCCACCAGCACGCCCAGCACCGCATAGAGCGCGCCGCCGATGCCCCCGATCGGATTGCCCCAGCGCACCGGCGGGTCCTCGGGCTTGCCCGTTCCGGTGATGCTCATGCCACCGCCGAGGGCCTGCACCGTCGCGTCATAGGCGGAAAGCTGCGACCAGGGGCCGGTATGCCCGAAGCCGGAGACCGAGCAGCAGATGATGTGCGGGTTGACCCGGCGCAGGGCCTCGGCATCGGCGCCGAGGCGCGCGGTCACGCCTGGGCGGTAGTTGTCGTAGACGATATCGGCCACCGCGGCGAGCGCGTGGAACACTGCGCGGCCCTCGGCCTGCTTGAGGTCGAGGCAGAGGCTGCGCTTGTTGCGATTGAGCCCGAATGTGTAGGCGATGTCGCGGGACACGGGTGTGCCGGGCGCGGGCGGGGCGGTGGGCGCTGGCTCGTCCGCCGGCGGACGCTCGATCTTCACCACGGTGGCGCCAAGATCGGCCAGCATCTGCGTGCCGAAGGTGCCGCTCGGCTCGTCGCCGCAAAGTTCGAGCACGAGCGTGCCGGCCAACGGCCCGGCCACGCCGGCAAGCGCGGCGATGGCGCTCGCGCGGGCGGCGTCGCTTGCGGGCGTGCTCATGCGACAATCCCCTGCTCGCGCAGGCTGGCGATGCGCGCCTCCGGATAGAGGAGCAGATCGGCCAGGATCGGCGCGGTGTCGGCGCCCTTGGGTCGAGGCGGGTGCTGCGGCCACGGCGCTTCGCCCATGAAACGGATCGGATTGGCGGCGGCGAACACCTCGCGCCCGCCCGGCTCCTCGAAGCGGACCAGCATGCCACGTGCCTGCGCCTGCGCCTGCGCGAAGGCCCCTGCGATCGTGTTGACCTTGCCGCAGGGCACGCCGCGTGCGATCAGCTTGGCTTCCCACTCGGCGGCAGGCGCGCCAAGGAAGCGTTGCTCCAGCAGCACGTCCAGCGACGGCTGGTTCTGCTGGCGCAGGGCAAGGCTGGCGAAGCGCACATCGGCGAGAAGTTCGGCCGCGCCGATCGCCTCGCAGAAGGGCTTCCAGAAATTGCTGGCAATCGCGATCACCAGCCACGCCCCGTCGCCACACCGGAACGGGCCATAGGGCACCGAGCCGGCGCCACCTTGGCGCGGCGAGGGTGTCTCGAACTTCACCCCGGCGCCGAAGGCCTGCGGCACGCGATAGGTGTTGAGGGCGAGCTGGGCATCGAGCAGCGCCACCTCCACCGCCTGGCCGCGGCCGGTGCGCTCGCGCTCCTCCAGCGCCGCAAGCACGCCGATCACCGCGTACATCGAGCCGGCGATGTCGCCCACCGGCACGCCCCAGCGGCACGGGATGGACCCGGGTTCGCCCGTGCCGGTGATGCTCATCGAGCCGCCAAGCGCCTGCACCGCGACGTCATAGGCGCCCACCTCGGCCCAAGGCCCGGTAGAACCGAAGCCCGATATCGCACAGGCGATGATGCGCTGATTGACCGCCGCAAGTGCGGCGTAGTCGAGGCCGAGACGCTGCATCACGCCCGGGCGGAAATTCTCGTAGACCACGTCGGAGCGGCGTACGAGATCGAGGAACACCTCGCGCCCTTCGGCCTTCTTCAGATCGACGCAGAGGCTGCGCTTGTTGCGCTGGAGCGCCCAGGTGAAACCCTCCGCCTCGCTCACCGGCGCGCCGCGTGGACGGGCGGCCCAGGCGGGATCGGCGGGCGGCGGCTGGATACGGATGACATCGGCGCCTAGCTGGCCGAGAATCTCCGAGCCGAACGGGCCGGCGACGACCGTGGAGAGATCGAGCACGCGCAAGCCGGCAAGCGGGGGTGCCGCCTGTGCGTCGAGCGCGGTCACGGCGCGTTCTCGCGCGGGAACAGGGTGCGCGCGATCAGCATCTTCATCACCTCCGAGCTGCCGCCGGCAATGCGGCGCACGCGCGCATCGACATACATGCGCGAAATCGGCATCTCGCTCATATAGCCCCAGCCGCCATGCAGTTGCAGGCACTCATCGACGACGCGGTTCTGCAATTCGCTGTTGAACAGCTTCGCCACCGCAGCCTCGTCCGATGTCAGCGTGCCGGCCATCTGCCGGGCGATGCACTGGTCGAGATAGGCCCAGGCGACCATGATCTGGGTCTTGAGTTCGGCCAGCTTGAACTGCGTGTTCTGGAAGTCGGAGAGCCGCTTGCCGAAAATCATGCGCTCCTTCGCGTAGGCAACGGTGATGTCGAATGCCTTCTGCGTGGCGCCCATGGCCACGGTGGCGATCGACAGCCTCTCCTTCGGGATCTCGCCCATCACCTGGGCAAAGCCGCGGTTCTCCGTGCCGAGCAGGTTGTCCACCGGCACGCGCACATCATCGAAGAACAGCTCGGCCGTGTCCGATGCCTTCATGCCCATCTTCGCCAAGCGCCTGCCGCGGCGGAAGCCCGGCCGGTCCGCCTCGACCACGACCAGGCTGACACCCTTGGCGCCGAGCTCGGGCGCGGTCTTGCAGACCAGGATCACGAGGTCGGCGTTGATGCCGTTGGTGATGAAGGTCTTGGAGCCGCTGATGACGAACTCCGCACCCTCGCGCCGCGCGCTGGTGCGGATCGCCTTGAGGTCGGAGCCGGCATGCGGCTCGGTCATGGCGATGGCGCCGATCAGCTCGCCGGCGGCCATGCGCGGCAGCCAGCGGCGCTTCTGCGCCTCGGTGCCGAGCTTCTCGATATAGGCCGCGACGATGTCGGTGTGGGTCTGGATGGTGAAGCTGTTCTGGCCGGTGTAGCCCAGCTCCTCGTCGATGATGCAGAGATAGCGGAACTCGGCACCTGCCCCGCCATACTCGGTCGGGACCGTGGGGCAGAGGAGGCCGGCTGCCCCGGCCTTCTGCCAGAGCGTGCGGGGAATGATGCCTTCCTCCTCCCAGCGCGCGATGTTGGGCATGAGCTCGGCGGCGAGGAATCGGCGCACCTGGGCGCGGAACGCCTCGTGCTCCGGCAGGTAGATGCTGCGGCCTTCCATCATGGCCTGCGCGTCTCCGCGAGCGTCCGCACGGCGTGCCTACTCCTTCTCGCCGGCCGGGGCGGGGTTGACATAGCCCTGCAGCAGCGCCTGCGGCACCAGTCTCGCCAGCTCCTCGATCGAGAAGGTGCCGTCGCCCGCGCGCGTCAGCGTGGCCTTGATCTCGGGATCGTTGTAGATCGCGACCATGCCTTCCTGCACGCGGAAGGCCTGGCCGTTGACATGCGCTGCCGCCTCCGATGCGAGGTAGCAGGCGAAGGGCGCGATATGCTCGGGCCCGCCCATGTTCATCACCTGCTCATAGCGTTCGCGCGTGATCAGGCCGGCCTCCAGGCGCTTGCGGAAGCCCGCCTTCACTGCCTCGTCGAGCGTCAGTCGTGTCGCGGCCGAAGGGCAGATCGTGTTAGCGGTGATGCCGTAGCGACCGAGCTCGCGCGCCACTGCGCGCGTCAGGCTGAACACGCCGCCCTTGGCTGCGCCGTAGTTGGCCTGGCCCACAGTGCCGCGCCACGCCTCGGAGGCCATGTTGATGATGCGCCCCCATTTCTGCTCGCGCATCACCCTGGCTGCGTGATGGATCATGTTGTACTGGCCCTTGAGGTGGACCGCGACGACCGTGTCCCAATCCTCCTCTGGCATGTTCCAGATCATCTTCGGGCGCAGGATGCCGGCATTGTTGACCAGGACATCGACGCGCCCGAACCGGTCCTTGCAGGCGGCAACGACACGCCCGCAGGCGGTGTGATCGGTCACGGACTCGTTGCAGGCGATGGCTTCGCCGCCGGCGGCATTGATCTCGGTCGCGGCTGCCTCGGCCGGGGTGCCGCCCTCGGGCCTTCCGTCCTTGGCGCCGCCCGGGTCCATGATCACGATGCGCGCGCCCTGGCGCGCCATCTCCTGCGCGATCGCGAAGCCGACGCCGCGGGCGCCTCCGGTGATGATCGCTGCCTTGCCTTCGAGGTGCATCTGTCGTCTTCCCAGGATGTGGCCGGCGCGCAATCGCGTCGGGCGTCGTTCAGCGGTTGGCGAGAATGAGGGTGCCGGCGGCCGCGAAGTGCCTGCCGGGGCCGTGGACGAGGCTGACATCGAGGCCAGGGATCTGGCGCGCGCCGGCTTCTCCACGGAGTTGATAGACGGCCTCCAGCAGCGCGAACATGCCGTAGCGGCCCGTATGGCAGTAGGAGAGCCCGCCGCCATTGGTGTTCATCGGCAGGGCGCCACCGGGCCCGGTCTTGTAGATGGTGCGCCCGGTCGCATCCTTGCGCGTCTCGGCCACGAACGGCCCGGACTCGCCGCGCCCGCAATAGCCCAGATCCTCGAGAAACATCATCGGCGTGAAGCTGAAAGCGTCGTAGAACATCAGATGGCGGATGTCGGCGGGCCCGAGCCCGGCTTCGGCGAAGGCAAGCCGGCCCGAGAGCGTGCTCGAATCCGACATCGTGAAGTCGCGCATCATGCCGACCTGCCGGTGCGCCGCAGCCTCGCCAGTGCCGAGCACATAGACGGGCTTCCTGCGGCAATCGCGCGCGCGATCGGCGCCGACCAGAACCAGCGCGCCGCCGCCATCGGCCACCAGGCAGCAATCAAGCAGGTTGAAGGGATAGCAGACCATGCGCGAGGCCATCACATCCTCGGGTGTGATCGGCCCGGCCTTGTGCATGATGGCCTTCGGGTTGAGCAGTGCCCATTCACGCGTGGCGGCGGGGACGTGGCTCATCTGCTGCTTGGTGGTGCCGTACTGGTGGAAGTGGCGCAGCACCGGGATGGAAAACAGGGTCGGCGCGCCGGAAGCACCGAAGGGCGCTTCGAACTGGCCGGTCGGGCTGGCGGGATTGCCAGGCCGGTCCATGTCGATCCAGGAGCGACCGCTTTCGCCATGCACGATCAGCGCGACGCTGCAATAGCCGGCTGCGATCGCCGCCACCGCGTGGCGGACATGGATGATGTAGGAACAACCACCGACGCTGGTGCCATCGACATAGCGCGGCACGATGCCGAAATACTCGGACAGCTCGTTCGGATCGGCGACCGAGGAGAAGATTCCATCGACGTCCCTGAAGGAAAGGCCGGCATCCTCCAGCGCCTTGCGCGCCGCTTGCGCGTTCAACGCAAGACGCGACATGTGCGGCAGCTTGCCGAGCGCGTCGGTCTCGGCCGCGCCGACGATCGCGACCTTGCGTTGCAGCGTGCCGGTGCCTGCGGTCATCGCTCGCGCCCCTTCACCGCACAGGCCGGAACTTGGGCAGCGTCACCTCGGGCGTGACATCGTCGAACACCACCGCGACCGGCATCTCGACATGCACGTTCTCTGGCGTTGGCGTCTCGTCCATCACAAGGTTGCTCATCATGCGCGGGCCTTCCTCGAGCTCGATCACGGCGATGACGTAGGGCACCTTATCCTCGAAGCCGCGTGCCGCCTTGTGGTTGATGACGAAGGTATGCACCTTGCCACGGCCGCTGGCCTGCCTCCACGCGAGCCGGACCGAATGGCAGTGCGGGCACAGGGCGCGCGGATAGAAATGCGCCTGGCCGCAATCCTCGCACCAGGGCAGCATCAGCTTGTGCGCCTTGGCCCCGTCCCAAAAGGGCTGGGTCTCGGGCGTGGCGCGCGGCAGCGGACCCTTGTATGCCGCTGCAGGGGCAGGGTTGCCCGTCACGCCAGCACCGCGCGGCCATTGTTGAAGATCACCACGTCGCGCTCGGCCGACTTGGCTCGCAACAGCACGCCGCCCTCTGCCTCGCGCCAAAGCTCGACCGCGATCGTCTCGCCCGGATAGATCGGCGCGCTGAACCGGCCATGCAGTTCCTTGAGACGGGCCGGATCGCCGGCGCAGACGGTATCCACGAGCGCCCGGCCGATCATGCCGAAGGTGCAGAGGCCGTGCAGGATCGGGCGCGAGAAGCCTGCGCGCGCCGCCACCTTCGGGTCGGCATGAACCGGGTTGTAGTCGCCGGACAGGCGATAGATCAACGCCGCCTCGGGCCGCGTCGCGAGCCGATGGACGATGTCCGGCGCGCGATCTGGAATCGCCGGCGGCCTGGGTTGCGGCTTGGGCGGGGCGCCGCAGCCGCCATCACCGCGCAGGAACGAGGTCGAGGTGCGGGTCGCCAGGAGCTTGCCAGTTGCCTGGTCGATGATGTCGCGCTCCATCATCAGGAGCGCGCCCTTGCCCGGCCCCTTGTCGATGATGTCCGTGACGCGGTTCTTGCCCACCACCGTTCCGGAGACGGGCAGGGGGGCGTGGATGATCAGGCCCTGCTCGCCATGCAGGCTTTTCACCCATTCGATGCCGGTACGCGGATCGCGCATCCAGGGGCCGGGATTGCCCAGCACGACCGGCATCGTCGGCGCCGCAACCAGCCCTTCTTCGTAAACGTAGCGAAGCTGCGCCGGATCGCTCGGATCGCAGCCGTAGCCGAGGCCGAGCGCATACAGGATGGTGTCGCGTGCCTGATAGCTTTGGGCCACGTCGGGGAAGGTCCAGTTCATCACGGTCGCGTAGTCGAGCATCGGGGCCGGTCCCTTGTGGCAGGTCGCCTCTGTGCGCGAAGGCTACCGGCTGGTAGAATCGCTGTCAACGAAGCGCCGAACGTCCTGGGCTTGCCCAGGATGCGATGGGCCAGGATGCAATAGGATCGTGCCATGTCCCAAGACCCAGCCGACACCGTCGCTTCCCCGGCTGCTGCGCCCAGTCGCCACGGCCCGCTGGCGGGCTTTCGCATCCTCGAGATGGTCGGTGTCGGTCCTGCGCCCTTTGCCGCGATGTGGTTCGCCGACATGGGCGCCGATGTCGTGCGCATCGACCGGCCCGGCCAGCGCTTCAACCAGACCCGCCGAGACATCCTCAATCGCGGGCGGCGCTCGCTCGCGGTCGATCTCAAAAGGCCCGGTGCAGCCGGGATCGTCCTGCGGCTGGTCGCCGGTGCCGATGCCCTGATCGAGGGCTTCCGGCCGGGGGTGATGGAGAGGCTCGGTCTCGGGCCGAGCGAGTGCCTCGCGCGCAACCCCCGCCTCGTCTATGGCCGCATGACGGGATGGGGCCAGGACGGGCCGCTGGCAGCCCGTGCCGGGCACGACATCACCTATCTCGCGTTCACCGGCATCCTGGGCGCGATCGGCCCGGCCGAGGGACGTCCGACCCCGCCGCTCAACCTGATCGCCGATTTCGGCGGCGGCGGCATGCTGCTGATCGCCGGCGTGCTGGCGGCGCTGCTGGAAAGGGCGCGCTCCGGGCGCGGGCAGGTGGTTGACGCGGCGATGATGGAGGGGGCATCGCTGCTCAATGCCATGACCTGGAGCTACATCGCCAAGCGTCACTGGCTGCCCGAGCGCGAGGCCAACCTGTTCGATGGCGGCGCGCCCTTCTACGGCACCTATCGCTGCGCTGATGGGCGCTATGTGGCGCTCGGCGCGATCGAGCCCGAGTTCTGGACGATCTTTCTGGATCGCTGCGGCATCGACGACCCCCTGCTGCACGCGCACCAGCGCGACCGCGCCCGCTGGCCCGAGTTGCGCTCGCGCCTGGCGGCGATCTTCGCCACCCGGTCGCGCGATGAATGGTGCGCGATGGTGGACGGGACGGATGCCTGCCTTGCCCCGGTGCTGGACTTCGCCGAAGCGGCGCGGCATCCGCACGCCACGGCACGCCACGCCTATGGGACGCACGACGGCACCATCCAGCCCGCGCCGGCGCCTCGCTTCAGCCGCAGCCGGCCAACGATCGCCGGGTCGTCGCCACTGATCGGAGAGCACAGCCACGCGGTCCTGGCGGAGAGCGGCTTCGCGGCGGAGGAGATCGCCCTCCTGGAGCAAGCGGGCATCATCGCCCAGGCTCGGCCAGAGGAGGGGGACGGTTCCCATCAGGGCAGTGATCCCCGCGCCGGATGATCCCCGACGCCGCAGGCTTGACGCCCCGCGCGCCATTCGCTCTAGTGGCAGGATCCTACCGGCAGGTAGGTCAAGCTGGGCGCCACCGGCCAGTGCAGGAGCAGCGAGCGTCATGCCCGCAGACACACTCACCGCATCGCTCGGCCGCTTTGCCGCCGGCCTGCGCTTCGAGGACATTCCGGCCGGGGGTGTGGCCCGGGCCAAGGCGTGCATACTCGACCTAATCGGCTGCGCGCTGGCGGGCGTCGATACCGAGTATGCCGCGCCGGTGCGCCGCGCGCTTGCCGCCGATGGCGGACGGCCCGCCGCGCAGTTGTTCGGCACGCCGCTGCGCTTGCCGCCTGCCGCGGCGGCGCTGGCCAACGGCGCGGCGGGCCATGCGCTCGACTACGACGATTCCTCCCCGCCGATGATCGGCCATCCCTCGGGCTCGCTTGTCCCGGCCCTGTTCGGGCTGGGCGAGGGGCGCGGGGCCAGCGGGCGCGACGTGATCGCAGCCTATGTCGCCGGGCTGGAGGCAAGCGCGCGCTTGGGCCGGCACCTCAACCCCTCGCACTACGCCGCCGGCTGGCACGCCACCGCGACCTTGGGCACGCTCGCCGCCGCGACCGGCGCGGCCAAGCTGATCGGCCTGGACGAGGCGGGCATACGCAGGGCGGTAGGCATCGCTGCCTCCTCGGCCGGCGGGATCCGCAAGAATTTCGGCACCGCGGTGAAGCCGCTGCATGCCGGGCTTGCCGCGCGGAATGGTGTGATCGCGGCCATGCTCTCGGTCGAGGGGCTGAGCGCCGATCCCGACGCGCTCGATGGCGAACGTGGCTTCATCGACGTGTTCGGCGGCGAGGAAACCCCTGATCTTGCGGGCGTGCGCTTCGGCGGCAACCAGCCGCTGGAGATCGTCGCCTCCGGTGTCGGCATCAAGCGCTATGCCTGCTGCGGCTGCACCCATTCCGCGCTCGATGCGCTGATCGCCTTGCGTGCCGAGTACGCGCCCGATCCGCGCGCGGTTGCCTCGATCCATTGCACCATGAACGAACTCGTCACCGACATCCTGGTGCACCACCGGCCGGGGACGCCCTCGCAGGCCAAGTTCAGCATGGAATACTGCCTCGCCGTGGCGCTGCTCGACGGCGATTGCGGCATCGACCAGTTCACGCCCGAGCGCATGCAGGACCCGCTGCTGCGCGACCTGCTGGCGCGGGTTGAATCTGCGGTCGATCCGGCGATTCCCTATCGCAACGGTGTGTATCCCTCCACCGTCACGATACGCATGCAGGACGGAAGCAGCGTGGTCCGCCATGCCGACGAGGCGAAGGGCCATCCCGACTTCCCGCTGACGGTCGAGGAGTTGCGCCTGAAGTTCATGTCCTGCGCTCGCCGCGCCCTGCCGGAGGGACAGGCGGCGGCGGCCTTCGACGCGCTCGCCGATCTGGAAACCTGCAACGATATCGGCGCCATTGCCACCCTGCTGAAAGGCTGAACCCATGGCTAGCGATAACCGCCCGCTCAAGGATGTCCTTGGAATCGAGCTGCATCCGCGCAGCAGCAAGCCGCGCAAGCAGGGCATCACGATGGTGATCGACATCGGCTACAACGCCGCGATGGTCGAGAGCGTCCTTGATCTCTACGGCCACCTGCTCGACATCGTGAAGCTCACCGAACTGCACCTGACCAGCCCGGTCAGCGCGGTCAAGCGCAAGATCGAGCTCTACAAGTCGCGCGGCGTGGGCGTGCAGCCCGGCGGCATCGTGGTCGAGCTTGCGCGGTTGCAGCATCGCGGCCCGCAGGTGCTGGAGCGGCTGCGCGAGCTCGGTTTCGATCACATCGAGGTCTCGTCCTCCGCCACAACGCAGCGCGAGGCCGAGGAGGAGAAGGAGTTCGTCGGGCTGGTGCGCAAGCTCGGCTTTACCGCAATCGGCGAGGTCGGCAAGAAGTTCCACACCGGCGACAAGACGCGAAAATCCGACACCGAACTCGACATCGAGGAGACGGTGGCCGAGTTCAAAGCGCTGCTCGGCGCGGGCACCCCCAAGGCCTACTGGGAAGGGCACGTGCTGCGGCGCGTGATGGGCGACACGGCCGCCGACATTCTCGCGCGCCATCCGCACGGAACGAACCAGGTGCTGGAGGTTGCCCGCCGCGTCGGGCAGGAGAACATCATCTTCGAAGTCTCCAGCATGATCCCCTATGTGCAACGCCGGGCGCAGCAATTCTGGCTCGTGCGCCAGTTCGGCCCCGAGGTGAACATGGGCAATGTCCGGCTCGAGGAGATCCAGTTCCTTGAGCATGTGCGGCTTGGCACCTGGCCGGTGTTCGGCTTCGGCCCGCTCGGTGACCACCCCTACATGCAGGCGCTGGAGCGTACGCAGGGCAAACCGCCAACCGATGCCTGGTGGCAATCGATCGCGATCGAATCCGCGAAGAAGTAGTCAGACCGGGAGCCCGCCCCGAGCACGGCGGGTGCACAGCCGCGCTCACTCGCCCTATTATCGCCGGCATCGCCATCAACATGCGGGCCGCGCGCGGCGAGGGAGGAGGGGCATTGCGACAGAACAGCATCACGGTGCGACGCATCGCCGGCGGCTGCGGCGCCGAGATCTCGGGTGTCGATCTTTCGCAGCCGCTGGGCTCCGAGGCTGTGGCCGGGCTGCGCCGGGCCTTCCTCGATCATCTGGTGATCTTCTTTCGCGACCAGATGCTGGAGCCGGCGCAGTTCCTGGCCTTCTCCCGCGCCTTCGGCACGCCGGTCGAGTATCCCTTCGTTAAAGGGATCGACGGGTTCCCCGAGATCATCCGTGTGGCCAAGCTCGAGCATGAGCGGGTGAATTTCGGCGGTGTGTGGCACTCGGACACGAGTTATCTAGAGCAGCCGCCGATGGCTTCCATGCTCTATGCGGTCGAAGTCCCGCCGCAGGGCGGCGATACGCTGTTCGCCAACCAGTATGACGCCTATGAGAGCCTGTCCGACGGCATGCGCCGCCTGCTGGATCCTCTGGTGGCTATCAACAGCTCGGCCAAGGCCGATGTCTCGCGCACGCGCGAGGATCGCATGAAGGACAGTCCGAACGCGGCGGCGCGCCAGGAGTATGTCGCCGAGCATCCGGTGGTGCGAACGCATCCGGAAACCGGTCGCAAGGCGCTCTATGTCAACGTCGCGCACACGCTGCGCTTCAAGGACATGACCGAGGAGGAAAGCGCGCCGCTCCTGTCCTTCCTGCACCAGCACCAGATCAAGCCCGAATTCACCTGCCGCTTCGCTTGGCAGAAGGGCTCGCTTGCCCTCTGGGACAATCGCGCCGCGCAGCACTACCCGATCAACGATTATCACGGCTATCGCCGCATCATGCACCGTATCACCCTGGCGGGAGAACGGCCGCGCTGACGCCGCGAGCGGCGCTGCTGTCGGGGCTTTCGCCGCCAATGCGTTTGCCGCATCATCTCGATACCGCAGCTCTTGCCTGGAGATCCCGATGTCACGCCGCAGCTTTCTTGGCCTTGCCGCCGGATTGGCACTTGCCGCCGCCTTGCCTGCTGCGGCCCAGACCTATCCCGACCGGCCGTTGCGCCTCGTGGTGCCTTTCGCGCCGGGTGGAGCGACCGATATCGTCGCCCGCCTGGTGGCCGAGCATCTCGGCACGGCGCTTGGCCGCCCGGTGGTGGTGGACAACCGGCCCGGGGCGGGCGGGGTCACCGGCTCGGATATCGTCGCCAAGGCGCCGGCCGACGGCTACACGCTGATCGTCTCGAACATCGCCTCGCACGGGGCGGGGCCGGCGCTGCGGCGTGCCATGCCCTACGATCCAGACGCGGGCTTCACGCACCTGGCGCTGATCGGCACGGTGGCGAACGCGCTGGTGGTGAACCCGAACTTCCCCGCCCGCACGCTGGCCGAGTTCATCGACCATGCCAGGCGCAATCCGGGCGTGTTCTTCGGCTCGGGCGGCAACGGCACCTCGGCGCACCTGTCGGGCGAGCTGCTTACGGCGATGGCGGGCATCAACCTCCAGCATGTTCCCTATCGCGGCGCCGCGCCGGCGATGGCCGACCTGATCGCGGGCCAGATACCCTCGGTGTTCGACGCGATCGGATCGATCGCGCCGGCGGTGCGCCAGGGCCAGCTGCGCATGCTCGCCGTGACCAGCCCGCAGCGCTCGCCCGCCATGCCCGACGTGCCCACCATGGCCGAGGCCGGCGTGCTGGGCTACGAGGCGACGTCCTGGTTCGGCATCTCGGCCCCCGCCGGCCTGCCGGCCCCCATTGCCGAGCGCCTCAGCCGCGAGTTGCGCGCCGTGCTGAAGCTCCCTCCCGTGGCGACGCGCCTGGGCGAGCTCGGCTTCATCCCGCGTGAACTGAGCCCGGCCGAGTACCAGGCTTTCGTCCGCGCCGAGCTGGCCAAGTGGCGCGACGTTGTGGCCAAGGCAGGCATCCAGCGGGAATGAGCGGCGGCAAGCCAGGCACGGCACCGAGCGCGGCCGAGCAGCGCGCGGTTGCGGCGGCTGCCGCTGATCTCCAGGCGGCCGCGCGCCAGGGATCGGGCGATCGGCGCTTCGAGGACGAGGCCGCGCATTTCGTCCGCCTCCTGGCCGAGGCGCAGAAGGCGGCGAAGCGCAATGCAGGGGAAGAGTGATCCCCGCCGCGCCCTTCGCCGACCTGACCGAGGCGCTGGCGGCACTGGATCGGCGTGCGATCTCGGCAACCGAACTGGCGCGCATCTGCCTCGCGCGGGCCGAGGCGATGCAGCCGCGCCTGAACGCCTTCGTCGCGATCGAGGCCGAGGTGGCGTTTCGCGCCGCAACGGCGAGCGATGCGCGCCGGGCGCGCGGCGAGGCCGCAGGCGCGCTCGATGGCGTGCCGATCGGCTACAAGGACATGTTCTATCGCGCCGGCAAGGTGTGCGGCTGCGGTTCGGCGATCCGTGCGAACTGGGTGGCAGAGGAAACCGCGACGGTCGTGGCGCGCCTGGAAGCAGCGGGCGCGGTGCCGCTCGGACGCATGCACATGACCGAGTTTGCCGCGGGGCCCACCGGCCATAACGAGCATCTCGGTCCCTGCCGCAATCCGTGGAACACCGAGCGCATCACCGGCGGCTCCTCCAGCGGGCCGGGGGCGGGGCTCGCCGCCGGGCTGGTGCTGGGCGCGCTCGGCTCCGACACGGGCGGCTCGGTGCGCCTGCCGGCGGCGCTCTGTGGCGTCACGGCCCTGTTCCCGACGCGTGGGCGGATCAGCCGTGCCGGAGTGATGCCACTCTCGCCCAGCATGGACGCAGTCGGGCCGATGGCGCGCTCGGCGCGCGATTGTGCCCTGCTGTTCGGCATCCTGGCGGGTGAGGACCCGGCCGACGCCACCACGCTTTCCGGCAGCGAGGCCACGCCATTGCCGCGCGCGAGTTTCGCCGGCCTGCGTGTCGGCGTGCCACGTAATCACTGGGCGCCGGCGCCGGCACCCGATGTCGCCGCACGGTTGGCCGAGGCGCATGCCCGCATGGCCGAGGCCGGGGCCGAGATCGTCGAGATCGAGGTGCCGCTGATGGCGGAAAGCCTCGCCCTCGGCGGCACTGTTTCACGCGCGGAGATGGCCTCGGCGCATCGCTGCTGGCTGGCCGGGGACCCCGCCGCCTATGGCCGCATCCTGCGGTTCCGCGTCGGCATCGGACTGACGGTCCCGGCGGTGGCCTATGTTGATGCGGTGGCCCTGCGCGCGCGCGTGACCGCGCGGTTCCTGCAATCGGTCTTCTCGCGCGTCGATGTGCTGTGCGCGCCGGCTTTCGCCACGGGCGCGCCCAGCATCGCCTCGCTCGATCCCACCGAGGAGAATCTCGAAACGGTGTGGACCTCGATCGGCGACTGGACGCGGCCCTTCAACTATCTCGGTGTGCCGGCGCTGGCGTTGCCCTGCGGCTTCTCGGACGAGGGGCTGCCGGTCGGGATGCAACTGATCGGCCGCCACCACGAGGATGAGTGGCTGCTCTCGCTTGGCATCGCCTGGCAGGAGATGACCGACTGGCACCGCGACCGGCCGCCGGAGCCGATGCCGGCCTAGCGGCTGCGCGCGAACTCGGCGGCGTCGCGGCCGGCGATCCAGCCGAGGCCGCAGGCGGTCAGCAGGCCGTTGCCGGAGACATAGCCTGCCCCGCCCGCGCGCCCGCTGATGCCGACCGCGGCACCGCCACCCGCGTAGAGCCCCGGGATCGCGCTGCCGTCCTTGCGCAGCACGCGTCCGCGCTCGTCGACCATCGGGCCGCCCTGGGTGTGGAACAGTGCCGGGCCCACGCGCGTGACCATGAATGGGCGGGCAAGAGGGCCGAGGCCCCAGTTGCTGCGCCCGAACCGGTCTGGCTGGCCGCTTGCTGCCGCCGCCTCGATCTCGGCCAGCGTCGCGCGCAGCGTGGCCGGATCGAATCCCCAACGCGCCGCCACATCCTCGGCCGTGGCGCCCTCGATGCAGCCGCCATGCGCGACCAGCTCGGCAAACTCCTCCTGCTTGGCGGCGGTGAAGTCGCGCACCTTGGCATCGTAGAGGGCATAGACCGGTCCGTTCTCGCGCGCCTCGTAGGCTGCGAAGGCGGAGTAGCCCAGGCTCTCGTCGCCGAAGCGTGCGCCCTTGGCATTCACGATCACGCCGCCCTTCTCGATCACCGTCCAGGTGACGAGTGAGCCATGCGGCTGCGCGATCGCCGAATGCGCCTGGTAGGCGGCCATGTTGCCGAACTGCGCGCCGAGATTCTCGCCCCAGCGCACCGCCTCGCCCTCGCTGCCGAGCGCGCCGAAATAGGAGGCGCCCTGCATGTCCGGGCAGAAGCGCGCGACGAGGTCGCGTGCCGCGCCGAAGCCGTTGCAGGCCAGGATCACGGCGCCGGCGCGGATGCGGCTTCGCTCCGAGCGTGCGCCGCCGGTTTCCGCACCGATCACCGCGCCCGCATCGTCCGTGACGAGCGCCGTGGCCGGCGAGCCGAAGGCTACGGGAACGCCGCGCGCCTCGCAGGTGCGCATGAGATCGGCCATCAAGTCTCGTCCGCGGCGCGATGGCGGCGCGTGCAGCCGCTCGACCGTGTGGCCGATATGCTTGTAGGCGGTTATCAGCGTCATCCTGACGTCGGCGCGATCGACCAGCCATTCCACCAGCGAGGCCGAGATCCGGGCGAGCGCGCGCACGAGATGCTCCGCATCATGCGGCCCCGAGATGCGCAGCACGTCGGCGGCGAAACGGTCTGGATCGTCCTGGATGCCGGCCTCACGCTGGAAGCGGGTATTGGCCGCAGGGATCGAGCCGGTGGAGAGCATCGAGTTGCCGGCCAGTCGTTCGAGTTTCTCCACCACCGCCACCGACGCGCCCGCCTCATGTGCCCGCAGGGCGGCGACCAGTCCGCAGCCGCCGGCGCCCACCACCAGCACGTCCACTTCGGCATCCCAGTTCGTCGTCATGGCTCGATCTTCGCTTGCTGCAATGGGATTAGGTGGTCAGTCGAGCTTGGCACCCGACACGCGGATCACCTCGCGCCACTTGGCGATCTCGGTCCGCACCATCGTGGCAAGCTGATCGGGCGTGTTCGTGACGATTTCGGCGCCCAGGCTGCGGATGCGCTCGGCCAGGGCCGGCTTGGCGACACCAGCGTGCACCTCCTGCATCAGGCGTTCGATGACCGGCCTTGGCGTGCCTGCCGGGGCGAATAGGCCGAACCAGCTTGTCGCCTCGTATCCGGCAACGCCGGCCTCGGCGATGGTGGGCACGTTCGGAAGCGCCGGGGCGCGTTTCGCGCTGGTGACACCGAGGGCGCGCAGCCGCCCGGCTTGGACATGCGGTATGGCCGAGGGCAGGTTGTCGAACATGAGCTGCACGGTTCCGGCCAGGAGATCGGCGACCGCCGGACCCGAGCCGCGATAGGGCACATGCGTCATCTGCACCTGGGCCAGCGCCTTGAACAGCTCGGCCGACAGGTGGATGGTCGAGCCGTTGCCCGAGGAGGCGAAGTTGAGCTGGTTCGGGCGCGAGCGCGCCAAGGCGATCAGCTCGGCGACGTTGTTCGCCGGCACCGAGGGATGCACGACCAGGATGTTCGGCGTCGATGCCATGAGCGAGATCGGCGCGAGGTCGCGCACCGGATCATAGGGCATGTTGGGAAACAGGCCGGGATTGATGCCGATATTGCCGGCCGCGCCGATCAGCAGCGTGTAGCCGTCGGGCGCGGCCTTGGCCACGAGGTCCGAGCCGATGTTGCCGCCGCCGCCCGAGCGGTTCTCGACCACGAAGGGCTGGCCGAGCGCTTCCTGCAAGTGTCCGGCGATCAGCCGGCCAAGGATGTCGGTGGCCCCGCCCGGCGCGAAGGGCACAACCACCCTCACCGGCCGGTTGGGATAGGCGGCCTGGGCACGGGCGCCGGCGGGGAATGCTGCGGCGAGTGATGTGCCTGCGGTGGCAGCAAGGAGGGCACGGCGGGAAAGCATGGCGGTGCGGGTCATCGGTCTGTCTCCGGCAGTGGGGCTTGGTTGGTCTTGTCAGTCGGTGCTTTTCGCCAGCAGGTTGTGGACGCTCCGCCAGCGCGGCAGGCGATCGAGCGCCCACAGCGCGGCGAGCGCCTTGTCCTGTGCCGATGTGTCGAGCCAGCCCTGCATGGTCATGCGCATCTTGGCTTCCACCGCCGCATCGTTCATCGGATTGGCTGCGGCGCCCGAGGGCTCGGCGACATAACGCGAGAGCGTGCGGCCGTCACGGAGCGTCAGCGTCACGCGCGCCGGGCCGTTTTTCGGGTAGTTGGCCTGCACCTCAGGGTCGACCGTCACGCGCACCTTGCTTGTGTCGGCGAGGATTGCCGGGTTGGCGCGCGCGGCATCGGCAAAGCTGTCGAGCTCGATCCGTCCCGTGCGCAGCGCGGCTGCCATGACATAGGGGAAGCTGAGCTGCGCCAGCACGAAATCGTCCCAGGGCAGGGTGACGTGCGGCATCGCCACCTCGTAGGTGCCGACATCGAGCTGCGCCACATCGTCGGGGTTGATGCCGTGTTCCTGCATGAGGCCGAGCAACGCATCGATCGCCGGGTGGATATGCCGGCAGCAGGGATAGGGCTTGAGGTAGCACTGCGTGATCATCGGCGCCCCGCCCGTGACGGGCAGGCCCGCCGGCCAGCCGGCAATGCCGCCAAAGGCCTGCAATAGACCCGCCTTGGTCTCCATCACGCCGCGCGGCCCCTCGATCACGCCGCGCCCGACCATCATGGCGGCCAGCAGCCCCTCGCGCGCGGCGTGGCCGGGGTGGAACTTCTTCACCGTCCCGCCGCCGGTGAGGTAGGCGAAGATCCCGGACGAGGAACTGGCGGCGGCGCCGATTGCCTGTTCCATGCGCGCCGCACCCAGCCGCAACAGGCGCCCGACAGCAGTCGCTGCCCCCAGAACGCCCACTACAGGCGTGTTCTGGAAGCCGCGCTTGGTGGTGTGCGGATGAAGCGCGCGTGCGACGCGCACAGAGACCTCGTAGCCCGCCACTACGGCAGCGAGCATGTCGGCACCGCTTGCATCGAGATGCCAGGCTGCCGCGGCGGCGGCCGGAACGATGCCGGTGCCGGGATGGAACGAGCCTTCGCGATTGCCGTCGTCGAGCTCGATAGCGTGCGCGCTGACCGCCATCAGATAGGCGGCCGAGAGCGGATCGGCCGTGCGGCCGAGACCGATCACCGGCACCACGCCTGTGCCCCCCAGCTCGGCCAGCAGGCCGGCCGCGCCGGTGACGGTGGGCTGGGTGCGCCCGGCTGCGATCGCGCCGATCGTGTCGATGATGTGCCGCGCGGCATGGCGTCGCGTCTCGGCATCGAAGCGCGCCGCATCCGTTGATGCGGCGAAGGCCGCCAGCGCTGCCGTGGGCGTCGTGGCGCCCGCGTCGAGCGTCGCCTGCTGCGTGCCGTCCATTCCGTGTCTCTCCCGGCCTCTTCCCTTGATGTGCGGAGCACATAGTATCGTGGGCTTGCCGCAGCGACCAGCCACCAGGACCAAGGACACTGCCCGACCATGACCAGCATCGATGCCGCCATGCATGACCTGTGTGATTGGGCGGCCGCGTGCCGCTGGGTCGATGTGCCAGGGCCGATCCGCCGACGCGGACTGATGGTGTTGGCCGACGACCTTGCCGCCATGATCGCAGGTGCCGACGAGCCCGAACTGCACCGCTACCGCGAGACACTGCTGCGACGCGACGAGACGGCGGAAGCGACACTCATCGCGCCCGGCCTGCCGCGCGTCGGGCGGATGGGGGCAGCGGCTCATAATGGCCTGGCCGGCAACTGGGCCGAACTGGACGAAGGCTTCCGGCCAGTCACTTGCCATGCCGGCGTCTATATCCTGCCCGCCCTCCTGGCGGAGGCCGAGGTTCGCGGCGAAAGCCTGTCGGCCGTGCTGCGCGCCCTCGTGCTGGCCTACGACATCGCCGCGCGCGTCGCGCTTGCCTACCGCTTCCCGTCGCCGCGCGTGCATGCGCATGCGGGCTTCGGCTCGCTCGCGGCGGCGGCGGCGATCGCGCTCCTGCACGGGGCGGATGGCGCGAGCGTGCTCTCGGCGGTGGGGGCAGGCGCGACGCTGGCCCATGTCGGGCCGCGCGGGCATCTGGTCGAGGGCATCCTGATCCGCAACGGCTGGGCACCGGCAGGTGGCGTCGCCGGCATGCTCGCGGCCGACTGGGCCGAGGCCGGCGTTGGTGGCGCCGCGGGTTCCGTTGCCGGTGTCTATGGCGAGATCCTGGGCGGGGCGGGCGCGCTGGGGGAACTCACCGCCGGGCTCGGGCAGGAATGGATGATCGCGCGCGGCTACCACAAGCTCTATGCCTGCTGCCAGCACGGCCACCCCTCGGTCGAGGCGGCGCTGATGCTGCGCGCCGGGGAGGGCGTGGCGGCCGAGGACATCGCCGAGATCCTGGTCGCCTCGCATCCGCTCGCCTGTTCGCTGCCGAACGCGAACCCGACCACGACGCTCGGCGCCAAGTTCTCGATGCCGCACATGGTGGCGGCACCCTTCGTCTATGGCACGGGCGGGGCCGAGGCATTCACGGCGGCAGCACTCGCCAACCCGGCGGTGGCGCGGCTGCGCCGGCTGGTGCGGATCGAGCCCTACGCGCCCTTGCCCCCGCCGCCGCATGACCGGCCGGCGCGCGTCACCGTGACGTTGCGTGACGGACGCTGCCTGAGCCGCGAATGCCTGAGCGCGCGCGGCAACCCGGACCGGCCGCTCGACGATGCGGCGCTGGCCGACAAGGTGGCGGGGCTGTCGGCGCCGGTGCTGCCCGGCCTGGTGCGGCTGCTTGGCGCCATGCCGGACACGGCGGCGTTTGCGCGTCCCTGGGCCGAGCTGCTGCGCGACCTTGCCCGCACCTAGCGCGAGAGCGCCATCATTCCACTCGTGCGCCGGAGGCCCGCACCACCTCCGTCCATGTATCGGTCTCGGTGCGAACGAAACGGGCAAGCGCCTCGCCCTGCATGGTGCGGATGCGCACGCCCTGCCGTTCGAAGCCCTGCTGGACGGCGGGCAGGGTGGTGGCATGGATCGCGGTCTCGGCGATGCGCGACACGATCGCGGGCGGGGTGCGCGCCGGGGCGAACAAGGCGAACCATGCCTCGGCGCTGAAGCCCGGAAGCACCGTTTCTGCCAGGGTCGGCACATCCGGCAATTGCGGGATGCGCTCCGTCGACGTGACGCCCAGGGCGCGCAACTGTCCCGCCTGGATCGCGGCGATGACGGTCTGCAAGGTGGCGAACATCATCTCGACGCGGCCGGCAAGCATCTCGGTCAGCGCCGGGGCGGCGCCGCGGAACGGCACATGGACGATGTCGGTGCCGGTGCGCAGCTTGAACAGCTCGGCGGTGAGGTGTCCCGCGGCGCCCACGGCCGGAGAGGCATAGTTCAGCTTGCCCGGACTGGCCTTGGCCAGCGCGACCAGTTCCTGCAACGAGCGCGCCTGTACGGATGGATGCACCACCAGCACGTTCGTCACCGTGCCGACCAGCGCCACCGGCACGAAATCGCGCGCAACATCATAACCGATATTGCGGTAGAGCGAAGGGTTGCTGGCGTGGGTGGAGTTGTTGCCCATCACCAGCGTGTAGCCGTCGGGTGTGGCGCGGGCGACTTGCTCGGCGGCGAGGTTGCCACCGGCACCGGGCCGGTTCTCGACGATCACGGGCTGGCCCAGGCGCTCGGCCATGGTCGGCGTCACGAGACGCGTCACGACATCGGTCACGCCGCCTGGCGGGTAGCCCACCAGCACGCGGATGGGCCGGTCCGGCCAGGCCTGGGCGCGGGCGTGCGGCAGGCCGAGAACGGCGGCGGACCCCGCCAGGCCGAGGGCAAGGGCGTGGCGGCGAGGAAAGGCAACGTCGTGGCGCGTCGTCATGAGATCACCGTCCTATTGCTTGAGCACGCCCCCGGCGAGGGGGCGGCCCGGACTCCCCTGGGAACGATATGTCGCACGCGGCGTTACGGCCACAGGAGATTGCCTCTCCGGCCGGGTAAGCACGCGCCGGAATTCGGACGTGCGGCATGCCGGATGGCGGCAAGGTTGCATCGTGTCAGGTGCGAAGGAATTCGGTAGCATCGCCGACGATGACAGCAAACGGCGAGGACGCGTTGGTGCGTCGGACTGCTTTGGGGGGGCACATGGGCGATACCAGCCTGACGCAGGGTAACGTGCTGGTGCGGCTTGTGGGGCATGCCCGCTGGCCAACGCACTGGCTGCTGGCCCCCCTGATCGCCTCGATCATCCTTGGCGGTGTCGCGCAGTTCACCGCTCCCTTCGGGGTCGCCCGCCCCTCCCTTGGCAGCCCCTTCCTTGACTCGCTGATGGACGGGTTGGTGCCCTTTCTGACTCCGACCATGATGGCGCCGGTAACAGGTGCTCTCAGGAGTGTCTCGGTAAGCCTCTACGAGCAGTACTTGATCCCGCTCTACCTGATCGGTGCCTTCGCCATGGTGGCGGTCTTCGTCGCGCTGTGGGTGCGCCTGGTCGAGTGGCGCCCTGTGCACACGATCGGATTTGTCGCGTCCGACGCGCTGCTTTCGGCCCTGCTTGGTCTGCTCCTGGCGATCCTGTTCACCACGATCATCATGATCGGGCTGTTCGCGACCTGGCTTCTCACGCTGCGCGAGGCGGCCCCCGGCACGGTTGGCCCCGATGCGATCGGAGCGGTCGCCTTCATGGCCTTCGTCTACATCGTGCAGGGCTCCGCCGAGGAGATCCTCTATCGCGGCTGGCTGATGAACGTGGTCGCCCATCGGCTTGGCGTGGCAGCGGGTGTTGTCGTCAACGTGCTGCTCTTCGCCTGTGCCCATTCGCGCAACAGCGGTTTCGGCATCCTGCCCGGCGTGAACCTGGTTCTGTTCGGTCTGTTCCTCTCCCTCCTGACGCTGCGCACCGGCAGTCTGTGGGCCGCCTGCCTGTGGCACGCTTTCTGGAACTGGTCGATTGCCCATGTGTGGGGCGCGACGATCAGCGGCGAGTCGCCGGATGGCGGCTCGCTGATGGCCTGGGATACGGTGGGTCCGGCGCTGTGGACCGGTGGCGCCTGGGGTCCCGAGGGCGGTCTGCCGGCCACCATCATCCTCGCGCTCGGGACGCTCTGGCTGTTCTTGTGGGGCGGCTGGAACCCGACGGCGCGCCGTTCCGCCCCCGAGTATGGCGACATCGTTCTGCCCGCCCCGCGGCGCTAGCGCGGTCTGGCATGGCCGCGGCTGCGGCCCGGCGCGCCTTCGCGGTGCCGGGAACGCATGATACGTTCCCGGGTCGAACATCTGTGACAGCGCGGGGCACCCATGGCTGACATCTTCGATCGCTACGGCTTGACGAGGCTGATCAACGTCTCCGGCAAGGAGACCGCGAACGGCGCCGCGCAAGTCCCCCCTGAGGTGCTGGATGCCGTCATGGGCGTGCTGCCGCAGGCGGTGGACATCCTCGAACTGCAGGCGGCCGCGAGTGGCGTGATCGCGCGAGTGACCGGTGGCGAGGCGGGATTCGTCGCTGGCTGCGTGGCGGCCGGCATCTGCATGTCGGTCGCCGGCTGCATGACCGGCCCCGACATGGTCCGCGTCGAGCGATTGCCCGATGCGAACGGCATGAAGAACGAGGTCCTGCTGCTCAAGGGCCACAACGTCACATATGGCGGGCGCATCGACCAGCAGATCGCACTCACCGGCGCGCGAGTGGTCGAGGTCGGCACGGCGACCGACGTGGCGCTCTACCAGCTGCGCGGGGCGATCGGGCCGAACACGGCGGCGGCGGTCTATGTTCTGTCGCACCATGCCGTGCAGGCGGACATGATCGACCTCGCCACCTTCTGCTCCGTCTGCCACGAGGCCGGCGTGCCGGTGATCGTCGATGCGGCGAACGAGTATGACTGGCCCGGCATGTTCGCCAAGGGCGCGGACATCGTGATCTTCAGCGCCCACAAGGCCCCGCGCGCGCCCACCGCCGGCGTCGTTGCCGGCCGCGAAGCGTTGGTGCGCGCCGCCCTGTTCAACGAACGCGGCATCGGCCGGCCGATGAAATGCGGCAAGGAGGGCATCGTCGGGGCCATGGCGGCGCTGGAGCTCTGGGCGCGCACAGACTTCGCCGCCGAGCGCAGCGAGAACCGCAAGAAGCTGGAACTGGCCGAGCGCCTGCTGTCGAACCAGCGCGGCATGAGCGTGGCGATCGAGCCCGATGTCGTCGACCAGCCGGTCGATCGCCTGGCGATCAGGATCGATGCCAAGGAGGCCGGTGTTTCGGCACGTGAGGTGGCGAACCGCCTAGCCGCCGGCACGCCCAAGATCGTCATCTATCCGCTGCGCGCCGACCTGGGAAAGCTCCTGCTCGACACGCGCAATGTCGACGAGAAGCAATTGGCCATCGTCTGCGAGCGGATCTGCGAGATCCTCCGCACGCCGAGCGGTGATCTCGGCAATACCGGTCCTCGTCGCGCCGACCGCGCCGTGGAGGCGCTGATGCGCTGGCCGCACCAGGGCAGGGGCGCCAAGCGGTGAGGACGCACCGCTTCGTTCTGTCGGTTCGCCGGGAGGGAACACAGATGCAACGCAAATCGATCCTGTCGCGCCTCGGCACAGTCATCCTGTCCGGGCTCTGCTTGTCCCTGCTCTTGCCGTTGCCGGCGTCGGCGCAGGCCCAGCAGCCGGTGCGCGGCGGCACGCTGACCTACGCCGTGATCGGCGAGCCGCCGAATTTCGACTGCCACGGTCAGCTTTCCTATGCGGCGATCCACTTCCTCGCGCCGCACTACGCATTGCTGGTTAAGTTCGACCCCGAACGCTTCCCCGAGGTGACGGGCGATCTGGCGCAGCGCTGGACGGTATCGCCGGACGGGCTCACCTATGCATTCACGCTGCACGACAATGTCCGCTTCCATGATGGCAGCGCGCTCACCAGCCGCGACATCAAGGTGACTTTCGACCGGCTGCGTGCGCCGCCGCAAGGCGTGACCTCGCTCCGCCGCAGCGAGTTCGCCAACATCGATGCGATCGACACGCCCGATGCGCGCACGGTCGTGTTCCGCCTGAAGCGCCCGCAGCCATACTTCCTCGGCATCCTGGCGAACCCCTTCAACTGCGTCTATTCGGCCGACATGCTTGCGCGTGATGCCGACTACCCCGCGCGCAAGATCATGGGCGCGGGTCCGTTCGTGTTCGTGAACTACACGCGCGGCGATTCCTGGACCGGGCGGCGCTTCGACGGCTATTTCCGCTCCGGCCGGCCCTATCTCGACGGCTTTCGCGGCATCGTCGCCGCCAACACGAACGTCGCCGTGACGGCGCTCGAGGGCGGGCAGGTGCAGGCCGAGTTTCGCGGCTTCCCCCCGCCGATCCGCGACCGGCTGGTGCGCAGCATGGGCGACCGCGTGCGCATCGAGGAGTCGATCTGGGCGCTGTCCGTGCTGGTAGCCTTCAACGCCGGGCGGGCTCCCTTCAACGATGCGCGCGTACGCCGCGCTCTCTCGCTCGCGATCGATCGCTGGCAGGCGGCACAGGTTCTGTCGCGCTCGGTTTCGGTGCGCATCGTGGGGGGCACGCAGCGTCCCGGCTCGCCTTTCGCCGCGACCGACCAGGAGCTGGAGAGCTTCACGGGCTACAGCCGCGACATCGCCGCTTCGCGCGCCGAGGCGCGGCGGCTTCTGCGCGAGGCCGGGCATGAGGGGCTGCGATTCCGCCTTTCGAATCGCAACACCAACGACCCATACGTGGCAACCGGCATCTTCCTGATCGACCAGTGGCGCCAGATCGGGGTCACGGCCGAGCATGTGCTGCTCGAAACCGCGCCCTGGACGCGGGCGATTGCCGATGGCGGCTTCGATGCGATGGTCGAGTTCTCGAACGCGATGATCGACGATCCGGAGATCGAGCTGGCGAAGTACATCTCGCGCGACCGCAGCACCATCAACACGTCGCGCTACATCGACCGCGAGCTGGACGCGATCTATGACCGGCTGCCCGGCATATCCGATCTGGCCCAGCGGCGCGCCATCACGCGCGACTTCGAGCGACTCCTGTTCGATCGCGCCTACATGTATCCGATCTTGTGGTTCCATCGGATAGCGGCCGTATCCTCCCGCCTCCAGGGCTGGAAGGCTCTGCCCTCGCACCTGGTCGCGCAGGATCTGGCTGATGTCTGGTTGACCCCCTGATGAGCCGGTGGCCTGGAGTGCAGGGAGGTTGACAGGCGCCGGGTAATCCCGTCACGGTTGCGCAACAACGTGGCACGAGACCAACCAACCGGGGGAAGGCGTCATGCGTCGGCGATCCATTTGTGTGCTGGCTGCTGTGGTGGGGGTTGCGCTGGGTGGGGCCGCCTTGGCGCCGGCACTGGCGCAGGATGCCTATCCCAGCCGCCCGATCCGGATGATCATTCCGTTCTCGGCGGGTGGTCCGACAGACATCGTCGGCCGATTGCTGGCTGAGCGGATGGGCCAGCAGATGGGCCAGCGCATCGTGGTGGAGAATCGCACTGGTGCGGGGGTCGTCGTTGGCGCTGATGCCGTGGCCAAGGCACCGAAGGACGGTTACACCTTTCTCTACGGCACGGTGTCACTGGCAGTTACACCGGCGATGTTCCGCCAGCTCCCGTTCGATCCGGTGCGCGACTTCACGCCGGCGGCGCTCACTGCCAAGATCCCGACCGTCCTGCTGGTCAACCCGAACACGATTCCGGCGCAGACCTACCAGGAATTCGTGGCCTATGCGCGCGCCAATGAGGGGCGGCTGACCTATGGCGGCGGCGGGCAGGGCACCGCCGGACACATGTCCTCGGAGCTGTTCCTGTCGCTTGCCGGCATCAAGATGCCTGTTGCGCAGTACCGGGGCAACTCGCCGGCGATGATCGACCTGCTCGGTGGCCGTATCGCTTTCGTCATGGGCATCGGCGCCGAGGCAGTGAACCCGATCCGCGAAGGACGGCTGCGCGGCCTTGTAGTCAGCGCGGATCGCCGTCTGCCGCAGATCCCCGACGTGCCAGCGGCGCCAGAGGTCGGGCTGCCGGGCTGGGAAGCCTATACCTGGCAGATGATCTGGCTTCCGGCCGGGACGCCAATGGAGATCGTCCGCCGCCTGAATGCCGAGGCCAACACGGCATTGCGTGATCCTGGCTTGCGCCAGCGCCTGACGGCCGACGCGGCAACGATCATCGACGATTCAACGCCGGAGAGCGCGGCCGCCTACATGGCCGCGGAGTTTAATCGCTGGGTGCCGATCATGCGGGCCGCCGGGGTGGTGCCGCAGTAGGGGGGCGGCGCGCCACCAATGACCGGCATCGAGGAAGGTGGCCCTGCCAAGGAGCCGCCACCGCGAATAGCAGTCGATCTCGCATGGCCGCTCCGTTTCCTGACCGGGGCGATGTTCGCCATCATCGTCACGCTGACGATCGCTCAGGTCGTGTTCCGCTACGTGTTCGATTCCCCGCTGATCTGGAGCGAGGAACTGTCCAAGTTGCTGCTGGTGTGGATGGTGTTCCTGGGCGCGGCGGCGGTGACCTTCGATGGCAAGCATCTCGACGTTGACGTTGTCTTCGCCGCACTGCCGCCCTTCCTGCGCCGGGCTGTTCGCCAGGTGAATCTCGCCATGGCGCTGTTCTTCCTGACCGCGCTCGCCTGGTTTTCTTGGGAGATCGTGGAGATCGAGAGCTGGTCCGCGCTTGGTGCTCTCGACATCAGCGCGGCATGGGTGCGGCTGCCGGCGACAGTGGGGGGGGCGCTGATGATCCTGTTCCTGATCCTGCGCCGGCTCGGGCGCGGGTGGAGCGGCGCGCCGGACGACGCCAAGCGGCCGATGTAGGTCAGCACAAGGGCCGGGCGTGAACAGGCAGGGGCTGGGCAGGCATGATTGCGATCCTGATGCTGGTGCTGATGGTCGTGCTGCTGCTGACCGGACTTCCGGTCGGCTTCGCCATGGGGGCCACCTCGACCGCCTATCTGCTGATCGCCGACATCGACCTCGGCATGCTGACGCAGCGCGCAACGGCCTCGGTCAACTCCTTTCTCATCCTCGCGATCCCGTTCTTCTACCTTGCGGGCGAGTTGATGAACGCCTGCAAGCTCACCGACCGCATCATGGACATGACGCGCGTGCTGGTGGGCCACCTGCCGGGCGGGCTGGCGCAGATCAACGTCTTCTCCTCGATGATCTTCGCCGGCATGTCCGGCTCGGCCACGGCCGATGTCGCCGCGTCGGGCTCGATCCTGATACCGGCCATGAAGAAGGAGGGCTACCCGGCGGGGTTCGCCGCATCCTGCACGGTTGCCTCGGCGATCGTGGGGCCGATCATTCCGCCGTCAACAGCGATGGTGATCTATGCGGCCCTGGCCGATGTGTCGGCGGGCCGGATGCTGCTGGCCGGGATCGTGCCGGGCGCGACCATCATTGCCGTGCAGATGGTGTTCTGCCATGTCATTGCCAAGCGCAAGGGCTATCCGCGCTATCCGCGCGCGACGATGGCGGAGATGGCGCACGGCCTTGGCCGAGGCACTCCGGCGCTGCTCCTGCCGGTGATCATCGTCGGCGGCATGCTGACCGGCGCCTTCACGCCTACCGAAGCGGCCGCGGTCGCGGTGCTCTACGGCCTCGTTCTTGGTGTCATCGTCTATCGCAATGTCAGCCTGCGCGAGGCTTGGTCCTTGTCGGTGAGCGTCGGGCTGTCGAGTTCGCGCATCCTGTTCATTGTCGCGATCGCCTCGGCCTTCTCCTGGATCATGCTGCGTGAGCAGGTGCCGCAGGTCATCGCCACCGCGCTTGGCGCGCTCACTGCCAACCGCCATGTCGTCATGGCGATCATGATCGTGTTCCTGCTGGTGGTCGGCCTGTTCATGGTGGCATCCTCGGCCGAGATCGTTCTCACACCCATACTGGTTCCGGTGGTGGGGAGCTTCGGCATCGATCCCGTGCATTTCGGTGTGCTGATGGTGTTCGTGCTGATCGTCGGCGGCGGCACGCCGCCGGTAGGCGTGCTGATGTACATCGCCCAGGATATCGCCGGCATCAGCTTCGCCGAGATGTGCCGCGCCATGATGCCCTGGTACATCCCGATCGGCATTGCGATCCTTCTGATTGCCTACATCCCGGAGCTGAGCCTCTGGATCCCGGACATGGTGTTCGGGCCAGCCTGACGGAGAACGAGTGGCATGAGCGCGGCGCCGCAGAAGCACCTTCTCAAGGACATGACCTTTGTCGAGTTCCGCCAGCGCATCGCGCGCGAGAAGCCGGTCATCCTGATCCCCCTCGGCAGCCAGGAGGAGCAGGGGCCGAACGCGCCGATGGGCGACTGGATGCTGACCGAGGCTCTCGCCGACCGCATCGCCGCACAGGCGGGCGCAGTCGCCGCTCCCACCATCCCGTTCGGCTATGCCGACTATTTCAGGCCGGTGCCAGGCGGCATCCAGTTCCGGGCGGGGACCTTCCGCGCCGTGCTGCGCGACGTGCTGGACGGGTTCCTCGATCACGGGCTCGACCGGCTGCTCGTCTTCAACGGCCACTCGGGCAACCACCCCCTGATCGACGAGACCCTGCGGATCGTGCGGCGGGAGCGCGGCGTGATCGTGCCCTGGGTCAATGTGTGGCGCATGATGACGCCCGAGGTTTGGAAGGCAGCGCATGGCGAGGCGGGGGCCAGGTCCTTCGGCCATGGCGCCGACCCGGTGTCGTCGGTCTACATGCATCTGTTCCCGGGGCTGATGCGCCCGGATCTCGCCGAGAAGCCCAATCCCGGCCGCAGGCTCCTGGGCCTGCCTACCGCCGGCCTTGGCGCCGTGAGGATGGGCGCGCTCGAGGTCAACGTGCCGATCAACGTTACCGACCATTGCGACAACGGCATCGCGTCCGGCCACCCCGCGGCGGCCAATCCGGCAGCCGGCAAGGTGTTCGCCGATCATGTCGTTGCGACAACGGTCGCGCTTGTGGAACACTTGAAGACGATCGACCCGACCGCGCCCGGCGGCGGCTTCTAGCCGCCTGCCCCTGCACCGTGCCCCGACGCCCTTTCACAGGAGGTTCCCGGCCATGACCAGCCTTCGTCGCCGCTCCATTCTCCTGGGCGCCCTTGCCGCCCCGCTTGTTGCCCGCCATGCCGGCGCGCAGGCCGCCACCGAGGTGCGCTTCGGTACCTGGGCGCGCGAGGGCGAGGCGCAGTACATCTCCGCCCAGCGCTTCAAGGAGGTGCTGGAGCAGGGCTCCAACGGGCGCTTCCGGGTCTCGATCTTCGGCGGCAACCAGCTCGGCACCCCGGCCGAGATGCTGGCACAGCTCGCGCTCAACACCACCCAGGTGATGGCCAGCGGCGATCCCGGCATCCGCCAGATCGAGTATCTCGCGCTGCCCTACCTGATGCGCGGGCTCAAGAACCACTTCGCCGTGCTGGGGCTGCCCGAGGCACAGCAATGGCAGGACGAGCTGGTGCGCCGCCGGCGCGTGCGCCTGCTTGGTTTCCAGCCGCGCAATCCGCGCCAGATCAGCGCCAACAAGGTGATCAACACGATCGAGGATCTGCGTGGCCTCAAGTTGCGCAGCCCCGAGCAGGACTACTATGTGCAGTCGCTCACCGCGCTCGGCGCGCGCCCGACACCGATGGCCTTCAGCGAGGTCTACCAGGCGCTGCAACTCGGCGTGGTGGACGGGCAGGAGAACCCGATCGAGACGATCTGGGCCTCGAAATTCTTCGAGGTGCAGAAATGCGTGGCGATGGTCGACTACATCGACAAGCCGGCCTATGTGATGATCGGCGAGCGTTTCTGGAACGGTCTCTCCGCCGCTGACAAGGATCTGGTACGGCGCGCGCAAAGCGAGAGCCAAGCCGCAGGCGAGCGCGTCATGGCGCCGCAGGCCGAGGAGGTGCTGGGTCGCTTCCGCGCGGCGGGCGTGGCGGTGACCTATCCCCCGAAGGCGCCATTCGTCGCCGCCACCCAGGCTGTGCGCGACCGGTTGGGGACACAGATCTGGGGCGCCGAACTCTACCGCCGTATCGTCGAGATCGGCCAGCGCCAGATCGCGTGAGCGTAGGTCCCACGCTCGCATTTCGCTGCCGGCAGCCCCGCCGAGGGCCAACCGCAAGGGGGCAGCCACATTCAGGGAGAATGTGACATGACGGCATTCAACGTCGTACGGTTTCGCGTCAAGCCGGGCATGGAGCAGAAGTTCGTCGATGCCCATCGCTTTCCCGTCCGCCCGTTCGAGGGGCTGCGCCGCGGGGCGCTCGTGAAAACCGGCGATCGCACCTACTGCTTCATCGGCGAATGGGACGGAACAGAGGCGCTTGCTACCGCGCGCCCGCAGATGATCGGCGTGCTGGACAGCTTCCGCGACACGCTCGAGGATCTGGGCAACGGTCTGGGCGTCACCGACCCGGTGTCGGGTCCGTCCGTCGTCGATATTCCCGGCACGGCGCGCTAGAGCAGCGTCCGATCTGGTGGAACCGCAGCGCGGTTCCACCAGATCGGACCAAGCTGCTCGCAAACCTTAAGTTTCTCGGGCACGAGTTCCGTTCGGCTGATTCAAGCCGAACGGAACGTGCCCTAGCCGGCCTCCGCCTGACCGGGGGTGGAACGGGGCTGCCGCCCGGACTTGCCGGGTGCGGTCTTCTGCGTGCATTTTGCGGAAGCCGCCACGCGGCTTCCCGTCTCCCCGTGTCATCTGCCAGGACCAGAATGCCCGCCGACCCGGTTGCCGATGCCAGCGGCCTTGACGCCTTGGAAACTCTTGCCGCCACCCACCGGTTCGAGCCGGGACTGGACACTTTCCTGTTCCTGCGTCACGGCCGCACGCTCGGCAACATCCGGCGCGTCTTCCAGCATCCGGACGATCCGCTGGCGCCCGAAGGCCATGGCGATGCCGCGAGTGCAGCCGACCTGCTTGCGGCCGAGAGCTTCAGCCACATCGTCGCCAGCGACATGTCGCGCGCCTGGCAGACGGCGGGGCGCGTCGCCGCCCGCACCGGGCGGCCGGTGCATGCTGCGCCTGCCCTGCGCGAGCGGCATTTCGGCGATTGGATCGGCACGCCATCGCACGAGTTGGACTGGCGCGCCTCGCCGCCCGGCGGCGAGACGCTGGCCGGGTTCATCGAACGCTCGGTGCGAGGCTTGCGCGAAGCGCTGGCAACGGGGCAGGCGCCGCTACTGGTCGCGCATGGCGGCACGCTGCACGTGCTGTGCGGCGTGCTGGGTGCGAGGCTCGATGCAGCGCTGGCCGGAAATGCGGTCCCGCTGCGGGTGCGGCGGGCCGGGCAGGGCTGGGCGGTCACGGCGCTGGTGGCGCCCTGAGGTGCCCTTGCTCTAGGGGGCGGGGCGCGCCAGGAAACGGATCAAGGCCGTGCGGTCGGCGGCAGAGCCGATGCCGCGCATGGCCATCCAGAAACCCGGGAACATGCCCTCGGGGTCGGCCAGGAATCGATCGAGCCGCGCTTCGTCCCAGCGCAAGCCGGCCTTGAATGCATCGGCAAGCACCGGCGAATAGTCGAAACCAGGATCGCCGCCGACTTCGCGTCCGATCAGTCCGGCGAGGTTCGGTCCGGCCTGCGCCTCGGCGCCAGGCTCGGCGGCGTGGCAGGCGCGGCAGGGTTCGAACAGGTCGCGCCCGCGCTGCCAGATATCCTCGGCTTGCGCTGGCATCGGCGGCGCCAAAAGCATCAGCAGCGCGGCCGTAGCGCCTGTCCGCACGGCGTCGCGCTTTCGCCCGCTCACGTCGTCGTTGGGGAGGCGATCACGACAAGCCGGTTCGTCCCGCTCTCGCCGCCCCAGGCCTCGCCCGGGCGTCCGTCCATCTGGCGCACATTCGCGTTGCGCCGGTCGGAGGGGAAGGAGAGGAAGCCCTCGGTATTGGGGTCGAAGCGCAGGATCGCATTGGCACCGAAATCGGTCAGCCACACCATGTCGCGCTCATCGACATAGACCGAGTAGCAGCGCGGCCGCTCGCCGGGCAGGCGCCAGACCTTCCACGACCGGTCGGCCGGGTTGTAGACCGAGACATTGCCGCTGTTCCACTCGCTCACCCACAGGCGGCTCTTGGAATCGGTCCAGACGCGGCGCGCGCCCTGGCGCGGGGTGGGTGGGTCGACCACCTCGACCTGGGCCGTGTCCGTGTCGATGCGGCCGATATAGTTGCCGGCGAGCGAGGCGTACCACACCTGGCCGTTGGGCGTGACGGTGATGCCGTAGGGGCCGCGGCCGCGCGGGGCGCCCCAGACCTCGGTCTTGCCGGTGCGCGGATCGAGCCTGCCATAGAGTCCGTTCTGGCCGGTGAACCAATAGGTGCCTCGCTTGTCGAACACGCCGGTATTGAGATTGCCCCTCGCGGTGCCATCAGGCAGCGGGAACAGCGTCACCTTGTGGTCGGACGGATCAACGCGAGCGATGACGTTCTGGCCGCCTTCCGTCACCCAGGGAGCGCCATCGGGGCCGATGACGACACCGTGCGGTGCCGCACCCGAGCCGAGCGGCACCAGCCGATAAGAGCCGTCGCGCGGATCAAGTCGGCCGAGATGGCCGTCGCGCTGGCAGCAATACCAGATCGTGCCGTCGGGTCCCGGCGTGACATCGCGCGAGCCGGCGCCCTCTTGCACCGGATAGTAGCGGACGCGAAAGCCGGCCGGCTGGCTGGCCGCCGCGTGCTTTCTCAGGACTGCGGGCGCGACGGCGAAACCGCTGGCGCCGGCCGCGGCAAGGATGAAAGAGCGGCGCTGCATGGTATGCCTCCTGGAATAGGCTCTCGTTCCGGCAGACGGGCAGAGCCTAGTGGCGGTGGGCGGCTACCTGCAAGCCCATTCGTTGCGAGTAGCCCCGCCTTGCGCCGCGCGTTGGGCGCGCAGCACAAGGCGGGGACCCGCAGCACCCGGGGACCGGAGGTCTCCGTCCCGGGCTACGCCATCCGGGCTAGAGCACGAAGCCCGAGGCCGACAGGCTGGACGTGCTGGCCACGCGGATCGAGAATTCGGCGTCGAGATCGGCATCCGTGTTGGCATAGACCATCACGCTGGTCCCCGAGACGGCGTAGCGCAGCTGGCCGGCGCCGGTGAAGGCGCCGGTGCCGATCCAGGCGAAGGCCTGGTTGCCGGCGATCAGCTCGTTCGCGTCGAGCGCGGACAGGTCGATCCTGTCGCCCTGCGATTCGGAGTAGTCGAGGATGGCATCGCGACCGGCGACATCCACCGTGCTGTCGGCAAGCGACAGATAGGCGAAGATGTCGGCCCCGTTGCCGCCCTGCAGCAGGTCCGCCCCGCCGGCACCGACGATGCGGTCATTGCCGTCCAGGCCGCGCAGGTCGTTGGCCAAACCGTTCCCGACAAGCTCGTTGTCGTTGAGATTGCCAACGCCCTGCGCGGCTCCTGCCGCCTCCAGCAGCGTCAGGTTCTCGATCGAGGCGCGGGAATAGAGCGACAGCCCGACCGAGGAGAACACGATATCAATCCCTCCCGCATCCGATGTGATGTCGGACGCGGTGTCGACATAGTAGGTGTCATTGCCAAGCCCGCCATACATGCCATCGGCCCCGGCGCCGCCGTCGATGATGTCATTGCCGTCCATGCCGCAGAGCACGTTGGCGCCGCTGTTGCCGGTGATGACATTGTCGAGCGAGTTGCCGGTACCCTCGATGTTGGCCGAGCCGGTCAGTGTCAGGTTGTCGACCGTGTTGTAGATGCGGAACGAAGCCGAGGCGAACACGATGTCGATGCCCGTGGTGTCGAACACGAGATCGCCGCTGTTGTCGACGATGTAGGTGTCGTTGCCGGCACCACCATACATCCAGTCCACCCCGCCGCGGCCATCGAGATAGTCGTCGCCGGCATTGCCGGCGAGGGTGTTGAGGCCGGAAGTGCCATAGAGGCGATCGGCGCCATGGCCGCCATAGACGTTCTCGATGCTGATCAGCGTGTCGCTGCCATGCCAGCCGGTGTTCTGCGCGCTGGTGATGGCGAGATCGACCGTGACCGCGCCCGAGGCCGAGCAATAGTCCGCCGTGTCGGTTCCAGCGCCGCCATTCAGCGTGTCGTTCCCGGCGTGGCCGGCGAGCCGGTCGTTGCCGTCGCCGCCCAGCAGCACGTCATCGCCGCCATTGCCGCCGAGCTGGTCGTCGCCGGCATTGCCGCTCAGCGTATTCGCGTGGCTGTTGCCGTAGATCGTGTTGGCAAGGCTGTTGCCGGTGCCGTTGATGGCGACAGCGCCGGTAAGCGTGAGGTGCTCCAGGTTCGAGCCGAGGGTGTAGGAGACCGAGGACTGCACCGTATCGGTGCCCTCGTTCGCGTTCTCGCTGACAATGTCGCTGGCATTGTCGACGACATAGGTGTCGTTGCCGGCCCCGCCGGTCATCAGGTCGATGCCGGTCCCGCCATCGAGGGTGTCGTTGCCCGATGCGCCGTTCAAGAGGTCGGCGCCTTCGCCGCCATAGATCTTGTCGTCGCCTTCCTCGCCATCGATCCAGTCGTTGCCGGCATCGCCATAGAGCAGGTCGTGCCCGGCGCGCCCTGTCATCATGTCATTGCCGTCACCGCCGTAGATGACGTCGTTGCCGATGCCCGAGCAGAGCTCGTCATTGCCGGCGCCGCCATAGATCAGGTCGTCGCCATCGTTGCCGCCCACCACGTCGTCGCCATCACCGGCATGGATGACGTCGTTGCCCTCGTTGCCGTCGATGCGGTCGGCACCGGCCCCGCCATAGGCGGTGTCGTTGCCCAGTCCGCTCGATATGCTGTCGTTGCCGTCATCGCCGTAGAGCGTATCGTCGTCGTCGCCGCCCGAAATACTGTCATCGCCCAGGCCGCCATAGATCGTGTCGTTGCCCGAGCCGCCATTGAGGAAGTCGTTGTCGATGCCGCCATCGAGGACGTCGTCGCCCTCCTCGCCATCGATCATGTCCATGCCGGCTTCGCCATAGAGCATGTCGTTGCCGACGCGGCCGGTCATCATGTCGTTGCCGTCGCCGCCGTACATGACGTCGTTGTCGGCGCCCGAGCAGAGTTCGTCGTCGCCGGCGCCGCCATAGATCAGGTCGTCGCCTTCGTTGCCGCCGACCACATCGGCGCCGTCGCCAGCGTAGATGACGTCGTTGCCAGCATCCCCCTTGATCGTGTCGCTGCCGAGGCCGCCATGGATGGTGTCGTTGCCCATCCCGCCCGAGATGTCGTCGTTGCCCTCATCGCCATGCAGCGTGTCGTTGTCGTCGCCGCCGCTGATCAGGTCATCGCCCAGGCCACCATAGATCGTGTCGTTGCCCGAGCCGCCATTGAGGAAGTCGTTGTCGATGCCACCATCGATGACATCATCGCCTTCCTCGCCATCGACCATGTCGATGCCGGCCTCGCCCAGCAGCACGTCATTGCCGGCGCGACCGGTGATCATGTCGTTGCCGTCGCCGCCCTCGATCCGGTCGTTGCCGATGCCCGAGCAGAGCTCGTCATTGCCGGCGCCGCCATAGATCAGATCGTCGCCATCATTGCCGCCGATCACGTCGTCGCCATCGCCGGCATGGATGACGTCGTTGCCCTCGTTCCCGTCGATGCGGTCGGCGCCGGCCCCGCCATAGGCGGTGTCGTTGCCCAGCCCGCTCGAGATGCTGTCGTTGCCGTCATCGCCATAGAGCGCATCATCGCCATCACCGCCGGAGATGCCGTCGTCGCCCAGACCCCCGTAGATCGTGTCGTTGCCGGCGCCGCCGCCGAGCAGGTCGTTGCCGATGCCGCCCTCGATGATGTCGTTGCCGTCATCGCCCTCGATGAAGTCGATTCCGTCACCGCCATAGAGGCGGTCATTGTCGAGCCCGCCCGACAGCGTGTCGTTGCCGATGCCGCCTTGAAGCTCGTCCTCGCCTTCGCCTCCGGCGAGCATGTCGTCGCCTGCCTCGCCGCGCAGCGTGTCAGCACCCGCGCCGCCATCGACGAAATCATTCCCGCCGCCCGCGAAGACGCTGTCGATACCGCCGGCGCCAAGGATCGTGTCGTTGAAGGCGCTGCCGGTTACCGTGTCGTTGCCTTCATCGGCAACAATGAGCGCCGCCGAGCTTGCGCTTGCGGCGGAAAGGGTGTCGTTTCCAGCAGTGCCGATGATGGTGGGCATGTGATCAGGCTCCGAGGTTATGCGCGCTATCCCGGAACTCTCGTTCCAGGCTGCCTTGAGCAAACCTCGGATCCGTGAACGAGGGTTCTGCGCGCCTCCAGCGCGATCCCCGACCCTCTTGTGTGCCTTTGTAGCAGCGTTTGCGTTTCGCGAAAAGGGCAAAATGCAAAAAATATGTTAGATGTCTATATTTACAATACATCAATCAAAAAGACTGGCGAGTCGCAAACGAAGATACGTCAATGGCGCGGGATAGACCCACTCGGCCCCAGATCTCGTGCCTATCGGCTCCGGTCGGGCAGCGGCGGACAGGGCGCGGCCGCCGTGAGGTGCTGCGGCCCGACATCGCGGATATCCGGCACGCCGATCAGGGCCAGCGTACGGCTGGCCTCGGCGGTGATGATCTGGATCGCGCGCGCGGCACCTGCCTCGCCGCCGGCCGCCGCACCGAACAGGGCGGGGCGCCCCATCATCACGGCTGCAGCCCCGAGCGCTCGTGCCTTGATGATATCGGCACCGCGCCGCACCCCGCCATCAAGCAGGATCGCCAGCCGTCCCGCCGCCGCCTGCACCGCACGGGGCAGCATCTCGAAGGCGGACACGGCACTGTCGAGCTGCCGGCCGCCATGATTGCTCAGGATGACCGCATCGACACCGAGCCCGGCCACCGCGTCCACATCCTCGGGCGAAAGGATACCCTTGATCATCAGCGTGCGCGGCCACATCTCGCGCAGGCGCTTGACGCTTTCCAGCGTCAGCGACGGGTCCTTGTTCTCCGCCACATACAGACGCCCGGCCCGGCCCGAGCGCTGGTCGGGCGGCATCAGTTCCTCGACGTTCGGCAGGCGCGGCAGGCCGTGGCGCAGCACATCCAGCATCCAGCGCGGATGCATCAGCACACCGAGGCGGTTGCGCCAAGTGGGCCTGGTGGGCGTGACGAAATTGCGCATGTCCCATTCGCGGATGCCCGCAACCGGCGTATCGACGGTCAGCACCAGCGCCTCGTAGCCGGCGGCGTTGGCGCGCGCGGCAATGGTTGTCATCGCCGCCGGATCGCGCAGGGCATAGAGCTGCATCCAGAGCCGCCCGCCCACCTGCTCGGCCATGTCCTCGAGCCGTGTCGAGGCCGAGGTGGAGAGTGTGTAGGGAATGCCGGCTGCCTTGCACGCCCGCGCGATCATCATGTCGGCGCCGCGCCGGTGCCAGCCGGCCACGCCCATCGGGCTGATTGCGAGGGGCGCGGCGACCGGCTTGCCGAACAGCGGCACTTCGAGATTGCGCCTGGCGACATCCACCAGCGCGCGCGGGACGAAGGCCACGCTTTCGAATGCTGCGCGGTTGCGCCGCAAGGTGAGCTCGTCCTCGGCGCCTCCTTCGATGAACTCGAAGCAGATATTGGGCAGATAGTGCCGTGCGGCGTTGCGGAGATCGGCGATGTCCAGGGCGAGATCGACGCGGGTGGGCCGGCGGCGGCTCATGCTGGCGTGTCCGGAACTGCGGTGTCGAGCTTTGGGGCGCGTCAGTCCAGGCGATGGGCGACGCCGTCAAGGCCGGGCGCGGCGGGCGGATGCGCGGCCATAACCCAGGGATCGTGGCCGGGGATCACCAGATCCTCCGCATCGGCAAGGCTGCGGGCAGTGTCGAAGGCTTCGAGCGCATCGGCGACGTTGTAGACCGTGGGGAAGGGGAGGCCCCGGCGCCGCCCCTCGCGGAAGGCCACGGAGTCATTCGCGATCACCATCCAGCCCCGGCGCGTGTTCACGCGTACCAGCATCTGGCCGGCTGTATGGCCGCCGACATGATGGCCGACGACACCCTCGGCCAGCGCCACCGTCTTCGAATCATGCAGCTTCAGGCGGCCATCGTGGACCAGTCTGACGACGGCGCCGATCTCGTCCGAATCGTAGCCGCCGCGCAGGAAGGCATGGCGCATTGCCGGGCCGGTCACGTAGTTCATCTCCTGGCGATGCATGTGGAAGCGCGCCCCGGTGAACAGGGCCGGGTTGCCGGCATGGTCCCAGTGCAGATGTGTCAGCAGCACGGTGCCGACCTTGGCGGCATCGACGCCGATCGCGGCAAGCCCTTCCTCCACCGTGCGCAGCAGGGGAAAGCTGCGCTTGGCGGCGGTGGCGGTGGAGGCACCGGTGTCTATCACGATCGTTCCGGCCGGTCCCTTCAGGCACCAGACATAGAAGTTGAACGGCCACATCGGATCGTCCTTCATGTCGGCGGGCAGGCCGCCCAGGAACACCTGGCTTGCGCGCCGCGCGCTCATGGTGGCGAAGCGGATCGCATAGGCTTCCCAGATCGCGGTCATGATCTCACTCCCAAAAGCGACAGGCCGCCATCAACGGCAAGCGTGGCGCCCGTGACGTAGCCTGCGGCATCGGTGCAGAGCCAGGCGGCGGCGGCGGCGACCTCCTCGGGGCGGCCGATGCGCGCCGCCGGTACAAGGCTTGTCTTGTAGTCGCGCCAGTCCGGCTTGGCCAGGGCGCCCCGGTTGAGGTCGGTCTCGATCGTGCCGGGTGCGAGCAGGTTCACCGTGACGCCCACTGGCGCAAGCTCCAGCGCCAGGGTGCGCGCCATCTGCATCACCCCGCCCTTGGCCGCCGAATAGGCGACAAGCCCGGCATTCGGCGTCCACTGGTTGACGGAAGAAACGATGACGATGCGCCCGAAGCCCTGGCGCGCCATGATCGAGGCGGCTTCCTGTGCGCAGGCGAAAGTGCCGGTGAGCGTGACCGCCAGCACCCGCGCCCACTCCTCGTCGGTCGTCTCCAGCGCCGGCTTGCGCAGCAAGGCGGCTGCGCAACAGACCAGGAGCTCGAGCCCGCCCAGCGCCTCCGCCGCCTGTCGTACGGCCGTGCGCGCGGCCGCGGCACTGGCGAAATCGGCCTGCACGACATGTGCACCGATCTCGCGTTCCAGCAGGGTTGCGCCCTCGGGTTCTTGCCAGTGATGGACGGCGAGGCGCGCCCCGGCGGCTGCAAGGGCGCGCGCGGTGGCGCGCCCGATGCCGTCGCTGCCTGCGCCGGTGACGAGTGCCCGACGCCCGGCGAGCGCGTCAGCGGCCAGTGCCGTTCTTGTGCTCATGCCGCGCCGCGCAGCGTCACTAGCGCGCCGGCTTCACTTCGGCGGCGAGTGTTTCCTCGTCGGCGCGGGTGGTGAAGGCGACGCGGTCGCCGCGCCCGGCCCAGATCGCCTGGAAGGTCAGGACCGGGATGACGAGATTGTCCTTCATGGTCATCTCCATCGCCTGGCGCAAGAGCGCCCCGCGCTGGGTGTCGTCCAGGGTGCGGCGGGCCTGCTGGATCACCGCATCGATCGCCGGGCTGCCGGCCCCGTTGGTATTGATCGCGCCGAGGCCGAGCGCGCGGTTTGGCGAATGGATCTGCGCGCCGAGGAAGTAGGAGCTCTCGCCAGTCAGGCTGCCCCAGCCGGCGGCGTGGAAGCCGAACTCGCGCCGCGCCCGCATCGGGAAGAAGGTCGTGCGCGGCATGGCCACAAGGTTGACGCGAATGCCGACCCGCGCCAGTTGCTGCGTGATCGCCTCGCAGATCTTGCTGTCGTTCACGAACCGGTCGTTCGGGCAGTGCAGCGTGGTCTGGAAGCCGTTGGGGTGGCCCGCCTCGCGCAGCAGGACGCGCGCGCGCTCGACATCGAAGCGTGCCGGCGGCACGCCGTCCGAATGGCCGAAAAAGCCCTGCGGCACCGCCTGGTTGGCGATGGTAGCGTAGCCCTCCATCACCCGCTCGACGATGCCCGGCCGATTGATCGCGAGGCTGATCGCTTCGCGCACGCGGGCATCGCGGAACGGGCTCGCCTGCAGCGGGCGCCCATCGGCGCCGGCAAGGCCGGGTGTGTTGTCGCGGTCGAGGTCGGGATATAGCATGTAGACATAGGCCGATTGCCCCGCGAACACCTTGAAGCGCGCATCGCGCGCCAGCCGTGCAATGTCCTGCAACGGCACGCCGTTGATGAAATCGACATCCCCGGCAAGCAGCGCCGAGACGCGCGACGCATCGTTGGTGATCGGGCGGAAGATGGCGCGCTGCCAGTGCGGGCGATCGCCCCAGAAGGAATCGTTGCGGTCAAGCACGAAGGGCTGGCCCGGCCGCCAGGTATTCAACCGATAGGGACCGGTGCCGACCGCCGCGGCGCCGCTGGTGAACTCCGCCGCCTGGCGAACGCCCTTGGCGGCCGAGATGATGAACAGGTTGGAGACGTTGGTGGGCAGGAGCGGCGTCGGCCCGTTGGTGCGGAAGTGCACGGTCAGCGGATCGACGACCACGACCTCGGTGATGCCGGCGGCATAGACCGCATAGCTGTTCGGGTTGCCGGGCACGTTCGGGATGCGCGCGAAGGTGAACTTCACATCCTCGGCCGTGAAGGCGCTGCCATCGTGGAAGCGCACGTTCGGGCGGAGCTTGAACTCCCATGTGGTGTCGTTCAGCGGACGCCATGAAAGCGCGAGGCTCGGCACGAGCTGGAGGTTCTGGTCGCGCGCGATCAGCGTGTCGTAGATGTTGCGCAGCGCCGAGGTGTTGGAGCCGAGCAGGTTGAATTGCGGGTCGAGCGTGCCCGGCTCGGTCTGCATGCCGACGCGAAGCTCCTGCGCGCCAGCCGGGATCGAAGACAGTGTGGTGCCGGCCGCAAAGGCGCAGGCAACGGCAACCGCGAGCGGCAGGCGCGATAGGTGTGTCACGGCGGCATCTCCGCTGGGTATGGGTGGATCTCGGGGCCGATGCTGAGGCCCGTCAGGCACCCGAGTCAATCTTCACGCGGTTGCCCGGGTCGTTGGCAGCGCGGCAAGGCTGGCCAGCAGCCGGGCATTGGCCCGGATGCCGCGGCGGAAGCACTCCAACTCGAACTTCTCGTTCGGGCTGTGGATCTGGTCGTCGTCGAGCCCGAATCCCACCAGCAACGAATCAAGCCCGATCTGCCGGCGCATCGCCTCGACCACGGGGATGGAGCCGCCGCAGCCCATCAGCACCGGGGCGCGGCCGAATTCCGCGGCAAGGGCGGTCTGCGCCGCGCCGAGCCACGGCGCCTCCTCGGGCATGGCGATGCCGGGGGAGTGGCCGAACAGCTTGTATTCGATCCGCGCATCGGCTGGCGCGCGCGCGGCCACGAAGCGCTTCAGCCCCTCGAACACCTCGGCCGGGTCCTGGTCCGGCACCAGCCGGAACGACAGCTTGGCCGACGCCTCCGACGCGATCACGGTCTTGGAGCCGGCACCGGTATAGCCGCCCCAGATGCCGTTGATGTCCGCGGTCGGGCGCGCCCAAAGTCGTTCGAGCGCGAAGCGCTGCCTCTCGCCCGCCGGCTCGGAGAGGCCGATGTCGCGCAGATAGGCGCCCTCGTCGAAGCCGAGCGCCTCCCACTGGCGCAGGAGCGCGGGCGGGATGTCGGTGACGCGATCGTAGAAGCCCGGCACCTGCACCCGGCCATCGGCATCGTGCAACTGGCCCAGGATGCGCGCGAGAGCATTGATGGGATTGAGCGCCGAGCCGCCATACATGCCCGAATGCAGGTCGCGGTTGGGGCCCTTCAGCGTGATCTCGACATAGCACATGCCGCGCAGCCGCGTGGTGATGGCGGGCGTGGCGAAGTCCCACATGCTGGTATCGCAGACGATCGCCAGATCGGCCGCCAGCTCCGCGCGATTGGCATCCAGGAAGGCGGGCAGGCTGGGGCTGCCGCACTCCTCCTCGCCTTCGAGGAACACGCTGACCCGCGTCGGCGGACCGCCGGCAACGGTGTGCCAGGCGCGCAGGGCCTCGATGAAGGTCATGACCTGGCCCTTGTCGTCCACCGCGCCGCGCGCGACGATGCGCTTGCCGCGCGGCCCGTCCACCAGCGCGGGTGCGAAGGGATCGCTGGTCCAGAGCGCCAACGGCTCGGGCGGCTGCACGTCGTAGTGGCCGTAGTAGAGCAGGTGCGGTCCCTGTCCGGACGCGCCCGCGCGCTTGCCCGGATGGTGCGCCACCACAATCGGGTGCCCGGCGGTCGGGCGCAGGCCGGCTTCGAAGCCGATCCCGGCCAGTTGCGCGCAGGCCCACTCGGCGGCGCGGCGGCAATCGCCGGCATGGTCGGGCTGGGCGCTGATGCTCGGGATGCGCAGGAAGTCGAACAGCCGGTCTAGCGAGGCCGCCAGGCCGGCCTCGACATGGGCAAGGATGGCGGGCACGGGATCGGACATGATCGGCTCTCTGCGGCGGGAGGGCTATCGCGGGAACCCGGCGATCATGCCGGAAGGGGGCGGGCCTGCGCCATCGCTTCATCGAGCGCGGCGGCGAAGCGCGCGAGCATCTGGTCGATCTCGGCCTCGGTGATGATCAGCGGTGGGGCGAAGGCGATCGCGTCCCCGATCGCGCGCACGATCAGGCCGTGGCGCAGCGCGGTCTGCTCGACGATGCGGCCGAACTTCAGGGCGGGCGGGAAGGGCGTGCGCGCATCCGGATCGGCCATCAGCTCCACCGCCGCCATCAGGCCGATGCCGCGCACCTCGGCCACCAGCGGGTGGCCGCGCAGGGCGTTCAACCCGGCGAACAGATGCGCCGAGACGCGCCGGACATGGGCCAGGATGTCGCGCTCCTGGTAGATGCGGATCGCTTCCAGCGCCACCGCAGCGCCGACCGGGTGGCCGGAGAAGGTGAATCCGTGTGCGAAGACGCCGGCCTCGGCCGAGGCCTCGGCCACGGACTGGTAGACTGCTTCCGTGGCCATCACCGCCGCGATCGGGAAATAGGCGGAGGAGAGCGCCTTGGCGGAGACGAGGATGTCCGGCACCGCGCCAACCGTCTGGCTGCCCCACCAGTTGCCGGTGCGCCCGAAGCCGGTGACGATCTCGTCGGCCAGGAGCAGCACATCGTGCCGGCGCAGCACCGCCTGGACCGCCTCGAAGTAGCCCGCGGGCGGGACGATCACGCCGCCGCCGGCGAACACCGGCTCGGCGATGATGGCGGCGACCGTATCCGCGCCCTCGCGGGCGATGATCGCCTCGATCTCGGCCGCAAGGCGGGCAGTGAATGCGGCCTCGCTTTCGCCCGGGCGGCCTTCGCGCCAGTGGTGCGGGCAGGTCGCGTGGATCACGCCCGGCAGCGGCAGGCCGAAAGTGCTCTGCATCGCCGGGATGCCGGACAGGCTCGCGCCCATCACGGTCGCGCCGTGATAGGCGCGGTTGCGCGAGATGATCTTGCGCTTGCCCGGCTTGCCCCGCCCGCGATGATAGGCCCAGGCCATCTTCACCATGGTGTCGATGCCCTCGGAGCCGGTGGTGACGAACAGCACCTTGCCCATCGGGCGCGGCGCCATCGCCAGCAGCGTCTCGGCCAGCTCCACCACCGGGCTCGAGGAGCGATGATTGGCGGTATGGTAGAAGGGCAGCGCCATCGCCTGGCGCTGCGCGGCCTCGATCAGGCGCTTCTCGCTAAAGCCGAGCGAGGCGCACCAGAGCCCGGCCATGCCCTCGATGTAGCGGCGCCCGGCCATGTCCTCGACATGGACGCCATCGCCGCGCGCGATCGCGATCGGTCCCATCTGCTCGTGCCGGCGCGGATCGGTGTGCGGGTGCCAGTGCGCAGCACGGTCGCGGACGCCGATGCTGTTCTCGCCGCTGCCGGGGGGGTCAATGGGTGTCATGCGGGTCCTTCCTTGCGCGCTCCTTGCGCTGGGCAGAGCGATACCAGAGGGCGCCGACCGCCGCGACGATGCAGGTGCCGACTGCCGCCATCAGCATGACGGCACGCGGCGGTCCCATGCGGTCGGCCAAGGAGCCGGTGACCAGCACGCCGAAGGGGCCGGTGCCGATGAACACGGTGAGGATTCCCATCACGCGCGAGCGCACGGATGGCGGCGCCTCGTTCAGCAGGATGGTGGTCTGCATGTTGCCGAACGCCGCGACCCCGAGGCCACCGACCACCAGCACGAGGCAGGCGAGAGCGTACCAGGGCGAAAGGGGCATCAGCGTTAGCAGTACCATGAACAGCAGGCAACCGCTGACGAACAGTACGCCGTAGTGTATTCGCGGCGGGCGGCTCGCGATCAGGAGCCCGCCGATCAGCGAGCCGAGCGGCTCGGATGCCGCCAGCACGCCGACGAAAGTGGGCGAGACCTGGAAGGTCTGCCGTCCAAGAGGTGCGGCGATCGCCGAGAAGGAGAAGCCGAAGATGTTCATTGCCATGGTGATCAGGCACACGGCGAGGATCGGCATGTTCGAGCGCGCATAGGCCCAGCCCTCGGCCATCTCCGCGGGCAGGCGCGCCAGGCGCAGCGGACGCGTCTCCTGCTCGTGGCGGATGCCGAGCGAGGTCAGCACCGTGACCAGGTTGAACAGCGCCGAGATCGCGAAGGCGCCACGCAGCGCGATGAGCTCGTAGGCCAGGCCGCCAAGCACCGGCCCCACCATCCGCGTGATCGAGTTGGTGATCGAATCAAGGGCGATCGCCTGCACGACCCGGCCCGGTCCGGCCATCTCGCCCACCATGCGCCGGCGCGTCGAATGCTCGGTCGACCAGAAGGTGCCGCTGATCCAGCCGCCCAGCAGGATGTGCCAGATGCGTATGGTTTCGGTCGCCGCCAGCACTGCAAGTACGGCCGCGGTTGCCGTGCTCAAGGCTGCGCCGAACACGATGATGTGCTTGCGGTTCACGGTTTCCGATACCGCGCCGAGCACCGCGCCGAACAACAGCATCGGCAGCGAGCGCATGACCGACACCAGCGCGACCATCAGTCCCGAGCCGGTCTGGTCGAGCGTATAGAGGCCCGAGGCCAGGATCTCCAGCCAGCGCATCGTGTTGCCAAGGCAGCCCAACAGCCACAGGCGCAGGAACTGCTCGTCCCTGAGCAGAGGCTTGGTGCCGGGTCCCGGTCGCGTGTCGTGCAACATCCCGCGTCCATCGTGGCCGGCCTGCGCCGCCGCGGCAAGGGTGCGTCAGCGCAAGTATCCGAGTATCCGCGGCAGGCCGAGCGCCATCTCGGGCACGAAGGCCACCAGCAGCAGGGCGATGCCCATAGCGCCCACGAACCACAGCACCCATCGCACGGTGCTCTCGACCGGGATGCCGGCGATGCGGCAGGTGACCAGCAGGTTCACCGCCACGGGTGGCGTGAACTGCCCGATCGCCATGTTCATCATGAACATGACGCCGAACCAGGTCATGTCCCAGCCGAAATTGCGGGCCACGGGGACCAGGATCGGCAGGAATATGAACAGGACCGAGACCGCGTCGAGGAACATGCCGGCGACCAGAAGCACGAGGTTGATCGCCAGCAGCACCGGCACCTCGCCCATGCCCTGGCGCAGCACGGCCTGGGCGAGATGGTCGAAGGTGCCCAGGGTCGAGCCGGCATGGGCGAACACCGATGCCAGCCCGATCACCAGCAGCACCGTGCCGGCGATCTCGGCGGCGTCGGCGAGCGCCTGCCACATCGCGCCGAGCGTCAGCGTGCGATAGACGACGAAACCCACGAACAGGCCGTAGAACACCGCCACCACGGCGGCTTCCGTGGGCGTGAACAGGCCGGCGCGCATGCCGCCCAGGATCAGTACCGGCGCCATCAGGCCCCAGCCCGCTTCCTTGAAGCTCTGCCAGAGCGGCGGGCGGGGGCCGATTGCAGCGTCCGCCAGGCCCATGCCGTGGCGGCGGGCGAGCCACCAGTTGGGCAGCGTCAACGCAAGGCCGGCCAGCAGGCCCGGCACCAGGCCGGCGGCGAAAATCGCCGGCACGCTCACCTGCGGCACCAGCACGGTGTAGAGGATGAACCCGATCGAGGGCGGGATCAGGATCGCGGTCGAGCCCGCGGCGGCGATCAGCGCAGCGGAATAGGGCTTGGGGTAGCCGGCCTTGTGCATCGCCGGGATCATCACGCTGGCCACTGCCGCCGCGTCTGCCGGTCCCGAGCCCGAGATGCCGCCCAGGATCATGCACACCACGCAAGCGACCGCCCCGAGCCCGCCATGGCGTTCGCCGATCAGGGCGGAGGCGAAGCGCACCAGCCGGATCGCGACCCCCGAGCGCTCGAAGATCATGCCGGCCATGATGAATACCGGTATCGCCAGCAGCGGATACTTGGCGATGCCCGTCCAGACGCTGTTGGGCAGGGCCATCATGCCGGTGCCGTGCAGGGCCAGCACGGCGGTGCCCGACAGGCCCAGCGCCACGCCGAGCGGCACGCCCACCAGCATCAAGGCGACAAAGGCGAGGAACAGGGTGGCGTCGAGGCCGATCACGGTGCGGCCCCGTCCGCGCGTCCTGCGCCTTCATCCGCCCGGTCGCGCCGCAGCCCCAGCCAGATCGCATGCCCGACCCGCAGCGCGATCAGCGCCGCCAGCAGCGGCAGCCAGACCGTGTAGAGCCAGTTAGGGATGTCGAGCGCGGGGCTGGTGACGCTGAACTCGCGGTCATCTGCCGCGAGCCGCCAGCCATACCAGGCGAGGAGCACGAACATCGCCAGCGAAGCGAACCCCGCCAGGACGCCGATCGCGGCGCGGGCGCGGCGGGGCAAGAGGTCCGTCAGGATGGTAACGCGGATATGGCGGTCGAGCACGAACGCCGCGGCCGAGGCCGTCAGCGTCATGAACACCATCAGGAAGATCGAGATCTCCTCGGTCCAGGCGAGCGAGACGTTGGTCAGGTAGCGGGTCAGCACATTGGCGAAGGTGATCACGCACATGATCGCCATCGCCGCGGCGGCAAGGTGCCGCTCGGGCAGGAACTTCCGCGCAGGTTTCGGCTCGCCCCGCTCTCGTGTCTCGCCTGGCTCTGTCATCGCAAGGCGCTCGCGTCGCGTCGGACGGCGCTGCGCGTGCGCCGACCGGTGCAGTAAGGCGGCGGCGCAGGGCGATTCCCGTGCCGCTCGTCTCTATCGGCCCGATCCGCCATCGGCCGGGCGCGCACCGGCCATGCCTAGCCGCGCGCCGCGATCGCCGCCTGCGCCTTCGCCACCAGGTCGCGCCCGACCTGCTCGGACCATTTGTCGAACACCGGCTTGGTCGCCTCGCGGAAGGCGTTGCGCTGCGCGTCGTTCAGTTCCGTGATCTCGACGCCAAGGCCGCGGATCTGCTCCAGCACCGCGCGGTCGCTGCCGGTGATGCCCGCGCGCGCGAGCTGGATGTTGTGGCGGCCAGCCTCCACCGCCGCGGCGCGCACGATGTCGCGATCGGCCGGGCTCCAGCTGTTCCAGACCTCGCGATTGGCGACGAAGATCAGCGGGTCGGCGACATAGCCCCACAGCGTGACGAACTTCTGCCCAACCGTGTGCAGGCGCGCCACGGTGAAGATGGTCAGCGGGTTCTCCTGGCCATCGACGGCGCCGGTGGCAAGCGCCGGCTGCGCGTCCGCCCAGGACATCTGGGTCGGGTTCGCGCCGAGTGCCGTGAACACTTCGAGGAAGATCGGCGAGCCGACGACGCGGAACTTGAGTCCGCGCATGTCGGCCGGCGTGCGGATCGCGCGCTTCGAGTTGGTCAACTCGCGAAAGCCGTTCTCGCCCCAGGCGAGCGGCACCACGCCCGACCGCTCCAGCAGGCCCATGATGTCGCGCCCGGCCTCGCCGCCGGTCAGCGCGTCGATGGCGCGGTGATCGGGCATCAGGAAGGGCAGCGAGAACAGGTTGAGCGCGCGGATCTGCGGCGACCAGTTGATGGTCGAGCCGATGGCGAGGTCGATCACGCCCTGCCGGATCGCGGTGAACTCGCGCGTCTGGTCGCCGCCGACAAGCGATGCGCCGGGGTGCAGCTTGATGTTGATGCGGCCCTGGGTGCGCTCGCGCACGAGCTCGGCCCAGCGCTGCCCGCCAAGGCCCCAGGGGAAGGGCGGGCCAACCACCAGTGACATGTTGTACTCGGCGCGGTAGCCGGCCTGCGCATAGGCGGGGGTGGGCAGCAGCATCGGCGCAGAGAGCGTCCCGGCGGCGGCCAGGCCGACAGTGGATTTCAGCAGGTCACGGCGCTTCATGGGTTCCTCCTTGGTCGTGCCTTCGCACGATAGTTCTCGGGTCCCCGGCGGGCAGGAAAGCGCGTTGCGGTCTAGCCGCGCACGAGCCCCTGGATCGTGGCCAGAACCCGGCCCTGGTCGATACGATAGACCGCCTCGAGCGGCGGCGCATAGGCGATCGGCACGCGCGGGGCACCCAGGCGGCGCACCGGCGCGGCCAGGATGGAACCGAGCGTCTCGGCCACCGTGGCGGCGATCTCGGCACCGAAGCCGGCCACCTGCACCGCCTCGTGCAGCACCAGGAGGCGCCGCGTGCGCGAGACCGAGCCCAGCACCGCGCCCCGATCCCAGGGCCAGAGCGTGCGCAGGTCCAAAACCTCGACCTCGATGCCGGTTGCCGCCGCCGCGTCGGCTGCCGCGAGCGCCAGGTGCCGGGCCGCCGACCAGGTGACGAGGGTCAGGTCGCGGCCATCGCGCGCGCACTCGGCCACGCCTAGCGGCACGGGAGGCAGTGCCTCGTCCACCTCGGCGGCGTATGTCCACAGGTCCTTGTGTTCCAGCAGTACCACCGGATCGTCGCAGCGGATCGAGGATTTCAGCAGGCCGGCGCAATCGGCCGGCGTGGCCGGTGCCGCCACCACCAGCCCCGGCACATGCACCCACCAGGCTTCCAGGGACTGGCTGTGCTGCGCGGCAAGGTTCTTCCAGGTGCCCATCGGGTGGCGCGCGACCAGCGGCACCTTGGCCTGGCCGCCGAACATGAAGCGTGCCTTGGCCGCCTGGTTGACGAGCTCGTCGACAGCGCAGAGCGCGAAGTCGGCGATGCGCATCTCCACCACCGGGCGCGTACCCATCATCGCCGCGCCCACGGCGGCGCCCATGATGGTCGCCTCCGAGATCGGGGTATCGACGATGCGCTCGGCGCCGAAACGCTGCTGCAGACCACGATACTGGCCGAACACGCCGCCGCGGCCGAGATCCTCGCCCAGCGCCCAGATGGTCGGGTCCTCCTGCATCTCGTGCGCGAGGGCGGCAAGCGCCGCCTCCTGGCAGGTCATCAGCGCCATAGCCCGCCCCCGATGTCCTGGATGTCGGCGAAGGCTTCGTGGCTCGGCGCGTGCGGGGCGGCACGTGCGGCGGCAACGGCGGCGGCCACCTCGCCTCCAGCCGCGGCGGCGATCGCCGAGATTTCCGCATCCGCGCATCCGAGCGCCCGCAATCGCGCCGCGTTGAACGCGATCGGATCGCTCTTGCGGCAGGCGGCGAGCTCATCGGCGCTGCGATAGCCTTGCGCGTCGATCGAGGTATGGCCCAGGAAGCGGTGCGTGCGCGCGTGCAGCAGGCGCGGCGAGCCGCTGGCGCGGATCTCGGCCAGGAGGGCGGCGGCGGCCTCGTCCACGGCGGCAACGTCGCTGCCATCGACCGTTCTGGCCGGCACGCCGCAAGCCTCGGCGCGCGCAGCCGGGCCGGGTCCGGCGCTGACGGCCTCGTTGCGCGTGGTGGAGCCGAAGCCGTTATCCTCGCACACGAACAGCACCGGCAGGCGGAACAGGGCGGCCCAGTTCAAGCTCTCGAAGAAGGGGCCGCGATTGGTGGCACCGTCACCGAAGAAGGTCACGGCCACGCCCGGCAGCCGCCGCAGCTTGAGGGCCTGCGCCGCGCCGACCGCGATCGGGATGCCGGCGGCGACGACGCCGTTCGCGCCCAGCATGCCGACCGAGAAATCGGCGATGTGCATGGAGCCGCCCTTGCCCTTGCAGAAGCCGCTCGCCTTGCCGAACAGCTCGGCCATGGTGGCGGCGAGGTCGGCGCCCTTGGCCAGCGTGTGCCCGTGCCCGCGATGGGTGGAGGTAACGAGGTCATGACGCTCGAGGTTGGCACAAACGCCTGCGGCCACGGCTTCCTGACCGATCGAGGGATGGACCAGGCCCAGCACCTCGCCCGCGGCGGCGGCCTCCGCTGCGGCCTCCTCGAACGCCCGAATGCGCGCCATGGTGCGCTGATGCGCGATCAGGCGCGCGAGCATCGCGTCGTTGGCTCCCTCGAGCACCGGGCCCGTCGGCTGCACCGTCGCCTCGCTCATGCCGCGCGACTCCGCTCAGGCGCCGTGGCGCTGCTTCGCTTCCTTGCGGCGCGCATGCAGAATGAACTCGGTGTAGCCGTTCGGCTGAACGCGGCCCTTGAACACGAGGTCGCAGGCCGCCTGGAACGCGACCGATGCCGCGAAGTCGGGCGCCATCGGCCGATAGGCCGCATCGCCGGCATTCTGCCGGTCGACCACGCCGGCCATGCGCTTCATCGTCTCCATCACCTGCGCTTCGGTGACAATGCCCTGGTGCAGCCAGTTGGCGATGTGCTGGGAGGAGATGCGCAGCGTCGCGCGATCCTCCATCAGCCCGACATCGTTGATGTCCGGCACCTTGGAGCAGCCGATGCCCTGGTCGATCCAGCGCACGACATAGCCGAGGATGCCCTGGGCGTTGTTGTCGAGCTCCTCCTGGATCGCGGCGCGCGGCCAGTTCGGCCGGTCGGCGCGCGGGATGGTGAGGATATCGTCCAGGCTGGCCCGCACGCGCCGGGAAAGCTCCGCCTGGCGCGCGGCCACATCGACCGCGTGATAGTGCATCGCATGCAGCGTGGCGGCAGTGGGCGAGGGCACCCAGGCGGTGTTGGCCCCGGCCATCGGGTGCCCGATCTTGGTCTTGAGCATCTCGGCCATGCGGTCGGGCATCGCCCACATGCCCTTGCCGATCTGGGCACGCCCGCGCAGGCCGCAGGCAAGGCCGGTATCGACGTTCCAGTCCTCGTAGGCCTTGATCCAGGCGGCGCCGCGCATGTCGTTCTTGCGGATCATCGGCCCGGCTTCCATCGCGGTGTGGATCTCGTCGCCGGTGCGATCAAGGAAGCCCGTGTTGATGAACACCACCCGCTCCTTGGCGGCGCGTATGCATTCCTTGAGGTTGACGGTGGTACGCCGCTCCTCGTCCATGATGCCCATCTTGAGCGTGAAGCGGGCGAGGCCGAGCGCATCCTCGATCCGGCCGAACAGCTCGCTGGCGAAGGCCACTTCCTCGGGGCCGTGCATCTTCGGCTTGACGATGTACATGGAGCCGGCCCGGCTGTTGCGGCCCTTGCCGGCCCCGCGCAGGTCGTGAAGCGCGATCAGGGCCGTGCACATGCCGTCGAGGAAGCCTTCGGGGATCTCGGCGGCCGTCGCGTCGAGCACCGCATCTGTGTACATATGATGTCCGACATTGCGCACCAGCATCAGGCTGCGCCCGGGCAAGGTGAGGGCGCCGCCGCCGGGGGACTGGTAGGCGCGGTCCGGGTTCAGGCGGCGTGTCACCGTGCGTCCGCCCTTGTCGAAGGCGGCGGCAAGGTCGCCGCGCATCAGGCCGAGCCAGTTGCGATAGACCAGCGCCTTGTCGGCCGCATCGACTGCGGCGACCGAATCCTCGCAGTCCTGGATGGTGGTCACGGCCGATTCCAGCACGATGTCGGCGATCCCGGCCGGATCGTCCTTGCCGATCGGATGGGTGCGGTCGATCGTGATCTCGACATGCAGGCCGTGATTGGCCAACAGGATCGCCGCGGGCTTGATCGTATCGCTACGCCAGCCGCGGAACTGCGCCGGATCGCGCAGCGGCACGCGATGGCCGGTGACGGTGGTGACGAACAGCAGGCCCGCAGCGACCGAATACTGCGCCGCCTCGGCATGGCTCGCGCCTTCGAGCGGCGCGGCCTGGTCTAGGAAGCGGCGTCCCTCGGCGATCACGCGGGCTCCGCGCTCGGGGCTGTAGCCGCCGCCAGCACGGCTGGCGCCGCCATCCTCGGGGATGGCATCGGTGCCGTAGAGCGCGTCATACAGGCTGCCCCAGCGCGCGTTGGCGGCGTTCAGCGCGTAGCGCGCATTCATCACCGGCACCACCAGCTGCGGGCCGGCGATGGCGGCGATCTCGGGATCGACGTTCGCTGTCGCGACGGCAAAGTCCGGGCCTTCGGGCACGAGATAGCCGATCTCGTGCAGCATGGCCTTGTAGGCCGGCAGGTCGAGCGCCTGGCCACGACGCTCGCGGTGCCAGGCGTCGATCCTCGCCTGCAGTTCGTCGCGCTTCGCAAGGAGCGCGCGATTGCGTGGTGCCATGTCCCGCACGATCGCGCCCAGTGCTGCCCAGAAGGCGGCCGGATCGATGCCGGTGCCGGGCGACGCCTCGTTTGCGATGAAGTCGTGAAGGGTCTTGTCGATCTTGAGGCCGCCGGCCTCGATGCGAGCGGTCACGTGCAGCGTCCTTGCTGTTCGCCGGCAGGGGTGTCCGGCGGCTTCCCCATTGCGGGCCACGCCGGCGCCCGACCCGTCGCGGGAGCGCCACCCGATCGCGCGGCCGGGCGCTGGATTAACGCCATCCGGCCGGAGGTGGCTAGCCCTTTCTTGCGGATCCCGCGGCCGGCCAGCCCTGCTCAGCGCAGGGCGGCGTTTATTCTCTCCAGCGCCGCGGAGCCGGGATTGAGGTCGGCCTCGCCAAGCTGCGCCAGTGGCCTGGCGACCGTGTTCAGGCTGGCATGGAGGTCCTGCGGCGTCGGGTCGAGATAGAGCAGCCCGGTGGCGACCTCGCCCGCCTGCTCCTGCTCCTGGATGAACTTGAGCGCGGCGACCTTGTCCGACGGGTCGTAGCCGGGGGCGAGCTTGCGCAGCCTGATGATCGACCCGTCGCTCTGCATCACGTCGGTCGCTTCGCCCGGCGCGTACTCGGCGGTGATCTCCTCGCTGCCGAGGATCACGTCGAGCTTGTTCACGGCCTCGTTGTGCTCGCGCACATAGTCGTAGCTCTTGGTCGAGCCGGCATGGTTGTTGAACGCGACGCAGGGCGAGATCACATCAAGGATCGCCGCGCCTTCGTGGCGGATCGCACCCTTGATCAGCGGCACGAGCTGCGCCTTGTCGCCCGAGAAGCTGCGCGCAACAAAGGTGGCGCCCATCGTGATCGCAAGCATGGCCAGGTCAATCGGGGAGTCGGTGTTTGCGATCCCGCGCTTCGACTTCGAGCCCTTGTCGGCCGTGGCCGAGAATTGCCCCTTGGTCAGGCCATACACGCCATTGTTCATCACGATGTAGACCATGTTCACGCCGCGACGCATGCCGTGGGCGAACTGGCCGAGCCCGATCGAGGCGCTGTCGCCGTCGCCCGACACGCCCATGTAGATCAGGTCGCGGTTGGCGAGATTGGCGCCGGTGAGCACCGAGGGCATGCGCCCATGAACGGTGTTGAAGCCGTGGCTGTTGCCGAGAAAGTAGGTCGGTGCCTTGGACGAGCAGCCGATGCCGGACAGCTTCGCCACCTTGTGCGGCTCGATCGACAGTTCCCAGCAGGCCTGGATGATGGCCGCGCTGATGGAATCGTGCCCGCAGCCGGCGCAGAGGGTGGAGATCGCGCCCTCGTAGTCGCGCCGCGTGTAGCCGACGGCGTTCTTCTTCAGCGTCGGATGATGCAGCTTCGGCTTGTTGACGTAGGTCATGACGTCACCTTCTCGCGCCGGGGCGCGGCTTCCTTGATCGCCCGCTCGATCTCGTTGGTGATGAAGCGCGCGGTGATCGGCGTGCCGTCATAGTGGAGGACGGCCACGAGCTTGCGCGGGTTGGTGCCAAGCTCGCTCATCAGCATGGTGCGAAGCTGGCCGTCGCGGTTCTGCTCGACCACGAACACGACATCATGCGCGGCGACGAAATCCGCGATCGGCTGAGAGAAGGGGAAGGCGCGCACCCGCATGGCATCGACATGGTGGCCATGCGCCTCCAGCCGGTCGAGCGCCTCGTGCATGGATGGGCTGGTCGAGCCGAAATAGAGCGCGCCGTAGCGCGTCGTCCGGCTGGCCTTGCGCGCGATCGGCTGCGGCACGATGGTCTTCGCGGTGTCGAACTTCTTCAGCAGCCGCTCCATGTTGTCGACATAGACCGGCCCCTCCTCGGAGTAGCGGGCGAAACGGTCCTTGCTGGTGCCGCGCGTGAAATAGGCGCCCTTGGTCGGGTGGGTGCCGGGCAGGGTGCGGTAGGGAATGCCGTCGCCGTCGACATCAAGATAGCGGCCGAATGTCTTGCCGGCGGTGATGTCGGCGGCGGTCATGATCTTGCCGCGGTCGTAGGCGCGCTTGTCGTCCCACTGGAAAGGCTCGCACAGGCGCTGGTTCATGCCGATGTCCAGGTCGGTCATGACGAAGATCGGGGTCTGCAGCCTGTCGGCAAGGTCGAGCGCCGCGGCCGAGAAGTCGAAGCATTCCTTCGGATCCTCGGGGAACAGCAGCACATGCTTGGTGTCGCCGTTCGAGGCATAGGCGCAGGAAAGCAGGTCGGCCTGCTGCGTGCGCGTGGGCATGCCGGTAGAGGGGCCGCCGCGCTGCACGTGGATGATCACCGCCGGCACCTCGGCGAAATAGGCGAGGCCGATGAACTCGGTCATCAGCGAGATGCCGGGCCCCGAGGTGGAGGTGAAGGCGCGCGCGCCGTTCCAGGCCGCGCCAATCACCATGCCGATCGCGGCCAGCTCGTCCTCGGCCTGCACGATCGCGTACCTGGCCTTGCCCGTCTCCTTGTCGTGGCGCAGGCGGCGGCAATGCGCCTGGAACGCCTCGGCGAGCGAGGAGGAGGGGGTGATCGGATACCAGGCGCACACGGTGGCGCCGCCATAGACGCAGCCGAGCGCCGCGGCGTTGTTGCCCTCAACGAAGATGCGGTTGCCGACGCGGTCGGCGCGGCGGACCTTGAGGCGGCAGATGCCGGGATCCAGGTTCTTCTTCACCCAGTCGCGGCCGAGATGCAGCGCCTTGATGTTGCTGTCGAGCAGCTTCTCCTTGCCCTTGTATTGCTCGCCGAACAGCTTCTCGATCACGGCCGGATCGATATCGAGCAGCACCGAGAGCGCGCCCACATAGATGATGTTCTTGAACAGCTGGCGCTGGCGCACGTCGCTGTAGGTGGCGTTGCAGATCGCCGTCAGCGGCACGCCGATGACCGTGATGTCCTCGCGAAAGGCCGAAAGTGGCAAGGGCTTGGTGCTGTCGTAGAACAGGTAGCCGCCCGGCCCGATCTCGGCCACGTCCTGGGCCCAGGTCTGCGGGTTCATGGCCACCATCAGGTCGACGCCGCCGCGCCGGCCGAGATAGCCCTGCTCGGTCACCCGCACCTCGTACCAGGTGGGAAGCCCCTGGATGTTCGAGGGGAAGATGTTGCGCGGGCTTACCGGCACGCCCATGCGCAGGATCGATCGCGCAAACAACTCGTTGGCGCTGGCCGAGCCAGAGCCATTGACGTTGGCGAACTTGACGACGAAGTCGTTGGTGGCTTCTAGCGGCGGGTGCATGCGTGCTCCGCGTGGGTCATTTCGATGTAGTATTTGCGCATGTCCCACGCTCCTGTGGGGCAGCGCTCGGCGCACAGCCCGCAGTGAAGGCAGACATCCTCGTCCTTCACCATGACGCGGGCGGTCTTCAGCGGGCCGGAGAGATAGAGATCCTGCGTGAGGTTCAGCGCGGGCGCGTTCAGCCGCTGGCGCAGATCGGCCTCCTCACCGTTCTCGGTGAAGGTGATGCAGTCCATCGGGCAGATATCGACGCAGGCATCGCACTCGATGCAGAGATTGTCGGTGAACACCGTCTGCACGTCGCAATTCAGGCAGCGCTGCGCCTCCTTGAAGGCGAGCTCGGGGTCGAAGCCCAGCTCCACCTCGGCGCGGATGTCGGACAGCGCCTCTTCCTTCTTGCGGTGGGGCACCTTCAGGCGCTTGGCCACCGACACGTCGTTGTCGTAGCTCCACTCGTGGATGCCCATCTTCTGGCTGACGATGTTCATCCCAGGGGCGGGGCGGGCGGCGATGTCCTCGCCCATGCAGCGCTTGTGGATCGAGATCGCCGCATCGTGGCCGTGCGCGACCGCCCAGATGATGTTCTTCGGGCCGAAGGCGGCATCGCCGCCGAAGAAAACCTTGGGGTGGGTCGAAGCCATGGTGGCTTCCGCGACCTTCGGCATGTCCCACTTGTCGAACTCGATCCCGATGTCGCGTTCGATCCAGGGGAAGGCATTCTCCTGGCCCACCGCCACCAGCACATCGTCGCACGCGACGTGCTGGTCGGGCTCGCCGGTCGCCACCAGCTTGCGCCGCCCTTTGGCGTCGTATTCGGCCTTCACCGTCTCGAACACGACGCCGGTCAGGCGTCCGCCCTCGACGGTGAAGGATTTCGGCACGAGGAAGTTCAGGATCGGGATGTCCTCGGCGATCGCGTCCTCCTTCTCCCAGGGCGAGGCCTTCATCTCCTCGAACCCGGAGCGGACGATCACCTTCACATCCTCGCCGCCCAGGCGGCGGGCGGTGCGGCAGCAATCCATCGCCGTGTTGCCGCCGCCGAGCACGATCACGCGCTTGCCGATCTTGCTCGTATGGCCGAAGGAAACCGAGGACAGCCAGTCGATGCCGATATGGATGTTGGCGCCACCTTCCTTGCGGCCGGGAATGTCGAGTTCACGTCCGCGCGGTGCGCCAGAGCCGACGAACACCGCGTCATAGCCCTCGGCCAACAGGGCCTTCAGCGACTCGATCCGGCGGTGGACGAAGCGGATATTGCCCACGCCCGTGATGTAGCCCACTTCCTCGTCGATCACCGACTCAGGCAGCCGGAAGCGCGGGATCTGGGTGCGGATCATGCCGCCGAGCTTGGGGTCCTGGTCGAACACCACGACCTCGTAGCCGAGCACGGCGAGGTCGCGCGCCACCGTGAGCGAGGCCGGCCCGCCGCCGATGCAGGCGATGCGCTTGCCATTGCCCTCGGCCGGCGCCCTGGGCAGCCGCGCGTCGATATCGTCCTTGTAGTCGGCGGCGACGCGCTTCAGGCGGCAGATCGCCACCGGCTCCTTGCGCCCGCCGACGATCGATTCGTCCTCGACGCGCGAACGGCGGCAGGCCGGCTCGCACGGCCGGTCGCAGGTGCGGCCGAGCACGCCCGGGAAGACGTTCGACTTCCAGTTGATCATGTAGGCGTCGTCGTAGCGGCCATGCGCGATCAGCCGGATATATTCCGGCACCGGCGTGTGGGCCGGGCAGGCCCACTGGCAGTCCACCACCTTGTGGAAGTAGTTCGGGTTCGCGATATCGGTGGCCTGCATGGCCTAGCCACTCCTTGTCGAAGCCATGGGCCGCGGGCGAGCCCGCATCTCGGCGGCACCCGTCCGGGGATCACGCCGAATCCTAGTGCCGAAGGGTTGTGCCAGGGCGACGGGGAAGGTCCTGTTTACCAGCATCGTCATCCCGTCATCCGCGAAGCGGGAACGGCGCTGCGCCGCGCCATCGCGCGGTAGCGGATCGGGCGGACCATGTGCCGCACCCTTGGTGCCATTTCGACGTCCCCTTGAGTGCACCTTGCGGCGGCATTGGGAACCCAATCGCCCGCGCCGTCAAGCGGATGGGGAGTGGGGGTATTGCCTGCCGCGATGCAAGGGGCATCGAATTGTGCAGCGCAGCATGGATGCCCCGTGCCCCCTGCCTCAGTAGCCCTCGCCGAGCAGCGGGAAGGCGCTGTGGACATGCGACCGGCGCACCGGCTGGGCCCGCGTGATGTGCGCGCGCGTAACCTGCGACAGCGAGGTGCAACCCATCAGCCCAAGGCAGATGCGCACCTCCTCCTCCAGCAGTTCGAGGATGCGCACGACGCCCGCCTGGCCGGCCGCCGCCATGCCATAGCCCAGCATCCGGCCCATGCCGACGGCGGTCGCGCCCATGGCGATCGCCTTGACGATGTCGGCACCGCGATAGAAGCCGCCATCGACGATCACCGGCACGCGGCCGCCGACCGCGTCCAGAACTTCGGGCAGGATGTCCATGGTGCCCTGGCCGTGGTCGATCTGCCGCCCGCCATGGTTCGAGACATAGATCGCATTGACGCCGAAGGTCACGGCCGTCGCCGCATCCTCGGCGGTCTGGATCCCCTTCAGGATCAGCGGGATGTCGTGCTTGTCCTTGAAGCGGCGCACCCGCGCCCAGCTGTAGCCTGCCTGGTAGTTGAGGCCGGTGGCCTCCTTGCGCCAGGGCTTGACGTAGCGGTTGGCGATGTCGCGCTCGCGGCGCGAATAGTGCGCGCTGTCCACGGTCACGGCGAAGGCCATGAAGCCATTGTCCTTGGCGCGGCGCACGGCATCGTCCTCGAACTCGGGGCCGCCACGGACATAGAGCTGGAAGATGCGCAAGCCTTGCGGGGCGGCGGCGGCGGTGGCCTCCAGCCCCGGCTTGCACTGCGAGCTCAGCATCAGCGGCACGCCGAACTCGGCCGCCGCGCGCATGGCGGTGGCCCCGCCCCCGGCTTCCAGTGATTCGAGGGACCCGATCGGCGCCAGGATGACCGGCAGGCGGACCTTGCGGCCGAACAGGCTGTAGGCGCAATCGACCTCGGTCACGTCGTTCAGAACGCGCGGGCGGAAGGCGAGCGACTCGATCGCCATGCGGTTGCGGCGCAGCGTCGTTTCCGTTTCCGTGCCGCCGATCAGATAGTCCCACAGGTCCTTGTTGAGATTTGCCTTCGCGGCCTTGACGACCTCGTGCAGCGTCTGGAACGGGGATTCTGACATGGGGACGGGTCCTTGCGCCTGGATTTGCTCTTGGCCAGGCGCGGCGAAGCGCAGGCCATCGCCCTTTCCTTAGCCGGGCGCTTCGTTCTCGGCTAGTCGGTGCCTTGCCCCGGTGCCGGAGCGGTGCGAATGTTGCCGCGAGCCACCCTACCGGAGACACTCGTCAATGCTCGACCTGATCGTGCGAGGGGATCGCGTCGTTACGCCCCAGGGCGTCGGCGCCTATGACATCGCCGTCCAGGGCGGGCGGATCGTGGCGGTGACCGCGCCCGGCGCCCTTCCCGCCGGAGCCGGCACCCGCGTGGTGGACGCCACCGGCAAGATCGTCATGCCGGGCGGGATCGACCCGCATGTGCACTGCCTCTGGCACCTGCCGAACCCGGACGGTTCCGCCGGCCTTACCGCGCCTCCCGCCCAGGTCAGCCGCGCCGCGCTTTATGGCGGCACCACCACCATGATCGACTTCGCCCGCTGGACCCATGGCAACACCATCCAGGGCGCGATCGAGCGGCGCGACCAGGACTGGGCCGGCAAGTGCCATTGCGACTATGCCTACCATGTGATGGTGGAAGGCAGCCTGCCGCTCGACATCTTCGACCAGCTGGCCGAGGCGATCCGCGGCGGCTATCCCACGGTCAAGATCTTCACCACGGACATCACGCCCAGCCGGCGCGGGCGCATGGTCGATTTCGGCGACATCTGGGAAGTGTTCAAGGTGTTGGCGGCCAACCGCGGCCTTGGCGTCATCCACGCCGAGGACAACGACATCGTCATGCACATGTACGACAAGCTGATCCGCGAGGGGCGCGTCGGGTTCGAGAACATGGCCGAGGTGCACAACACCCTGTCGGAGGACCTCTCGTTCCGCCGCGTGCTGCGCCTGGCCGAGAACGTGCCGGGCACCGCGCTCTACATGATGCATGTCAGCGCCGCGACCGGGGTTGCCGCCGTGCGTGAAGCGCGCGCCAAGGGGCTGCCGATCTACGCCGAGACGCTGCACCAGTACATCCTCTACACGAGCGAGGACTACAAGCGCCCGAACGGGCAGATCTACCACACCTATCCCTCGCTCAAGGGCAAGGCCGACCATGCCGCGCTGTGGCGGGGCACGCTCGACGGCTCGATCAACACCATCGCCACCGACGAGATCTGCTGTGCGCTGTCCACCAAGGTGCAGGGCAAGCGCATCGACGACACCACCGGCGGCAATGCCGGGGTGGAGCCGCGCATCGCCGTGATGTTCACCGAGATGGTCGGCCGGCGCGGCTACAGCCTGGAGCGCTTCGTCGATCTCGTCTCCACCAATGCTGCGCGAATCATGGGCATGTATCCGCGCAAGGGCGCGCTCGCCCCGGGGGCCGATGCCGACATCACTGTGCTCGATCCGGCGCTGCGGCGGATCATCCGCAAGGAGGACCTGCACGAGACCGACTATTCGCCCTGGGAAGGGCATGCGGTCGATGCGTGGCCGTCGATGACCATCCTGCGCGGCAAGGTGATGGTCGAGGATGGCCGTTTCCTCGGCGCCGAGAGCGACGGGCAGTACCTCAAGCGCAAGATCGGCGAGGAGATCCTGGCCGGCGCGGCGCTGTGATTGGCGGCGTGGAGACCGAGGGGATTTCCAACGGCGCCTTGCGTGCCCTGTTGCGCGACAGCCTGGAACTGTGGCGGGTGAAGGGGCGGGTCGTCCCCGCCGCGCCCGCAGCGGGTGCCGAGGGTGCCGTGCCCGCCGCCTGTCTGCGGGCCGCCGACGGCACCGAGGTGTGGATCGAGCGCCTGCCGCCCGCGCTGCGCCCATTGCGCTGGCGGGTGCGCTGGCGCCCGGCGGGCACCGCCCCCGGTTCGCCCGAGGAGCGGCGCGGACGCTCCAGCCCCTCGATCATCGGCCTGATGCGGAACCTGCGCGAGGCGGTGGCGCCCGGCCAGACTTCGGTGCGCGTGCGTTTCGGCCCCGCCGCCGATGCGCCGGGCTAGCGGCCTCGCCCCCGTGGCCGGGCGGGCGCTTCGCCCGTGCCGCTGATCCCGGTCTCGATCCTCACCGGCTTCCTCGGCAGCGGCAAGACCACGCTCCTGCGCCATCTGCTGCGCCATCCGCGCATGGGCCGCACGGCCGTGATCATCAACGAGTTCGGCGAGATCGGGCTCGACCACGACCTGATCGAGACCAGCAGCGAGCGGTTCCTGCAACTGACCGGCGGCTGCCTCTGCTGCGTCGTGCGCGGCGACCTGGTCGAGACGCTGCTCGATCTCGCCGCCCGCCGCGCTGCCGGTGCGCTCGGGCCGTTCGAGCGTGTCGTGATCGAGACATCGGGCCTGGCCGATCCGGCGCCGATCCTGCAGGCGCTGATTGCCGATCGCGCGGTGGCGGCGAACTACCGGCTGGACCGCGTGGTGGCGACGGTGGACGCGCTTCTCGGCGCCGACACGCTTGATCGCTTCGTCGAGGCGCGGCGCCAGGCGGCACTCGCCGATCGCATCGTGCTGACCAAGACCGACATCGCACCTGCGCCGCTTGATGCGCTGGCCGCGCGGCTGGACAGCCTGAATGCCCGCGCCCCGCGCATCGCCGCCGTGCTGGGCGCGATCGACCCAGAGGGGCTGTTCGCCGGCGCGGACGGGGCCCTCGCCGCGGTTCCGCAGCCCGCGCCCGCCAGCCGCTTCCGGGCGGCGATGCATTCGGATGCGATCGCCTCGGTTGCGCTGGTGCGTGCGGCGCCGGTGCCGGCGGTCGCCCTCAGCCTGTTCCTGGAGGCGCTGGCCGAGAATGCCGGCCCCGACCTGCTGCGCATGAAGGGCCTTGTCGCGGTGGCGGAAAGCCCGGAGCGACCGGCCGTGATCCACGGCGTGCAGCATGTGTTCGAGCGGCCGGTCTGGCTCGATCGCTGGCCCTCGGCCGACCGGCGCACGCGGATCGTGTTCATCGGCCGCGGCATCCCGCGCCGCTGGCCCGAGCGCCTGCTGGCCGCGATCGAGGCAGAGGTCGCAGAGGAGCTGGCCAGGCTGCGCTAGAGCAGCGTCCGATCTGGTGGTACTGCAGGGCGGTTCCACCAGATCGGACCAAGCTGCTCGCAAACCTTAGGTTTCTCGGGCACGACTTCCGTTCGGCTGATTCAAGCCGAACGGAACGTGCCCTAGGCGCCCCTCAGCGCGCGGCCGCCGGCCGGACGTTCATCGCGAAGGTGCGCGGCTCGATGTTGGTCTCATAGCGAAGCTCGCGCCGCGTCGCCCAGACATTGCCCTGGAAGAACACCGGGATCAGGCCGAGGTCGCGGATCCCGATCTCGTGCGCCTGGGCCAGCAGCGCGGCGCGGCGCGTATCGTCGACGGTGCGCAGCGCCTCGGCCAAGAGCCGGTCGAGTTCCGGGTTGGAATAGCGGCCGCGGTTGGTCTCGCCCGTGCCGGCCTCGCGATTGAAGGTGGCGAGAAGCGAGTTGATCAGCGCGCCGGCTTCCCCGGTGAAGGCGCTGCCGCCGGCGAAGTAGAAGCCGTACTCCAGCCGCGCCGCACGCGTGAAGAACACGGCCGACGGTACCGGCTCGACCTGCGCCTGGATGCCGATGCGGCTGTACATCTGCGCAATCGCCTGCACCACCTTCTCGTCATTGGCGTAGCGGTTGAGCGGACCGTGGAAGACGAGGCGGAACCCGTCCGGATAGCCGGCCTCGGCCAGCAGCCGGCGCGCGCCGTCGGGGTCGAAGCGCTCGACCGGCAGGTTGGGGCTGGCGCCGAGAAAGCTGTCGGGCACGAGCTGGCCCGCCGGCAGGCCGATCCCGTCCATCACGCGCGCGACCAGCGCCTCGCGGTTGATCGCTTTCGACAGTGCCTGGCGCACGCGCAGATCGTGCATCGGGTTGCGTGGCAGCGGGCTTCCGTCGCGTGCGGTGAAGAAAGGGGAAGGGTCGCGGTGGCGGTCGATATGGATATAGAACAGCCGGTTGGTCGGGCCGGAGTGCACGGCGAGGCGCACATTGCCGCGCAACCGTTCCAGATCGGCGGGCAGGACGTTGTCGATGACGTCCACATCGCCGGCGAGCAGCGCCGAAAGACGCGTCGCATCGTTGCGGATGAAACGGAACACGACGCGTTCCCACGGCTCGGCCCCGCCCCAATAGTCCGGGTTGCGCTCCATCTGCACGCCTTCGCCCGGCGTGTAGGCGGCGAACCGGTAGGGCCCGGTGCCCACCATCGCCCGACCGGCATTGTAGTCGGCGGTGCTGGCGCCTTCGCCGACGCGCCTGGAGACCATGGTGAATGTGGAGAGGAACACCGGCATCAGCGGGAAGGGCTGGTCGGTGCGCATGCGCAGCGTGTGGCTGTCCACGACCTCGACCGAGCGTATCTGGCGCGTGTACTGCGCGAAGGACGAGGGGCTTCCCGGCACGTTCGGTGCGCGTGCGATCGAGAAGGCCGCATCCTCGGCGGTGAAGGGGCTGCCATCATGGAAGCGCACGCCAGGGCGTAGCTTGAACTCCCAGGTCAGGTCGTCGACCGCGCGCCAGGAGAGCGCCAGGCCCGGCCGCATCTGCTGCTTCTGGTCGAAGGCCACCAGCGGGTCGAAGAAATGCAGCGCCATCGCATTGTTGGCCGAGGCGTTGTGGTAGTGCGGGTCGATCGAGCTCACCTGGTCGGCCGAGGCGATGACGATGCGCTGCGCGGCGGCGGGCTGGGCCGCGATGGCGATTGCGATGGCGGTGGTGGCAAGCAGGGCGCGGTGCATCGGAAGTTCCTCTCGGCAGGCTGACTCAATTGCTGGCGGCAAGCAGGCGGGCAAGGACGCGGCAATCCGGCAGCGCCTCGATGCCGGCGATGGTATCGGCCAGCATGTCGCTGCGGGCGGGCGGGATCACGCCCTCGCAGCAGGCGTCGAACTTCTCGCGGATGTCGGTCCAGCCGGCGGTGTCGCGTGACCAGCCGCGCGCGGTGTCGCGCGCGGTGCGCAGCTCGCGCCCGTCCTTCAGGCGCACCAGGATGCGGCAGATGCCCCAGTTGATGCCGCCTTCGCCCCACTGGCCGTGGTGGCGGGAGAGGTCGGGTGGCACGCTGGTGGAAACGCGTCGCATCAGCGCCTGGACATCGGGTGCGCGCACGCGCGCATCGGTGTACTGCGCCGGCCCCGCCGCGCGGTCGAGCAGCGCGACGGCGAAGATGTAGGGCAGGCAGAAGCGCGCCTCGTGCCCGGTGCTGGCCGAGGTATAGCTGCCGATGGCGGCGACCTGGCCTGTCACCTCCGCCTCGATCGCGGCGACGTTGTCCGGGGCGATGTCGTGCTGCCGCGCCAGGTCGATGATCGCGTCTATCGCGGCCGAGGGGCCGGTGGCGCCCGGGTGGAAGCGCACCACGGTCGTGTCCCGCGCCAGCTCCCAGCGCGTGCCGATCTCCTCAAGGGCCAGGTGCAGGCGGTGGTGGCCGAGCCCGTTGTAGGTGTCGGCCATGCCGAAACGGTCATGGCCGTCCTTGGCGTCGGGATCGCTTTCGAGGGCGTTGGGATGGACGCGGAAGCCGCGTGCGGCAAGCTCGGCGGCCTCGATGCCGCAGCGCACGCCGTGCCCGACATGGAAGGGCTTGCCCATCGAGCCGACATTGCGCCGGATACCGCTGCCCGAGGAGGCGGCGAGGCCGAAGGCCATGCGCGTCTGCGTTGCATCGAGGCCCTTGAGCCGCGCGGCGGCAGCGGCCACGCCCCAGGCGCCAAGGATGCCGTTCGGGTGCCAGCCGCGGTCGAACAGTTGCGGGCGCAGCGCCTGGCCGACGCGCGCCTCGACCTCGAAGCCGATGACGAAGGCTTCCAGCAGCGCCCGGCCCGACGCGCCGACGGCCTCAGCTACCGCGAGCGTGCCCGGAACCATGCAGACCGATGCGTGGGTAACGCCCTTGGTATAGTCATCATACTCCAGGGCGTGCGCGGCGACCGCGTTGGCGAAGCCGGCCAGCATTGCGGGTGCCCCGGACGCGGCGCCTGCCACGCTTGCCTCGGCCCGCCCGTCGATCGCGTCGAGATGTGCGCGGGCGATGGCGGAAACCGGTGTTGCCGTGCCGGCCACCATCACCCCGAGCGTGTCCAGGAACCGCAGTCGCGCCGATTCGATCGCCGCCACGGGCAGGGCTGCACCGCGCGTGTCGGTTACCAGTGCCGCCAGTGCGCCGGTGACGTCTGGGTGTGCCGTGCTCATGCGTACTTGCCTCGTTGCGATTGCTGAACGGCGCGCAGTCTGCGGGTGTGGCCGCGGTCGGTCAATCGGGCGCAGCGGGCTTCGTTGCGCGGCAGAGACACTTGCCAGGGCTGGGCGCAGGGCGCAGCATGACGGCCTGGGAACGCCACTGCCTGGAGGGGGAAACGCATGTCCCGTCTGCCGGAAGCCGATGTCAGCAAGACGCCCGAGCTAGCCGAGAGCTTCCGCCGCATCGAGGAGACGCGCGGCTTCGTCTCCAACGTGCTGCGCTCGCTGGCGCATGCGCCCGAGGCGCTCCGCCTGTTCTCCGCGCTCGGCCAGTACGGGCGTTATGGCAACGCGCTGAATGACCGCGAGCGGGAACTCGCGATCCTCATCACCGGGCGCGGCATTGCCTATGCCCGCGCCCACCACCAGCCGCTCGGGCTGCAGGCGGGGCTGAGCCAGGCCCAGCTCGATGCGATCGAGGCCGGACGCGTGCCGGAGGGCCTGAGCGCGGCGGAGACGGCGTTGTCCCGCTACGCCTTCGCCTATACCGCGATGCGCGGGGTGGACGACGCGCTGTTCGCAGAGCTCACCCGGCACTATTCGCCGCGCCAGATCGTCGATCTTGGCATGCTGTGCGGCTACTACATGGGACTGGGCGCGAACATCATCGCGCTGAAGATCGAGCCCGAGGGGCCCGAAATGGTCGCCTTCGGCGCCGAGCATCATCGCAAGACCCACGGCACCGGCAAGCGCTAGGCGCAAGGCAACGGCAAGGGGAGGGAATGGCCATGACGAAGCGGAACATCACGTCCGGACCGGGCGCCGTGTCGCGACGCGGCGCAATCGCGGCTGGCGCAAGTTTGCCCTTGCTCGGGCTGCTGGCGCGGCCCTCGCGCGCGCAGGCCTGGCCGGCGCGGCCGATCAACGTGATCGTCGCCTATCCGGCCGGCGGGGCGAACGATATCGTCGCGCGCAGCGTCGCCGACCCGATGGGGCGCACGCTCGGCCAGCCGGTTCTGGTCGAGAATCGCGGCGGCGCTGCCGGCACGGTGGGCGCGGCACACGCTGCGCGCGCGGCAGCCGACGGGTATACGCTGTTCATGTGCGCCGGCGCACATACGCTCGCGCCAAGCCTGTTCCGCACGCTTTCCTACGACATCGCCAATGATTTCCGCGCCATCAGCCAGGTGGCGGCGAGCGACTATACCTTGGTGATCACGCCGAGCCTGCCGATCAACAATGTGGCCGAGCTGATCTCCTATGCGCGGGCCAATCCGGGCAAGCTCAACTACGCCTCCTCGGGTGCGGGCGCGCCGCCGCATCTTGCCGCCGTGCTGTTCCAGCAGATGAGCAACACACGGATGGAGCATGTGCCCTACCAGGGCGACACGCCGGCGATCAACGACTTGGTCGCGGGCAATGTGCAGCTCGGCTTCCAGTCCACCTCGGCGGTGAAGGCGCTGGTCGAGGCCGGGCGGTTGCGCGCGCTGGCCACCACCGCCACCGCTCGCTCGCCCGTGTTCCCGAACCTGCCGACGCTGCACGAGGCTGGGCTTGCCGGCTATGCCGTCTCGACCTGGTGGGGGTTGCTCGCGCCCAAGGGCACGCCGGAGGACATCGTACGCAAGGCCCACGCGGCAGTGGTGGGTGCCCTGCGCCAGCAGGCGGTGACGGATCGCATGAAGGCGCTGGGCCTGGCGCCAGTGGGCAGCGCCCCGGACGAGTTCCAGGCCTTCATCCGCTCCGAGGTCGAGAAGTTCGGCCGCCTTGCGCGCGCGGCCGGGGTGCAGCCGCAGTAGCGGACGCGGCTCCCGCTGCTGCCGGGACGGGGTCTGCCTAGCGCGAGGCGCGGGCCGCCTCGGCGGCGTGCATGCGCGCGATGATGGCGCGATTGACGGGCACGGCGAGGCCCAGCCGCTCGGCCTCGGCCACGACGATGCCGTTGATGCTGTCCACCTCGGTGCGCCGCCCGCGCTTGAGATCCTGGGCCATGCCGCTGGTCGCGCCGGCGCCGATGCCCTCTCCATAGCGGATCAGCCCGGCTTCCAGGCGCTGCCGGGCGGCGGCGTCGCCTTGTGCGGCAGCGATCCAGTCGGCGCCGGGCACGGCGCAGTTCGGCCCGAGCGTCGCGCCGGCGGCGGCGGCAAGCGCCGCCACCTCCATGCCGATCGCCATCAGCTCCGCACGCAGGGCGGGCGTGAGGAACATCTCGCGCGTCGGCACGCCGCTGACGGCGCAGAGCGGCGAGGTCATGGCGTTGAACAGGAGCTTGGTCCAGCGCGCGCTGAGCAGATCGTCGATCGCCTTGGCGCCATCGACGATGCCGAGCTTCTGCACGCACTGCGTCACGCGCAGGCTGGCTGGGCCGGCAAGCTCGCCAACCTGGAACAGGGGCGGTCCCGGCTTGTGTCGGTCCTTGTGGCGGACGATGCGCCCGGGCTCGACCAGTTCGGCGAACAGGCCTGCGACGATGCAGCCCATCACGCGCCCGTTGCCGACCATGCGCCCGACCTCGTAGTCGGCGAGCGCGTTGAGGGTGACCAGGTAGGTGCCGCGGAAATGGCCTTCCCGTTCGATCCGCTCCACCCAGGCGCTGGCGTCGGGGATCTTGGTGCAGAGCACCACCATGTCGGCGCCGAACAGGGGCAGCTCGTCCGGTCCGCGCAGCACGGGCAGGCGCGCGACCAGCCTGGCCGATGGCTCCTCGATGGCGAGCCCGCCCTTGGCGATCGCCTCGGCATGCGCGGCCCATGGCTCGATCACGCCCACCTCATGGCCCGCGGCGGCGAGGTGCCCGGCGATGTAGCCGCCCACCGCGCCCGCGCCCACGACCACCCAGCGATCAACGATCTTCATCTTCGCCCCCATGGGTCTGCCGGCGTTCCTTGCCTGCGCGGGCAGTTTGCGGCGCATGGCCCGGACAGTCCAGTCACGCCCGGAAGCCGGACGCTACCGGCACGTCTTGTCGGGTCGGCTCTCTGCGCCTAGGGTGCCGGGCCGCAAACGACCCCATGGAGTTGTGCAAAGATCATGGCTGGGCAAACCGTACGTGTGGCAATCGATGTAGGCGGCACCTTCACCGATGTGGTGGCGATCGACGAGGCCACGGGTCGCTTGCGTTTCGGCAAGGCTCTTTCTACGCCCGACGATCCGTCTGAGGGTTCGCTTTCGGGCGCGCAGGAGACGCTCGCGGCCGCCGCGATCACCCCCGCCCAGGTGCGCGATGTGGTGCACGCGACCACGGTTGCGACCAATGCCGTGCTGGAGCGCAAGGGTGCGGTTACGGGCCTGATCACCACCAAGGGCTTTCGCGATACGCTCGCGATGGGCCGCGAGGGCCGCTACGACATCTACGATCTCCACCTGCGAATGCCCGAGCCCCTGGTGCCGCGCCCCCGGCGCCTCGAGGCCGATGAGCGTCTTGATCATGAAGGCAATGTGCTCCGCCCGCTCGACGAGGCAAGCGTGGGGGCGGCGGCCGATGCGCTGGCGGCCTCGGGCGTGCAGGCGGTGGCGATCTGCCTGCTGCATGCGCATGTGAACGGCGTGCATGAGCGGCGCGTGGCCGAGATCCTGCGCGCGCGCCACCCGGGCATCGAGATCAGCGTCTCCTCCGAGGTTGCCGGCGAGGCGCGCGAGTACGAACGCAGCTCCACCGTTGTCGTGGATGCCTATGTCAAGCCCATGGTGCGCCGCTATGTCTCGCGCCTGGCCGAGGGGCTGGAACGTGCCGGTATCGGCCGTTCGCTCTCGCTGATGCTGAGCCATGGCGGCATCGGCGCGGCCGCCGAGGTGGCGAACCTGCATCCGGTGCGCATGATCGAATCAGGTCCCGCGGCGGGCGCGGCGGCGGCGGCCTATGTCGCGCGCCAGGCGCTGGGCGGTGACGACGCCGTCGCCTTCGACATGGGCGGCACGACGGCGAAGATGTCCTTCGTGCGTGGCGGCATGCCCACCGTCACGCATGAATACGAAGTGGCGCATGTCCATCGCTTCAAGGGCGGATCGGGCCTGCCCTTGCAGATCTCCGCCGTGGAGCTGCTGGAGATCGGGGCGGGCGGTGGCAGCATCGCGCGCCTGTCCAATCTCGGCCTGCTCACGGTCGGGCCGCAATCGGCCGGGGCCAAGCCGGGCCCGGTGTGCTACGGCCGTGGCGGCACCGAGCCCACGGTCACGGATGCAGATCTCGTGCTCGGTTATCTCGATCCGCGCTACTTCCTGGGCGGCGCGATGTCGCTTGATGTCGCTGCCGCGCGCAATGCCATCGGCGCCCTGGGTGCGCAGCTCGGCCTCGATGCCGAGCGCACGGCCTGGGGCATCCACGACATCGTCAACGAGCACATGGCCGCCGCCGTGCGCGCGCATGCGGCCGAGCAGGGCGTCGATCTGCGCCGCTTCGGCATGGTGGCTTTCGGCGGTGCCGGTCCCGTCCATGCCTGGGCGCTGGCGCGCAAGCTTGGCATTCCCCGCGTCGTGGCGCCGTTCGGCGCGGGCGTGGCCTCGGCCATCGGCTGCCTGGTCGCGCCGCCCGCGGTGGATCTCGTCGGCAGCGTGCGCCGCCCGCTTGCCGCGATCGACTGGCCGGCGCTTGCCGCGCGCTTCGCTGCCATGCGTGCGGGCGCGGGCAAGGTCATTGCCGGCCTGGCCGGCACCGAGGCAATGCTTGCCATGACCCCGCAGTTCGAACTCCGCTGCGAAGGGCAGGGATATGCGGTTGTTGTGTCGCTTGCGGCCGACGCGCCGATCGGCCCTGGCTGCATCGGCGATCTGCAAGCCAAGTTCGCCGCGACCTACGCCGAGATATACGGCCACGCCCCGCCCAGCGTGCCGCTCGAGGTGGTGAACATCCGTGCCCGCATCGAGCAGGTGAAGGTGGTGCCGGACCTGAGCATGGTCTCGGCTGAGGCCGGCAAGCGCGACCCGCTGAAGGGCAGGCGCCGGGTGCGCTACGAAGCTGCCGGGGATGCGGTCGAGGCGAGCGTCTACGATCGCTACGCGCTGCCCGTGGGCACGCGCTTCTCCGGCCCGGCCATCATCGAGGAGCGCGAGACTTCGGTCGCCGTCGGGCCTGGCGCGCGGTTCCACCAGGATGCCTTGGGCCACATCGTCATCGAGATGGAGGGCTGAGAAGCCATGGCACCGCATGCCGCACCGGTGAAGCTCGACCCGATCACGGTCGAGGTGCTGTGGACCCGCCTGATCTCGGCCGTGGACGAGGCGGCGCTGACGCTGCACCGCACCTCCTTCTCCACCGTCGTGCGCGAGAGCCACGACTATACCTGCATGGTGCTCGACCCCACCGGTAGCGCGATCGCCCAGGCGACGCGCAGCGTGCCGAGCTTCATCGGCACCCTGCCCATGTCGGTGAAGGCGTTCCTGAAGAAGTATCCGGCCGAGAAGCTGCGGCCGGGCGACGTGATCATGAGCAACGATCCCTGGATCGGCACCGGCCATCTGCCCGACCTTACCATCGCCGCGCCCCTGTTCCATGGCGGCAGGATGATCGGCTTCGGCGGCGTGATCGCGCACATGTCCGACATCGGCGGGCGCAGGCGCGCACCCGACAATCGCGACATCTACGAGGAAGGGCTGCAGATACCGATCCTGAAATGGCGCGAGGAAGGCCGCCTTAACGAGACCCTGGCCGAGATCGTGGCGCGCAATGTGCGTGTCCCGGCCGAGGTGCTGGGCGACGTGCATGCCATGGTCGGTGCCACCGACAAGATGGCGCTCGGTGTCTCGGCGCTGCTGAACGAGTACGGGCTGCCGGACCTGGAGGCGATCGGCGGCGAGATCATCGGCCGGGCCGAGGCCGCCATGCGGCGGGCGATCTCCGCCGTGCCCGATGGCCGCTACCACGCCGTGACGATGGTGGACAGCTTCAACACCGCGGCACCGCTGCGCATGGAGTGCGCTATCACCGTGGCCGGCGATACCTTGTCGGTGGACTACACCGGTTCTTCGCCTCAGAACAACTCGCCCCTCAACTCGGTGCTGGGCTACACGCGCGCCTATTCCATGTACGCGCTGAAATGCGCGCTGCTGCCCGACGTGCCGAACAACGAGGGCAACATCGCGCCGGTGCGGATCGACGCGCCCGAGGGCACCTTCCTCAATCCGCGCTATCCGGCGGCGGTGGAGGCGCGCGCGACCGTGGGCCACTACACGACGAGCGCGATCCTGAACACGCTTTCCCTCGCACTGCCGGATCGCGTGCCGGCGGAAAGTGCCATCCCGCTGCACGGCTTCACCATCCGCGGCAAGCGCATGCAGGGCGCAGGCGAGAAGCAGTTTGCCGCGATCTTCTTCTTCTCGGCCGGCTTCGGCGCGCGGCCGGGCAGCGACGGGCCGGACACGCTTTCCTTCCCGACCAACGTCTCCAACACGCCCATCGAGGTGCTGGAAAGCGTGCTTCCGGTGCGCATCCACGAGAAGGTGTTGCGGCTGGGCTCGGGCGGCGTGGGCCAGTGGCGCGGCGGCGATGGCCAGCGCGTCGTGCTGGAGGTGGTGAACGCCGAGGGCGCCAACATGGTGATCCTGTCGCAGCGTCTCAACTATCCGCCAGTCGGCCGGCAAGGCGGCGCCAACGGGGCGATCGAGCGCATCCTGCTCAACGGGCAGCCGGTGCAGGGCGAGCGCCCGTTCGAGATGAAGCAGGGCGACGTGTTCACGCTCGAACTTTCGGGCGGCGGCGGCTTCGGCGATCCGGCAAGGCGCGATCCGGCGCTGATCGCGCGCGACCGCGCCGAGGGGCGCATCACCTAGGGACAGGGTTCACCCATGGCCGATGGTTCCGACAGCGCCGATGCGGCCGAGACGAGCGCCCGCCCCACCCGCTGGGAGATCGTGGCGCTCGCGCTGCTCCTGCTGCTCGGGATCGTCGGCATCGTCGCGGCGCGGCGTCATGCGATGTGGGACTATTTCGAACCGGGGCCGGGCCTGTTCCCGCTTGCCACGGCACTGCTGGTGGCGGGCAGCGCGGCGCTTGCGGTTGGAGTGGCAGTGCGCGCGCGGCTGCGGGCTTCCGGTGCGGCGGATGAAGGGGCCATGCCGTCGTCGGTCGAGGACCGGTCACGCCTGCTGATCTATGCCGGTATCGCAATCCTCTGGCCGCTGGCATTCGAGCCGATGGGCTTCCTGCTCTCCTCGGCGCTGGCGCTGCTGGCAGCGTTCCGCATCGGTGAGCGCATGGCGTGGCTGCCCTCGCTCCTGTTCGCGGCGGGAAGCGTGCTTGCCGGTTGGCTGCTGTTCGAGCGGATGCTGGGTGTGCCGCTTCCGCGCGGGCTGCTTGCGGGGATCATCTCCTAGAGGCCGCAAGGCCAGGGGGCGTGCGGCGTGGATGTGATTTCCGGGCTGATACAGGGATTCACGATCTCGCTTTCCGGGGCGAACCTGCTCTGGTGCCTGCTCGGCGTGGGACTTGGCACCGCCGTGGGCGTGCTGCCGGGCCTTGGTCCTACTGCCACCATCTCGCTCCTGCTGCCGATCACCTACCGGCTCGATGCCACCTCGGCCTTGATCATGCTGTCGGGCATCTACTACGGGGCGATGTATGGCGGCTCGATCACCTCGATCCTGGTCAAGATCCCGGGCGAGGCGAGCAGCATCGTCACCTGCATCGACGGCTACGAGATGGCGCGGCGCGGCCGGGCGGGGCCGGCGCTTGGCATCGCGGCCTTCGGTTCGTTCATCGCCGGGGTTGTGGCAACGCTTGGCATCGCCGCCTTCGGCCCGCCACTGGCCGGGCTTGCGATCGCCTTCGGGCCGGCGGAGTACACGGCGCTGGTGACGCTCGGCCTCGTGCTGGTCACGCAGATCGGCGAGGGTTCGCGCCTGCGCGCCTTCCTGATGGCCGGGCTGGGGCTGCTGGCGAGCACGATCGGGCTCGATCCGATCAGCGGCACGCCGCGCTTCACGATGGGACTGGCCGAGTTGCAGGATGGGCTTGATATCGCCGTGCTGGCGATGGGCCTGTTCGGGGTTGCCGAGGTGCTGGCGCTGGCCGCCGGCCCGAACGAGGCAGCCCGCGCACTCGACCGCCCCAAGGGCCTGCGTGCCCTGCTGCCCGATGCCGCCGATTGGCGCGCGTCCGGCGGACCGATCGCGCGCGGCTCGGTGCTCGGCTTCGTGCTCGGCCTGCTGCCTGGGGGGGGCGCGCTGATCTCCTCCTTCGCTTCCTACGTGATGGAGAAACGCCTCGCGCGCGAGCCTGAGCGGTTCGGCAAGGGCGCGATCGAGGGGGTGGCGGGGCCGGAGAGCGCCAACAATGCCGCGGCGCAGGCAAGCTTCATCCCGCTGCTCTCGCTCGGGATCCCGTCGAACGTGGTGATGGGCGTGATCATCGGTGCCCTGATGATCCAGGGCATCGCGCCGGGTCCGATGCTGGTTGCTCAGCGGCCCGACCTGTTCTGGGGCGTGATTGCCTCGATGCTGGTCGGCAACCTGCTGCTGCTGGTGCTGAACGTCCCGCTGCTGCCACTGTTCGTGGCGCTGTTGCGCGTGCCGCAGCGGATCCTCGCGCCGATGATCCTGCTGTTCTGCGTGGTTGGTTCCTACTCGCTCCAGAACAGCGCCTTCGATGTGCTGCTGGTGGGCATCTTCGGCATACTGGGTTGGTCGCTGCGCCTGGTGAAACTGGACCCAGCGCCCTTCATGCTTGCCTTCATCCTGGGCGAACTGTTCGAGAAATCCGTGCGCCAAGCCCTGCTGATCGGCGTCGGCAGCCCGATGATCTTCGTCCAGAAGCCGATATCCGCCGTGCTGCTGGCCTCGGCCGTCCTGGTCCTGCTCTGGCCGCTGCTGCGCATCGGCCTTGGCCGGCGCATGGGCGCTGGCGTGTGAAGGGTGGATTTCTCGGTGGATTCGGCCAATGATCCGGGCCGGCGGCCGGACCCGCTGGCCAATCCTAGATCAGGGGAGCAGAGACCATGACAGTTTCGCGTCGCAAGGCGATGATCGCGGCAGGCGCCGCCGGTGGAGCGCTCGCACTTGGCCATGCGCGCGCGCAGGCACAGTCCTATCCGTCGCGGCCGATCACGCTCCTGATCCCCTTTGCGCCCGGTGGCGCAACCGACGTCACCATGCGCGCCCTGGCCAAGGCGGCCGAGAGCAAGCTCGGCCAGCCCATCACCATCGTGAACCGTCCTGCCGGTGGCGGTGCGCAGGCGATGCAGGAGGTCGCACGCGCCGCACCGGACGGCTACACGATCATGAACTCGACCGCGATCCAGTTCGCAATCGCCCCGCATATGCGCGAGGTGCCCTACAACGCCGCCACCGACTACACGCCGATCATGAACTACGGCGCGTTCAACACCTTCATTGCCGTGCGCGCAGACAGCCAGTTCCAGACACTGAAGGACCTCACCGACTACGCCAAGGCCAATGCGCGTGTCGTGACGGTGGGTGTTTCCGTGATCGGTGCATCGAGCCATCTCGGCATGGCACGGCTCGCGCAGGAGGCAGGCGCACAGGTGACCTTCGTGCCCTTCGGCGGCGGGGCGCCGGCGGTCACGGCCCTTCTCGGTCGGCACATCACCAGCGCTGTCGTGTCGGGCGAGATCCTGCCACATGCTGCGTCGGGCGCCGTGCGACTGCTCGGCACGCTGATGGGCGCGCGTGTGCCGCAGGCTCCGAGCGTGCCGACCATCCGTGAGCTTGGCTACAATTGGGAACTCAATTCCTGGATCGGCGTCGCCGGCCCGCGCGGCATGCCTGATGCGATCGTCAAGCGCCTGGAGGCGGCGTTCCTCGAGGCGATGAACGACGACGGATTCAAGCGCATCATGACCGAGACGGCGACAGCAACGAACCGGCAGGACAACGCCGCGGCGCGCAAGCAACTCGGGGATGACCTGAAGATGTACGAGGCGCTGCTGCGCCAGCTTCGGCTCGGCCGCTACGCCAACTGATCTGGTCCCGATGCAGGCGGCGGGGCTGTGACGACTGGCCGCAGCAGCTTCGACGTCATCGTCATCGGATCGGGGGCGGCGGGGCTGCGCGCGGCGATCGCCGCCGCCGAGGCCGGTGCTTCGGTATGCGTGCTCACCAAGGGTTCGCTGCTCTATTCCGGCGCCTCGGCCTCGGCCAATTTCTCCTACTGCGCGCAGTTCGGCTATTTCGGGCCGGAGGATACGCCGGCGCGCTACGCCGCCGACATCCTCGACAGCGGGCGTGGCCTGGCCGTGCCCGCGCTTGCCGAGCGGCTGGCTGTCGAGGCGGGACAGGAAGCCGAGGCGGTCGATCCCTGGGGCGTGCCCTGGCGGCGCGATCCTGATGGCCGTTACAATGTCGCGACCTTCGGTGGGCACAGCTTCCGCCGGGCGATCCATGTCGGGCTGCGCACCGGCACGGTGCTGATGGTAGCGCTCGGGCGGCGCCTCGCGGCGCTCGACGTTGCCGTGCGGGACTACTGTGCGGCTGTCGAACTGCTGCGCGACGAGCAGGGGATCAAGGGCGTGCTGGCGCTCGATCTGCGCCACGGCGCGGTGGTGATGCTGCGCGCGCCGTCGATCGTGCTCGCCACGGGCGGGAATGTCGCCATGTACGCGCTGCACACCAATCCGGACGAGGTGACGGGCGACGGGCATGCACTTGCGTTCCGGGCCGGGGCAAGCCTGATCGATCTCGAATTCATCCAGTCCTACCCGACCGTACTGGTTTCGCCCCCGGCCGCACGCGGGCTGCACTACCCGACCGGGCGATTGCTCGGTTTCGGTGCGCAGCTCCTGAACGGGAAGGGGGAAGCCTTCTTCCACAACTACGAGACCGTCCCGATCCAGAAGGCGACGCGCGACCAGCTTGCGCGCGCGATGGCACTCGAGGTCGCGGCCGGGCGCGGCAGCCCCAATGGCGGCTGCTATGTCGATGCACGCGGGGTCGATCCCGCAACTCTGCGCGATGTGCATTTCGAGGCCTACTTCGCCGATCTCGGCCTTGATGCTGGGCGTGACCTGCTGGAGGTTGCGCCGACGCCGCATTTCACCATCGGCGGGGTCCGCATCGATGCCGACGGCGCCACCGACGTCTCCGGGTTGTTCGCCGCCGGCGAGGTGACGGGCGGATTGCACGGGGCCAACCGCCTGACGGGAGTCGCCTTGCCGGAGACACTGGTATTCGGCGCGGCGGCGGGTCGCGCGGCCGCGCGTCATGCTGCCGAGCGGGGGCGGATGGCAGATGGCGGCAATGCGCCGGTTCCCGATTGGCTCGGCCATGCGTTGCGGATCGAAGTCGCCACCGGCGGGGAGCCACATGTCGGACAGGTTTCCGCCCGTCTGCGGGAGGCGATGCAGGCAGGTGCGGGCGTGCTGAAGTCGTCGGCGAGCTTGCGCGCCGCACTTGCCGTTCTCGATGCCATCGAGGCCGAGGAACTGCCGCGTCTTTCGAGCCGCCAGGGTGGGCTGCGCCTGAACTGGGAACTGCTTCAGCTGGTGGAGCTGCGTCACATGCTGTTGTCGGCGCGACTGCATTGCCTCGCGGCGCTTGCGCGCGAGGAATCGCGCGGGGCCCATCTGCGTACCGATTACCCGGACGAAGGCGGCGCAGCGTGGGCAGGACACCTCGTCGCCCGACGCGGGCCCGACGACAGCGCCGCATTCCTGTTCGAGCGCGTGGGGGCTGCATGAGCGACTCTGCGCCCGGCCGCGCCACCATCACGGTCGCCGTCCGCGTGTGGCGCCAGGCCCCTGATGCAACCGTGGGTCGGTTCGAGCGCTACCTGGTCGAGATCGCCCAAGGCGATCATGTCCTGAACCTGCTTGCGGCCTTGCGCCGGCAGCACGACCCGACGCTCTGCTACCCGGATCATTTCTGCAAGATCGGCACCTGCGGCGCCTGCGCGCTGCTGGTGGACGGCAAGCCGGCGCTCGGCTGCCGCACGCTTGTGGCCGGGGACACGATCGAGATCGCGCCGCCGCGCGGCCGCGCCATCCTTGCCGACCTCCTTTCCGCGGCATCCGGGACCTAGTGCTGCCATCTCGCTGTGGGCGGTTGACGGGCGAGCCTCGATCGTCAACCCTTGGGCATTGCCGTGCCGGCCATGATGGCCGGCGCATCGGTCTGCCGGTTTTCGAGAACAGGCCGGCAAAACATCTGCTGATGGGAGGATCACAAATGGCTTCGAGAGCGACCCCGCGCGGCATGAGCCGCCGCACAGTTCTTGCGTCGGCGGCAGGCGCCGCGGCGGCCGCCGCGACGTCCGTCGGACGCGACGGCGCTGCACAGGCGCAGGGCCAGCCGCCGTTGCGCGTGGCGATCACCGCGAGCGAGTATCCGTGGACGATGGGCCAGCCCAACCAGGGCTATGAGGGATTCCGGTTCGGTGGATTCACGCTCTTTGACGCACTGATCCAGTACAAGCTCGACGATCCGAACATCGGCCCGACGTTGATCCCGAACCTTGCCACCGAGTGGGCGGTCGACGCCAACGACAAGCGCCAGTGGGTGTTCAAGCTGCGTCGCGGGGTGAAGTTCCACGATGGCTCGGACTTCAATGCCGACGCCGTGATCTGGAACTTCGAGAAGCTGTTCAACGACAAGTCCCCGCAGTTCGACCTGCGCCAGACTTCGCAGGTTCGCCCGCGCATCCCGAGCGCGAGGGCTTGGCGCAAGATCGACGACTACACGGTGCATTTCACGACCGACCGGCCGGATTCGACCTTTCCCACCCAGATCGCGCATGTGCTCTATTCCAGCCCGGCGCAGTGGGAGAAGATGGGGCGCGACTGGAACAAGTTCGCGCTTGAGCCTTCGGGTACCGGGCCGTTCAAGATGTCACGCCTGATCCCGCGCGAGCGGGCCGAGTTCGTGCGCAACGAGCAGTACTGGGACGAGAAGCGTCGCCCCAAGACCGAGCGGTTGATCGTTCTGCCCATCCCGGAGGCGACCACGCGTGCCAACGCGCTCCTGTCGGGGCAGGTGGACATGATCGACGCCCCGCCGCCGGATGTGATTCCCCGTCTGCGCCAGCGCGGCTTCGTGATCACCCAGAACATCTACCCGCATTCCTGGAACTGGTATATCAGCCACCGCGAGGGCTCGCCCTGGCGCGACGTTCGGGTGCGCCGCGCGTTGAACCTGGCTGTCGATCGCGAGGGCATCGTGCGCCTGCTCGGCGGGTTCGCGGCACCGGCGCAGGGCAATGTGATTCCGTCCAGCGTCTGGCGCGGCAACCCGAGCTTCAAGCTGCGCTACGACCCGGCCGAGGCGCGCCGCCTGCTTGCCCAGGCTGGCTTCGGGGCCAACAACCCGCTCACCATGAAGATCCTGGTTGCCGCATCCGGTTCGGGCGAGATGCTGCCCATGCCGATGAACGAGTTCATCCAGGAGAATTTCAAGGAGGTCGGGGTCAATATCGAATTCGAGGTTGTCGAGTGGCAGCAGAAGTCGAACTGCCGCCGGGCGGGCGTTGGTGCACCGATCTGCCGTGGCGTGATCGGCCAGCAGGCCGCCACCACCACCCAGGACCCGTTCAGCGCCTTCAAGCGCAGCTACCACAGCACCACGGTCAATCCAAACGGGTTCAACTTCGGCTACCACATGGACCCGAAGTATGACGAACTAATCGACCGCGCCTTCCAGACCTTCGACGAGGCCGAGCAGAACCGCCTTCTTGCGCAGGCCGAGGCCCACATCGTCGACCAGGCGCTCGACCTGTTCGTGGTGCACGATGTCGGGCCGCGCGCTCTCTCGCCCAAGGTGCGCGGCTGGGTGCATGCCCAGAACTGGTTCCAGGATCTGGCGCCGGTCTACATGGCACCGTGACCAGGAGCGGTCGGCGTGCGATCGGCGATCCGCCCTGCGGAAGCCGGTTGGACGCCGACCGCGCACCCGGCTGCGCTTGACAGGAGCCCGGTCGCGGGTGCGATCATTCCCCGGCACAGGCGTTCGGCTTGTACGCATTGTCGGGGCAGCCGCGTGGCAGCAGCATCACGTAGCGTTGTCGGTGGCGCCTCCGCTTCACGCTTGCCACCGCGGTGGGGCGCATGAGCAGCGGGCTCGAGGTCAGCGGACTAGGTTGCGCCTATCGCGGCGTCCGTGCCGTCAGCGATGTCTCCCTGACGGTCGGCACGGGCGAGATCGTCGCGCTGCTGGGTGCTAACGGCGCCGGAAAGACAACCAGCGTCAAGGCGATCGCCGGCGCGCTGCGGCCGGAATCGGGGCGCGTCATCTGGAACGGCGAGGATGTCACCGGCATGCCGGCGCACCGCGTGGTTGCGCGCGGCATTACGCTGGTGCCCGAAGGACGCCTGGTGTTCCAGCACCTGACCGTGCTTGAGAACCTCCAGGTTGGCGCCTCATCGCCGCGCGCGCAGGGCGATGTCGCGCGCAATCTGGACCATGTCTTCGCGATCTTCCCGCGCCTGGCCGAGAGGCGCGCGCAGAATGCCGGCTCGCTTTCGGGCGGGGAGCAGCAGATGCTTGCGATCGCGCGCGGCATGATGTCCGCACCCCGGCTGATGATCCTGGACGAGCCATCGCTCGGGCTTGCGCCGCAGCTGGTCGCCTCGATGTTCGAGTTGGTGCGCCGGCTGAACGCCGAGGGCATCGCCGTGATGCTGGTCGAGCAGAATGTCCATGCCTCGCTCAAGCTCGCGCACCGGGCCTATGTCTTGGAGAAGGGACGCATCGTGCTCGGCGGCGCGGCCGCCGAGATGCTCGACAATCCGTTCGTGAAGAAGGCCTTCCTCGGCCTCTGACAGGGAGAACCACCATGACCATTTCTCGCAGGCGGGTGCTGGTTGGCAGCGCAGGCGGTGCCACCTTGGCCATCGCGGGCTTCCCCGCAATCCTGCGCGCGCAGACGCAACGCCGGCCGCTCGTGTTCGGCGGCTCGGTGCCGATGACCGGTGCAGCCGCAGAGACCGGGCTGAACGTGCTGAACGGCTACCAGGCGGCGGTCAAGCGCATCAACGAGGATCTGGGCGGATTGCAGGTGGCTGGCACCACCTACCAGCTCGAGGTGCGGATGTTCGACGATGCCTCCGATCCGCAGCGCGCAACCACCCTGATCCAGCGCCAGGTGGACGAGAATATCGGCCTGTTCCTGGGGTCATTCGGCTCGAACATCGTGCTGCCCACCTGCGCGATCACGGAACGCGCACGCCGGCCGATGGTGCAGGCGGGCGGCGGGTCGGACCAGATCTTCACGCAAGGCCGCCGCTTCGTCTTCGGCATCTTCCCGCGCGCCACGCGCCAGTTCGACACTTCGGTGGCGTTCTTCAAGCGCCTGCAGCCGGCTGTGGCGACGACCATGATCGTCTACACCAACGATCCCTTCTCGCGCTTCCAGGCCGAAGGCGCCAAGAAGGCGATCGAGGAGGCGGGCATGCGCGTGCTCGATTCCATTGCCCTGCCGGCGCAGGTGAGCGATGTCTCGGCCGTGCTGGCCAGCGTGCGCCAGCATAACCCCGACATCCTGATCTGCAACACGCATGACGAGAACTCGCTGCTGATCGCGCGGCAGATGATTTCGTCCAACACCAACACGAAGCTGCTCTACCAGTCGCTCGGGCCGCAGACGGCGGCCTATCGCGAGGCGCTCGGGCGTTATGCGAACGGCGTCGTGACCCAGACCTACTGGGACGAGAACGCTGCCTACCAGTGCCCCTACTTCGGCAACGCCAAGGGCTTCGCCGAGTACTACCGCAAGAACTTCCAGCGCCCGATGACCTACCACATGGCGTCGGCTGCGGCCTGCATCGTCGCCTACGCGCAGGCGATGAAGAACGCCAATTCGATAGAGCCCGCGCGCGTTCGCGATGCACTGGCCGCAATGGACTTTCCCTGCTTCTACGGCCGCGTGAAGTTCGCAGCGCAGGGTGATGGCGATGCGCAGCTGCTCGGGCCGCTGGTCGCGCAGGTGCAGAACGGCCAGCTTGCGGTGGTTCACCCCGAGGCAGGGGCCACGGGTCGGCCGGTCTATCCGGTTGCGCCCTGGGCGCAGCGCGGTTGAGTGGCAGACGACAGGAGACCCGGACGATGGACATGTCGGTGAAATGGCCGCACGGCGCCAAGGTGGCGGTAACGCTGACCTTCGACTTCGACGCGGAGACGCTGTGGCTCTCTCGCGATCCGACCAATGCCAAGCGGCCCGGCACGCTCAGCCAGGGCGTCTATGGCGCCAAGGTTGCGGTGCCCAAGATCCTCGAGCTGCTCGACGAGGAAGGGCTCAACGGCAAGGCCACTTTCTTCGTCCCCGGCTGGACCGCCGAGAAGCATACCGGGCGCGTCGAGATGATCCTCAAGGCCGGGCATGAGGTGGGCCATCACGGCTATCTGCACGAATGGATAGACCCGGACTACCCGGACAAGGAGGTAGAGGCGCTGGAGAAGGGCCTCGCCTCGCTCAAGAGTACGGTTGGCGTGGTGCCGGCTGGCTATCGTTCGCCTGCTGGCGAAAGCTCCGACAACATGATCCGGCTGCTTACGAAGTACGGCTTCCTCTACGACAGCAGCCTGATGGACGACATCAATCCCTACCGCCATGTGCTGGCGGACGGGTCCAAGGGCCCGATCGAGCTGCCCTGGCACTGGAGCCTAGACGATGCCGTCTACGCCCTGTTCTCGATCAAGAACCCGCGGCCGATCTTCTCGCCCCAGCAGATCCTCGATGTTTGGAAGGCCGAGTTCCAGGAGATCTACCGCTGGGGCGGCTATTTCGACCTGCTGATGCACCCGCAAGTGATCGGCCGGCCCTCGCGCATCGCCATGCTGCGGGAGTTCCTGGCCTGGATGCGGCGTTTCCCGGGCGTGTGGTTCGCGACCTGCACCGAGGTGGCGAACGCCTGGATCGCTGCGCACGAGAAGGGCTGAGCGGCGGTACGATGCGGCAGCGCAAGTTGAACAAGGGCAAGGCGGCTTGGCAGGGGGAGCGCTGATGCTCCTCCTGCAGACCCTCGTTGACGGGCTGATCCTGGGCGGCGTCTTCTCGCTCGCCGCGGTGGGCTTCAGCTTGATCTTCGGCGTGATGGGCATAGTCAACCTGACCCACGGCATATTCGTGGTGGCCGGCGCCTACATTGCCTTCGTGATGTGGCATCACGGCGGGATCGATCCGCTGCTCGCCATTCCGCCGATCATGGCGGTGCTGTTCGCCTTCGGCTACGGCTACCAGCGCACGGTGATCCAGTGGGCGACCGAGCGCGCCTCGATCGTCGCCTCGCTCCTGGTCACCTTCGGCGTGGCCCTGATGCTGCGCAACGTCCTGCAGATGGTGTTCTCGCCCGATTTCCGCTCGATCGCGCCGGCCTACAGCTTCGCCGGCGTGTCGCTCGGCCCGATCCGGATGGACTTCGTCCGGCTGATTGGGCTGCTCACCAGCCTCGTGCTGCTGCTCGTGCTCGGCCTCGTGCTTTCGCGCAGCGCCTTCGGCCGCGCCATCCGCGCAACCGCCCAGCAGCCGCTGGCGGCGAGCCTATCCGGCATCGATGTCCGCCATGTCTACGGCCTGACCTTCGGCCTGGGCGCCGCCTTCGCCGGGGCCTCGGGCGCGGTGATCGGCATGATGCTGCCCTTCTCGCCGGCGGCCGAGGGGCCGTGGACGCTCAATGCCTTCGTCGTCGTGACGCTGGGCGGTGTCGGCAGCCCGCAAGGAGCGCTGATGGGCGGGCTTCTGCTCGGCGTGATAAGCACGCTGACGGCGCAGTATGTCGGCCCCGCCTTCACCAACGCGATGATGTTCCTGGTGCTCGTCCTGGTGCTGCTGCTGCGCCCGCAGGGCCTGTTCGGCAGCGCCTTCGGGGAAAGCCGATGAGCACGCGCTGGTTCGCCCCGGCCCCGACGCTGCTCGGCCTTTGCGCCCTTGCGCTGCTGGCGGCACTGCCGCTGGCGCTGACGCCGTTCGAGATCCGCGTCGCCCAGCAGCTTTTCCTCGCCGCCGCCATGTCGCTTGCCTGGAACCTTCTCGGCGGCTTCGCGGGCTACTGGAGCTTCGGGCACGCTGCCTTCGTCGGCATCGGCGCCTTCGCCGCCGGCCTGGTCGGCACCAGGCTGATGCCGCCCGAGCTTGCGGCCGGGTGGGGCATGGGCATCGCGGTCGGTGCCGGCGGGCTTGCCTCGGCCGGCATCGCCGCGCTGATTGCCTTTCCCCTGCTGCGGCTGCGCGGCATCTATTTCGCTATTGCCATGCTGGGTGTGAGCCAGGTGGCGGGCGAGCTTTCCGCCAATGTCGAATGGATCGGCGGCGGGCTCGGCATCAACCTGCCCGACGCGGCACCCGACTGGCTCGCGCCCGAGACCTATTTCTACCAGCTTCTGCTCGGCTGCCTTGCGGTGACGTTTGTCGTTGCCGTCTCGGTGAAGCAGTCGCGTTTCGGCTACGGGTTGATCGCCATCCGCGAGGACGAGGACACGGCGCGCATGTTGGGCGTGCCGACCGAGCGCTTCAAAATCGTGGCCTATGTGCTTTCTGCGCTGCTGGTGGGCGTGCAGGGGGCCTTGCTTGCCTATTCGCTCGGCTACTTCACGACGCAATCGGTTTTCCGGCTGGAATTCTCGCTCAACATGATCGTGCATGCGCTGATCGGAGGCATCGGCACGCTGGCCGGTCCGATCATCGGCGCCTCGATCATGGTGGTGTTGACGCAGGTGGTGCTGGGCAATCTTCTTGAACTGCACTTGTTCATCACGGGCGCGGTGGTGGTGGTGATGGTGCTGGCCGCGCCGGGGGGCATCCTCGGGCTGTGGCACGACTACAAGCACCATCGCGCCGCGCGGCGCGCGGGAGCGGCGGCATGAGCGCCGAACCGATCCTCGAAGGTGTCGGCGTGGGCAAGGAGTTCCGCGGCCTGCGCGCGGTTGATGCCGTCAGCTTCTCCATACCGCGAGGATCGATCTGCGGGCTGATCGGCCCGAACGGCGCCGGGAAAAGCACGCTGTTCAACCTCATTACCGGCTATTACCAGCCCACCTATGGCTCGATCCACTTCATGGGCGAGCGGCTGGAGGGGCTTTCGACGGTGGAGATCGCGCGGCGTGGCATCGGGCGCGCCTTCCAGATCGCCAAGCCTTTCGCCTCGCTTTCGGTGCGCGAGAATGTGCGCATCGGCGCTCTGTTCGGCCGCGACGGTCCGCGCGACGTGGAGCGCACGGTCGAGGAGGCGCTGTCGCTGATGGGGCTCGGCATGCTGGCCGAACGCGCGGCGGGCGAGCTTACCGTCGGCAATCTGCGCAAGCTGGAGGTGGCGCGCGCCGTGGCCGCGCGCCCGCTCCTGCTGCTGGCGGACGAGCCCTGCGCCGGGCTGAACCCCGCCGAGACCGAGGAGATGCTCGCCTGCCTGCGCCGCGTGCGCACGGCCGGCACGACCGTCTGGCTGGTCGAACACGACATGCGCGCGGTGATGAGCATTTCCGAGCGCGTGTTCGTGATCGATGCCGGCGAGAAGATCGCCGAAGGCACGCCGGCGGAGATCGCCGCCGATCCGCGCGTTATCGCCGCCTATCTCGGCGCCGACTATGTGCTGACCGAACACACCCGCTCGCAACTCGCCGAGCAATAGTCCAGGGCCCCGGGGGGCCGCCTATGGAACGCATCGCGCTGATCGGGGCGGGGTTGATCGGCCGTGGCTGGGCGATCATCTTCGCGCGCGCCGGGCACGAGGTTCGCCTGTTCGATCCCGCCCACGGCGCGGCCGAGGCGTGCCTGCGCGTTGCCGGCGAAAGGATGGCCGAGCTCGTCGAGGCCGGGCTGATGGACGTGGCGCCGGAAGCCGCGCTCGCGCGCATCCGTGTCTGCGCCAGCCAGGAGGAGGCGCTGGCCGGCGCGAGCTGGGTGCAGGAGAACGGCCCCGAGCGGCTGGAGGCGAAGCAGGCCATCACCGTCGCACTCGATCGCACCGTGCCGCCGGATGTCGTGATTGCGTCCTCCACCTCCGGCATCATGTGTTCGGCCTATGCGGGCGATGTCGCCGGGCGCGCGCGCTGCGTGGTGGCGCACCCGGCGAACCCGCCCTATCTGATGCCGCTGGTCGAGATCGTGCCCGCACCCTTCACCGCACCCTGGGTGGTGGAACGCACCCGCACCCTGATGGAGGCGGTGGGCCAGGTGCCGATCGTGGCGCGCAAGGAGATGGCTGGCTTCGTGCTCAACCGCCTGCAAGGCGCACTGCTGGGCGAGGCGTGGCGGCTGGTCTCGCAGGGTGTCGTCTCGACCGAGGATCTGGATCGCACGGTGAAGGACGCGCTCGGCCTGCGCTGGTCCTTCATGGGGCCGTTCGAGACGATCGACCTCAATGCCCCCGGCGGGGTGCGCGACTATGCCACCCGCTACGGGCCGCTGTTCCACCAGGTGCAGCGCGAGGCCGAACCCCGACCCTGGTCCGAGCCCTTGATCGCCCAGGTGGAGGCAGAGCGGCGCACGCAGCTGCCGGCAGAGCAACTGGCTGAGCGCCAGGCTTGGCGCGACCGCCGCCTGATGGCGCTCCTGGCCCACAAGAAGCGCGCGAGCGCGAAGGAGTAGCCGGCATGTCCTTGTCCAGACCCGCCGCGAGCGGGCGCAAGGTGATCATCACCTGCGCCGTCACTGGCTCGATCCACACGCCCACCATGTCGCCCCATCTGCCGCTCACGCCCGACGAGATCGCGGCGGACGCCATCGCCGCGGCCGAGGCGGGGGCGGCGATCATCCATCTGCATGCGCGCGACCCGAAGGACGGGCGACCGACGCCGGATCCGGACGTGTTCATGCAGTTCCTGCCGCGCATCAAGCAGGCGACCGACGCTGTGGTGAACATCACCACCGGGGGTGGGCAGGGCATGAGCGTGCAGGAGCGGCTCGCCGCACCCTTGCGCGCCGCGCCCGAGATGTGCTCGCTCAACATGGGCTCGATGAATTTCGGGCTCTACCCGATGCTCGCCCGCTACCCCGCCTTCACGCATGAATGGGAGCGCAGGCACCTGGAGGGTAGCCGCGACTTCATCTTCCGCAACACCTTCGCCGACATCGAGTACATCCTGCGGCATCTGGGCGAGGCGCACGGCACCCGCTTCGAGTTCGAATGCTACGATGTCGGGCACCTCTACAATCTGGCGCACTTCCTCGATCGCGGTCTGGTGAAGCCGCCGCTCTTCGTGCAGACCATATTCGGCATCCTGGGCGGCATCGGCGCCGACCCCGACAACCTGCTGCACATGCGCCGCATCGCCGACAAGCTGTTCGGGCGGGACTATCAGTGGTCGGTGCTGGCGGCCGGGCGCCACCAGATGGGCTTCGTCACCATGGCGGCGCAGCTTGGCGGGCATGTGCGCGTCGGGCTCGAGGACAGCCTCTATCTCGGCAAGGGTGAGCTGGCCCGCTCCAATGCCGAGCAGGTGGCCAAGATCAGGCGCATCCTGGCCGAGCTGTCGCTCGACGTTGCCACTGCCGAGGAGGCGCGGGCGATGCTGGCGCTCAAGGGGGCAGATCGGGTGGCGTTCTAGCCGGCGTGATGCAAGCAACCGCGCATTTACCTTTCCGGTGGATGGTCAAGGCTGGCGGCACGCGCCGTGCCGCGCCACGCCGTTTCCATTCAGTTTCCGGATGGTGTCATGCGCTTCTCGATCCGTACGACGCTCCTGGGGGGGCTTGCCACGCTGGCGATCGTGCTGGGCGTCTCCACCTTCGAGGCGTGGGAGGCGACCGAGAGTGGCCGCACCACGGCAAACGCCATCTTCCGCGATCGTGTCCTGCCGCTGCGCGACCTCAAGGCCGTTGCCGATTCCTATGCCGTGCTGGTGGTCGATACGGCGCACAAGCTCCGCCTCGGCGCTGTCGACTGGGAGCCGGCCGGCGCCGATCTCCGGCGTGCCATGGCCGAGGTCGAGCGGCACTGGGGCATCTATCGCGCATCCCGCATCGCGCCGGAGGAGCTGCGCCTGGTCGATGCTGCCGAGGTTGCACGCTTCGCGGCGGGGGCTGCGACCGAGCGGCTGCTGGGAATCGTCGAGCGGCGCGACGCCGCGGCGCTGGAGACCTTCACCCGCAATGAGCTCTACCAGCGCATCGATCCCCTGTCGTCGCGCATCGGCGAGCTGATTGCCGTCCAGGTGGCCGGCGCCGAGAGCGCCTACCAGGATGCGAGCCGGGCTACGGACTGGTTCCGCACCGTGGCGATCGCGCTGATGCTGCTCGGCATATTGTCCATTCTGGCCGCCGTCGGCGTTGTGATCGGCAGGATAACGCGCCCGATCCAGGACCTCACGGCCTGCATGCGCCGGCTGGCCGAGGGCGACATGAGCGCGTCGGTCCCGGCCCAGACGCGCGGCGACGAGGTGGGCGAGATGGCGCGCGCGGTTGCCGTGTTCAAGGAGCAGGGGCTGGAGAACCAGCGCCTGCGCGCCGAGCAGGAACGCGAGCGTGCCGTCGCCGAGGCGAACAAGCGCTCCGCGCTCGAAGGCATGGCCGAGCGGATCGAGGCCGAGACGCGCACCGTGGTGGAAGGCGTGCAGGCGAACACCGAACGCATGGCCGCAACCACGGTGGAGATGCGCAACTCGGCCGAGGCGATGCGCGCGACCAGCGCGAGCGTGAGCGAGGCCGCGGCCCAGGCCCTTGCCAATACGACGAGTGTGGCCGCATCGACCGAGCAGCTCTCGGCTTCGATCCGCGAGATCACGGCACGAATCACCCAGGCTTCCGATGTTTCGCGCCGTGCCGTCGAGGGCTCGTCCAAGGCCGAGGAGGCGATCAACTCGCTGAGCGAGGCGATCGGGCGCATCGGCGATGTCGCGCGCATGATTGGCGATGTCGCGGGACAGACCAACCTGCTCGCCCTCAACGCGACGATCGAGGCCGCGCGGGCAGGGGAGGCGGGGAAGGGCTTTGCTGTTGTCGCCTCGGAAGTCAAGAACCTGGCAATGCAGACCGCGCGCGCCACCGAGGAAATCACCGCCAAGATCGGCGACATCACGACGGTCACTGCACGAGCGGTGGCGGCAGTGCAGGGCATAGGCACGACGATCCGCGATATCGACCACATGTCGACGGCAATCGCGGCGGCAGCCGAGCAGCAATCCACCGCCACCAACGAGATCGCCCGGCATGTCCAGGATGTGGCGAACGCCGCGCGCACGGTGTCCGACCGGATCGCCATCACCACCGAGGAAGCGGCGGGCACAAGCGCGCGCGCCGATGCGATGCAACAGCGTGCCGAGGAGGTGCGGGGGGCGATCGGCAGCCTTCAGGGTATCCTCGTGCGGGTGGTGCGCACCTCCACCGCCGAGGTTGATCGGCGCCGGGAACCGCGGGTTTCGCTGTCGTTGCCCTGCCAGATTGAGATGCAGGGGCGTGTGAGCGAGGCGCGGCTCGCAGACCTTTCGGAGCATGGCGCGGGCGTACTCGCTGATGCCGATCTGCGTGTCGGCTCTGCGTTGGTGCTTGTCGTGGCACAGCACGGACTGCGGATCGCGGCGACGGTGGTGGGGGCGCGTCCGGGCGGATATCGCCTGCGGCTTGCTGTGGAAGCTCATCATCAGGCCCAGGCCGTGAGGCGGATCATGGCCCTCGGGGCAGGAGCGGAGGATGCATCGGCCGCGGTGGTTCCGGGTCGCGCACGTCCGCCCGCCGCGCCGCCGTCGCCGCCGCCCCGGTCCGTGCCTGCGCCCTTGGCAGCCTGAGCAGACGCGCCAGTCCGCGTGTTGAAGGCGGGCACGGGCCATGCGGTCCGTGGCGTCGGGATGCTTTGGCCGTCCGAGGCGCGACCCCGCGCGTGGTGTGGTGTTTCCGTATCATGGCGATGTTCCGCGCGGGGCAGGACCTGGGAACTGGCCTAGGCGCCGCAACGCGCGTGCGGAGTGGGACGGGGCGCCCGTTGCACGGCACCGGCGTGCGACGAGGTCAAGTGTGCGGCATGGGGCATGTTCTCGATTGAACGTGACCTGTCGGTCGTGCGGAATCTGTGCGACGATCCGGTGCCGGCGGCCCGTGGCCGCTTGCAGACTGCGGGCGCCAATGCCATAGGCCCCGTGCCCCGCATCTCGGAAGCCTGCCCTGGAGCAACCCATGCCCGACGGCACGCGTCTCGATAACGCAATGTTGGCAGTGGATGGGCTGGAGGCCTGGTATGGCGAAGGCCATGTCCTCCACGGGGTTTCCTTCGCGGTGCGTGAAGGCGAGGTGGTGACCCTGGTCGGGCGCAATGGCGCCGGCAAGACAACCACGCTCAAGGCCGTGATGGGCATGGTCCGGCGCAAGGGCAGCATCCGGTTCCGCGGCCAGGAGATGGCCGGCTGGCGTCCGGAGCAGGTGGCGCGCGCGGGCATCGCCTTCTGCCCGGAGGAGCGCGGGATATTCGCCTCGCTCACTGTGCAGGAGAACCTGCTGCTGCCGCCCGAGATCGCGCCGGACGGCCTGTCGCTTGACGAGATATTCGCGCTGTTCCCCAACCTGAGGGAAAGGTTGCGCAACCAGGGCACCAAGCTTTCTGGCGGCGAGCAGCAGATGCTGGCGATCGGGCGCATCCTGCGCACCGGCGCGCGGCTGCTGCTGCTGGACGAACCGACGGAGGGACTTGCCCCGGTGATCGTCCAGCAGATCGGGCGGACGATCGAGGCGCTGAAAGCGCGCGGTTTCACGATCCTCCTGGTCGAGCAGAACTTCCGCTTCGCTGCCAGACTGGCCGACCGCCACTATGTCATGGAGCATGGGCGAATCGTGGAGATGGTTGGGCGCGAGGAACTGTCCGCAAAGACGGACAAACTGCATGCCTATCTGGGCGTGTAGACGGATGCGGCACAACCGACCGGCCCGGAGCCGGGGCACGGGAATGCGATGGCGCAACGAGCCACTGGTCTTTGGCACCGTTCCGCGTTGAAGCCCGATGCCGGCGTCATCGCCGCCCGTCTGGCGAGATCCATTCCGGCTTCAGTTCGACAGTGCTCCAGGACGTGGCGGTGGTCGCAAGGTCGACCCGTTCGGCAACCCGTCTTTCACCGCCAACGCAAGAGCCAGCGCTCCAGCCGCGCAAGCAGTGTGCCGAAGCCGAGCCCGAGCGCGGACAGCATGACCACGCCGGCCAGCAACTGGTCGGTCAGCATCAGGTTGCCGGCGGTGAGGATGAAGGCGCCGATGCCATATTCGGCGCCCACCATCTCGGCTGCCGTGAGCAGCAGCAGCGCGATGGAGACCGAGATGCGGAAGCCGGCGAGGATGCCCGGCAGCGCGCCGGGCAGCACGATCTTGCGCAACACCGCGTTCCAGGGCAGCCCGAAGCTCTGCGCCATGCGGATCAGGTTGCGCGGCACATTGTCGATCGCGCTGTAGGTTGCGATCGCGGTTGGGAAAAACACGCCGAGCACGATCGTGGTCACCTTGCTCGCCTCGCCGATGCCGAGCCACAGGATCAGCAGCGGCAGGAGCGCGATCTTGGGGATCGGGAACAGGGCCGAGACGACCGGCTGGCCGATCGCACGCGAGAGCGAGAAGATGCCCATCAGGAAGCCGACGAACAGCCCGGCGATCGTGCCGAACAGCCAGCCTAGTCCCATGCGGAACAGGCTCTCGCCCAGATGGCGGGCGAGCGTGCCCGCCTCGATGAGTTCGCGGAAGGCAAGCAACACGGCATAGGGCGAGGGCAGGAACAGGGGGCTGATCCAGCCGCGATCGCACGCCACCTGCCACAGCGCGATCATGCCGAAGAAGAACAAAGGCGCGGCGAAGCGGCGGCGGGCGAGGACGAAGCCGTGCCCGCGGAACGGAACAGCGCGCTCGCCGCGTGGGGGCTCAGCCATGCAAGGCCCCCGGCGCCAGTATCTCGCGCTCGGCGGCTTCCGCTTCGCTGCGGATCAGCTGCCACAGCCGGTCATGCAGGCGGGCCATCTCGGCGGCCGCCTCGGGCCCGGCGCGCCGATCCTGCGGCAGCGGGATCGTGACGATCTCGCGCAGCCTTCCCGGCCGGCGCGACAGCACGGCGACGCGATCAGCCAGCCGCAGCGCCTCGGCCAGGTTGTGCGTCACATAGACGGCCGTGACGCGCTCGCGCAGCCAAAGCGCCAGGAAATCCTCCATCAGCAGGTCGCGCGTCTGCGCGTCGAGCGCGGAAAGCGGCTCGTCCATCAGCAGTATGGCCGGCCGCACGGCCAGCGCGCGCGCGATGCCGACGCGCTGGCGCATGCCGCCCGAAAGCTGCTTGGGATAGGCGTCGGAGAAGTCGGACAGGCCGGTGCGCGCCAGGGCATTGGCCACCAGCGCCTCGCGCTCGGCTCGCGCCAGCCTGTGATGCTCGAGCGGCAGCGCGACATTGCCCGCCACTGTCCGCCAGGGCAGAAGGGCGAAGTCCTGGAAGATGTAGGTGAGCGGATTGAGGCAGCCAGCCGGCGGCTCGCCGCGCAACAGCACGCGCCCCTCGCTTGGCGCCAGGATGCCGCCGAGAATCCCAAGGAGCGTGCTCTTGCCGCAGCCCGAAGGGCCGATCAGGGCCAGGATTTCGCCCTCGCGCACGGTCAGGCTGACGGCATCGAGTGCCGTCAGCCCGCCATAGCGATGCGTGATCCCTTCGGCGGCGAGTTCCATCGCCCCGGTTCCCGCCCCTGGCGCCAGCTCCTTGCGCCCTGCTCAGCGCGGCAGGTTGAAGTGGCCCTGCACGAAGCCGAGGTCGATCGTGCTCGCGGGGTTGACGTTGGCCGCCACCAGCCCGAGCGACTGCCACAGCCGCACCTGGTTGTGGACATCGCCCACATCCAGCCGGCCCTGCGGATCGATATAGGCGAGGCTGCCGGCAACACGCTCGGGCGGCTGCTGCATCGCCTTCGCGACGATGCCAAGGAGCGCGTCATAGCCCGGCCCCTTTGTTGCGTTGCCGGCGGCGTCGCGCTGGTTGAAAGCGGCATGGTATTCGCCGCAGGCGCGCACATAGGCGCGCACGAAGCGCTCCACCGTCGGGCGCTTCTCGGCGATCATCCGCGGGGCCGTGAACAGCGCGCCGAGCTGCCACGGCGCCTCGTCGCCGACCCAGCCGATGATGCGGCCTGCGCCCTCGGCCTCGATCGGGCGGGCGACGGTTGCCGGCACGATCATCGCGTCCACCTGCCCGCCCTTGAAGGCCGAGGCCATGTTGGGCAGCGTCTGCAGATTGACGAGTGTCACCGACGAGAGCGGGAAGTTCTTCGCCTGGGCCAACCGCCCGATCATGTAGTGGAAGGTCGAGCCTGCGGTGGTGTTGGCGATGCGCTTGCCGCGCAGGTCGGCAGCGCTGCGCAGTCCCGCATCGTATGCGGCGCGCGTGGCCATGATCGCCGAAAGCTGGAAGCCCTTCTCGTCGCGGCTCTGCGCGGCGATGATCACCGGGCCGCCGCGTCCCGACAGGTTGTAGAAGCCCGCGGTCAGGCCGGTGACGCCGAACTCGGCATCGCCGGACACGACGGCATTCGGCACCTGCGCGGCGGCGGTGAAGATCTTCAGCTCGACATCCAGCCCCGCTTCGCGGAAATAGCCCTTCTCCTGGGCAATGAACACAGGGGCAGAGGATGCCAGCCGGAGCAGGCCGACGGTCGTCTTGGTGGCGGCCTGGGCGCGTGCGGCTCTGGGCAAGGCCAGCGGCGAGAGCACGGAATAGGCGGCGGCGGCAGGCAGGCTGCCGAGAAGGACACGACGGCGCATGGCTTCGATTCTCCCGGAACGTGGCCGGCCGCTCTGGCTGGCCTTGATCCGGTAGCTATACGCCCGGGCGGCCCGGCGCAAGTGTCTGGCGGGTGCGCGGCGCGGTCCTAGCCGCTCGGGCCTCTGCCCCGCACGGTGTCGCGGAACTTGCGGTTCGTCTCGATCAGGGCATCGTGCGATGTCAGGCCGACATCCTTCAGCATGCGCTGGTCCAACTCCGCAAGCCGCCTCTTGGTCTGCTCGTGGCGCAGCCAGAGGCGCAGGTGGCGTGTGAGGCGCTCGAAGGCGGACATGATCAGTGGCAGCATCGCGGACCCCTCGGAGCCGGGTCGCCGAGCCACTTCCGCGATCGGAAGGGCAGTACACGGGCGCGCGGCACGGGGGAACAGTGCCAAAGCAGAGTGGATAAGAAAAACGCATTGATTTGATACGTAGAATAAGCATCATTGATGCATGGCGTTGATGCCCAACATCGATACCGACTTGCTGCGCAGCTTCGTGCTGATTGCGGACAGCGGCAGTTTCACGCGTGCCGCTGCGATCGTCGGGCGCACGCAATCCGCCATCTCGATGCAGGTGCGCCGGCTGGAGGAGATCGTCGGGCGCCCATTGTTCCTGCGCGACGGCCGGCGCGTGACCCTGACGCGGCACGGGGAATACCTGCTCGAACCCGCGCGCCAGATGCTGGCGCTGAACGATCAGGTTGTGGCGGCGCTGCGCGAACCGCACATGTCGGGGCGCATCCGTATCGGCGCGCCGGACGATTACGCGACGCGCTACCTTCCGGGCATCCTTGCGCGCTTCGCCGCGACCCATCCGGACGTGCAGGTGATGGTGGTGTGCGAGCCCTCGGTCAATCTGCGCCGCATGCTCGACGAGGACGAATTGGATCTGGCCCTCGTCTCGGTCGGCTTCGAGCCGCAGGACAACGAGGTGGTCTGGCGCGGGCCGCTCGTGTGGGTGGGATCGGCGCAACACCGTCCGCAGGACCAGACACCGTTGCCGCTCGTGCTGTCGCATATCGAATGCAGTTGGCGCAAGGCGGCCGAACGCGCGCTTGAGGAGTTGGGGCGCCCGTGGCGGCTTGCCTACACCAGCACGAGCCAGACCGGCCAGATCGCGGCGGTGCTGGCCGGGCTGGCGGTTGGGGTGATGACACCGAGCCTGCTGCCCGAGGGCGTGCGCATCCTGGGCGAGCGCGACGGCTTCCCGCCGCTGCCGGATTTCCAGATCGCGCTGGCCCAGTCGGCGGCGGCGCCGCAACCGCTTGCCGACACGCTGGCCCGCCATATCGCGGCATCGTTCCGCGCTGAGGCGAAGGCCGGCGCTGGCGCGGCCAAGCCTCCCGCCGGTCGCGGTGCCGGCCGGACAAGGCGGGTGGCGGCTTAGCAGCTCGGCCGCCGGAGCGTGAATCGCAGCACGCCCGGGAATGGCTGCCGCGCATGCAGCAAGCAAGGGGGCAAGGAAGCCCGTGGCGCGGCCGAGCGGCCCCTGCGCGACGGCGGCGTCCCGCGGGACGGCGGATCGCCCAGGCGCTGCCGCGACGGCCGCGCTGCATCGGGATCGAAGCATCGCCGGCGCCGCGTTGCGGTAGGCGGAGGGGCATGCGGCCCCGGTTGCCATCGTTGCGCACGCGACCTAAGGTTCACGAGTCACAGACGTGCCCTGGCCTCGCTGCTGTACAGATCCCGAACGGGACAAGAAGCGGCGGAAGGACGCAGGGCGCTGTGCTCGTGGCGCATCAACAAGCTGGGGGATGACCATCATGCTGAAACGCCGTTTCCTCGCCGCTGCTGCCATCGGGGCGCTCGGCCTCGGCGTCGTGGCTGCCGTTGCGTCGCCCGCGCAGGCGGCATGGCCCGACCGGCCGATCACGATCATCGTGCCTTTCCCCGCAGGCGGCGGCGTGGACCTGATTGCGCGCATGCTGGCCCAGCACATCCAGCCGCGCATCCCGAACTCGCGCTTCGTGGTTGTCAATCGCGCCGGCGCCAATGGCGAGATCGGCTACACGGCAATGGCGCAGGCCGCACCGGATGGCTACACCTGGGGCGCGGTATCGACGCCCGGCATCATCGCCAACACGATCGAGCGGCGCACGAGCTACAAGCTCGAGGATTTCACCTTCGTCGCCAACCTCGTGCTCGATCCGGCCTCCTTCGCCGTGCACAAGGACAGCCGGTTCCAGAATCTCCGCCAGATGCTGGACGAGGCGCGCGCCAAGCCGGGCCAGCTTTCCGTTGGTCATACCGGCATCGGCTCTCCCAACCACCTGATGATGCTCCAGGTCGGGCGTCTGGTCGGTGCCAGCTTCAATGACACCGCCTTTGGCGGGACCGCGCCCACCCGCACCGCCATGCTGGGCCAGCATATCGATGTCGGCGCCTTCAACATCGGCGAGGCGTTCCCCACCATCCGCGACGGTCAGGCCCGCTCGCTTGGCATGGCATCCGCCGAGCGCGTGGCGATGTTCCCCAACGTGCCCACATTCCGCGAGCAGGGTGTCGATTATGTCGGCGGCTCGACCCGCGGCCTCGTTATCCCGCGCGGCGTGCCCGCGGACGTAACGCGCACCATCATCAACGCGGTCAACGCCACCGTTGACGATCCTGCCTTCCGGGCGGAGGCGTTGCGGGGCTTCCAGCCGCTCGCCATCTGGAAGAACGAGGAGTATGCGCGTTTCATTGCCACCGAGACGGCCAATCTACGCCGCCTGTGGGAGCAGTCGCCCTGGAATCAGCGCTGACGGCGTCGGCCGGCGCCAAGCCGGCCCACCGCAGACGAGCAGTTCAACCCACCTGATCGAAGTTCCATCACGGAGGCATTACCTATGGTTCGCTTTTCCCGCCGTAACATCCTGCGCACGGCCGCCGCGGCCCCAATCGCCCTTGCCATGCCGCAGATTGCCAGTGCCCAGTCGCGCTGGCCGGCCGGCCAGCCGATCCAGGTCATCGCACCATTCGCCGCCGGCGGCGGCGTCGATCTGCTGGCCCGCCTGATGGGCACCTATCTGGAGAAGTATCTGCCCGGCTCGCGGTTCATCACGGTGAACCGTGTCGGTGCCTCCGGCCAGATCGGCTTCACCGCCGTTGCGCGTGCCGCCCCGGACGGATTCACCACCGGTGTCGTGACCTTCCCCTCGCTGGTCGCGGCGCTGGTCGAGCGGCAGGCGCAGTACACGCTCGAGGATTTCACCTTCCTTGCGAACATCGTCACCGACCCCTCGGCGCTGGTCGTCAAGTCGGACAGTCCCTACAAGACCCTCCAGGACTTCATCGCCGACGCGAAGCGCCGCCCCGGCCAGCTTACCGTCGGATCCTCGGGCGTAGGCGGTCCGAACCACCAGCTCATGCTGCTGATCGCGGACAAGGCCGGCATCCAGCTTGAGCATGTGCCCTTCGGTGGCACCGCGCAGTCGCGTACGGCGCTTCTCGGCGGGCACTTGTCGGCTGCCTGCATGGGCATCGGCGAGGGTTGGCCGCAGATCCAGCAGGGCCAGCTCCGTTCGCTTGGCACGGGCGCCGAGGAGCCTTCGCCGAGCTTCCCCGGCGAGCGTACGCTGAAGCAGAACGGCCTCGAGGGCGTGGTGATGGGCTCCTCGCGCACCTTCGCCGGGCCGAAGGGGCTGCCGGCCGAGATCGTCGCAAGGTTCTCCGAGGCGATTACCAAGGTGGTGGCCGATCCGCAGTTCCGCGCCGATGCCGAGAAGCAGGGCCAGCCGCTCGACGTGATGAACGCGGAGCGTACCACCCAGTTCGCGCGCAACGCCCTGGCCCAGGCACAGGCGCTGTTCCAGCGCACGCCCTGGCGCTAGGGCACGTTCCGTTCGGCTTCGATCAGCCGAACGGAAGTCGTGCCCGACAAACTTAAGGTTTGCGAGCAGCTTAGTCCGATCTGGTGGAACCGCAGGGCGGTTCCGCCAGATCGGACGCTGCTCGAGCGCGGCAAGACGGCGGCAGGCTGTCGCGGCCGGGGCCTTCGGGCCCCGGTTTGCTTTTGTGCCTCTCGGGGGCGCGGCAGGGAATTCCTGCTGCGAACGCCCGGCATGACTGGATCGGTTTCGCAACGAATGCTAGCATTACCGCATCGCAAGAGCCCGCCCAGGGCCTGGCATGGGATGGAAGCTCCTGCGCAGGCCAATCCACCTTCGGGTGTCGAGCCCGGGGTGTCGGACAAGACGGGCCAGTGACCAGGGCGGTGACGCCGTGCCGGGACCAACAGGGGAACCCCCAATGTCTTCCTCCTTCGCCTTGCCGCGCCGTTCGGTGCTGAGACTTGCCGGGGCCGGTATGCTTGCTGCCCCGATGCTCGCCATCGGAACGCGGCCTTCCGCCGCCGCCTGGCCGGCCGACAAGCCCAACCAGATCATCGTGCCCTTCCCGCCCGGCGGAGGCGTGGATCTCCTCTCGCGGATGATGGCGCCCTACCTCGCCAAGCATCTGCCCGGCTCGCGCTGGGTGGTGGTGAACCGTCCGGGCGCCTCGGGGCAGGTGGGATTCATGGCAGTGGCCCAGTCCGCCCCCGATGGCTACACCTCGGGCATGATCACGCTGCCATCCCTTACCAACGCGCTGGTCGAGCAGCAGGCGAACTACAAGCTGGATGACTTCACCTATATCGCCGGGCTGGCCTATGACGCCTCGGCGCTCCTGGTGAAGGCGGACAGCCCGTTCCGCACCCTGGGCGACTTCATCGCCGAGGCGAAGCGGCGGCCTGGCCAGCTCAATGTCGGCAATACCGGCGTTGGCGGTCCGTTGCACCTGATGGCTCTGCTGCTGGCCAACCGCGCCGGCATCCAGTTCGAGCATGTGCCCTATCTCGGCACCGCGCCGGCCCGCACCGCCCTGATCGGCGGCCATGTCCACGCGGCCGGGTTTTCGCTCGGCGAGGCGTGGCCCTTCATCCTGCAGGGCGATGTGCGGGTGCTGGCCTCGGCCTCGGCCGAGCGGTCCACGCTGTTCGCTGCCGCGCCCACCTATCGCGAGCAGGGGGTGGACGTGGTGATGGGCACGACGCGCGGTCTCATGGGCCCGAAGGGGATCCCGGCCCCGATCGTCAGCGCCTACGTCGATGCCGTGCGCAAGACGCTGGAGGACCCGGCCTTCAAGGCCGAGGCGGAGCGCGGCTTCCAGCCGATGCTGTTCCTGGACTCCGTGGCCTACCGTCGCCTCACGGACGAGACCTTCGCCCAAGGCCAGCAGCTGTTCCAGCAGACCCCCTGGCGCTGAGTCGTGACCTTAGTTTTATCCGGTAATCATCTGTTATTTCGGTAAATAACTACAGACGGGCCAGTGGAGCGAGCGCCGCGGCATCGGGCGCTCGCTCCAGACCTGCCGCGGCGGCGATGACTGCCTCGATGCGGTTCGGCGGCAGCGTTCCCGCAACCAGCCGGCGGAACTTGGTGTCGATATCGGCGGCCGTGACCGGGTTCTCCGGGCTGCCGCGGCGGTGCCACTCCTCGTGCGTGAAGCTGCGCCCGTCCTTGGTCCGCACGGTCAGCCGGCAGGCATGGCGCGCCGCCGGCCCCTTGTCGGCGATCTCATGCTCGACATGGGCGGTGCAGCGGCCGATCAGCTCCAGCACCGCCGGGTCCTTCAACCGCGCCTGCGTGTATTGCTGCACGAAGGCGGCGCCGTCGAGCGCCATCACCGCCAGCCCGAAATAGAGGTTCATCTGCGCCGCCGTGACCCCCTCCGGCCGGTAGGGCCAGGCGCAATGGGTGTAGGTCATCGGGCTGATGCCGGCATCGATCGCGGCGATGTCGGCCGCCTTCAGGTCCTGGGCCTTCATGAGCGCCGCGAGTGCGTCGAGCGCGGTGTGGATCGAGGTCACCGAGGCATGGGGCTTGAACCCGACCTGGAGGATCTCCCAGCGCTCGCCCAGGCCCTCGGTCAGGCGGGCGATGTCGGGCTTCTCGCCGAAGGAGGAGAGGAAGCCGCCATAGCCCGCTTCCACCACGTCGCGGATGCCGGTGAAGCCGCGCGCGGCCAGCCGCGCCGCATAGATGCCGGCCTGCGCCGCCTTGCCCGAGTGCAGGCGCTTGGCCATCGCCCCTTCCTGCGCCGCCATCAGCCCCGCCGCCTGGCTGCCGGCCAGCCCGATCGCGTGCAGCATGCCCTCGGCATCGAGGCCCATGATGTGCGCCGCCGCCGCGGCCGAGGCGAAGACGCCGTTCACGCCCTGCGGGTGGAAGCCGCGGAAGAACAAAGGCTGGCCCGCCGCCGCGCCGATGCGGCAGCCCGCCTCGTATCCGGCCACCAGCGCGGCGATGAAGCGCCGCCCGTCGATCGGGCGCCCTTCGGCCGAGGCGACCTCGGCCAGCGCCAGTGCGGCGGGAAAAGCGAGCGAGTTGGCGTGCAGGATCGAATCCTTGTGGATGTCGTCGAGCTCGTAGGCGTGGCCGGCGGTGCCGTTTACCAGCGCCGCCTGGCTCGCCGTGACCTTCCCGCCAGCGAAGCCCATCAGGCTCGCTTCCGGCTTGCCGCCCTCAGCGCGCACCATGTCGGCCACGATCCGCGTCCAGGGCAGCGTCGCGCCGAACACGGCGCAGCCGATCCCGTCCAGCACGCAGAGCCTGGCCCGTGCCACCGCCTCGGCCGGCAGCGCCTCGTAGCGCAGCGCGGCGAGCACCTTGGCCAGACGCTCGGAGTAGCCGGGGAGCAGGCTTTTCGCTTCAGCCATGGGATCGGTCCTGTGGTCGTGGCACGGTGGAAGGGAAGGGGCAGGGTGGGGCGCGCTAGCCGCGCGCGGCGTCGGACAATACGCGACGCACGGCGGTGCGCCAGCCGGCAAGCAGGCTCTCGCGCCTATCGGCGGGCATGGCGGGCTCGAAGCGGTGTTCGGCGCGCCAGCGCGCCGCGTGCCGGTCGAGCGAGGGCAGGAGGCCCGAACCGAGCCCTGCCAGCATCGCCGCGCCGAGCGCCGTCGTTTCGGTCACGGCTGGGCGCTCGACCGCAACCTCGCAGATATCGGCGATCATCTGGCAGACGAAATCGTTGGCGACGAGCCCGCCATCGACGCGCAGCGCTGCCAGCCGCCGCCCGGAATCCTGCGCCATTGCGTCGAGCAGGTCGCGGGTCTGGTATGCCTGCGCTTCCAGCGCGGCACGCACGATCTGCGCCCGGCTGGTGTCGCGCGTGATGCCAAGGATCGCCCCGCGCGCATTGGCGTCCCACCACGGCGCGCCGAGGCCGGTGAAGGCCGGCACCAGATAGACCCCGCCGCTGTCGGCCACCGACAGGGCGAGAGCCTCGGTCTCGGCGGCGCGCACGATCAGGCCGAGCCCGTCGCGCAGCCATTGCACGGCGGTACCGGCGTTGAAGATCGCGCCTTCGAGGGCATAACTGCGCTCCCCATCGAGCTGGTAGGCGATGGTGCCGAGCAGGCGGTTGCGCGAGGCCACCGGCCGGCCGCCCATATGGGCGAGCGCGAAGCAGCCGGTGCCATAGGTGCTCTTCACCATGCCTGGTTTGAGGCAGGCCTGCCCCACCAGCGCCGCCTGCTGGTCGCCGGCAATGCCGCGGATCGGCACTGCGGCACCGAGCAGATGCGCCAGGCTCTCGCCGAAATGGGCGGCGCAGTCCTTCACCTCGGGCAGGATCTCGGCCGGCAGGCGGAACAAAGCCAGGAGTTGCGGGTCCCAGGCACCGCTGCCGATGTCGAACAGCATGGTGCGGCTGGCATTGGTGGCGTCGGTGGCGTGCACCGCTCCGCCGGTGAGGTTCCAGAGCAGCCAGCTATCGACCGTGCCGAAGGCAAGCTCGCCCTTCTCTGCGCGCGCGCGGGCGCCGGGCACATTGTCCAGCAGCCAGGCGATCTTGGTGGCCGAGAAATAGGGGTCGAGAAGAAGCCCCGTCCGCTCGGCGATCAGCGGGCCCGCCCCCTTGCCATCGAGACGGCGGCAGGCGGGCGCGGTGCGCCGGTCCTGCCAGACGATAGCGCGATGCACCGGGGCGCCGCTCTGCCGGTCCCAGAGCAGCGTCGTCTCGCGCTGGTTGGTGATGCCGATCGCGGCGAGGTCGGCGGCCGTGGCGCGCCCCCTGGCCAGCGCCTCGCGGCAGACGGCGAGCGTGTCGTTCCAGATGTCGAGCGGGTCATGCTCGACCCAGCCATCGGCCGGGAAGTGCTGCGGCAGGGCCTTCTGCGCGGTGGCGAGCGGGCGGCCTTCCTCGTCGAACAGGATCGCGCGCGAGGATGTGGTCCCCTGGTCGATCGCCAGGATCAGCCGCCCGCCGCCCGCCGGCATGGGTCAGTGCACTTCCCAGCGCGCGACGAAGGGCTTGCCGCCCTTGGGGATGATGCCGACATCGCTGTCGGCATAGTCGGCGTAGAACAGCAGCGCCGCCTCGATGCTCTTCGTCGGGCGCACATTGGAGGCGTGGGTGTGCGTGACCACGAGATGCGCGAGTTCGAGCGGCAGGCCGTGGGCGAACACCTTGTGGGTGGCATAGACGGCGTGCTGGATCTTGGCCCCCATCTCGCTTTTCCGCGCCGCCTTGGCCGGGCCGCCGGTGGGCTTGCCCTCGGGGTCGGGTTCGCACTCGACCGGCTTGCTCACATCGTGCAGCAACCCGACCGCAATCAGCATGTCGCGATCGACCTTGGTGCCGTGCTCGCGCTGGGCCACGTCGGCCAGCGCCAGCGCCATGCGCGTGACGCCGCGGATGTGATCGACCAGCCGGCGATACTTCTCGACATCAAGGTTCTTCGGGATGTCCTCGAGCTTGTCCCAGGCCATCTCGGCCGCGACCTCGATCCAGATATCGATCACGCCCTGGCGCAGCTTGGCGTCCGTGATCTGGTCGACCTCGGGGAAAATGCGGCGAACCTCGGCGGCATCGATCTTGGCCGGCATGGAAGCATCCTCGTGCGCGGGGGGTTTCAGGAGGGCGCACCGTAACAAGCCGGCGGCGGGGCCACAATCCGGCCCGCGCGGGCGCTTCCCGCGCCCCCTCGGGGTTCGCTAGGATGGGCCAGCATGATGGAGGGCGCCATGAACAACATCCCCAAGCTCCGGCATTTCGTGCAGGCGATGACCGCTCTGGTCGAGGATGCGCGCGGGGACGAGAAGACGATCCTCGCCAAGGGCAAGGGGCTGCTGGCCGATCTGGTCGCCAAGGACGATTGGCTGCCCGAGGCCTTCGCCACGCCCGACCCCAGCCGCTACCAGCAGTTCCTGCTCCATTGCGACCCCCTGGAGCGGTTCTCGATGGTGAGCTTCGTCTGGGGCCCCGGCCAGCGCACGCCGGTGCACAACCATACCGTCTGGGGCCTGGTCGGCATGCTGCGCGGGCGCGAGACCAGCTACCAGATGGTCCCGCAGGGCGCGGGCAAGCCGATGCAGGTGGGGCAGGTGGACAAGCTCAGCCCCGGCGAGGTGGTGGCGGTATCGCCCAATCTCTACGACATCCACTATGTGCAGAACGACTTCGCCGACCGCACCTCGATCTCGATCCATGTCTATGGCGGCAATATCGGGGCGATCCGCCGCAGCGTGTTCAACCCCGATACGGGGGGAGAATCGCTGTTCATCTCCGGCTACACCAACACCCAGGTACCCAATCTCTGGGACCGCTCGCAGGAAAGCACGGCGGCGTGAGCCTGCCGCCGCGCCCGCCGCTGCCACCTGCGGTGGGCCTGCCGGAGGATGCGGTGCTTGCCGCGAACGAGGCGTTCTACGACGCATTCGCCAGCCGTGATTTCGCGGCGATGGACGCGCTGTGGTCGAAGGCGGGGCCGGTGGCCTGCATCCATCCGGGCTGGAACCCGATCCTCGACCGCGAGCAGCTGATGGAAAGCTGGCGGGCGATCATGGCCAACCCGGCCGCGTTCGAGGTCGTGTGCCTCGAGCCCAGCGTGTTGCTGCTCGGCGATGTCGGGGTGGTGGTCTGCTACGAGAAGCTGCAAGAGGGTGTTCTTGCGGCCACGAACATCTTCCGGCTGGAGGACGGGGTGTGGCGGATGGTGCACCACCAGGCGACACCGACCAGCGAGCCGGAGCCGGAACCACGCCAACGGAGCGAACCGTCCCCGCCGTCGCGTCGCCTGCACTAGCGACCTTATTGCTGTAAATACAAAATCTTGGGGCTGAATATTCAGCCGCAACCCTATCCCCGGCCCTGGCGGTCTGCCCCGGGCCGCACCTGCTACTGGATCTGCCGCGCCGGTCCTTCCACCACGAGCAGGGTCGAGGGCGTGTCGGCCAGCCAGGAGGGGCGCTCGCTGCGCGACGCGACGCGCTGCGGGGCATCGCCGGTGCCCGCCACGGAAGCCGCGCCGGAGGCCTCTGGCTGTGCGTCGCTGCCGTCGGCCGGCGCCACATAGTCGCGCCGCATCGGCGGCAGCGGGAAACCGGTCGGCAGGGCGGTCTCCGCCGCGCGCACCGGGCGCTCCGGAGGAGCCATGGCGACCTCGATGTCCTCGGCGCCTGCACCGGCGCCGGCTGTCATCATCAGCGTCTCGCGTGGCGGGGCCGAGCGCGGATGGATGAAGCCATAGACCGGATAGCCGCGGCCGTAATTGCCGGCCGGCGGATACCAGACCCGCACCATGCTCCAGTCATTGTTCTCCGAGATGTCGATGATCGAGATGCCGCGATCGATGATGCCGCGGCGCGCCCGCGTGCCGGCCCAGTTGGCGTGATCGACGATGATCTCGCGCGCGCCGCGCACCTGGCGCACCACGGAAACGTGGCCAAGCCGCATGCTGCCGCTGCGCTTGAACACCATCACCGAACCGGGGGCAGGGGTGTGCCCGCGCGCATAGGCGCCTGCGGCCTGGTCCCACCAGGTGTGGGCATTGCCTCGAATGTGCACCTCGGACACCGAGCGTGCATAGACGACGCATTGCAAGACACTGGACACGCCACGACCGGCGCGACGCGCATCAGCCGGGGCGTTCTGCCCCATCATTGCCAGCATGGCGGCGACCAGAAACGCCACCACGCCGCCACGGACGGCCTGTTGCATTGCCGTGGGTCCCCCAGTTGTTTGTCGCCTCGACACTCCAGGTAGCAAGACCCGGCCGCGGAGGCAACCCCTGGATTAGTGAAAACCAGTTAATCGACCGAGAACATCTCGAGAAAAGTCCGCGGGTGCGTGTGCCTTCGGCTCGGCACCAGACCTATGCCGCGCGGTGGGCGGACTATGTCGGCCTGACCGCCTTCTTGCGGCTACGCGACTCGTTGATCGTCAACGCGGTTGCCGCGGCAAATATCACCAGGCCGCCAATCCAGGTGAGCAGGTCCGGCTGCTCCGAGTAGACCGCGTAGCCATACAGGCTCGCCCAGACCATGCGCAGGAAGTCGAACGGCATCACCACGGTCGCGTCCGCCTCGCGCATCGCTTGCGTGAGGGCGAGCTGGTTGCTCACTTGCAGGAAGCCCACCAGCAGCAGCCAGGCCATGGCGGTGGGGGTAGGCCAAGTCCAGACCATGGCGGCCATCGGCGCCGTGAACAGGGTGAGCAGGATCATGGTATAGGCCACCGTCACCGGCGGGGATTCGGTGGCCGCCATGCGCTTGGTCATCAGCAATGCGCCCGCCCAGCAGGCGGCATGCGACAGGATCCAGAGCGCGCCGATGTTCAGCGCTCCTTCCCATGGCCGCAGGATGGCGATGGCACCGGCGAAGCCCACCACCAGCGCGCCTGACCGGACAAGCTTGAGCGCCTCGCCCAGGATCAGGATCGCGCCCACGCCGGCGAACAGCGGCGCGGTGAATGCCACCGCCGCGATCAGCGCCAGCGGGGTCGGGATCGCAATCGCGATGTGAAGTGTCACCATCGCCCCGACATTGAAGGCCCCGCGCGTGAGATGCAGGTGCGGCTTGCGCGTGCGAAAGGCGGCCGTGCCGCGCTTGGCGAACCAGGGCACCATCCACAGGACAGCGATGAAGGAACGGAAGAAGCTGGTCTCGTAGGCGTGCATGCCCTCGGCCGAGGCCTGGCGCACGGCGACATGCAGTGTAGCCACGGCCAGCGTGTGCAAGGCCATGAGCACGAGTGCCCGCATCGCGGGCGGCAGGGCGCGATACAGGCGAAGGATGACGGCCATCGGGGAGAGGAGCCACTGCAGGACGTTGCCCGGCGCGCGGGCGGTCGGCCACGTTAGGCCGCGCTCGCCGCGCTGCCTAGCCGGTGCGGCGCGCCGGGCGCCTAGTGGTGCAGGATCTTGGAGAGGAAAAGCTGCGCCCGGTCGGAGCCCGGATTGGTGAAGAACTGCTCGGTCGGCGCGTCCTCGACGATCTGGCCCTCGTCCATGAACACGACGCGCCGGGCCACCTTGCGCGCGAAGCCCATCTCGTGCGTGACGACGACCATGGTCATCCCCTCGCGGGCCAGCGCCACCATCACGTCCAGCACTTCGTTGATCATCTCGGGATCGAGCGCGGAGGTGGGCTCGTCGAACAGCATGGCAATCGGGTCCATCGCCAGGGCGCGCGCGATCGCCACGCGCTGCTGCTGGCCCCCCGAAAGCTGGGCCGGATGCTTGCGCGCATGGTCGGCCAGCCCGACGCGATCGAGCAGCCCCATCGCCTTTGCCTCGGCCTCGGCGCGGCTGCGCTTCAGCACCTTCTCCGGGGCGAGGCAGATATTGTCGAGTGCCGTCATGTGCGGGTAGAGCTCGAAGCTCTGGAACACCATGCCGATGCGGCTGCGCAGGCGCGGCAGGTTGGTGCGCTTGTCGCCCACCGATATGCCGTCGACTGCGATTTCGCCCTGCTGGAACGGCTCCAGCCCGTTCATGCACTTGATCAGGGTAGATTTGCCGGAACCGGACGGCCCGCAAACCACGATCACCTCGCCCCTGGCGATAGAGACCGAGCAGTCTCTCAGCACCTGGAACCTGCCGTACCACTTGCTGACATTGCGCGCCTCGATCATCGCATGGCGGTCCTGTGCTGGAGGTAGCGGGCCAGGCTCGATCCCGCCAGGCAGATCACCAGGTAGACCAGTGCAGCGAAGGTATAGAGCTCGACCAGCTTGAAGTCGCGGCTTGCCACGATCGATGCCGAGGTCATGAAATCGCGCAGCGTGACGACGTAGACCAGCGAGGTGTCCTGGAACAGCACCACGCACTGGGTGACCAGGACGGGCGTCATGTTGCGCAGTGCCTGCGGCAGGATGATGTGGCGCATCGCCTGCCAGCGGCTGAGCCCGGTTGCCAGCGCCGCCGCCATCTGTCCGCGCGGGATGCCCTGGATGCCCGCACGGATGATCTCGCAGTAATAGGCCGTTTCGAAAAGCACGAAGGCGATCAGTGCCGAGTAGAACGGTCCGACCGGGCGACCGAGTGCGACGGGAACCAGGAAGTAGAACCAGAAGATCACCAGGATCAGCGGCACCGCGCGGAACAGGTTGACATAGAGATAGGCGAAGATCGCGAAGGGCTTGAAGGAAGACAGGCGCAGGAGCGCCATCAGCATGCCGCCGACCATGCCTCCCGCTATCGCCAGCGCCGCAAGACCGAGCGACAGCACCATTCCGTCCCACAGGAAGGCCAGGTTGGCGGTGATCGCGTTCCAGTCGTAGTGGGTGAACATGGCGTTGCCCGTCCCCCGCCGGCCCGCCTAGAGCGCGCCTTGTTGCCGGCCCAACAGGCCAGGCACACGCAAGCGCGCTTCGACGCGGGTCATGATGACCACCACGATCGCGGTGATGACGCAGTAGATCACGGTTGCCGCCGTGAATGCCTCGAACCCCTGGAAGGTGTAGTTCTCGATCTGGCGGCTCTGGGCGGTGAGCTCCATCACCCCGATCGTGAGCGCGAGCGAGGAGTTCTTGAACACGGCCAGGAAGTCGCTCGTCAGCGACGGGACGATGATGCGGAAGCCTAGCGGCAGCAGGATGTATCGGTATATCTGCGGCAGCGTGAGCCCGCCCGCCTGGCCTGCAGCAAGCAGCCCTTTGGGCACCGCGTTGAGGCCGGACCGCACCTGCTCGGCCACGCGGCTGGCGGTGTAGAATCCCAGGCAGAGAACGGCGGTGGTGAATTCCGGCATGGGCAGATCGCGCTTCACCCAGCGGCCCCAATCGCGCGGCAACACCTCGGGGAAGACGAAGAACCACAGGAACATCTGCACCAGCAGCGGGATGTTCCGGAACAGCTCGACATAGGCGGTGCCCAGCCAGCGCAACGGGCCGATCGGCGTCGTGCGCGCAATCCCGATCAGCGAACCGAGAGTGAATGCCATGATCCAGGCAAGGCACGCGATCGCCAACGTCCATTGCGTGCCGGAGATCAGCCACCCGAGATATGGCTCTGAAACCAGGACACCCCAGTTCCAGTTGTAGCTCACGCCCAGGCTCCGCCGCCGCCGGCGTTCCTGTCGGCGTGGCATTCGCGGATCGCCTGATCGATCATTTCCAGGGCCAGGTCGATCTCCTCCGCGTTCACGGTGAGCGGCGGGGCGATGCGCCAGACCGAGCCGCGCGTGGGCCGCGTGCGGATGTTCATGTTGAGACCGAGTTCCAGCGCGCGCTGCGTGATGCGCAGGCCGAGCGCGTGGTCGGGCCTGCGGCTTTCGCGGTCCTTCACCAGCTCGACGCCGATCATCAGGCCGCGGCCGCGGATGTCGCCTATGATCTCCCATCGCTGTTGCAGGCTGCGCAGGCCCTCGGTGAAACGAGCGCCCATCACGCGCGCATTCTCGGCCAGGTTCTCGGCGGCGAGTATGTCGAGCACGGCCAGCCCCACGGCCGCAGGAAGCGGGTCGGAGACATGGCTCGTGTAGTGCGCATAGCCCTTGCGGTGGACATCCTCCTCGATCTCGGCGGAGGTGACCGAGGCCGCGAGCGGCAGTCCGCCGCCGAGCGTCTTCGACAGCGAGAGGATGTCCGGCACCACGCCCTCTTGCTCGAAGCAGAAGGTCGCGCCGACCCGGCCGAAGGCGGTCTGCGCCTCGTCGATGATCAGCAGCAGGCCGCGCTGCTCGCACATCTCCTTCAGGCGCTTCAGGTATCCGGGCGGGGGCACGATGATGCCGCCGGCCGACAGGATCGGCTCGGCGATCACGGCCGCGCCCGCGCCCACGCTCTGCTGGTCGACCAGGTTGAAGCCGACTTCCAGGCAGGTCATGTCGCAGGCATCGCGGCAGTGCCGGACCGGACACTGGTAGGCGTTGGGCTCGGGGATCATCAGCGTGCCGGGCATGCCGGGCCCGTAGCCGCGCCGGTCGCCGGCATAGGTGTGCGCGCCCGCGCCCGAGGAGGTGCCGTGCCAGGAACCGCCGAGCCCGATCACCTCGAAGCCGCCGGTGCGCATCTTGGCCATCTTGAGGCCGGCCTCGTTGACCTCGCCGCCGGTGTTGAGCAGAAGCACCTTCTGCAGCGGCGATGGGCAGAGATCGGCGATGCGGCGGGCCAGCTCGGGCACCTGCGGGGGCAGCATGCCCGAGAATAGGTGCACCACCTCCTGCGCGCTTTTCGTGATCGCCTCGATGATCGCCGGATGATTGTGCCCGATCGTCGCGCACATCTGCCCCGAGGTGAAATCGAGGATCGCGCGGCCGTTCTGGTCCCACAGCCACGAGCCGCGCGCGCGCGTGATGAACTGCGGGTGGAAGGTGGCGCCATAGCGCGTGAGGTGCTGGGTGGCATCGCGCCAGAGCCCGTCCCAGTCGCGGGCGGGCACGGGCGAGGGCGGGGCGGGGGGCAGGCCAGTCATGGCGCCGAGCGCCGTTGGCATGCACAAGCGCAGAGGAGCATCGTCATCGCCACCCTGTTCCTTCTTGTTGCGGCGAGCGGGGCGCCGTTCCGGGCAACGCCACTCTTGCCAGCCATGGTGCCTTCATGGTGGCTGTCCGGCAATGGGGATTGCGGCCATCATCGCAGCCAGCAACCCGCCAGACCGAGACGGAGACCCAAGCCGATGACGCCCATGATACGTCCGCGTCGTTCCATGCTGTTCCTCGCCGGCCTCAATCCCGAGCGGCACCAGAAGGCGATGGCCACCGGTGCGGACATGGTCTGCATCGACCTCGAGGACGCGGTGGCGCCCGACCGCAAGGACGAGGCGCGCGCCAAGACCATGCCGCTGATGGCGGCGACCGCGCCCGAGGACCGGGTGCAGACCGTGATCCGCGTCAATTCCCTGCGCTGCCGCGACGGGCTCAACGACATGGTGGCGATCCTCCAGACGCCGGCCCCGCCGCCGGCGATCCTGCTGCCCAAGGTCGACAGCCCGGCCGAGGTGATGTGGGCCGACGAATTGCTGCGCGAGGCCAAGCGCCCGGTGGAGCTCTACGCCCTGATCGAGAGCAACGAGGGGCTGGCCCATGCGCGCGAGATCGCCGCATGTCTGAACGCCGGTTCGCGCCGGCTCAAGGGCTTGGTATTCGGCGCCTACGACATGTCGGCGGCCCTCGGCGCGCGGCAGGCATGGGCGCCTCTCGCCTATGCGCGCGGGCGCGTGATCCACGCTGCCGCCTCGGCCGGTATCGACGCCATCGACGTGCCCTGGCTCGACCTCAACGACGATACGGGCATGCGCGCCGAGGCAGAGGCAGCGCGCGATATGGGCTTCGCCGGCAAGGCCGCGATCCACCCGGAGCAGATCGGGGCGATCAATGCCATCTTCACCCCCGACGCTGCTACGGTCGCCCGTGCCGAGCGGATCATGGCCGCTTTCGCCGCCGAGCCGTCGGGGCTGCTCGTGGTCGATGGCAAGCTCATTGAGAAGCCGGTGATTCGCCACATGGAGCGAATCCTGGCGATTGCGCGCGCCGCCGCGCGTTGAGGCGCCGTTTGCCGGCCGCCGAAAGACGCTCGGGGGAGGCGTGGACTTCCCCGGGCGGTCCTGCCGCAGCAGCGGCTATTCGGGCAGGGCCATGTATTCCCAGATCTGGCGCAGCCGGTCGTTGATCGGAATGCCGGCCGGCTCGAACCATTTGCGGAACATCTGCTCGATCTCGCCCGAGCGGAAGATGCCGGCCAGGGTGGTGTTGATCAGCAGGCGGAAGGCGCTGTCGTCGCGCCGGAGCATCAGGCCGTAGGGGTCGTAGGAGAGCAGGCGCCCCGTGATGACCAGCTGGTCCTTGATGCGTGACTGGTTGCGCAGTCCCCACAGCACCACCTCGTCGGTGGCATAGGCATCGACACGATCCGTCTCGAGCGCGAGCAGTGCCTCGGCATGGTCCTTGACCATCAGGACCTTCACGTTCGGGATGCGGAGCCGCTCGATCGCCGCCTTGACCGCGCGCTCGTTGGTGGTGCCAAGCACCAGCGCAACGGACTTGTTGGCCAGATCCTCGACCTCGCGGATGCCGGAATTCTGCCGGCTCATGATCTGCGTGCCGGTGAGGTAGAAGATCGAGGAGAAGTCCACCTGCCGGCTTCGTCCGAGCGTGTAGGTGGTGGAGCCGCACTCGATATCGACCGTGCCGTTGGCGATCAGCGGGATACGGGTGGACGGATTCACCGGAATGAATTCAACCCGCAGGTTGGGCATGTTCAGTTCGCGCTTCACGGCGTCGACCACGCGCATGCAGAGATCGACCGAGAAGCCGGCCGGGCGCCTGTTCTGGTCGAACTGCGAGAAGGGGACCGAGGATTCCCGGTGCCCGACCTTGATCACGCCAGCGTCGCGGATCTTGCGAAGCGTTCCGTAAAGCTCCTGCGCTGCGGCGGGAGTAGGGACGGCGAAGGCAGCAACCGCGGCCGCGACAAGCGCGGCCATGATGCGGGGAAACCTCATGCTGGAGCCTCCTGCCGGCCGGACTTGTGTCGAGGCGATGCGCCCTGTGGCCGCCGGACCGGTGAAGCATAGGACCGGTCCTTTCGCAGCGTCAACAATTCCGCCCGTGCCGATGCCGGCTCCCGGCAGTGCTACTGCCCAGGCATATGGTGGCTTTCGCCTGATCCTAGCGCAGCGCCTTGCAGAAGCGCTGGATGCGCATGAGCGCTTCCTTCAGTTCCTCGGTCGAAAGCGCGTAGGAGATGCGGAAATAGGGCGACATGCCGAAGGCCGTGCCGTGCACCGCCGCCACCCCTTCCGCTTCCAGGAGGCCGAGCACGAAATCCTCGTCGGTCTCGATCCTGCGGCCGTTCGGCATGGTCTTGCCGATCACGCCAGCGCAGTTCGGAAAGACATAGAACGCGCCCTCGGGCCGGTGGCAGGACAGGCCGGGTGTCTCGTTCAGCATCTTCACGGCAAGGTCGCGCCGCTCCTTGAAGATGGCGTTGCGTTCCTGGATATAGTCCTGCGGGCCGGTCAGCGCCTGCACCGAGGCGACCTGCGCGATGGTGTTGGGCGAGGAGACGGACTGGCTCTGGATCGCGCTCATCGCCTTGATGATGTCCTTCGGGCCGCAGGCATAGCCGATGCGCCAGCCGGTCATGCTGTAGCCCTTGGACATGCCGTTGACGGTGATGGTGCGATCGGCCAGACGCGGCTCCACCCCGGCGATCGAGGCGGTGCGGAACCCGTCATAAAGCAGATGCTCGTAGATCTCGTCGGTCATCACCAGGACGTGCGGATGGCGCATCAGCACGTCTGCCAGCTTGCGGATATCCTCGGCCGAAGAGGCGGCGCCGGTAGGGTTCGAGGGGCTGTTCAGGATCAGCATCTTGGTCCTGGGAGTGATCGCCGCCTCCAGGTCCTCGGGGCGCATGCGGAAGCCGTTGTTCTCCGGGCAGCGGACGAATTTCGGCTCGCCCTCGGCCAGTTGCACCATGTCCGGATAGGACACCCAGTAGGGAGCCGGGATGATCACCTCGTCGCCCGGATCGATCGTCGCCATCAGCGCGGCATAGAGCACCATCTTGCCGCCCGAGGAGACCAGGATCTGGTCCGGCGTGGCGGTGATGTTGTTCTCGCGCTTGAGCTTGGCGCAGATCGCCTTCTTGAGTTCGGGTGTGCCATCGACGGCGGTGTATTTGGTCTTGCCTTCGCGGATGGCGCGGATGCCGGCTTCCTTCACATCCTCGATCGTGTCGAAGTCAGGCTCGCCCTGGCTCAGCGTGATGGTGTCGCGCCCGGCCGACTTCATCTCCATCGACAGCTTGGTGATCGCCATTGTGGGCGAGGGCTTCACGCGCGAGAGGCGCTTGGCGATGTGCGGCATGGCGGGGCCTTTCGGAAGGCGGTTTGCAGGCGGGCAGGTCGGCGGAAACCTAGCCCCGGGGCGGGACAGGGGCAAGGGAGCGGCGGACGCGTCCGGGCACGCCGGGGAGAGGCGGGCGCGGCTCAGCCCTTCGGCCAGCAGCCGAGGATATGGGCCTTGAGCTCGGCAAGCTCGGTCTGGTCGAGGGCGAGCAGCGTGAACAGGGCCGGGGTCTTGGGCCAGCCCGGGTCGGCGAAGCCGCGACCGAGGAAGTCGCGCGGCGCCGCGTAGCGCGGGATGACGTGGAAATGCACCTGCGGGTCGCGCATCATCAGGACCAGCCAGTTGATCTTGTCGAACGAGAACGCCTTCTGCAGCGCCGCCTCGATATCCCCGGTCACGCGCGGCAATTCCGCGAAGGCCTCGGCCGGCACTGCCGGCATGCGCCGGTAGTCGCCCTTCACCGACAGCACCAGGCAGCCTAGGGTCGGCTGCTCGTTGCGCAGCATCACGGCCCAGTGCGCGTACTCGGCGATCAGGCTGCCGGGATAGCCGAATTTCAGCAGTGTCTCGTGCGGTTCTGTCATGGTGTTGCCGCTCCAATGCCGGTCCGCGCCGCCAGCGTGACGGGAGGACAAGGTAGGCGCGGCCATGTTACACAGCCCGCAACCTTCCGCACCAATGCCGGACCATGCCCATGCCAGCCCAGAAACCACGCCCAATGTCTCGTCAGTCCTGCGCCGATCGCCCCGGGCGCCGGGTCCTGCCGCGCCTTGGCGCGCTCGGGCTGGTTGCGATCGGGCTCGCCGCATGCGCGATCGACACATCGACCGACACGTTTCCCGGTGCCTATGTGCGCGAAGCGGCCCGTCCGGCGAGAGCGGTCGCCAACTGCCTCCAGCCGGCGCTGACCCGCCTGCGCTGGCCGGTCGTCGCCGACGAGTTGCGCCGCCCGCAGCGGCGCAATGCCTCCGATGGCAGCATCACCTTCACGGTGGAGGGCTTCCCGACCTTCGCCTATCGAATTCAGGTGGAGCCGAACGGCGCTTCCGCCGCCCGCATCACGGCCTTTGTCGGCGGTGGGGCGGAGCGCGTGTTCCAGGAGAGCCCCAGGGACGTGATGGCCCGGCTGCGGCCAGTCGTGAATGGCTGCCTTGCTGCGCCGACGAGCGGCTGACAGCCAAGCCAAGCCGCAGTGCAAACGCAAGCGGGCGGGAAGTGTGGTTCCCGCCCGCCACGCTATTCCATGCCCCGCATGGCCGATGCCGTGGGGCTTCGGGCGCCGCTACTTGCAGGCGCTGAGCTTGATCTCCACCAGCACGTCGGGGGCGCCCATCTCGGCCTGCACGCAGGCCCGCGCCGGCAGATTGTCCTTGCTGCCGAGCCAGGCGATCCAGACCTCGTTCATCGCGTCGCGCTGCTTGATGTCCTTGAGCCAGATGGTCGCTTCCAGAAGGCGCGTCTTGTCGGTGCCGGCGAGTTCCAGCGCCGCGTCGATCTGGTCCAGCACCTCCTTGGTCTGGCCCTTGATGTCCTTCGAGCGGTCCTTGGCGGTGACGCCGGAGACGAAGACGAAACCGTGATACTCGACGACCCGGGACAGGATCGGCGAGGGGTTGTAGCGGGTGATCTTGGCCATGTGGCGCTCCGTGGCTTGGGGCCCCCGATGGGTGCCCGGACGTGGCAGCGCCGGGAGGCCGGCGCGCGGCCATTCTAGGCCAGCGCAGCGGCCCGGCAACCCACGGCGAGCGGACGGCGGTCGGTCGGGGGTGGATGCGCCCCAGCGCTAGCCGCGGACGATGCGGCAGCCGCAGAAGGGGCAGTCGGTGGCGGCGGCGATTTCGCGGCGAAGTTCGGTCGTCACCGGCTTGCCCTCCAGCACCGCTTCCACCTCGGCGCGAAGCTCGTCATGCCAGGACTGGCGCGCGCAAGTGCGTGCCTCGTCATAGGCCTGGCGCAGCGCCACGGGCACCTGCTCCTCGACGCGGAAGGCGCGGGCGGGCGTGGCCGCCACACACATGAGCGTTGCCGCCAACGGGGCGGTGGGCAGGGCGCGGAGCAATCGGCGGCGAGTGATCATGGGTCGCAGGATAGCAGGGCCGCACTTCCGGTTTCAATGCGCGCGCGCCCCTGATCGTGCGGCCCCGTGGCCACCGTCAGGGGATTGGCAGGGTGCGCCCGCCCGCCTTGGCCGAGGCGATCAGGGTCTCGTACGCGGACACGCCATGCACCGCCTGCTCCCAGGGCAGCGGGTAGGGCGGGCCGCCCGCGCAGGCGGCGGCGAAGGCTTCCAGCTCGGCCCGCTGCATGTCGGTGGCCGGGAAGCTCTGCGTGGTCTGGGCCCCGCCATCGACCATCGCTTTCACCAGCGTGTCGTCGCCGCGCATTTCGACCGAACCCTTCGAGCCGAAAAGCTGCAACCGCCAGATGCGGGCCGTGGCGGCATAGGTGTGCAGCGTGCCGGTCATGCCGGAGCGGAAGCGCAGCAGCATCGCCGTGGTGTCGTCGATGCCATTGGCCAGGACGCGGGCATGGCTCCAGCATGAAACCTCGGCCAGCGCGCCGCCCAGGTTGATGAACATGTCCAGGATGTGGACGCCCAGGCCGCCCATGCCGCCGGCCGGGCTCTCCTCCGGGCTGGCGCGCCACATGCCGGGCTTCCAGTTGAGCGCCGCAGACCCGGAGAAGGTGCCCTCGATATGGCAGAGCGTGCCGAGTTCCCCGGCTGCGATCATGCGTTTGATCTCGGCCACCGCCGGCAGGAAGCGGCGGTTATGCCCCAGGGCCATGACGCGCTTGGTCTCGCGGCACACGGCCACGGCCGCCTCGGCGCTGGCCTTGGTGAGGGTGAAGGGCTTCTCGACGAAGATGTGCCGCCCCGAGCGCGCCGCGGCGATCACCTGCTCGCTGTGCTGGGAATGGGGCGTGGCCAGCACCACCACCTTCACGGCCGGGTCGGCCAGGACATCGGCATAGCTGACATGCAGGCGGATGCCCTTCTCCTTGGCGTAGTCGGCGACCTTGGCGGGGGTGCCGGTGGCGCCGGCGACGAAGCGGATGAGCTGGCTTTTCCCCTGGACCGAGTCGACCAGCGTCCGGCCCCAGCTGCCCATGCCGACAATGGCGGCGTCGATCATGATGTCCTCGTTCCTTTGGGTGGTGTCTGTGATGAAGGCGGCGAAGGCGGCGACGGCTTCGGCCCGCGCCCGCGCTCCAGCACGGCGGCCATGCGCCTCTGCCGCCGGGCGCCCCAGGCCCAGACCAGCAGCGACAGGGCGCACCCGCCCGCGACCGGCAGCCTGAGGCCGACCCCCTCCGAGATCCAGCCGAGCGTCAGCGCCCCCACCGCCGGGCAGGAGCGGATGGTCAGGCCATAGACCGCGAGCGCCCGGCCGCGCATGGCGCGCTCGGTATTCGACTGCAGCAGAGTCTGCACGGCAACGCTGTGCACGACGATGAAGGCGCCGAGAAGCGCGCAGCAGGCCAGCGCCAGCGGGAAATAGGTGGTGGCGACGAAGGCCATGCCCATGAGCGCGATCAGCAAGGCAGCATGCACGGCAAGAAAGGACAGGCCGCGCACGCTTTTCCGGCTGGCCATCCAGAGGCCGCCCATGAAGGCACCCACCCCGGCCGAGGAGGTCATCGAGGCCAGCGCATCGACACCACGGCCGAACACGCGGTCGGCAAAGCCCGGCAGCAACTCCATGAAGGGGCGCGCGAGCAGGGCGGTCGCTGCCAGGACCGCGAACAGGGGGCCGAGGCCGGGGTGGCGGAAGACATAGAGCAGCCCCTCCGAGGTCTCGCGCAGGAAGCTACGCGAGGGGGCGTGGCCGACCCGGTCGGCCGGGTCGATCGTCAGCAGCACCATCGAGACCGAGGCGAAGAAATACGCGGCCGCGTTGACCAGGAAGGCCGGAACGATGCCCCATTGCTTGATGATGATGCCGGCCAGCGCGGGTCCGGTGAAACGGGCGATGTTGAAGGTGAGCGAGTTCAGCGCCACCGCTGACGGGATCGCTCCCGAAGGCACGATGCCCGGGATCAGCGACTGGCGCGCCGGCTGGGCCATGCACTGGATGATGCCGAGCACGATCTCGATCGCGAAAAGCAGCTCGATCGTCATCACCTCGAAATAGGTCATCAGCGCCAGGGCCACCGCCTGGCAGGTCGAGCCCAGCTGCGTGGCCATGGTCATGCGCACCCGGTCGACGCGATCAGCCATGGCGCCGGCGAGAGGGCTCACGAATACCGTCGGGATCATGTCGGCGAAGGCGATCATGCCCAGCCAGAAATAGGAGGCAGTCAGTTCCCAGGCGAGCCATCCCACCGCGATGCGCTGCACCCACATGCCGGTCCAGGCGATCATGCTGCCGCTGAAGAACACGGTGCCATTGCGCCGGCGCAGCACCGAGATGATTCCGTGAAAGCCGGCGGGATGGGGCAGGCTCATCGGCGGGGCGCTGAGGCGGGACGGGGCGGATGGGTCATGGGCACGGTGCGCAGTCTCGCCCGCCCGCGTGGCCGGTGCAAGCGGGCGGACGGCGCGATTCCCGCCGCCCCGCGAGACTAGGCGGCCAGCGTGGCGCGCAGCCGGCGCAGGAGGGCGCGGCGGGCGGCATCGTCCGGCAGGGCGTCGAGCCGGCGGTTGAGGTCGAGCAGCAGCGCGGAGCGGTCATTGTGCCAGTCGGTCGGGGTGACCGCGTCCACGGGCAGGCGGGCAGTGGCGGCGCGAAGCTGCGCTGGACCCGTATCAGGCAGGAGATAGGTCGTATCCAGGGCGGGCAGCACCAGCCGGTCCGGGCGGAGCCCGAGGCCCGTGATGCCGTCGCGCAAGGCCGCGCGCGCCCCATCCTCGCCATGGGTCAGGAACACGGCGCGCTTGACCGGCATGCGTGCCTTGACCCAGGCCAGCAGGTCGCCGCGGTCGGCATGGCCGGAATAGACATCGAGCGTGCGGATGCGTGCGCGCACCGCCACCTCCTGGCCCATGATGCGCACCAGGGACTCGCCATCGACCAGGAGCCGCCCGAGCGTGCCCGGCGCCTGGTAGCCCACGAACAGAACCGTCGCCTGCGGTTTCCACAGATTGTGCAGGAGGTGGTGGCGGATGCGTCCCGCCTCGGCCATGCCCGAGGCCGAGATGATGATCATGCCCGACACCACCTTGTTGAGCGCCTTGCTATCCTCGGCGCTGCGGGTGAAGCGGATGTTGGGCATGTCGATCAGCGAGCAATCGACCGGCTGCTCGGGCATGTCGCAGAGATGGCGCTGGAAGGTCTCGGTTGCCTCGGTGGCGAGCGGACTGTCGATCACCACGGGCGCGCGCGGCAGGGCCTTGTCCTGCATCAGCCGGGCGAGGTCGTAGAGCAGCTCCTGCGTGCGTTCGATCGCAAAGGCCGGGATCAGCAGGTTGCCGCCCGACTTCAGCGCGGCCTGCACCTCCTTGCGCAGCGCCGCGCGCCGCTCGTCGGGCTTCAGGTCCGTGCGGTCGCGATCGCCGTAGGTGGACTCGCAGACGATCCAGTCCGGCCTGTCCGGTGCCTCGGGGTCCTCCATGAACAGCTTGTCGCCCGGCCCGATATCGCCCGAGAACAAGAGGCGCGTGTGCCGGCCGCTCGCCTCGATCGCCTCGACCTCGATCGAGGCCGAGCCGAGCAGGTGCCCGGCATTCCAGAACCTGAACCGGATGCCGTCCGGCCCCTGGCGCCATTCGTCGAAGGGATGGGTCTCGAACTGCTTCAGCGCTGCGTCGGCATCGCGGCGGGTGTAGATCGGCTGCACAGGCGGGCGGCCGCGCGTCTCGTTGCGGCGGTTGAGCTGCGCCACCTCGAACTCCTGGATCTCGGCGCTGTCGGGCAGCATGACGGCGCAAAGGTCGCGCGTCGCCTCGCTGCAGTGGATCCGGCCGCGGAAGCCGCCCTTCACCAGCTTGGGGATCAGGCCGGTATGGTCGGTGTGCGCGTGGGTGAGCAGCAGCGCATCGATGCTGTCGGGCGCGAAGGGAAAGGGCCGGTAGTTCAGCTCCTTGATGGTCTTCGGCCCCTGGAACAGTCCGCAATCGACCAGCACCCGCGCCCGGCCGGTATCCAGCAGGTAGCACGAGCCGGTAACCGTGCCGGCGGCGCCGTGGAATGACAGGTGCAAGGGCATGGCGGGCTCCGGATTCTTGTGTCGCGAGCGTGGGCGCGCATCCTCTCCCCGGCAGGCAGCGGGGGCAAGCGCTTGCAGCGGGCGGGCGCGCCTGCGACAGTTGCCGCGATGAGCGGCCTCGCCGGGGAGGCTGGATGCAAGCGTAAGGGATCGGGCGCGATGCGTTATCGCAAACTGGGGGGTAGCGGCCTATCCGTCTCGGTGCTGTGCCTTGGCAGCATGACCTTCGGCGACACCACCGACATGGCCGAGGCGGCGCGCATCGTCGGCAGCGCGCGCGATGCGGGCGTGAATTTCTGCGACACCGCCGATGGCTACGCCGCCGGCCAGTCCGAGACGATACTGGGCGAGCTCATCCGCCGCGACCGCCATGCCTGGGTGCTGGCGACCAAGGTCGGCAGCAGGCGCGAGGCGCCGCCCCGCCATCAGGGCCTGTCGCGCAAGTGGATCATGCAGGCGATCGAAGCCAGCCTCGCGCGGCTCAAGACCGACTATGTCGACATCTATTACCTGCACCGCGACGATCACGAGACGCCGCTTGCCGAGACCATCGGCGCGATCGGCGATGTGATCCGCAGCGGCAAGGCGCGCTATTTCGGCTTCTCCAACTATTTCGGCTGGAGGATCGCCGAGATCGTGCGCCTGTGCGACCAGATGGGCGTGCCGCGCCCCGTGGTGGCGCAGCCCTACTACCATGCGCTCCTGCGCGTGGCCGAGGTGGACTATCTGCCGGCCTGCGCCCATTTCGGCATCGGCATCGTGCCCTACAGCCCGCTCGCGCGCGGCGTGCTGACAGGGAAGTATCGCCCGGATGCCGCCCCGCCCGAGCAGAGCCGCGCCGCCCGCCGCGATGCCCGCTTCATGGAGGTGGAGTATCAGCCGCAGGCGCTGGCACTCGCCCAGCGCATCGCCGCGCATGCGCAATCGCGCGGCATGGCGTCGGGGCAGTGGGCGGTCAACTGGGTGCTGAACAACCGCCTCGTCAGCGCCGTGGTGTGCGGCCCGCGCACCCTCGAACAGTGGGAGGCCTATCGCGCCGCCGTGGGCAAGCCCTTCGGCGCCGAGGACGAGGCGTTCCTCGATGCGCTGGTGCCGCCCGGCCATCCGGCGGTGCCGGGATTCACCGACCCCAAGCACCCCGTCGCCGGGCGCCGGCCGGACACGGATGCCGAGCGGGGGTGAGGAAGCGTGCAGACCGGCGGCGCGGCAAACCGCAACGGAGGCGCTGAGATGGACCATGGCAAGCTGTTCGCCTTTCTCGGCGCGGCGATGGCGCTGGCGCTCCTTTGGCCAGTGGTCACGCGAGGCCGTCGGCAGGACGAGCCGGGCGCGCTGCAATCGATGCTCATATGGGCAGCGATCATCGCTGTTGTGGTCATTCTCTATGCCGCGGTGACCGGCGGCCTCTAGCGCCCGGGCCGCGACGGGCGCAGCATGCGGCGGGACACTCCGACCCCGAGGAGACGAGCGATGGACCTGGCCGAAGCGATCAAGACCCTGACCGGCGTCAGCACGGCAACCCTGACCAGCCAGCTATCCAAGCGCGGGCTGAACAAGGTCTTCATGAAGGGCGTGCGCCCGCTGTCGGCCAGCCAGCCGCGCTTCGCCGGCGAGGCCTATACGGTGCGCATGATCCCGGCGCGCGAGGACCTTGGCACCTACGAGACGCTGCGCAGCCCGGACAATCCCGCGCGCAAGGCGATCGAGCATTGCCCGGCGGGCAAGGTGCTGGTGATCGATGCGCGCGGCGTGACCGAGGCGGCCGTGGGCGGCGACATCCTGTTCGCGCGCCTGCAGGTGCGCGGCGTTGCCGGCCTCGTCACCGATGGCGGGGTGCGCGACGCCGAGGAGGTGCGCGCGCTCGGCCTGCCGGTGCAGTGCGCGGGCCCTGCCGCGCCGGCCTCGATCGGGGCGCATTTCGCCGTCGGCCTCGACGAGCCGGTGGCCTGCGGCGGGGTTGCCGTCATGCCAGGCGACGTGCTGGTGGGCGATGGCGATGGCGTTGTCGTCATCCCGCGCAAGCTCGTGGCCGAGGTCGCGCGCGACGGGGCGGAGCAGGAGCGGCTGGAGCGGTTCCTGCAACAGAAGGTGCGCGGCGGGGCATCCATCGTTGGCGTCTACCCGCCGAACGAGGCGACGCTGGCCGAATACAAGACCTGGAAGGGCTAGCGCATCGCCCCGGGCGGGACGGGGGAGGCAGGTGCCGGCAGGATGCGCTGCCCGTCCCGCCCGTAGCCCAGGCTTTGCAGGCAGCGCTCGGTGATGCGCTCGCGCCGCGCGATCGCGTCGCGCCGCGCCGCCGCCACCGGGCCGGCAAGCTGGCGGCGCAGCGGGTCCTCGGCATCGACGCGGTCGAACTCGGCCACGCGCTCGCGCCCGACCAGCCGGTCCGCCTCGGCGCGGCAGCGCGCACGCGCCTCGGCAAATCCCGGCGCGGCGGGTTGGCTGGCGCAGGCGCCGAGAAGTCCGGCGCCGAGCAGCCCCGCGGCCAGCGCCAACGCATGCGCCGTGCTGCGCCCGTTCATGCGCGCGCCCCTGCCAGCCGCTGGCCGAGCGCGGCCTTGAGTGCCCGCTCGTCGAAGCGGCCATCGGTGCCGAGCGGCTGGCGTGCCGCCGCCGCGACCAGCGCCGGGTGCAGTTCCACGCCACCTGCGCGGCCGAAATCGTAGTAGCCGCGCAGCCAGCGGGCGCGTGCCATCAATTCGATCAGCGCCAGCAGGCGGAAGCAGAGCGCCATGCCGTAGAGGTGATCGAGCCCCATGGTCGCGTCCACCGCGCCGGCCCAGCAGCGCGCATCGGCATCCGAGATGGCGATCACCGTCTCCTGCCCGTCCTTGCGGCGGAAGCGCACGGCGCGCGGCGCGCCCCAGCGCGCGGCATCGGCCGCGTCGTGTGCCGCCGTCCAGGCTGCCAGGAGGTCGCGACGCGTCACGACCGGCAGCCGCTCGGGCGCCCGGTCGACATGGTAGGTGATTGCGCCCTCGGTATCGGCGCACACTGAAATCGCGGCATCCATGACGCGCACCATGAACGGCGCCACGGGCGTGCGCCAGAGGAATCGGTGCGGCTAGGCAGCGCCGGGCCATGCCGCTAGGCTCGCGCGCATTGCGGCCCGCCCGGATGTTCCCAGGCGGCGGGCGCGAGGGAGGCGGGCTTGAGCGACGGGACACTCTGGTTCAAGGCGGAGGATCTTGACGGCCTTGGGCGCGCGCTGTTCGAGGCCGAGGGCGTGCCGCCAGGAGACGCCGCGATCAAGAGCGATTGCCTGGTCAGCGCCAATCTGCGCGGCGTGGACAGCCACGGTGTCGCCCGCATCCCGATCTATCTCAAGCGGCTGCGCTCGGGCCTGTGCAAAGCGCGCCCCGACATCCAGGTGCGGCGCCTGACGCCGGTCTCGGCCCTGGTCGACGGCGATGACGGGCTCGGCCCGGTCGTCTCGACGCGCGGCATGGCTGAGTGCATCGCCATGGCGAAGCAGACGGGCATCGGCGTTGTCGGCATCCGCCGCTCAACCCATTTCGGCATGGCCGCCTACTATGTGTTGCAGGCGCTGGAGGCCGATCTGGTTTCCTTCGTCTTCACCAACGCCTCACGCGGGATGCCGGCCTGGGGCTCGATCGACCCCTTCCTGGGCACCAACCCGTTCGCGGCCGGCGTGCCGGGCGGCGAGAGCGGCATGCCATACCTGCTCGACATGGCGACCTCGGTCGTGGCACGCGGCAAGATCCGGCTCGCCGCGCAGCGTGGCGAGGCGATCCCGGCGGGCTGGGCGCTTGGTCCCGATGGCCTGCCCACCACCGACGGCAAGGAGGCGATGCGCGGCGTGGTGCTGCCGCTTGCGGGTTACAAGGGCTCGGGCCTTGCCGTCCTGATGGACCTGCTTGGCGGCGTGATGACGGGCGCGGCTTTCGCCGGGCTGATCCGCAGCGCCTACAACGACTGGGACGCACCGCAGAACACCGGCCATTTCTTCATGTGCATGCGCCCGGACCTGTTCATGCCGATGGCCGAGTTCCGCATGCGCATGGATGTCTTCGTTCGCCGCATGAAGGCGCTGCGCCGCACGCCTGATTGCGCCGAGATCCTGATGCCCGGCGAGCCCGAGACACGCAAGGAGGCCGAGCGCCGGCGCACCGGCATCCCGCTCCGTCCCGAGCCGCTGGCCGCACTCGCCGCCGAGGCCGAGGCCGGCCGGATCACCATGCCTGCCGGCAGGGCCGCACCGCTTGGCTGACGGGACCAGACCAGTCCATCACGGGACCAGTAAGAGAGAGAGGACCGAATACAATGACCGATGCCAGCCGCCTGACCGCAACCGAGGCCGCGCGCGACATCGCCGCGGGCAAGCTCACCGCGACGAAGCTGATGGAGGATTGCCTGGCCCAGATCGCGGCCCGTGACGGCGAGGTGCGCGCGTTTGCCAATATAGACCCCGACCTGGCCTTGCGCACCGCGCGTGCGGTGGATGCCGGGAAGCTTGGCGGCAAGCCGGGCAAGTCCCTCGCCGGCATTCCGGTCGGTGTCAAGGACGTGATCGACACTGCCGACCTGCCGACCGAATACAACTCGCCGCTCTACAAGGGCCATCGCCCGCGCACCGATGCGGCCTGCGTTGCCGCCACGCGCGCGGCCGGCGGCATCATCATCGGCAAGACCGTCACGACGGAGTTCGCGACCCGCTTTCCCGGGCCGACGCGCAACCCGCGCAATCTCGCCCACACGCCTGGCGGCTCCTCGCAAGGATCGGCTGCGGGCCTGGGCGCCAATTTCTTCCCGCTCGCCTTCGGCACCCAGACCGCCGGCTCGATCGTGCGCCCGGCGGCCTTCTGCGGCGTGGTCGGCTTCAAGCCCACCTTCGGCGCGATCCATCGCGGCGGCATGCGCGTGATCTCGGAAAGCCTGGACACGATCGGCGTCATGACGCGCTCGGTTGCCGACTGCGCGCTGTTCATGGGTGCGCTCACCGGCCGCGACTATGGCGATCCTTCGGCCAAGCCCGCGCGCGCGCCGAAGATCGGCATCTGCCGCTCGCCGGTATGGGACAAGGCGCAGCCCGAGACGGTGGCGCTGATGGAACGTGCCGCTGCCGCGCTGGCCAAGGCCGGGGCCAAACTCGGCGAGGTGACGCTCTCGCCGGCATTCGGCGATATCGTCGAGGCGCAGACGCACCTCTCCGGCCGCGAGGGCTTCGCCGCGCTGCGCCACGAGTTCGAGACGGCGCCGCACATGCTGTCGGAAACCCTGCGCACCCGCACCGGCAACGTCACCAGGCAGCCGCTGGAGCGCTACGACTGGGCGCTCCAGGTGCAGAAATCCTGCCGCGATGCCTTCGCTGCGGCGATCGGCGATGTCGATGTGCTGCTCACGCCGAGCGCGATGGGCGAGGCGCCGAAGGGGATCGAGGCGACGGGCGATCCGATCTTCAACACGATCTGGACCGTGCTGCACGTGCCCTGCATCACGGTGCCCGCCGGCACAGGGCCGCAGGGCCTGCCGCTCGGCATCCAGATCGTCGGCCGGATGAACGAGGACAAGGCCGTGCTCGCCTGGGCCGAATGGGTGCGCCAGGCGGTCGGCTGAGGGCGGGAGGCAGGGGAGACGCGGCCGGGCGCCATTGTCGCGGCGCCCGGCACTTGCGCGTGGCGCTACTTGCCGATCGGGCGGCCCCGCACCAGCCCGTTCGGCAGGTCGGTGAGCGCTTCAGTGGTATCGAAGTCACGCAGCACGGCATCGTCCGACATCTCGACCTCGTGCACCACTTCCGTGTGCAGCCCGACCAGGTGGCGCGCGCCGACATCGCCCGAGACCTTGCGCATCTCGTCGAAATAGGCGCGGCCCCACAGCATCGGGTTGCCCTGCTTGCCGCGGAAGGTGGGCATGATGATGCCGCGCCCCTCCTCGGGGTCGAAGGCCGACATCAGCCTGTCGAGCATCTCCCCGGAAACGAGCGGCATGTCGCCCAGGCAGACGATGACGCCGTCGACATCGGGCGGCAGCGCCTCCACCCCGGCGCGCAGGCTGGCCGAAAGCCCGTCGGCATAGCGTTCCGCGTGCACGAACATCACGTCGCGGCCATGCAAGACGTCGCGCACGCGCGGCGCCTCGTGGCCGGTGACGACGATCACCGGTCGCGCGCGCGAGGCGAGCACATTGTCCACCACGCGCGTGATCATCGGCCGGCCGGAGGCATCGGCGACCAGGAGCTTGTTGAGCGGAGCCATGCGCCGCGAGCGGCCGGCGGCCAGGACCAGGGCGGCGATGCGCGGGCCGCGCTTGGGCGCAGGGCCGCTGCCCTTGTGCTCGGGCGCCTTGGCGCGGGGAAGAGGGCGCACATCGATCTCCTTCAGAAGCCCGCCAACGCCCATGTCCATGATGTCGCGGGAGGCAACGGGAATATCGGCGAACAGGCGCGTAAGCACCCAGTCGAATCCGTTGAGCTTGGGCGAGCGCGCGCAGCCCGGCAGCACGAGCGCGGGCGTGGCGTCGATGCGGCCGAGCAGGAGCAGGTTACCGGGATCGACCGGCATGCCGAAATGCTCGATCACGCCGCCGGCGCGCACGATCGCGGCAGGTGCCACGTCGCGCCGGTCGGCCACCGCGGACGCCCCGGACACCAGCACGATCTCGGCACCGGCCGCGCGCAGCCGGGCGATGCGCGCGGCAATCTCGCTTTCCTCGTGCGCGCAGCGCTCGGTCGCGACCAGGCCGCCGCCGAGTGCCTCGACGCGCTCGCGCGTGGCCGCGATCGTGCCCTCGATCACGCTGTCCTTCACGCCGGGCAGCTGGCTCAGCACCAGCCCGACCTTCTTGGGCTTGATCGGCTGCACCGAGAGCGGCGGCCCGCCCTGCCGCGCCATCGCCTCGGCCACCGCCAGCAGCCGGTTGTCCACGGCGTAGGGGATGATCTTGATGGTCGCCACCATCTCCTTCGGCTGCACCACGCTGAAGGCGGGCAGGGTGGCGAGCGTGATCGCTTCGTCAACGCCGTTCAGCGCATCGATGCGCGCCTTGTCCAGGACCAGCACGCCATGGGTGCCGGCAAACAGGTTCACGCGCCCGGTGGCCGCAACCGAGCGTTCCATGTGCAGGCCGAGACAGGCATTGGACAGCCGGTCGGCGCACTCGTTCTCGCCGATATCGCCTGCCTCCATGCGCGCGGCGACGACCTGCTGGACGCCAGCGGCGATCAGCGCCAGCGTATCCTCGCGCGTCAGCACGCGCCCCTTCTTCAGCATGCGATCGCCGGCGCGGATCGAGTGCACCAGGACAGCGCCCACGGCCTGGTCGCACGGCATGGTGGCGAAGATCATCGCGGGCGTTCCTCTGCTTCGGTCAGGCGGCGGCGGGGGCGGCAGAAGCGCCGGCCGGGCGTTGCGCCAGTGGGGCATTGCGGCGCACGGCCACGACCTCGGCCAGGATCGAGAGCGCGATCTCGGCCGGCGTGACCGCCTCGATCGACAGACCCACCGGGCCACGGATGCGCGCCAGAACTTCCGGCCCGTGGCCCATCTCGGCCAGCCGCTTCAGCCGCGCGGCGTGCGTTTTCCGGCTGCCGAGCGCGCCGATATAGAAGGCCGGGCTTTTCAGCGCACGGTCGAGCGCCGGATCGTCGAGCTTGGGATCGTGGGTGAGCGTCACGACCGCCGTGCGCGCATCGGGGCGGAAGGCGTCCATTGCCTCGTCTGGCCAGAGGTCGGAGAGGGTCACGCCCGGAAAGCGTTCGGCGGTGGCGAAGGCGCCGCGCGGATCGACGATCGTCGTGGCGAAGCCGGCCATCGCCGCCATCGGCGCGAGCGGCTGGGCGATGTGCACCGCGCCCACCACGATCAGCCTCAGCGGCGGGTTGTGGACATGAAGGAACCACCGCCCGCCGGCGGCCTCGACGATGCCGTTCTCGTCCGAGGCGAGCGCGGCGCGCACCGGATCGAACAGGGCCGCCGGCACCGCATCGCCCTGCACCGCCCAGCCTGCCCCGTCCGGGGAGATCAGCGCCTGCGTGCCCTCGGGTATGGCGGTTGCCAGCACCGCGGGACGGCCCGATGCGCGCGCCGCCTGCACGGCGGCGAGGATTGCGCCCTTCATGTCAGCGCCTCGACGAACACCTGCACCTTGCCACCGCAGGCGAGACCCACCTCCCAGGCGCGTTCGTGCGTGACACCGAAGGAGAGCAGGCGCGGCTTGCCCTCGGTCATCACGGCCATGGCTTCCTCGGCCACCGCGCCCTCGATGCAGCCGCCCGAGACCGAGCCCGAGATGCGCCCGGAGGCCGTGATCGCCATCTGGCTGCCCTCGGGACGGGGGGAGGAGCCCCAGGTCTGCACCACGGTGGCGATCGCCACGCGCTCGCCCGCGGCGAGCCAGCGTGCCGCCTCGGCCAGCACATCCTCGCGCTCCGCGGCGAGCGGCGAGTAGGGCTTGGCTGGCCCGCTTGCAGCAGAGGTCTTGTCGGTGTTGGGCGTGGTCATGCGGCCCTCCCGGGCAGGGGGTGGGCGCCGTCGGGGCGGCGGCGCGGCATCGGCCTCGACAGCAGGCGGACCAGATCCTCCAGGCTGTCGAGGCTGTGCACCGTGCGGAAATCATCGACATGCGGCAGCATGGTGCGGATACCCAGGGATTTTGGTTCGAACCCACGATAACGCAACAGGGGATTGAGCCAAATCAGGCGGCGGCAGGATTTGTGCAGCCGCTCCATCGCCTCGGCCAGCCCTGCCGCACCGTCGCGGTCGAGCCCGTCGGTGATCAGCAGCACGACCGCGCCCTGGCCCAGCACGCGGCGCGACCAGGCATGGTTGAAGCGGGCGATGCTCTCGCCGATGCGGGTGCCGCCCGACCAGTCGGGCACGGCATCGGCCACCAGCCTGAGCGCGACCTCGGGGTCGCGGTGGCGAAGCTGGCGCGTGACGTTGGAAAGCCGCGTGCCGAACAGGAAGGCATGGACCCGGTCGCGATCGTTGGTCACGGCATGCAGGAAGTGCAGCAGCACCTGCGAATAGCGGCTCATCGAGCCCGAGATGTCGCAGAGCGCGACCAGGGGCGGGGGGCGCGTGCGCCGGCGCTTGCGGGCCAGCTCGACGATATCGCCGCCATCGCGCAGCGACTGGCGGATGGTGCCGCGCAGGTCTATGCGGGGCCCCGAGGGGTCGCGGCGGAAGCGGCGCGTCGGCACGTCGCGCAGCGGCAGCGTCATCGTCCGGATCAGCGCCTTGGCGCGGCGGATATCCGCGGCCGACATGGTCTCGAAATCCATCCGCCCCAGCCGCTCGCGCTCGGAGAAGGACATGGCCGCATCGCGGATCAGTTCCTCCTCGGGTGGCATCTCTTTCCGGCGCGGGCGTTGCGCCTCGGGCTGCATCGCCTCGGCCACGCGCCGGGCGCCCGGCGGCGGCTTCTGCATCTCCTTCTGGTCCTCGAACAGGCCGAAGGCGGCGGCCGATTTCACCGCCTCCGGGTCGCGCCAGAACAGGCGGAAGGCATGCTCGAACAGCTCGTGCTGGTCGCGGCGGGCCAGGAACACGGCGGCGAGCGCCCAATAGACCTGCGCCCGATCGGCCAGATCGACTAGCGCCAGCGCACGCGTTGCATCGACCACATGACCCGGCCCTATCGGCAGGCCGGCGCGGCGCAGCAGGCGCGCGAAGTGCAGAACATTGGTGGCGAGCCGGCCCCGCTCGGCGCCATCGGGTGCGCCCAGCAGGGACGTGGCCGGAGGCGCGCCAGCCCCGCTTCCGGCCCCGCCGCCCGCCATGGGGGGCTCGGCCACGGGCGGCATGCGCGCTAGCCCGCCGGTGGCGGCGCGGGGTGCGCCTTGGCCTCGGCCAGTACCGAGGCGGCCGTGGCCCCGCGCAGCTTGGCGATGTCGTCCTGGTATTTCAGGATCACGCCGAGCGTCTCGTCCACCGCCTCGGGCGTGAGTTCGGTGGCATCAAGGCGGGTGAGCGCGGTCACCCAGTCGATCGTCTCGGCGATGCCCGGCTGCTTGAACAGCTCCATCTGGCGCAGGCGCTGCACGAAGGCCACCACTTGCGCAGACAGGGCCTCGGCGGCGCCCGGCGCCTTCAGGCGCAGGATCGCCCGCTCCCGCCCCGCATCCGGGTAGTCGACCCAGTGATAGAGGCAGCGGCGCTTCAGCGCGTCGTGGATCTCGCGCGTGCGGTTCGAGGTGATGATCACCACGGGCGGCGTCTCGGCCCGGATCGTGCCAAGCTCGGGGATCGTCACCTGGAAATCGGCGAGCAGCTCCAGAAGGAACGCCTCGAACGGTTCGTCGGCGCGGTCCAGCTCGTCGATCAGCAGCACTGCCGGCCCACCCTCGGGCGAGATCGCCTGCAACAGCGGGCGCTCGATCAGGAAGCGGCGCGAGAACACGTCGCGCGAGATCGCCTCGCGGTCGCGGGTACCGGCCGCCTCGGCCAGACGTATTTCCAGGAGCTGGCGGGCATAGTTCCATTCATAGACGGCGGCGGCGAGGTCGAGCCCGTCATAGCATTGCAGCCGTACCAGCCGCCGCCCGAGCGTCGCGGACAGGACCTTGGCGATCTCGGTCTTGCCGACGCCGGCCTCGCCCTCCAGGAAAAGCGGGCGGTTCATCGCCAGCGCCAGGAACACGGCGGTGGCGAGGCTGCGGTCGGCGACATAGTCGCCGCGCGCCAGCAGGGCGGCCGTTTCCTCGACCGAGGCGGGCAGCGAAGCGGTGCCGGGCGGGCGATCCGCCTGGCTCGCCGGTTTCTTGGCCAGGGACGCGGCGGCTGAGGCAGCGGCGGCGATCGGACCTGCGACCATCAGCCGGCCGCGGCCACCGCGCGGCGCGCCATGACGCCGATCAGGTGGGCGCGATACTCGGCCGAGGCGTGGATGTCGCTGTTCAACCCGTCGGCCGGCACCGCGATGCCCTTGAGCCGATCGGCCGACCAGCCACCCTTCAGCGCCTCCTCCATGGCCGTGACGCGGAACACGCCGTTGGCGCCCGCGCCGGTGACGGCCACGCGCGGGCCGCCGCCGGTGACGGCCACGAATACGCCGACCATGGCGTAGCGCGAGGCGGGGTTCGGGAACTTCTGGTAGGCGGCCTTCTGCGGCACGGGGAAGCTGATCTTGGTGATCAGTTCGCCCGGCTCTAGCGCGGTCGCGAACATGCCCTGGAAGAAATCGTCGGCGGCGATGGAGCGCTTGTCTGTATGCACGGTGGCGCCGAGGCCGAGCAGCGCCGCCGGATAGTCGGCCGCCGGATCATTGTTGGCGACACTGCCGCCGATGGTGCCGCGGTTGCGCACCTGCCGGTCGCCGATCAGCGAGGCGAGATGGGCAAGGGCCGGGATGGCCTTCGCCACCTCGGCCGAGGCGGCAACGGCGGCGTGCTTCGTCATCGCCCCGATGCTGACCGTGTTGCCGGCAACCGAGATGCCGGCCAGTTCACCGATCCGGGCGAGATCGACGAGGTCGGTCGGGCGCGCCAGACGGTGCTTGAGAGTGGGCAGAAGGGTCATGCCGCCGGCGAGGTAGCGGCGATCATCATCGCCGCCATGCTTGGTCTTGGCCTCGGCGAGCGAGGCGGGGCGGTGATAGGCGAACTCGTACATGGTCCGTCTCCTTGGCGTCCGGTCCCGTCTCTCAGGCCTTGGCGTTCATCACCTTGGCGGCGGCGGCGATGGCCTTGACGATGTTGTGGTAGCCCGTGCAGCGGCAGAGATTGCCCTCGAGCCCTTCGCGGATCTCCTGCTCGGAGAGGCCCTGCGGGTGGGTCTTCACCAGATCGATCGCGCTCATCACCATGCCGGGCGTGCAGAAGCCGCATTGCAGGGCGTGATGCTCGCGGAAGGCTTCCTGCATCGGGTGCAGCTTGTCGCCCTCGGCCAGGCCCTCGATCGTGGTGACGTTGCTGCCCTCGGCCTGCACTGCCAGCAATGTGCAGGACTTCACCGAACTGCCATCGACATGCACCACGCAGGCGCCGCACTGGCTGGTATCGCAGCCGACATGGGTGCCGGTCAGGCGCAGATTTTCGCGCAGGAAGGTGACGAGCAGCGTGCGCGGCTCCACCTCGCCGCTGACCTTCTGGCCATTGACGGTCATCGAGACGGGCATCTTCATCGGAACGTCCTCCGTGCGGGATCGGACCATCCTACCGGCCCGGAGCCCATGCTCAAGTGATTTCGCAGTCGCGCCATGGCTCTGGCCGCGCGCCCGGGCCTTTCGGTCGCATCCGGGCCTTCTAGTTGAGCACGCCGCCCAGATACAGCGCGGCCAGCACCAGGATGATGACGCCGATCACCCAAACCGCTGTGGGAACACCGCCCGACGGAGCAGGGGCAGGGACCGGCGCAGGGGCAGGAGCGGGAGCCGGGGGCGGCGCTGCCGCCTCCGGGGCGGCCGCCACGGCGGCAGGTGCTGGTGCGGGGGGCGCGACCTGCGCGGCGAAACGCTCGAAGAACTGGTCGGCCATGCTCTTCGCGGTGCTGTCGATCAGCCGGGCGCCAAGCTGTGCCATCTTGCCGCCCACCTGGGCACTGACGGAATAGCGCATCAGCGTGCCGCCATCCTCGGCATCGGCGAGCGCCACCTTGGCTCCGCCCTTGGCGAAGCCGGCGACACCGCCCTGGCCCTCGCCCGAGATGGTGTAGCCGTTGGGCGGGTCGATTTCGGACAATGTGACCTTGCCGTTGAAGCGCACCTGCATCGGCCCAAGCTTGAGCCCGACCGTGGCCGTGAGCTCCGTCGGCGACTGCCGCTCGATTGTCTGGCAGCCGGGGATGGACGCCTTCAGCACCTCCGGATCGTTGAGAGCGTCCCAAACCTTCTGCCGCGGCGCCGGGATGCGCCGCTCGCCGGTCATGTCCATTTTTTGCTCCTTTGCCGCCGTGCCAGGAACGGGGGGCGCCGCGGCGTGCGGCGGACCATAGCCCTGGGCTCGCGGGCGCCGCAAGGCCGGTTGGATGTGGCCGCCGTCGCGCCCGATGCAAGGCCCGCCGGCGCAAGCGGCCGCGACGAAACGGGTTTTCGCATGGTGCGGGGTTCCGCTAATGTCCGCGCGCCTCGGGCAAGGGACCGGGGTTCGTGCCGCCTCCTTCCTGCCGCGGCGCCAAGGGGACCACGTCTCGAGGGGAGCACCCGATACCGATGCCTTGCCCGCGCTGGAGTTGGGGGCGCGCTTGCCGCCCCCGCACGAGCCTCGGCCTCGCGCTGGTCGCGGGGCTTGGCCTGATTCTCGCCGCCGCGCCCGCGCAGGCGGCCGAGGCGAGCTTCGATCCGCGCACCATGGGTCTGGTCTGGACGGTGCCCTTCATCGGCCTTCTGCTCTCGATCGCGGTAATGCCGATCCTGGTACCCAGCTTCTGGCACCACAATTTCGGCAAGGTCAGCTTCGCCTGGGGCGCGGCCTTCATCCTGCCCTTCGCGATGGCCTACGGGATCGGGCCGGCCTTCTACGAATTCCTGCACATCATCCTGGCGGACTATGTCCCGTTCATCGTGCTGCTGCTCGCCCTCTACACCGTGGGCGGGGGCGTGCTGTTGCGCGGCTCGCTGGTGGGCAACCCCGCCACCAACACGGCGCTGCTGGCCATCGGCACGGCGATCGCGGGCTGGATGGGCACGACCGGCGCCTCCATGCTGCTGATCCGCCCGGTGATCCGCGCCAATGCGTGGCGCAAGCGCAAGACGCACACCTTCGTTTTCTTCATCTTCCTGGTCTCGAACATCGGCGGTGCGCTGACGCCGCTCGGCGATCCACCGCTCTATATGGGCTTCCTCAAGGGCGTGGATTTCTTCTGGCCGTTGCAAAACCTGATCGTGAAGACGGTGTTCATGTCGGTCATCCTGCTCGCGGTCTATTTCGTGTTCGACACCATCATGCTGCGCCGCGAAGTCGGCGAGCCGCCGGCAGGGGAGCGCGAGCCCCTGTCGCTCGATGGCCTGGTCAACATCCCGCTGCTGGCCGCGGTTGTGGCGGTGGTGCTGGTGCAGGGCGCCTGGGACGCGGGCGAGATCAAGATCCTCGGTGTCGCGGTGGGGCTCGATGTCATCCTCGCCTGCGGTGTCCTGCTGGTCATCACCTGGCTCTCGATGCGCCTGACCCCCCAGCCCGTGCGCGAGGCGAACGGCTTCGGCTGGGGCGCGATGGAGGAGGTGGCGCAGCTTTTCGCCGGCATTTTCGTCGCCATGATCCCGGTGCTGGCGATCCTGCGCGCCGGACGAGAAGGCGCGGCGGCGGCCCTCGTGGCGCTCACCTCCAGCGCCGACGGCGCGCCCGTGCCGGCGATGTATTTCTGGCTGACAGGCGTCTTGTCGAGCTTCCTCGACAATGCGCCCACCTATCTCGTCTTCTTCAATCTCGCCGGAGGCGACCCGCAGCAACTCATGGGGCCGCTCAACGCCACCCTGACCGCGATCTCGGCCGGCGCCGTGTTCATGGGCGCCAACAGCTATATCGGCAATGCGCCGAACTTGATGGTGCGCGCGATCGTCGAGGAACAGGGCGTGAAGATGCCAAGCTTCTTCGGCTATTGCGGCTGGGCGCTGGTTTTCCTCGTGCCCCTGTTCGCGCTGATGACCCCGATCTTCTTCCGCTAGTCGCGCACCCGGCCCTTCGTTTCAGAACCCCCGTATCGCAAGAGGCAATGCCATGACCTTCCTCCTCGCTGACGACCTGCCGACCGAGCCCGCGGGGATCCGCTTCCGCAAGCTCCTGGAGCAGCCCGGCATCCTGCAGATGCCCGGTGCGCACAATGCGCTCTGCGGCCTGATCGCTAAGCGCGCGGGGTTCCCCGCGCTCTATCTCTCGGGTGGCGCGATCACCGCCAGCATGGGGCTGCCCGATCTCGGCGTGATCACGATCGAGGAGATGTGCTTCTTCGTGCGCACCATCAGCCGCGCCACCGGCCTGCCGCTCCTGGTCGATGGGGATACCGGCTATGGCGAGGCGCTGAACGTGATGAACATGGTCCGCGCCTTCGAGGATGCGGGCGCCGCGGCCGTGCACATCGAGGACCAGATCCTGCCCAAGAAGTGCGGGCACCTCAACGACAAGAAGCTGGCCACACCGCACGACATGGCGGCCAAGATCGCCGCCGCGCGCAAGGCGAGGCGGCATCTCTATATCATCGCCCGCACCGACGCGCTGGCGAGCGAAGGGCTCGATGGCGCGATCGCGCGCGCCAAGCTCTATCTCGAGGCCGGGGCCGATGCGATCTTCCCCGAGGCACTGACCAGCGGGCAGGACATCAAGGCCTTCTCGGCGGCGGTGAAGGCGCCGCTGATGCTCAACATGACCGAGTTCGGCCGCACGCCCTATCTGCCGGCGAAGCAGTACGAGGAGATGGGCTACAAGATGATCATCTGGCCGGTCTCCTCGCTCCGGATCGAGGGCAAGGCCGCGTCCGAGCTCTATGCCGCGATCGCCAAGGATGGCGGCACCTTCAACATGCTCGACCGCATGATGACGCGCGCGGAACTGTACGAGACGATCGGCCTGCACCAGTTCGAGGCGCTCGACGCCTCGATCGTCAGGACGATCGTTCCGCCCGACATCCGCCCCGGCGAGTAGCCGCGCCCTCGGGCACGCGGCGTTGGCGCAGCCCTTCAGCGCGCGGGCGGCAGCTCGGCGGCGTAGCTTTCCAGCGCCGGCACGCCGCGGATCATGTTGCGCTCGCGCAGGAAGGCGGCCATGCGCTCGTAGCGGGCGCGATCGAGCGCGCCGGGCGAGAGCGAGAAGCGCGTGATCGTGTCGTTCCAGGCGCGGCGGTTGAGCTCGTTGTCGAGCTCGCGCCGCCCCTTGATGAACAGATCCCAGGCGGCACGGCTGTTGTTGATCATGTAGTGCGTTGCCGCCTCGGTTGCATCGATGAAGCGGCGCAGCTTGGCATCCCCCAGCCGGTCGCGATGCGCGACATAGATCAGCTCGTCATAGATCGGTACGCCATGCTCCTCGGGGAAGAAGGCGCGGCCGGGCCGGCGCTCGATGTCGAGCTGGTTCAGCTCGAAGTTGCGGAAGGCGCCGATCACGGCATCGACCTGCCGGCTCATCAGCGCGGTGGAAAGCGCGAAGTTCACGTTGACCAGCCGCACGTCGGAGAGGCTGAGCCCATGGCTGCGCAGCATGGTGCCGAGCACCACCTCCTCGAAGCCGGCGACCGAGAAGCCGACGCTGCGCCCGCGCAGATCGGCGATGCTGCGCACGGGCCCGTCCGCCAGCACCACGAGCGCGGAGAGCGGCGTTGCGACCAGCGTGCCGATGCGCACCAAGGGCAAACCCTGGTCGATCTGCAAGTGCAGCGCCTTCTGGTAGGATACGGCCACGTCGCCGCGCCCGGCCGCGACCAGCTTGGGCGGGTCGTTCGGATCGGCCGGCGCGACCAGGCGCACATCGAGCCCGCGCCTCGCGAAATCGCCGCGCTCCAGCGCCACGAACAGCGGCGCGTGGTCGGGGTTCACGAACCAGTCGAGCAGGACGGTGAGTTGTTCGCGCGGCGGCGAGGCACCCGCCGGCGTGCCTTGGGTGCCTTGCGCCAGCCCGGGCCTGGAAGCAGTGGCGAGCATGGTCGTGGCCGCGGCAGCGGCCAGCAGGCGGCGGCGGGGAAGGCGGGGTGCCGACATGGTAGGGTGCTCCTTGTGCGAACGAGATCGGGGCGCAGCTGCTTCGGTCATGACCGGGCGGTGAGCGTGTCTGGTTGCCAGGGGATCAGGCGGCGCAGGGCGGCATCAAGCGCGAACCACAGCGCCACCGCCATCGCGCCGAGCGTGAACAGGGCGGCGAACATCAGGTCGGTCTGGCTGCGGCCATTGGCGTGCAGCATCAGATAGCCGAGCCCCTCGGCCGCGCCGACCCACTCGCCCACCACGGCCCCGATCGGCGCCACGCCGGCCGCGACGCGCAGGCCCGAGGCGAGCGCGGGCAGGGCCGCCGGCAGGCGCAGGCGCCAGAGCAGCAGGTACGGGCGCGCGTTCATGCTGCGCGCAAGGTCGAGCCAGCCCGGATCGGTGCGGCGCAGCCCGTCATAGAAGGCGGTGGTGACCGGGAAATAGATGATCAGCGTCGCCATCGCCACCTTGCTCGCCAGCCCGAAGCCGAGCCACAGCGCGAGCAGTGGGGCGAGCGCGAACACCGGCATCGCCTGGCTGATGACCAGCAGTGGCAGCATCCAGCGGCGCAGGGGCGGCAGCGCTGTCATCGCCAGGGCCGAGCCCATGCCGAGCAGCGTGCCGAGCAGCAGCCCGAGCAGGATCTCGGCGCCGGTGACGAGCGCGTGGCCCTGGATGATCGGCCAGCTTTCCAGGAGCGTGCGAAAGACGCGCAGGGGCGCGGGCAGGATGAAATGCGGGGCATCGGTGGCGATGACGATGCCCTGCCACAGCAGCAGGATGCCGCCGAAGACGATCAGGGCGCGCAGGGCGGGGTTCATGGCGCCACCGTGATTGCCGACGCCTCGGCGCTGGCGGCCGCCTTGGCAAGCCGCGCGAGCAGCTCGCCCTGCCGGCGCAACAGCTCGGGGTCGCGCACATCGCGCGGCGGGCCGCCTGTCGGCGAGAGCGCGGCTTCCACCCGCGCCGGCGCCCCGCCCAGCACGATGATGTCGTGGCCGAGCCTGAGCGCCTCCAAGGGGTCGTGCGTCACCAGCACCACCGTGCGTCCAGCCAGCAGCGAGGCGGCAAGTTCCTGAAGCCGCATGCGCGTCGGCAGATCGACCGCCGAGAATGGCTCGTCCATCAGCACGACCGGGCGATCCTCCATCAGCGTGCGCGCGAGTGCGACGCGCTGGCGCATGCCGCCCGAGAGGTGATGCGGCAAGTCCCTCTCGCGCCCCGCCAGGCCCACGGCGCCAAGCAGCGATCGGGCGCGATCGCGTGCGGTGCGGTTGATCCGCTCGCCGCGCAGCCGCGCGCCGAGGCAGACATTGTCAAGCGCGCTGGCCCAGGGCAGCAGCAGGTCGGTCTGCGCCATCCAGGCGATGCGCCCGGAGAGCGGGGCGCCATCGGTTGCGGCCACCGACAGGCCGGCGCCGCCGGGCGCTGCGAGGTGACCGGCCATCAGCCGCAGCAGTGTCGTCTTGCCGACGCCGGAGGGGCCGAGGATGCAGCTCGTTCGTCCGCCCCGGATATCCAGCGTCAAGTCGCGGAATACCGCCATGCCGCCGAGATCGAAGGAGGGCACGCGCACGAGGATGCCGGGCGCCGTGTTCTCGGGGCGGCGCGCATTCGGCACGGATGCGGGCAGAGACGCGGTGGCGGACACGAGGCACTGATCCCTTCGCCGGCATGACCCGGATCAGGTTCCAGGGGTCGTTCCGGTTCTCGGAACCTCTCAGCCCGCCGATCGGGCTCCCCCCAGTGACATGCTCCATCATATGCCGCCGGACGGGCGCGCTTGCAAGCCGGCACGATGCTCTTTCCGGCTGCGGCCGCGATAGGCGCGCGGATCGAGCTTGTGTAGTCTCCCCACCACGCCTCTTTTCGCAGCAAGGACACACGCGATGAGCCAGAGGAGCGAGTTCCACAACCTCGACGATCCGAGCGACGGCCTGTTCCGCGAACTCGCGGCAGGCGTGACGACGCGCATATTCGCCGGAGAGCACGCCATGCTGTCGGTGGCGACGCTGGCGCCCAATGCCGAAGGCACGATGCACCATCACCCCGAGGAACAGTGGGGCGTGCTGCTGGACGGTTCGGCCGTGCGCGTGCAGGGCGGCGAGGAGATCCCGGTCAAGAAGGGGGATTTCTGGCGCACGCCCGGGAACGTGCCGCACACGCTGCGCGCGGGCCCCGAAGGCGCGCGCGTGCTGGACATCTTCGCCCCGCCCCGGCCCGAGTACAAGAAGCCCGGCTACGGCTTCGCCTCCAGCTAGGCGCGGCGGCTTCCTGGCGCCCCCCGCTCTGTCGGGCCGCCCGGCCGCTGTCCTGGAAATCCGGCGCGGGCCGCCCATTTCTCTGCGCGCCATGATCGATCCGCCCTTGTTCTTCGGCCACGAGATCTATCGCCGCTCGACCTACGGGCCGAAGCATCCGCTGGCGATTCCGCGCGTCTCGACCGTCATGGACCTCTGTCGCGCGCTCGGCTGGCTGCCCGAGGCGCAGTTCCGCGAGGCAGTCGCCGCGGACCCCGGGGACCTGGCCCGTTTCCATGCCCCCGACTATCTCGCCGCCTTGCAGGCGGCCGAGAGCGCGCAAGCCGTCAGCCCCGAGGTGCGCGAGCGCTACCGCATCGGCGGCTCTGGCAATCCGATCTATCGCGAGATGTTCCGTCGTCCCGCCACCGGCGCGGGGGCCACCATTGCCGCCGCCCGCCTGCTGGCTCATGGCGGCATCATCTACAATCCGGCCGGCGGCACGCATCATGGCAAGCGCGATCACGCCAGCGGCTTCTGCTACCTGAATGATCCGGTGCTCGGCCTGCTCGCCTGGCTCGACCTGGGGCTCGCCCGCATCCTCTACGTCGACATCGACGCCCATCACGGCGACGGGGTGGAGGAAGCCTTCGCCGGGGATGAACGCGTCTTCACCCTGTCGATCCACGAGGATGGGCGCTGGCCCGGCACCGGTCGGCTTGGCGATCGCGCCGGGGGGCATGCCCGCAACCTGCCGGTGCCTACGGGCCTCAACGACAGCGAGATGGATTTCCTGCTGGAGGCGGTGATCCTCCGCTTCGTCGAGCGCCTGCGCCCCGAGGCGATCATGCTGCAGTGCGGGGCCGATGCGCTGGCCGAGGACCCTCTCTCCAACCTGTCGCTTTCGAACGGGGCGATCTGGCGCGTGGTGGCGGCGCTGCGTGGTGCCGCGCCGCGGCTCCTGGTTCTGGGCGGGGGCGGCTACAACCCGTGGAGCGTCGGGCGCTGCTGGACCGGTGTCTGGGCGACGCTGAACGGCCATGCCATCCCGGAGAGGCTGCCGGCTGCGGCAGAAGGTGTGCTGCGGGGCCTGTCCTACAACCGGGCTGCCGGCCGCAGCCCGCCCACGCACTGGTTCACGACGCTTGCCGACGCATCGCGGCCGGGCCCGGTGCGGGCAGAACTGCGCGCCGCCGCAGCGGCCGTCCTGGCAGGCTAGATGGCGGATGGGAGGCAGCGGGCATTCGGCTTGGATTGCGTAACTCGTTTCGCCACGCTATCGGTAGTGCGCCATGACCTTCCTTCGCCGCCGTTTCCTCTCGGTTCCCGCAATGGCCTTGCTGGCTGTGCTCGGCCTTGTTGGCGCCTTCGCCGGGCTGTCGCGCGGCAGTGCCGCGCAGACCGGGCCGCAGCCGATCCTGCCGCGAGAGGACCTGATCATCGCCACGCGCGACGGGCGCCAGCACACCTTCCGTGTGGAGATGGCGCTGCGCCCCGAGCAGCAGATGGTCGGGCTGATGTTCCGCACCGAGATGGGCGACGACGAGGGCATGCTGTTCGACTGGGGCGAGCCGCGCGAATCCGCGATGTGGATGCGCAACACCATCCTGCCCCTCGACATGATCTTCATCGCCGCGGATGGTCGCGTGCACCGCATCGCCGAGCGCACCGTGCCGCATTCCCTCGACACCATCTCCTCGCGCGGGCCGGTGCGCGCCACGCTGGAGGTGAATGCCGGCACGGCCGAGCGGCTGGGCATCCGCGTCGGCGACCTGGTCCAGCACAGGATCTTCGGCACCGCGCCGAATCGCTGAGCCTGCCCCCGACCACCCCGGCGGCGTGATGCCCGCTAGACGATCCGCGCCAGTGTCAGCCCGTCGCCGATTGGCACCAGCACCGCCTCCAGCCGGGCGTCGCGCTGAAGCGCGGCATTGAGTGCACGCAAGGCCACTGTGTCGGCGTCGCTCGCGGCTGCATCAGCCACCCGTCCCGACCAGAGCGTATTGTCGAACAGGATCAACCCGCCCCGGCGCACCAACCGCAGGGCATGGTCCAGATAGGTGGCGTAGTTGGCCTTGTCGGCGTCGATGAAAGCCATGTCGTAGTGGCCGGCCCCGCCCTCGCGCTCCAGCGTGGCGAGGCTTTCCAGTGCCGGGGCGAGGCGCAGCTCGACACGGTCGGTCAGGCCCGCCTCGGCCCAGTAGCGACGCGCGATCGCGGTCCACTCGGCCGAGACGTCGAGGCAGGTGAGCCGGCCCTCGGCCGGCATGGCCAGCCCCACGGCGAGCGAGGAATAGCCGGTGAAGGTGCCGATCTCCAGGTAGCGGCGCACGCCAAGGAGCCGAACCAGGAGCGCCATGAAGGCGCCCTGCTCGGGCGCGATCTGCATGCCGGCCTGCTTCATCGGCGCCGTTTCCGCCCGCAGACGCGCGAGAAGCGGCGACTCCCGGCAGGCAATGCCGCGATAATAGTCGTAGAGCGGGTCCGGCAGTCCGATCGAGCGTGTGGTCATGGCGCGCATCCTCCAGCGGGTGCCCCCGCAGAGATGGGACCGGGAGGGCGCGCTGCAAAGCGGCCTTGCAGCGCCCGCCCCGACTCTCTAGCTTGCCGGCCGGCGGGGCGTAGCGCAGCCTGGCTAGCGCGTCTGGTTTGGGTCCAGAAGGTCGCCGGTTCGAATCCGGCCGCCCCGACCAACCGGTTTGCCACGGCGTTTCGGCCATGGGCTTCCGGCGCCGCGACCATGCGAAGGAGAGGATTGCCGATGCGTGCGCGCATCTACCAGCCGCCCAAGAATGCCATGCAGTCCGGCCGTGCCGGGACGGATGAATGGGTGCTGCAATACGAGCCTGCCGAGCCGCGCCGCGCGGACCCGCTGATGGGCTGGATCTCCTCAGGCGACACGCAGGCACAGCTCAAGCTGCGGTTCGAGAGCCGCGAGGCCGCGATCGCCTATGCCGAGGCCAACGGCATTCCGTATATTGTCGAAGCCAGTGCGGCAAATAGACACGTAAAGCCAAAAGCTTACGCTGATAATTTCAAGTTCGGCCGTAGCGAAAACTGGACCCATTGAGCCAGCGCGGCGGCTGCGGCCGATGGCGTCGCGCCCTTAGCTCAGGTGGATAGAGCAACAGCCTTCTAAGCTGTGGGTCGGTGGTTCGAGTCCACCAGGGCGCGCCATTCCTGTCGCGGCTTTGCCGGGCGTGCCGGTGGTGCCGGCGCCGCAGCGACGACCAGGTCTATTGGTCGAATCACGTCCTTAGGTTATCTAGTATCGTTGACCAGGAGCGCCGCGCCCCCGGAATGCCGGGCGCCTGCGCTTTTCGGTGTGGGGGTATTGTGCGGGGTTCGGGGGCAGCACTGCCGGTCAGGGCGCGATCCAGCGCTTGCGCGTGGCCGCCCCCCCGCGCAGCCAAGTCCGGCGCAGCCAAGTCCGGGCCAGCAAAGAAGGGGTGGGGGAGAGATGGAGACCTACATTCGCGTGACGGCGGGGGATCCCGCGCCCTGGTTCAAGCAGCGGTCCTTCGCCAACCCCGCCTATTCCTTCGACACCTCGGCTGGGCGCTATGTCGTCCTGTGTTTCTTCGCCACCGCCGCCGACCCCCATGCGCGGGCCGCGATCGCGGCAGTGCAGAGCAGGGCGGCGTTCTTCGACGACGTCACCGGCTGCTTCTTCGGCGTCAGCCTCGACCCCAATGACGAGGCGGAGAAGCGCGTCGCCGACCGCTACCCCGGCTACCGCTACTTCTGGGATTTCGATGGCACCGTGAGCCGCCTCTACGGCGCCTTGGCGCGGGAAGCAGGCGCGACCGACAAGGGGGTGCGCGCGCGCCGGCTCTGGTTCGTGCTCGACCCCGCCTTGCGCGTGCTGAAGGTCATTCCCTTCGCCCCTGACCAGGCCGACATCGCCGAGTTGCTGGCCTTTCTCGACGCTCTGCCTCCGGTCGGTCGCCATCTCGGGATCGAGATGAACGCGCCGGTGCTGCTGCTGCCGAACGTGTTCGAGCCGGAGTTCTGCCAGCAGCTGATCGGGCTGTACGAGGCCGATGGCGGGCAGGAATCAGGCTTCATGCGCGAAATCGGCGGCAAGACGGTCGAGGTGCATGATTTCGGGCACAAGCGGCGCAGGGACTACGACATCACCGACCCCGCGGTGATCGAGGCGGCCAAGTCGCGTTTCATCCGCCGCGTCGTGCCGATGATCCACCGCGCCCACCAGTTCAAGATCACGCGGATGGAGCGCTACATCGTCTGCTGCTATGCCGCCGAGGACGAGGCGCATTTCCGCGCCCACCGCGACAACACCACCAAGGGCACGGCGCATCGCCGCTTCGCCGTGTCGGTGAACCTGAACGAGGATTTCGACGGCGGCGAGGTGAGCTTCCCCGAGTTCGGGCCGCGCAGCTTCAAGGCGCCGGCGGGGGGCGCGGTGGTGTTCTCCTGCTCGCTCCTGCATGCGGTTTCCAGGGTGACGCGCGGGCGGCGTTTCGCCTTCCTGCCGTTCCTCTATGACGACGAGGCGGCGCGCATCCGCGAGCAGAACAACAAGTTCCTGGGCGAGGGCGTGGGCGCCTACAAGGGCGCGCAGGGCTGAGGGCAGGGGCGCTGAACCGCTTTTCCCCTCACACCAGCTTCTTGTGCTGGTGCACCGGGATCGCGGCGCGGACCGAGGCGAGATAGTCGAAATCGAGCCGGGCCGAGATGTGGCCCACGCTGTCCTGCGCCTTGGCGATCACATGCCCCCACGGGTTCGCCACCAGGCTGTGGCCGTAATTGGCCCGCTTGCCCCCGCCATAGCTGCCGCACTGGCCCGGCGCCAGGATGTAGGTCTCGGTCTCGATCGCGCGCGCGCGCAGCAAGACCTCCCAATGGTCCTTGCCGGTCTGCAAGGTGAAGGCGGCGGGGACGAAGATCACCTCGGCCCCGCGCCTGGCCAGCGCCTGGTAGAGCTCGGGGAAGCGCAGATCGTAGCAGATCGTGCAGCCGAAGGTCCGCCCGGCCGCCTTGAAGGTCACGACCTCCGACCCGCCCTCGACCGTGTTCGATTCGCGGTAGGTCTTGCCGTCCGGCGTCACCACGTCGAACAGGTGGATCTTGCGGTAGCGGGCCATCTCGCGCCCGTCGCGGTCGAAGGCGATGGTGGTGTTAAAGAATTTCTCACCCGCCCGCTCCAGGATCGAGCCGCCATGCAGCATGACCTTGTGCTCGACCGCGAGGCTGCGCATCAGTTCATAGGCCTCGCCGCCGGCGGCATTGCCGGCGGGCAGGTCCTCGGCCGCGGCGCGCTTGGCCTCGATATTCTCCGAGAGGCAGGTCCACATCTCCGGCAGCACGATCAGGTCGGGCCGGTCCTCGGCTACCGCGCGCGCGATCAGGGCCTTGGCGTCGGCCATGTTGGCGGCCTTGTTGTCCTGGCTGTTCATCTGGATCAGCGAGACGCGCATGGGTAGGAACCTCCGGGCTGGCCGCGCCGCAACCGGGCGCAGAACGAACCGTCCGCGCCGCACGGGCGGTGCGGGTCAGCATCTTGGCGGGCGAGGGGGCGGGCCGCAAGCGGCGCGCGGCGGGAATGCGGGCACGCCAATGCGCCAGCGCCGGAGTGTCCGGCCCTTGGGCAGGGCGGCAATGGGCGGCTGGCCGTGGCGCGCGTGCTGGCTGCGGCGCGCGTGCTAGCCGGCCGCGCGCGGGCGGCCTTACCGCAACCCCAGATCGGAACTGAGCGAGCGCTCAGTTGCCGGCGGCGGCGGTGATCTCGGCGCGGTGGCGCAGCCAGACCTGGCGGGCGAAGCGCTTCGCCTGCTCGGTCACGAACACCTCCTCGCAGCAGAAGGTGCCCACGCCGCGCTTGGTGCTGCGGATGCCCTGCAGCTCCAAGGGGCCGTTCGGCAGGCAGGCGAAATCGAAGCGGCATCCATTCTTGATATGAACGAGAGCGACGGCGGTGCTGCTGCAGAGCACGACCTGAAACATGCCGGACATGACTGGATGGACCTCAGCTTCTCGGCGTTCTTCCCGGAGTGGCCCTTTTTGTTCGGCCACGACCGGAACCTTAACGCCAAGCGCCGAGGATGTGGAGTCTGATTCCGAAAGTTTACTGAGCAGTCGCTCAGTTTCCTGAGGAGAAACCCCGCATTGGTTATGGTATTTCAATGCCCATCAGCGGGGCGTATTGCTGGCTGCCGAATACGTCGTGCTCGCCCGGCCCGCCCGAGGGGCGGTCGCGGCGGATGGTGAACTTGATCGCATTGGCGGGCTCGAACACGACGAAGTCCGTGATGCGCTCCGGGTCCATGCGATAGAGCGCGGCCACGCTCTCGCGTGTCAGCACCTTGGCGTTGCGCACGCGCTCGAAGTTGGCGCGCTCGCGGAAAATGATGTCGAAGGTGATATGGTCCACGCCCGCATTCTTGCTGCGGATGGTGGAGGCGAGTTCGCGAAGGGTCGGCATGGCGGCGTCTCCCGGACGGTTCAGTTGGTGCCGTCGATGGTCTCGAAGCGCGTGCGAACCAGGCTTTCCGGATCGTCCACCGCCATGACGTGATTGAGCGTCCATTCATAGCCGGCCTTGCCGACCAGGATCTCGTCGCCCATCAGCGCGGCCGCGCCTGCGGTGCCCTTCACGTCGGGCAGGCGGGCATAGAACAGGTTGCGCGCGGCCAGCGCGCAGATCTCCTCGGCGCGCTTGCCGTCCTTGCACACCGTCTCGACGACGATGCCAAGTTCGTGCGGCTGCGCGGGCGGCGTCGGTTCCAGCGGCCCCATCACCCCGTCGCGGCCATAGAGATGGTAGTAGACCTGATACTCGCCGCCGATCGGGCCGAACCGCTCGTTCAGACGGTCCTTGGCCCAGGCGATGGCGCGGTCGATGCGCCCGATCGTCTCCGGGTCACGCACGCCCACGATCGCCAGCCGCCGCTCGCCCACCTTGCCCGCGCCTTCCAGTTTGACCTTGGTCTTGCCCGCCGGCACGAAAGCCGGGCCGGTGGCGCGCGTGGTTTTCGGCCCCACCTGCTCGTAGCGGCAATTGGTCATGTCGACGAGGCCCGAGGCGACATGCTCGTGGAAGGGGTTGCGCCGCTCATACATCGCATGGCTGGCGAGCGAGGCCGGCGTGCAGCGCTGACCGGGATGCATCGCCGTCACCTCCACGGCGTCGGCCGTGATGCTGCCCATGATGCTTTCCTTGCCCATATAGGGCTCGCAGCAGAACGAGGCGCATTCCATCAGCTTGCCGGCATAGTAGCTGATCGCCGGGCCGAAGCCGCGATTGAGCAGGGGCGCGGCGAAGATCGCGCAGTCCGAGCAGCGCCCGACGATCACCACCTCGGCCCCGGCCAGGAGTGCTTTGCGGATCGGCTCGGCATCCATCACGGCGACGGCGCGGCTCGTGGCATCGAGCGTGGCCAGCGTGGCGTCGGGGCGGCCGTCCAGCCCCTCGATCCGCCCGCCCTTGGCCAGATAGGCGCGCAGGCTGTCGATGCTCTGCTCGGAATAGAGTGCCGCGAGCTTGAACGGGGCGAGCTTGTGCTTCTTCGCCACCTCGCGGACGATCTCGACGAACTGGTTGACGCCGCGATCGGTGCCGGTGTCGGAGGCCGAGCCGATGATCATCGGCACGCCAAGCCTGCGCGCCTCCAGCAGCATGATCTCGACGTCGTGATACTGCCAGGCCGGCGGGCTGGCCTGCCCGTCGGCGCCGAGCGGGTAGGGGCCGATATCGCAACTGCCGGAATCGGCGATCACCGCATCGGGCTTCTCGGCGCAGCCGGCGAGGAAGCTCGCCTTCTCGAGCGGGGTGAAGCCGAGATGCCCGGTCGGGCAGATGATGCGGAAACTGTCGGCCATGACGGCTAGCCCTTCTGCGATTGCCGGGCCGGAGCCCGTGTCGTGGCAGGATGAACGCGCTGCGTTGCTTACGCCCCTTCGGGGGTCTCGCGCCAGCCCTCGCGCGCATGCGCAACGAAACGGCGCCAGGGCACTGCGTCGGGCGCGCCGTCGGCGAGCCAGGTATCGCCGTTCGCCGTGAGGTAGAGCGTGGTGGCGAGCGTGGCGCTGTCCGGGCTGTCGGGGCCGAGCCGCTTGCATAGCGCCACCGGGGCGCGGCTGGCCATGGCGGCCTTGGCGGCGGCAATTGGCTCTCCGCCAAGCCCGCGCGCCAGGAACCCCTCGATCGCGCCGAGGCGGGCCTGTGAATCGGGCGCGCCGGGGATCGCGTCGGGGTGGCGGCGGTAATGGTTGGTGTGCGCCACCCACTGCCCGCCGGCGGCCTCGCCGCGGTCGATTTCGATGCGGCCGTGGCGCAAGGCAACCGCGGCGATATCGCCCCCGGCATCGGCCAGCATCAGGCTGCCCCCGCCGGCATGCGGCAGGCGGCCGATCATGGCCAGCGCCTCGGCCACGTTGGCGCATTCGGCCAGGAGCTTGCTCATCAGGAAATAGCGCAGGATCCCGGGGCCATGGTCGGCGGTGCCGATCTGGGTGTCGGCCAGCGCCAGCCCGTCGCTGTTGATGCCGCTGGAATAGGCCCCCGGCGCGCCGAGCGAGCCGAGGCACAGCACCCGCCGCCCGCCCCAGGCCGGGTCCGCGTGCAGGAACAGGCGTTGCAGCGCGGCATGCTCGGGCTTGAAGTCGCGGTTCTTGCCCAAGATCGCGCCCCCGTCCGGCCGGCGCGCGGCCCAGGCGGTGCAGCCATCGGCGCCATCGTCCGGCGCGGCCGCCAGGTCGGCCAGCACGGACAGGTGCAGGAACGTGAACAGGTCGGAATCGGCCACGGCGAAGCCCGCGCCTATGCCGGCGATCTCGGCCAGCGCCTCGGGGGCGAGGCGGGTGGTGGCCTCGCGCTGGCGGTCGAGGAAGGCCCGGGCGCGCTTCGTGCCGCGCACCGCACCGGCGCGATCAAGACGCAGTGCCACCGCCTCGCGCACGGCGGCGGCCATGGCCGGCTCGGCCTCGGCCTGGGCGCGGCCGCGCGCGAAGGCATCGCCGGCAAGGCGCACCGGCAGGACAGGGCTCATCCCACGCCTCCGTCATGCTGGTGGCAGGCGACGATGCGCCCGTCGCCCGCGAGCGGCTTGAGCGCTGGCACCTCGGCGCGGCAGCGCGGGCCAGCGAAGGGGCAGCGCGGATGGAAGGCGCAGCCGGGCGGGGGCGCCAGCGGCGAGGGCAGCTCGCCCGGCGCGGCGCGTGCGCGCGCCACCACCCGCCCATCGGCGCCGATGCGCGGTACGGCCGCGAGCAGCGCCTGGGTGTAGGGATGGGCCGGGCTTGCCAGCACCGCGTCGCGGCCGCCCTGCTCGACGATGCGGCCGAGATACATCACCGCCACGCGGTTGCTGAGATGCGCCACCACCGCCAGATCGTGCGAGATGAACAGGTAGGTGAGCCCCATCTCGTCGCGCAGCTCGCGCAAGAGCGCCAGCACCTGCGCCTGCACGGAAACGTCGAGCGCGGAAACCGGCTCGTCGCAGACGACGAAATCGGGGCGGAGGATCAGCGCGCGCGCGATACCGATGCGCTGGCGCTGCCCGCCCGAGAACTGGTGCGGGAAACGGCCGAGATGCGCGCGCGCCAGCCCGACGCGGTCGAGCATCGCCACGATGCGCGCCTCCGCCGCCTGGCCGGAGAGCTGCTCGTGCAGCCGGAGCGGCAGGGCCAGGATCTCCTGCACCGTCCGGCGCGGATTGAGCGAGGCATAGGGATCCTGGAATACGATCTGCATGCGCCGGCGCAAGGGGCGCAGCTCGGGCTCGGGCACCGCCTCGATCGCCTGGCCGTCGAAGCGGATGGCCCCGGCCGAGGGCTCGTGCAGGCGCAGGATCAGCCGCCCGAGCGTGCTTTTCCCGCAGCCGGACTCGCCGATCAGCCCCAGCGTCTCGCCGCGCGCGATTGCGAGATCCACACCACTCACGGCGCGCACGATCTGCGCCGGGCGGCGGGCGATGCGCGCGGCGAGCGTGCGCGGCAGCGGAAAATGCTTGGAAAGCCCGGCGACCTCGACCAGCGCGCTCATGACGCCAGCGCCTCGGTGCGAATGCAGCGCGCGGCGCGGTCCGGCCCGACGGGCGCGAGCAAGACCGGCTCGGCGCAGGCCGCGACCGCAAGCGGGCAGCGTTCGCGGAAGCGACAGCCCGGCGGCAGGCGCGTGAGGTCGGGCACCTGGCCCGGAATTGCCTGGATCGGACTGTCGGGCGCGTCGAGCCGCGGCAGGCTGGCCAACAGGCCGCGCGTATAGGGATGGCGCGGTGCCGCCAGCACGGCGGCGGTGGGGCCGGTTTCCACGATCTGACCGGCATACATCACCGCGAGCCTTTCCGTGCGCTCGGCCACCACGCCGAGGTCATGCGTGATCAGCACCAGCGCCATGCCCTCGCTCTGGCGCAGATCGTCGATCAGGTCGAGCACCTGGGCGCGGATGGTGACATCGAGCGCGGTGGTGGGTTCGTCCGCGATCAAGAGGCGCGGGCGCGCGGCCAGCGCGATCGCGATCATGATGCGCTGGCGCATGCCGCCCGAGAACTGGTGCGGATACTCGTCCACCCGCGCGGCGGCCGAGGGGATGCCGACGCGGCCCATCAGCGCGACCGCCTCCTCGCGCGCGGCGCGGGCATTGGCAACGATGCCGTGCGTCAACAGCCCTTCCATGATCTGCGTGCCGACGGTGAAGGCAGGATTGAGCGCCGAGAGCGCATCCTGCATCGTCAGCGCCATGGCCCGCCCGCGCAGCCGCCGCCGCTCGGTGGCCGAGAGGCGCATGAGGTCGAAGCCCTCGAAGCGCAGTGTTTCTGCCGTCACCGTCCCCGGCGGGCGGATCAGGCCGAGCACCGACAGGAAGGTGACGCTTTTCCCCGAGCCGGACTCGCCCACCACGCCCAGCGCCTCGCCCGGCATGACATCGAGATCGACGCCATCGACCGCCTGCACGATCCCGCGCCGCGTCGGGAACACCGTGCGCAGATCGCGCACCGACAGCAGCGCCCCGGGCGCGGGCACGGCATCGTCCAGGGGCATGCTCGCCGCGGCCGGTGCGCTCATCCGCGCAGCCTCGGGTCGAAGGCGTCGCGCAGGCCCTGGCTCGCGACATTGATCGCGAGCACCAGCGCCAGGATGGCGAAGCCGGGCAGGGTGGCGACCCACCAGGCTTCAAGCAGATGCTCGCGCCCGTCGGCCACCATCGAGCCCCAGGAGGGGGTGGGCGGCTGCACGCCGAGCCCGAGGAAGGACAGGCTCGCCTCCATGATGATGATGTAGGCCATGCGGAAGGTGGCGACCACCAGCACGGGCGAGAGGATGTTGGGCAGTATCTCGCGCAGCATGATGTGCGCGCGCGTGCAGCCGAGTGCCCGCGCCGCCTCGACATACTCGAGCTCGCGCGCGGCGAGCGTCGCACCACGCACGACGCGGCAGGAGAAGACCCACTCCTTGTAGACCAGGGCGAGGATGATGTTGTGCAGCCCCGGTCCCATCATCGCCATCAGCCCGATCGCGAAGACGAGGTAGGGGAAGGAGAGCAGCGTATCGACCAGCCGCGAGATCAGCGTATCGGTGATGCCGCCGAGATACCCCGCCGCCAGCCCGGCCAGCGTGCCGATGGTGGCCGAGATCGAGATCACGATCAGCCCGATCATCATCGAGACGCGCGCGCCATAGATCAGTCGCGAAAGGATGTCGCGGCCGAGCGCGTCGCAGCCGAGCAGGTAGCTCCACTCGCCATCGGGCCGCCAGGCGGGCGGCTGGAGGCGGCGCAGCAGGTCGCCATCGGCCGGGTCGTGCGGTGCGATCAGCGGCGCCAGGATCGCGATCAGCGCGAAAACCAGGATCAGGATCGCGGCGCCGAGCGAAAGGCGGTTGGCGCGGAAGGTGGCCAGGCTGGCGTGCAGCGGCGATTCCGGCCGCTCGGCGGCAGGCAGGCCGCCATTCGGGGCGGTGGCGGGGGTGGGGGCGGGTTGGCTCACAGCCGCACCCGCGGGTTGAGCGTGGTGTAGAGGATGTCGGCCACGAAGTTCAGGAGAACATAGGTGAGCGCGTAGAGCAGCACGGCGGCCTGCACCAGCGGATAGTTGCGCGCGAAGATGCTCTCCACCACCAGCCGGCCGAGGCCGGGCCAGCCGAACACCGTCTCGACGATCATGTTGCCGCCTAGCAGCGCGCCGGTCTCGATCGCGGCCACCGTGACGGTGGGGATCAACGCGTTCTTGAGGGCGTGGCGCGCCAGCACGCGCAGCCGCGACAATCCTTTCGCCTCCGCGAAGGTGATGTAGTCGGCCGCCAGCACCTCGACCATCGAGGCGCGCGTGACGCGCATCAGCAGCGCAGCCGAGGGCAGGCCGAGCGTCAGCGCCGGCAGCGCGATATGCGCAAGCGCATTGCGGAAGCTGTCGAGCCGTCCGGCCAGCAGGCTGTCTATCAGCACCATGCCGGTGATACGCGCCACCTCGTAGTCGTAGCCGAGCCGCCCGCCCACCGGCAGAAGGCGCAACTCCACCGCGAACAGCAGTATCAGCAGGATGCCGAACCAGAAGCCCGGCATGGAAACGCCGAACAGCCCGCCCACCGTGCAGGCGCGATCGAGCCAGGTGTCCCGCCGCACCGCCGCCATCACGCCGAGCGGGATCGCCACCATGATCGCCACCAGCATCGAAGCGAGCGTGAGCTCGATCGTCGCCGGCAGCCGCTCGGCGATCACGTCGATCACCGGGCGGCGGTGGAAGAAGGACAGGCCGAAATCGCCCTGCACCGCGTTGACGAGGAAGTGGAAGAACCGCTCGGCCAGCGGCTTGTCGAGGCCCATGTCACGGCGCAGGGCGGCGATCTGCTCCTCGGTCGCGCGCTGGTCGGCGAGCATGATCTCCACGGGGTCGCCCGGCGTCAGCGTGATCATCAGGAAGACGATGACGCTGACGCCGAACAGCACCGGAACAAGCTGGAGGAACCTTTCGGCGATGCGCGAATAGCTCATGCCGCGGGCATCAGCCGGCCAGGCGGACGCGGTGGAGGTTGATGCGGCTATCGGCCTGCGGGCGCCAACCCTCGATGCGCTTGGAGACGCCGTAGAGATCCTCGGGCAGCCAGAGGAAGATCCACGGCACCTCGGCGTTCACGATCGATTCGGCGCGCATGTACATGGCACGCCGCTTGGCCGCATCGGTCTCGGTCTCGCCATCGTCGAGCAGCTTGTTGACCTCGGCATTGTTGTAGCCGGTGTAGTTGCCGCGGGCATTGGCGCGCATGGTCGGCGTGAAGATGTCCGAAGGGTCGAGCGTCGCATTGCCCCAGGAGGTGAACAGCATGTCGCGCTCGCGCCGGCGCTCGGCGGTCTGCCACATCGGGTTCAGCACCGCGCCTTCCCACACCTGCACGCGCGCGCGGATGCCGACGCGCTGGAGCATCTGGGCGATCGCCTCGACCTGCTCCTTGAAGGCGTTGACGCAATCGATGGTGCAGTCGAAGCCCCCGCCCATGCCGGCCTCGGTCAGCAGGCGGCGGGCGAGATCGGGGTCGTAGCGATACTCGGCAAGGTTGCGGTTGAAGAAGGCCGAATCCGGGCTCATCACGCCGTTGAGCGGAGTGGCCGTGCCCTGCAGCACGCGATCGATGATCAGCCGCTTGTTGATGGCGTGGTTCATCGCCTTGCGCACGCGCACATCGGCGAAATGTGGCCGGCTCAGGTTCATGCCGATGAAGAAAGTGCGCGTGCCGTTGGTCTTTATCACGCGCGTATTGGCGTTGGCCTCGACCTGGCGCATGGCGGAGGCGGGCAGCTCGTTGATGATGTCGACCTCGCCTGCGAGCAGGGCCGCGAGCCGCGAGGCATTCTCGGGCAGGACGCGGAAGATGACGCGATCGACCTGCGCCGGGCCGGCCGGCGGCACCTCGGGCGAGCCGCCGTAATACTCGGCGAAGCGCTCCATCACCACGCGGTCGCCGCGGCGCCATTCCACCAGCTTGAACGGGCCGGCGCCGTCGGGCTGGGTGGCCATGCCGGCATCACCCACGCGTTGCACCTGGCGCCGGTTCGTCATCTGGTGGAAGGGCAGCATCACCGGCAGGATCGGCCAGGGCTCGCGCAGCTTGATGTGCACCGTGCGCGCATCGACGATGTCCGTGCCCGCCACACCCGCGAGCAGGCCCTTGCGCGGGCTGGTCTGCCCGCCGAGGAAGCCGTCCACCGTGAAGCGGTCCATCGCGTGCTTGACATCCTCGACCGTCAGAACCTCGCCGGAATGGAAGCGCACATTCTGGCGGATCACGGCGGCCCAGATAATGGGATTGACCTGGCGCAGGCTTTCGGCGATCTCGGGCACGATCTTCATGTCGGGTGCGCGCGTGACCAGCCCGTCATGGATGTTGCGGATGATCGTCTCGGTCTCGCGGCCGCGGTGGTTGGCGGGATCGAGCGTCACCGCATCCTGGCTGAAGCCGACACGCACCTCGCGCGCGCGGGCCTGGGCGCGGGCGCGGGCCGAGGCGGCGGCGGCGAGCGCGGTGGCGCTGGTGGAGATCATGAAGCTGCGGCGGTTGAGCATGGCCGGTCCTCCGGTTGCGATCTCGGCAGCTTGCCGACTAGAGTTGGCGCCCATCGTGCCCGAAAGGGTGGCCAGGGGAAACCCCGGAATGAGTATCGCCTGATGGCGCCGAATGGTCGTGCTGCTGCCCGCCGCGACGCTGCCCGACCCGGCACGCGCCACGCGCGCGGCCGTCGCGCCGAGAGGGCAGGTCGCGCGGCCGAGGCGCTTTGCGCACGCGTGCTGGAGGCCGCCGGCTTCGCCATCCTGGCGCAGCGATTGCGCACGGCTGCGGGCGAGATCGACCTCCTGGCCCGGCGCGACGGGCTCGTGCTTTTCGTCGAGGTCAAGGCACGCATGAGCGCGGCCGATGGCGCCGAGGCGGTCAGTCCGGCGCAGCGCCGCCGCTTGGTCGCCGCGGCCGAGATCGCGCTGGCCGAGCGGCCCGAGCTTGCCGGCTGCGACTGCCGCTTCGACGTGATGATCGCCCTGCCCGAGGGCGCGCCGATCTGGCTCGAAGGCGCTTTCCGCGCCGACGACTAGCGGGACAGGCAAGCGCGCGGCGGCTAGGGCGTCCGTCCGGGCCGGTGATGGCGGAAGGCGAGCGCCTCGGCGACATGCGCCTTGCTGATCGCCAAGGCTGCGCCAAGGTCGGCGATGGTGCGCGAGACCTTGAGCACGCGGGTGAAGCCACGCGCCGAAAGCTTGAGCCGCTCGGCGGCCTGCTCGGCCAATGCAAGCGCCTCGTTCTCGATCGCGAGATGCCGCTTCAGGACCTCGCCCTCGGCAGCCGCGTTGCAGCGCGGCCCGTCCTCGCCATAGCGGCGGCGCTGGCGCGCGCGCGCCTCGGCCACGCGTGCGGCAACCCCGGCCGAGCCTTCGCCGGCGGGCGCGCGCGCGAGATCGGCCGGCGCCACCGGCAGCACCTCGATAACGAGGTCGATGCGGTCGAGCAGGGGGCCGGAGATGCGGCCCTGGTAGTCCTCGGCGCAGCGCGGGGCGCGTCCGCATTCGCGCGCCGGATCGCCATAGAAGCCGCAGCGGCACGGGTTCATCGCCGCGACAAGCTGGAAACGCGCGGGATAGGTGACGTGGGCGGCGGCGCGCGCGACCGTGGTCTCGCCCGCCTCGATCGGCTGGCGCAGCGCTTCGAGGGCCATGCGCGGGAACTCGGGCAGCTCGTCGAGGAACAGCACGCCGTGATGGGCGAGCGAGACCTCGCCCGGCCTGGCGCGCAGCCCGCCGCCGATCAGCGCCGCCATCGAGGCCGAATGGTGCGGCGCGCGATAGGGTGGGCGCTGCACCAGCCGTCCGTCATTCAGCATTCCGGCGAGCGAGTGGACGGTGCTGACATCGAGCGCCTCGCGCGGGCTGAGGTCGGGCAGGAGGCCCGGCAGGCGCGCGGCCAGCATCGACTTGCCCGAGCCGGGCGGGCCGATCATCAGCAGGTTGTGCCCCCCGGCGGCGGCAACCTCGAGCGCGCGGCGCGCGGTCTCCTGGCCGCGCACATCGGCCAGATCGGGGCCGCGCAAGGTCGCTTCGGCCGTGGCCGGAACGGGCGGGGACAGCACCTGCGTGCCCTTGAAGTGGTTCACGAGTGCCAGCAGCGAGGAGGCGGCCAGGATCTCGATCCGACCGGCCCAGGCCGCCTCGGCGCCCTGCGCGGCCGGGCAGATCAGGCCGAGATCGCGCGCCGAGGCGCCGATCGCCGCCGGCAGGATGCCGGCCACCGGCGCAAGCGAGCCGTCGAGCCCGAGCTCGCCCAGCGCGGCAAAGCCGGCCAGCTCCTCGGCCGGCAGCACCTCCATCGCCGCCAGCACACCGAGCGCGATCGGCAGGTCGTAGTGGCTGCCCTCCTTGGCGAGGTCGGCCGGGGCGAGGTTGACCACGATGCGCTTGGGCGGCAGCGACAGGCCCATGGCGGTGAGCGCGGCGCGCACCCGCTCGCGCCCCTCGGCGGCGGCCTTGTCGGGCAGGCCCACCAGCACGAAGGCCGGCAGGCCGGCGGCGATCTGCACCTGCACCTCGACGGGCACGGTCTCGATGCCCTGGAAGGCGAAGGTCGCGGTGCGGGCGATCATGGCGGGGGGCTGGACGTTCCGAAGGTCGCGGGGCGGGAGCAGGGGCGCGGCTCGGGTGGCAGGATACACAGATGCGGCGGGCGCCAGAAGGCGGCGCGGCTGCCGGGGCGGCGCTGCCACGCTAGACCCTTGACGGGACCGGCGATCCTCGGGCTTCTGGTCCGCCGGCGGATGGCGCACCGCGCCCTTCGCCCGTGCCCGCTTCCCAGCCAAGGACATGCCCCGATGCCCGTTTCGCCCGCCACCACCTCCGTCGGCTTCATCGGCCTTGGCATCATGGGCGCGCCCATGGCCGGGCACATCCAGAAGGCCGGCTACAAGCTGCACGTCTATACGCGCTCGCGTGCCAAGGCCGCGGCCCTGATCGAGGCCGGCGCCACCTGGCACGACAGCCCCGCCTCGCTCGCCGCCGCGTCCGACGCTGTCGTGACGATGGTGGGCTACCCGTCCGACGTCGAGGATGTCTATCTCGGCAAGGGTGCGGTGGTGGCGAACGCCCGGCCCGGCAGCCTGCTGATCGACATGACCACTTCCTCGCCGAGCCTCGCCGCGCGCATCGCCGCCGAGGCGGCGAAGAAGGGCTGCCGCTCGCTCGACGCCCCGGTCTCAGGCGGCGATGTCGGCGCGCGCGAGGCGCGGCTTTCGATCATGGCGGGCGGAGACAAGGCCGCCTTCGACGAGGCGATGCCGCTGTTCGCGTGCATGGGCAAGACCATCGTCCACCAGGGCGGCCCCGGCGCCGGCCAGCACTGCAAGATGGCCAACCAGATCGTCATCGCCAGCACCATCATCGGTGTCGCCGAGGGGCTGGCCTACGCCATGAAGGCCGGGCTGAGCGCCGAGGCGCTGATGGCCTCGATCGGCTCGGGCGCGGCGGGCGGCTTCCAGCTCAACGTCCTCGGCGCGCGCATCCTGAAGGACGATTTCGCGCCCGGCTTCCTGGTCCACCATTTCATCAAGGACCAGACCATCGCGCTGGAGGAGGCCGAGCGCATGGGCCTCAAGCTCCCCGGTCTCGCCCAGGCCAAGCACCTGTTCGAGCAGCTTGCCGCCGCCGGCGGGCGCGAGATGGGCACGCAGGGCATCTACACCCTGTTCCGCCGCTAGGGCGCGCGCCCATGCCTGCCGCCGTCCGGCCCGATGCCGTCAGCGTCAATGGCCGCCGCTATGCCTGGCCGGCGCGGCCGACGGTGGTGGTGTGCCTCGATGGCAGCGAGCCCGCCTATACGGAGGCAGCGATCGCCGCGGGGCTGATGCGCAATCTCGCGCGCATCATTGCCAAGGGCACGTCGCTTCTGGCCGAGGCAGTGATCCCGAGCTTCACCAACCCCAACAACCTTTCCATCGCCTGCGGTGCCCCGCCCGCGGTGCACGGCATCAGCGGCAACTTCTTCATCGACCCGGAGAGCGGCAAGGCGGTGATGATGAACGACCCGTCCTTCCTGCGCGCGCCGACGATCTTCGCCGCCTTCTCGCAGGCGGGGGCCAGGGTCGCGGTGGTGACGGCCAAGGACAAGCTGCGCCTCTTGCTCGGCCACGGCATGGCAGGCGGGGTCTGCCTCTCGGCCGAACGTGCCGACAAGGCGGCGGCGGCGACGCACGGGCTCGACGATGCGCTCGGCTTCGTCGGCCTGCCGCTGCCGGATGTCTATTCGGCGGCCTTGTCGGAGTTCGTGCTGGCCGCAGGCGTGCGCCTGCTGGAGCGGATGCGCCCCGACCTGATGTATCTCTCCACCACCGACTATATCCAGCACAAGCACGCCCCCGGCAGCGCCGAGGCGAACGCCTTCTACGCCATGGTCGACCGCCATCTCGGCGCGCTCGACGCGCTGGGGGCGACGCTCGCCGTCACCGCCGATCACGGCATGAACGACAAGCACGACGCCACCGGCAGGCCGAACGTGCTCTATCTCCAGGACATGCTCGATGGCTGGCTCGGCGCGGGTGCAAGCACCGTCATATTGCCGATCACCGATCCCTATGTCGTGCATCACGGCGCGCTCGGCTCCTTCGCGACGGTGCATCTGCACGGCGCCGCGGCGGGGCAGGGGGCGGCGCTCCTGCCGCGCATTGCCGCGTTGGCGGGCATCGACCTCGTGCTGCCGCGCGATGCCGCCTGCGCGCGCTTCGGCCTGCCGCCCGACCGTATGGGCGACCTTGTGGTGATCAGCGCGCGGCACATGACCGTCGGCACCTCGGCCGCCGCGCACGACCTCTCGGGGCTCGATGCGCCCCTGCGCAGCCATGGCGGCCTGACCGAGCAGATCGTGCCGATGATCTTCAACCGCCCACTTGCCGTGCCGCTGGCCGCCCCTCCGGCCACCGGAGCGCCGCGCCCGCGCAACTACGACGTGTTCGCCCTGGCATTGAATGGGCTTGCACCAAACTGATACCGTGCCGCGAGGCAGGTCCACCGCGCGCCGGCACCACATCTCGTTGCGACGGCCACGGGCCGCAGCGTATGTTGCGGTTTCATGACAAGCACGCTCGCCAATCCGCTCTCCGGCACGGCAGTCCTGATCCAGCTTCTGGGCGCGGTCGCGCTCATGCTGTGGGGGCTGCGCACCGTGCGCACGGGCGTCCTGCGCGCCAGCGGCGGGACGCTGCGGCGCTGGCTGGGGGAGCATCTGCGCGCGCGCGTTCCGGCCTTCCTCGCCGGGCTTGGCGTTGCCGTGCTGCTGCAAAGCGCCACCGCCACCGTGATGCTGGCGGCGAGCTTCACCGCGCGCGGGCTGATGACGGCGCCGATGGGGCTTGCGGTCGCGCTCGGCGCCGATGTCGGCACCACGCTGGTGGCGCAGGCGCTGGCCTTCGACCTGTCCTGGCTGCATGCGGCGCTGATCCTGGCCGGCGTCGCCACCTTCATGAGCGGCGAGGCGACGCGCCGGCGCGATATCGGCCGCGCCGTGCTGGGCCTCGGCCTGACGCTCTTGGCGCTGCGGCTGATCGTGCAGGCGACCGCGCCCTTGCGCGAGGCAAGCTGGCTCGCCAGCCTGTTCGCGGCGCTTGCCGGCGAGCCGGTTCTGGCGACCCTGGTCGGGGCGGTGCTGACATGGCTTGCCCATTCCAGCCTCGCGGTCGTGCTGCTGATCGCGACGCTCGCCGAGGCGGGGCTGGTTGCGCCCACGCTCGCGCTCGCCCTCGTGCTCGGCGCCAATATCGGCGGGGCGCTGCCGGCGGTGACCGCGACCTGGAGATCGGAGCCCGAGGCGCGCCGTGTGGCCGTGGGCAACCTCGCATTCCGGGCGATCGGGGCCGAACTGGCGCTGCTGCCGCTTGGCACGGTGGCGCCACTCCTGGCCCAGTTCGGCGGCGGCGCGCGGCTGGTGGTGAACGGCCACACCGCCTTCAACCTGGTCCTGGCCGTTGCCGCCCTGCCGCTGCTCGATCTCGCCGCGCGCCTGCTCACCCGGCTTCTGCCCACGCCGGCGCGCGCCGAGGATCCGGGCAAGGCGCGCCACCTCGACCCCGCCGCGCTGGAGAATCCCGACCTTGCGCTTGCCGCCGCCGCGCGCGAGACGCTGCGCATGGGCGATGTGATCGAGACCATGCTGCATGATTCGGCGCAGGCCTTCATGCGCGACGACCGCAAGCTGGTCGAGGAGGTGGCAGCGCGCGACAATGTGCTCGATGCGCTGCACGAGGCGATCAAGCTCTATCTCACGCAGCTTTCGCGCCGCTCCGGATTCCTGTCGGATGCCGAAAGCCGCCGCGCGATGGAGATCATCACCTACACCACCAACCTCGAGCATGTCGGCGACATCATCGACAAGAACCTGATGGAACTGGCCGAGAAGAAGATCAAGAACCGGCTGCGCTTCTCGGCCGAAGGGCAGGCCGACATCACCGCGATGTTCGAGCGCGTGCAGGAAACGCTGAAACTGTCGCTGGCCGTGTTCATGACCGGCCAGCCGGCGGCGGCACGCAAGCTGCTTGAGGAGAAGGTGCGGCTGCGCACCCTTGAACGGGAGGCGGCCGACAAGCATTTCGCCCGCCTGCGCGAGAACCGCCCTGAGAGCGTGGAAACCAGTGCGCTGCATCTCGACGTGCTGCGCGACCTAAAGCGCATCAACTCGCACCTCGTTTCCTCCGCCTATCCGATCCTGGAGGCGATGGGCGAGTTGCGCGCCAGCCGCCTGTCCGGCACGCCCTAGGCCGGCGCGATGCGCACCTATCTGGCCGATGAGGCGCTGCTGCCCGAGGGCTGGGCGCGCGATGTCGCGATCGATGTCGATGGCGCGGGGGCCATCGTGGCGGTGCGCACTGGCGCGCAGGCGGGGGCGGTCGAAGGCGCCGAGCGGCTGCGCGGTCCCGTCCTGCCGGGCCTGCCCAACCTGCACAGCCATGCCTTCCAGCGCGCCATGGCCGGGCGCACCGAGCGGCGCGGCCCTGGCGGCAACGACAGCTTCTGGACCTGGCGCGAGGTGATGTATCGCATCGCCGCGCGCTTCGGCCCCGAGGATGCGGAGGCGGTGGCCGCGCAACTCTATGTCGAGATGCTCAAGGGCGGCTATACGGCGGTGGCCGAGTTCCACTATCTCCACCACGCGCCCGACGGCCGCCCCTATGCCGACCGCGCCGAGATGGCGCGGCGCATCCTGGCCGCTGCGCGCCGCGTGGGCATCGGCATCACCATGCTGCCCTCGCTCTACCGTCATGGCGGGTTCGGCGAGGCGCCGCCGGCCGAGGGGCAGCGCCGCTTCCTGAACGATGCCGAGGGCGTCCTGCACATCGTCGCCACCGTGCAGGCCGACATCGCGGGCGGGGCGGATGCGCGCGTCGGGCTGGCGCCGCATTCCTTGCGCGCCGTCTCGCCAGCGCTGCTGGCTGACGCGGTGGCGGGCATGCGGGCGCTCGATCCGGAGGCGCCGATCCACATCCACGTCGCCGAGCAGCTGCGCGAGGTGGAGGAGTGTCTGGCCGCCACCGGGCGCCGGCCTGTCGCGCGCCTGCTGGAGCTTGCCGCGCCCGATGCGCGCTGGTGCGCGATCCATGCCACCCACATGGACGCGGCCGAGACGGCGGCGCTGGCGGCGAGCGGGGCGGTCGCGGGTCTTTGTCCGCTGACCGAGGCCAATCTCGGCGACGGCCTGTTCCCCTTCGGTGCCTGGCGCGGCGGCGGCGGGCGCTGGGGCATCGGCTCGGACAGCCAGGTTTCGGCCAGCCCGCGCCACGAGCTGCGCCAGGCCGAGTATGCCCAGCGCCTGCACCTGCGCGCGCGCACCCTGGTGGCATCCGAGGCGCAGCCTTCGCCCGGCACGACGCTGCTCCTTGAGGCGCTGGACGGTGGGGCGCAGGCGCTCGGCCGGCCGGTGGGCGCGATCGCGCCCGGCCGGCGCGCCGACCTGCTCGTGCTCGACGCGGCCGATCCCTGGCTCGCGGGGGCCAGCGGCGATACGCTCGCCGATGCCTTCGTGTTCGCTGGCGATGCAAACTCGGTGCGCGACGTGATGGTGGGCGGGCGCTGGGTGGTGCGCGATGGGCATCACGCCGACGAACGCGCCACCGCCACCGCCTATCGCGCCAGCCTCGCCCGCCTGTTCGGCTGAGGGGGCGGTGGCGCGGCGGCCAGGACGCCATGCTTTTGCCGTGATGGCCTGGCAGGTTAGGCTCGCTCTGGTCGGGGGAGCTTGCCACCATGAAACGCGTTCTGGCCTTGTTGCCGATTCTCACGCTCGTCGCCTGTGCGGACACGCTGTACGAGGCGCCGCACGCCGACGGCTACGGGGCCTATCCCTATGCGGACGGGAAGGACCCGGCCACGGGCTACGGTTCCTACTACGGCACTGCCCCGGAGTATGGCGGCACGCTCTATGGCGGCTATGTCAGCCCGGCGCCGGTGGTGGGCTTCGGCTTCTCCTACGGCTACAGCCCCTGGTGGGGCTACAACCGCTACACGCCCTCCTACCACTATTTCGGGCGGCCGCGCCCAGCACCGCATCCGGCACCGCAGCCCCCGCCGCCCGCACCCGGTCCGGTGGCGGGCTGCAACCCGAACTCGCGCGCACTGGGCCCGGTCGATCCCAACTGCCGGCCGGTCTATCCGGGCCTGGGTTCCAAGCCGACCCAGGGGAGCGTGGCCGCGGTTGCGCCCGTCGTTCCGCGCAGCGGCAGCGCGCCGAACGTGGCGATCCCCTACCGCGTCGCGCCAAGCCAGGCGCCCAAGCCCGCGGGGGTTGCAGGCCTGCCGCCCGCATCGCGCGCCATGCCTGCGCCCAGCCCCCAGATGGCGCCCGTGTCGCGGGCAATGCCGGCTCCCGCGCCGATGATGCGCGCCGCGCCCGCTCCGGTCATGCGAAGTGCCCCGCCGCCGGCCCCGGTGATGCGCGCAGCCCCGCCAGCGCCGGCGCCGGCAGCAAGGCCGGCCCCGGTGATCGGCTCGACCCGCCAGCCGCAGCAACAGCGCCGTTAGGAGCCTGGCGCTGCCCTGAGCGCCGGAGGCGCGGCCCGGGCAAGAGCGCGGCCCGATCCCCGGTGCAAAGCCGCCCGGCGCCGCTATACTCCGGCCGCCATGACGCGCCGCCCGCATCCTGCCCCTGCCACACGCCGTAGCTGCCTTGCCCCGCGCAGTGGCGGCCGTCGGCTGCGCCCTGGCGCCTGACCCAAGGGAAGGCGCACGGCGCAACCGCCCGCATGGCCGCGACAATCCCCCAGCCCGACGCCGCGCCAGACGCCGCGCCAGACCCTGTGCCCGAGCCGGCGCAGAACGGGCGGGCGCAAGCCTTCCTGAAGGCCCGTGCCCGCTCGGCGCGGCCCTCGATCCTGCTCGCGGTGGGCTTTGCCCTCGCGGCCGGGCTGGGAGCGATCGCGCAGGCCTATCTCCTGGCCGGGCTGATCGATCAGGCGCTAGCCGGCGCCGCCCTGTGGGCGGAGGAGCGGGCGGCGCTCCTCGCCCTTGGCGTCGTGGTCCTGGTGCGCCTGGAATGCGGCATCCTCGCCGAGATCGCCGGCTTTGCCGCCGGTGCCCGCCTCAAGGCCGATACCCGCGCACTGGTGTTCGAGCGCCTGCTCGCCGCCGGCCCCGCGCGCGCGGCCGAGCAGGAGGCGGGCGGGGCGGCGATCGCACTGACCGACCGGATTGAGGCGCTGGAGGGGTTCGCCGCGCGCTGGCTGCCGGCCGCGACCCTGGCGGCGGTCCTGCCGCTGGCGATGCTGGTGGCGGCGGCGCTGCATTCCGGACCTGTGGCGGCGCTTCTGGCCGGCTTCCTGGTGCTCGCCCCGCTCGGCCTCGCGCTTTCGGGCATCGGCGCGGCGCGCGCCAGCCGCCGCCAGTTCCGCATGCTGGAGCGGCTGGGCGGGCGCTTCCTCGACCGGCTGCGCGGCCTCGGCACGCTGATCCATTACGGCCAGGCCGAGGCCGAGGCCGCGCGCCTCGGCACCGCCGCGCACGAGTTCCGCCTGCGCACCATGGCGGTGCTGCGGCTTGCCTTCCTGTCCTCGGCGGTTCTGGAATTGTGCGCCATGGGTGCGATCGCCGGCGTGGCCTTCATGGTCGCGCCGAGCGTCGCCGATGGCAGCCTTCCGCGTGCGACCGGCCTGTTCCTGCTGCTGCTGGCGGTGGAGTTCTTCCAGCCCTTGCGCGCCTTCGCCCTGACCTATCACGACCGGGCATCCGCCGCCGGCGCGGCCGAGGCGCTTGCCGCCCTGGTCGATGCCGCGCCGCCCGCCGATCCCGCCGCCACCTTGCCGGTGCCGGACGCCGGCCGCATCGCCATCGCCTTCGAGGATGTCCACCTGGCCTATGAAGGCGGGGCGCGGCCGGCGCTGTCGGGCCTGACACTCGCGCTCGCGCCGGGCGAGGCGGTGGCCGTGACAGGCCCGAGTGGGGCGGGGAAATCGACCCTGCTCGACCTGCTGATGGGCTTCCGCAGGCCCGATCGCGGCCGCGTGCTGGCCAATGGCGTGCCGGTCGAGCGCATCGCGCCGGAGCGCTTGCGCGCGCTCAGCGCCTGGGTCGGGCAGCGCACGCACCTGTTCCACGGCAGCCTGCGCGAGAATATCCGCTTCGCCCGCCCCGACGCATCCGACGCCGAGGTGGACCGCGCCGCCGCCGCGGCGCAGGTGACGGCCTTCCTGCCGGCGCTGCCGCAGGGTCTCGATACGCTCCTGGGCGAGCGCGGCTTCGGACTGTCTGGCGGGCAGGCGCAGCGTGTGGCCATCGCACGCGCCTTCCTCAAGGATGCGCCGCTTCTGCTGCTCGACGAGCCGACCGCGCATCTCGACGCCGAGACCGAGGCTGCGGTGATGCAGGCGCTGCGCGCGCTCGCCGCCGGGCGCACCGTGCTGATGGCCAGCCACAGCGAGGCCGCGAGCGCCGCGCTCGGCCGGCGCGTGCGGATCGAGGGCGGACGCATCCGTGCCGACGATGGGGGCGGCCCATGATGCCGGGGCTTCGCTTCGCCCTGGCCCTGCTTGCGCCACGCCGGGGGGCGCTGGTGGCGGGGGCGCTGGTGGCGCTCCTGTCGGTGGCGCTCGGCCTTGGCGTACTGCTGGCTGCCGGCGCGGCGATCGCGGGCGGGGCAGCGGCGGCCAGCCTGCCGCTGCTTCGCCTGTTCGCACCCCTGCGCGTGGCGGTGCGCTACGCCGAGCGGCTGGCGACCCATGCCGCCCTGTTCCGGGTCCTGGCCGATATCCGCGTCTGGCTGTTCGCGCGGCTGGCGGCGGCCGGGCCAATCGCGCTCGGGCGATTGCGCGCGGGCGACCTGCTCAACCGGATGCTGTCGGACATCGACGCGCTCGACGCCCTCTATCTGCGCGTGCTGGTGCCGGTCGGGTTGGCGATGCTCGGTGCGGGCGCGTTGCTGTTGTTCGTGCTGTGGCTCGACCCCGCGCTGGCGATGGTGCCGCTTCTGCTGTTGCTCGTGGTCGCGGTCGGGCTGCCGCTGGTGCTGGCGCGGCGGCAGGCACGTATCGGCGCCGAGGTGGGCGAACGGCTGTCGGCCTTGCGCGTCGATGCGGTCGATGCGGCCGAGGGCATGCGCGAGATACTGGGCGCGGGGGCGGAAGCACGCATGGCAGCGCGCCTCGCTGCAAGCACCAAGGCGCTGGCGACGGCGCAGGGCAAGGCGGCGCGCCAGAACGCCCTTGCCGGTGCGCTGGCCGGAGGTGCCGTCCAGGCGGGCCTTGTCGCCTTCCTGCTGCTTGGGGCCGAGCGCATCGCCGCCGGTGCCCTGGAACCCGCGATGATGGCGCTCGGTCTGTTCGCGATCCTGGCGCTGGCCGAGCTTCTGGCCGCCTTGCCGCGTGCGGGCCTCGCGCTCGGCCAGGCGGCGGGGGCGGGGGCGCGGCTGGCGGCGATCGCGGCCACGCCCGCACCCTATCCCGATCCGGCACGGGAGGCCGCGGCACCGGCGCCACAGGGCTTCGCGCTGGAGATCGAGGGTCTGTTGGCGCGCTATGGCGCCGACCGCCCGCTGGTGCTGGACGGGCTCTGCCTGTCGATCCCCGAGGGCGCGCGGGTGGCGATCCTGGGCGAGAGCGGGGCGGGCAAGTCCACCCTCGCTGCCCTGCTCATGCGCATGATCCCGCCAGCGGCCGGGCGCATCAGGCTGGGCGGGGTCGATCTCGCCGCCATGACCGGGGCAGCGCTGCGTGCGCGCATCGCCTATGTGGCACAGGACAGCGCGCTGTTCTCGGCCACGATCCGCGAGAATCTCCTGATTGGCAGTCCGGAAGCGGACGAGGCCGCGCTATGGCGCGCGCTCGATGCGGCGCAACTCGGCGATTTCGTCCGCGGCTTGCCCGATGGGCTGGAGACCTGGTGCGGCGAGGGCGGCGTGCGGCTTTCCGGCGGGCAGGCGCGGCGCGTGCTGCTGGCGCGCGCCCTGTTGCGCGCGGCGCCGATCCTGCTGCTCGACGAGCCGACCGCCGGGCTCGACCCGGACACGGCGCGGGCCTTCATGGCCGCGCTGAACGGAGCGGCGGCGGGGCGGAGCGTAATCCTCATCACCCACCGGCTGACCGGCGCCGAGGCATTGACGATGTGCGTGCGCATCGCGGGCGGCCGGGCGGAGATAGTTACGCCACCTTCGCCACCGGCCGCCGGGGGTTCGCCTTCCTGATCGGCCCCGCGCTGACGGGGACCAATCAGCCCTTGCCGATGGCGATCCGGCGCGTGGCGGGCGTGGCCTCGGGCGGGCGAGGCATGGTGATGGTCAGCACGCCCTTCTCGAACCGGGCCTCGACCTTGTCGGGATCGGGGGCGAAGGGGAGGGTGATCACCCGCTGGAACGAGCCATAGCTGCGCTCGCTGATCTTGACCCCTTCCTCCTCGCGCTCGCTCTCGGCCTTCTTCTCGCCCTTGATGGTGAGCAGATCCTGTTCGAGGCTGACCTCGACATCCTTCTCGTCCATGCCCGGCAGCTCGGCCGTGACCTTGGCGCTGGTGGTGTTCTCGGAGAGTTCGACCGAGGGCTGCCAGCCGGCCGGCATGCCGACCGCCGTGCCGAAGCCGCGGGTCATGTCCTCGAACACCCGGTTGATCTCGCGATGGAGCGCCGAGAAGGGATCATCATAGCGGGAGGGAGCGCCGCCGGCGCGGGGGGTGAGAAAACGTCCAAGCATCGTTCTTCTCCTCCTGTACGGTAACCAGCCGACCTTCGGCGCCGGCATGTTTTCCTTCTAGAAAACATGGGGTTGCGCCGCATTGAGGCAAGTCAATCGCGGCCCGGGCCGAGCCCTTGGCGCGGCCCGCAGAACCCGGTAATGACGCCAACGTGAAGCGCCGCACCGCACCGCATTTGGCATGATGTAACCATATCCCGTAGCGGCCGGCGCTTCCCCGGCCATCCGTCGGCAACCCGCAAGGCATTGCAGCTCGATGAACGTCTCATTCGATCCCCCGCCCACCCGGCCTGCCCTCAACCCGGCCAAGTTCCGCGACCCCGCCATCACCGCGCGCGGCGAGAAGCGGGCGCGCGTGGCACTGAAGGCGCTCGCCACGCTGTGGGTGAACACCGGCACGCTCTGCAACCTGAGCTGCCAGAACTGCTATATCGAGAGCAGCCCGAAGAACGACCGGCTGGCCTATTTCCGCGCCGGTGACCTCCGCGCCTATCTGGACGAGATCGCGGCGCTGGGCTGGCCCACGACCGAGATCGGCTTCACCGGCGGCGAGCCCTTCATGAGCCCCGACATCCTGCCGATGCTTGCGGATGCGCTGGAGCGCGGGCATCGCGCGATCGTGCTCACCAACGCGATGAAGCCGATGACGAAGCGCCGCGCCGGCCTGCTCGAGCTTGCTAGGCGCCATGGCGAGCGGCTGACGATCCGCGTTTCGCTCGACCACTACGCCGCGCCGCTGCACGAGCAGGAGCGCGGGCCGCGCACCTATGCGCCGACACTGGAGGGCCTGGTCTGGCTCGCCCGCAACGGGTTTCGCGTCCATGTCGCCGGGCGGCATTTCGGCACCGAAAACGAGGACGAACTGCGCGGGGGCTATGCCCGGCTGTTCGCCGGGCACGCCATCCCGATCGATGCGCAGGACCCGGTGCAGCTCGTGCTGTTCCCCGAGATGGACGAGACGGTGGACGTGCCCGAGATCACCGAGGCGTGCTGGGGAATCCTCAGGCTCTCGCCCGACAGCGTGATGTGCGCGTCCTCGCGCATGGTTGTGCGGCGCAAGGGGGCCGAGCGGCCGGCGGTGGTGGCGTGCACCCTGTTGCCCTACGACCCGCAGTTCGAGTTGGGCCACACGCTCGCCGAGGCGGCGGGCAGCGTGGCGCTCAATCATCCTCACTGCGCGCGATTCTGCGTGCTTGGTGGGGCGAAGTGCAGCGCGGGCTAGACAGGAAGGCGTGGTTCCGTTCTCGCAGCCAGCAATTGCGAATGACTTGCAATTGCGTCGGGGGTGGCCTAGTGTCGGCCCGACGGTCGCGCCTGGCGGCCTGGGGTGCGGCCGCATGTATGTCTGCCTCTGCAATGCCCTGACCGATCGCGACGTGCGCGCCGCCGCCCGTGCCGGGGCCGCGCGGCCCAGCCAGGTCTATGGCCAATGCGGGGTCAGCCCGTGCTGCGGCAAGTGCGCGCCGATGGTGCGCGACATGCTGCGCGAGGAATGGGGCGGTGCCCCGGGCTTCTCAGCGCCGTATCCGCCGCCGGCCGAGTGATCCGAACCTGATGGCCCGGCGCGTGTCGCAGCGTGCTTGACGCCGCACGGACCGAGGCGCTTCCTTGCAGGCGCCGGCCCTTGTCGCGGGCCGCTCGCAGGCGTGGAGGGCTGTCATGAAGGGCGATCGCAAGGTCATCGAGTTCCTCAATACCGTGCTCACCAACGAGCTCACGGCGATCAACCAGTATTTCCTGCATTCGCGCATGCTCGGCCACTGGGGCGTGGGCAAGCTTGCCGAGCACGAATACAAGGAATCGCTCGAGGAGATGAAGCACGCCGACGTGCTGATCGAGCGCATCCTGTTCCTCGAGGGCGTGCCCAACCTGCAGAAGCTCAACAAGCTGCTGATCGGCGAAACGGTCGAGGAGATCCTGCGCTGCGACCTCAAGCTCGAAGAGAAGGCGATTGCCGACCTGCGCGACGCCATCGCCCATTGCGAGGCGGTGCGCGACTTCGCCTCGCGCGACCTGTTCGCCGGCATCCTCAAGAACGAGGAGGAGCATGTCGATTACGTCGAAACCCAGTTCGACCTGATCGAGCGGATCGGCATCCAGAACTACATCCAGCTCAACAGCAATCCGGCGGTCTGAACGGGGCTGGCGTGCAAGCGGGTTGACCGCGGCCGGTGCCGGGGGCAATCCTGTTGGCACCCGGGCAAGCCAAGGCCCGCACAAGCTAGGGGAGGCAACACAATGCAGCACACACGCCGCATGGCGTTGGCCGGCATTGCCGCAACGGCGGTGATGGCCTGGTCCGGCATCGCTCTGGCGCAGGATCGCGAACTGCGCATCGCGCTTGAGAACGACGTCACCTCGATCGACCCGCACTACCACAATCTCGGGCCGAACAAGGCGGTTGCCGCGCACTTCTTCGATGCGCTCATCATCCCGGATGCCCGCCAGCGCCCGACGCCGGGCCTGGCCCTGTCGTGGCGTGCGCTCGACGAGACCACCTGGGAGTTCAAGCTCCGCCCGAACGTGACCTGGCATGACGGCAGCCCGTTCACGGCCGACGATGTCGCCTTCACCATCCAGCGCGCCCCGCGCGTACCGAACAGCCCGTCGTCATTCGGCCTGTACATCAACCAGATCGTCGAGACGACCGTCGTCGATCCGCTGACGATCCGGTTCCGCACCCGCTCCGCGTTCCCGCTCATGCCGACCTACATGAGCACCTTCGGCATCATCTCGCGCAAGAACGGCACCGACGCCACCACCGCCGACTACAATGCCGGCAAGGCGGCGATCGGCACCGGCCCCTACCGCTTCATCTCCTTCCAGGCGGGCGAGCGCATCCAGATGGAGCGCAACCCGAACTACTGGGGCGGGGCCCAGCCCTGGGCGCGCGTCACCAGCCGCTTCATGCGCAACAACGCGGCGCGCGTCGCGGCGCTGATCGCGGGCGATGTCGACATCATCGAGAATCTGCCCACCTCCGACATCCGCCGCATCGAGCAGGACCGCCGCTTCCAGGTGACGCGCGCGGTTTCGAACCGCATCATGTATGCCTTCACCGACCATCTGGAGCGTTCGTCCCCGTTCGTGCGCGACCGCGAGGGGCGGCCGATGGCGCGCAACCCCTTCCTCGACCTGCGCGTGCGCCAGGCGGTCAGCAAGGCCATCAATCGCCAGGCCCTGGTCGAGCGGGTGATGGATGGCGCGGCGGTGATCACCGGCCAGCTCATGCCGGAAGGCATGTTCGGGTACGCACCGTCGCTGCGGGTGCCGGCCTATGATCCCGACGGGGCGCGCCGCCTGTTGGCGGAGGCGGGGTTCCCGCAGGGCTTCCGCACCTCGATCCATTGCTCGAACAACCGCTACGTCAACGACGACCGCATCTGCCAGGCAATCGGGCAGATGCTGTCGCGCGTCGGTATCCAGACCGAGGTCGTGACACAGCCCTTTGCCCCCTGGATCACGGCGGCGAGCCGGCAGGAATACAGCATGTTCTTCGCCGGCTGGGGCATCGACACGGCCGAGCCTTCCTCCCCGGTCGGCTCCTTGCTCGGAACCTTCACGCGGGAGCTCGGGCGCGGCGCGTCCAACCGCGCCCGCTACTCGAACCCGGAGGTCGATCGCCTTCTGGCCGAGGCGCTGCGCACGCTGGATGACGAGCGGCGCAGCCAGATCTTCATCCGTGCGACCGAGATCGCCATCAACGATGTCGGCATCATTCCGCTCTACCACCAGGTGAATGTGTGGGGCGTGCGCCAGGGCCTCCGCCATGAGCCGCGGACGGACGAATGGTCGCTTGCGATGAGCGTCAAGCCGGCCAACTGAAGCCGGTCGGCGGCCCGCCGGATCGGTTCCGGATGGGCTGAGTCCTAGCGGGCGGTTCCTGCAGGACGCGGGAGCCGCCCGATGCTTTTCCGGATAGGTATCCGCGGCGAGATGCGGTGCCGAGGGTCAGGCCGGGGCGTTCTGGATGCGCCCGATCCGCTCGGCGAGCGCGTCGGCCGAAACCGGCGGGCAGAAGAAATAGCCCTGGCCCTCGGCGCAGCCCAGTTCGCGCAGGAACGCGAGCTGCTCGGCCGTTTCCACCCCTTCGGCGACGACGCGCAGATCGAGCCCGCGCCCGATATCCACCAGCGCGCGTACGATCGTGGCGTCGTCGCGGTCATGCGGGAGGTCGCGCACGAAGGTGCGGTCGATCTTGAGCGTGGTCAGCGGCAGCCGGCGCAGATGGCTGAGCGAGGAGAAGCCGGTGCCGAAATCATCCAGCGCCACCGACACGCCGAGATCACGCACGGCGGTGAGCGCGAGCAGCGAATCGCCCGAGGTATCGAGCGCGCGGGTTTCGGTGATCTCGATCTCCAGAAGCTCGGGCGGCAGGCCGGATTCCGCCATGGCATGCAACAGGTCTGTGGCCAGCCGCCGATCCTCGAGCTGGCGGGAGGAGACATTCATCGAGATCGTGATCGGCCGAGACAGGCCGATCATGTCCCAGGCGGCGGCATCGGCGCAGGCGCTGGCGGCAACCCAGCGGCCGATATCGAGGATCAGCCCGCTGCGCTCGGCCAGCGGGATGAACACGGCCGGGCTGATCATGCCGGCCCGCGGATGGGGCCAGCGCAGCAGGGCCTCGGCGCCGACCACGCGACGCGTGGCGAGATCGACGCGCGGCTGGTAGTGGAGTTGCAACCGGCCTTCATACAGGGCCTCGCGCAGCTCGGCCTGGAGCGACAAGAGGTCGGCCGAGTCCGCATCCGGCGTCGCCTCGCCCGGCGCAAGGTCGGGTGAAGGCAGGAGCGGGGCCGGCACCGGGCGCGGCGGGTGGCGGAGCTGGCGCGCCACCGCCTGGCGGAGCGCGGTGCAGGGGCCGAGATCGTCCGTGACGCAATCCGCCGCCCCGGCGCGCAGGGCGGCCACCGCCAGCGCCGCATCCGCATGCGGGGTGAACACGATCACCGGGCAGGCGGCTGGTCCGTTGGCGAGCTGGGCGGCGGCGGCAACGCCGTCGAGCTGGCCTGCGGCGTGGCCGCAGACCAGGATCGGGCGTGGACCGCGCCCGCTCAGCAGCGCCTGGGCATCATGTTCTTCGGCCAGATAAAGGGGCAGGCTGGGGAAGTCGGCAGCCAAGGCTGCGGCGATGCGCGCCGAGGTTTCATGGTCGAAGCCGAACAGCAACGCGGCGGGAATATGCTCGGGCTGGAGCTGGCCGAAGCTGTTGGCGAGGCCTGCCGTTCCGCCCAGGCCCTTGCCGCCAACCTTCGCGGGTGGGCTGGAGCGGTCAGACGCAGCGGGAGCGAGGATGCCGCCAGAGAGTCGCATATCGGTATGGATATATCAATTTAGAGACGTATGCAAGCCCCATCGCTTCGGAAATCGAGATTCCCGCATTAAACAAAGATTCAATCCCCAGGTATCGTCGGGCGGCCTGGTTGACGGGCATCCGCGTGTCCTCGAGTAACCGTTTAAGCTTGTGTCCTACCGCGCTGCTAAAGGTGCAGTAGCGCCGGCGGGTAGGGGAATCTGGTGGCCATTCAGGGTCATCGCAATCAAGGTGTAGTAGCCAAGAATACCCACAAGATCGACCACGCCTTGGGGCCCGAACGCGTGCGCTGCGCGCGCATAAGTTGCATCGTCAACCCGTCGGTCGCGATGCATCTGGGCTGCGAAATCGTAGAGGGCAAGTTCGTCTTCTGCTGCAAAATCAGGGCGTTGCCCGTCCTTGATCGAGTCGATTACTCGCTGCGGCAGTCCCGCCTTCAGCGCGTGGGGTTCATGCGCGAACCATTCATACTGGCAGGTCCAGGCCCGCGCCGTGACCAGGATCGCGAGTTCCGACAGGCGGGGCGGCAGGGTGCTGCCGTAGCGCAGATACTCGCCCAGATGCTGCACGCGGTTCGCGAGTTCCGGGCTATGCAGGAGGGCCAGGAACGGCCCGCGCACCCCGCCGCGCGGCCCCGAGGCAATCGCGTCCCAGACCTGCTGCTGGGCTGGGCTGAGCGTCTCTCGGGTGGGCACCGGCAGGCGGGCCGGTGGCTGGGTGGCGGGGGATGCGGTCATGGCGGCGGCTCCGGAAGGTTGGGGTCCGGTGCAAGCCGGCATGCCCTGCAGGCAGGACACGCCGGGGCCGGACTGGACAGCGGCCAGGATAGACGTCTCCCGCTTGCCCGTCTCCTGGCTGCGGGAGCAGGAGCGAGCGCTGCTGCGCCGTCCAGCCCGGGCTCAGCCGCCGCGCGGCCGGGCCGCCGGGGCCACCCGCTCGGCCAGGCCGCGCCCGTCGCCGCGGCCTGAAACCTCGCGGATCAGCTTGCGGCGGATGGCGTTCTCGAACGCCTCGAACCCCTCTGCCACCACCATGAAGGCGCCGTCCCCGCCGATGACATGGTCGCGGTAGAACTCGTCCAGCGGCGGCTGGCGCATGGGGAAGGGGTTGGGCCGGTCGTTGATGATCGGCAGTCCGTTGATGACGATGCCCTGCGTCAGTGCCTCGTCGCGCGCCATGCCGGACGGCCGGCCGCTGTTGTTCACCCCGTCGCCCGAGATGTCGATCACGCGCCGCGACCCTGTATAGCCCTTGCCGAACTGGCGCGCGCCGAAATCGATCGCCCCGCTGATCGAGGTGTAGAGGTAGATGCGCCGCGGTGCCTCCAGCACCGCCTGGGCGAAGCTCTGCGCGCTTTCTGGGCTGTCGATGACGCGCCAGGGGATCAGCGTCTCCTGGATGTGGTAGTCGGACCATATGAACATCATCACGGCGATGGCCCCGAGCGGCCCTGAGGTGATGGCATCGACCACGCGCGGATCCTCGAGCGCGACGGCGTAGCCGCGCATCTGCAGTTCCTGCTCCCACGCATCCATGCTGCGCGAGACATCGAGGGCGAGGATCAGTTCGAGATCGACGGCGCGATCCGGGCTACCCGGCTGGCCGCGTGCCGAACCGCGGGCACCGAGCACAAAGGGCGCGGCCAGGCTTCCGAGCAGAAGCGAACGACGGCGCGGCATGTCCCACCCTCCCGGGCCGGAGGCGGGCACAGCGCGGGCCCGCCGGGACATGCTAGCGAAACGCGGCGGGCCGCAGCAACGTTACGTTTCTGCAGTTCCGGCCGGGCCGCGTGTCGCGGTGGCGCGCGGCGGTTCAGCCCTTGTCGCGTGCCTCGGCATAGAATGGTTCGCCACCCAGCCGGGTGGACAGCGCCTCGAGGCCGGGGAAACGGCCGGCGGGTGCCACGGCGGGAAGAACGCGCTGGATGAATTCGAGGACGATCGCGGCGGTGACATCCGCCTGCGTCAAGCGTCCGAGCGCGAGCCAGGGCGTCGGCGCCAGTGCTTCCAAGGTCTGCAGGCCCTGCTCGACCTGCTCGCTGCGCTTGGCCACCCAGTCGGGCCATACCTTGTCGGCCGGGCGGCGGTCGCGCTCGTAATAGGCCTGCACGCCGAACTCGGCCACGCCGGTTGCGATCGCCACCAGCCGCAGCACCTGGCGCCGCTCCGGCCCGCTACGCGGGGTCAGCGCGCGCTCGGGCCCCGCAAGCTCGTCCAGATAGTCGATGATGCAGTTGGAATCGATCAGCGCCTCGCCATCGTCCAGAACCAGCGAGGGCACGCGGACCAGCGGGTTGAACTTGGCGATGTCGGCCGCCTGCGTGGCGGTGGACAAGGGCAGGCTCTCATACTTCATGCCGTAATGGTTGAGCGTCGAAGCGACGCGGCGCACGAAGGGCGAGCCGGGGCGGCCGATCAGAATCATCGCAGCATCTCCGAATGGTCAGGGGGCTGTGGGAGGCTCGGCGTCCGCACCTTCGGCCGCGCGCAGGCGGTGGCGAAGGGCGAAGGCAATCACGACAAGGACGATGCCGATGGCGGCAAGAAGATAGGGCGAGACGGGCACCGAGAGCGTGGTCAGACGAAGCAGGGCCAGACCCGCCACCAGCACGAGGCCAAGCCCGGCCCCGAGCGCGGCCTGCGCCGCCAGTCTGGCGAGGGTGTAGCCTTGGGGCACAGGGTTGGCATGGTGGCCGGCCAGAACGGCGAACGCATCGAACATGCGCCCAGCGCCGCCCCGGCCGGGACCAAGGCTCAGATCTTGCCGAGCAGCGCTTCGCGGAAGCGGTTCTTGCCCCAGGCGCCGTCGCGCGTGCGGGCGACCGCGGGCAGGTTCTCGGGATCGACCTTGAGCACGATGCAGACCGGACCCGGCGCCTCGCGCATCATCTTGCGGGCGGCGGCAAGCTGGCCTTCCTCGCGCACGACCATGGTATCGCGGAAGCCCGCGCCCTTGGCCATGGTGGCGATATCAACGCCGTCGGCGGTGACGGTGCGCTGCCCGCCGGTTTCGCTGTAGCGTTCGTTGTCGGTGACGACGAGGGCGAAATTGGCCGGGCGCTTGGCACCGATCGTCGCCAGGGAGCTGAGCCCCATCAGCAGCTCGCCATCGCCGGTGATGACGACGGCGCGCTTCTCGGGCTGCGCCAGCGCAAGGCCGAGGCCCATCGCGCAGGCCCCGCCCATGGCGCCGGCCATGCAGAAATTCAGCGGGTGCTCGCCATTGGTGGTGACCATGTCGCCCACCGAGGTGCCGAGGCCGACGACCACCAGGACATCCCCGCGCGGATCGAACAGGGCGCGAACCGCATCGCGCCGGTGCATCATTTGCGTGCCAGCCATGACGCTCAGCCCTTCTTCACGAACTTCTTGGCGCCGATCACCTTCTGGCCGATCAGCACGGCCACGGGCTGCTGGCTGTCATAGGCGATCTGGGCCGCCATATCGACAGTCGGGCCCACATCCTCCGGCCGCTCGACCTTGTAGACGATCAGGCCCATCGCCTCGAGCACGGCCTTGGTGGCCTGGCCCATCGGCACCTGCCACGGATTGCCCTCGCCGAAATCGCCGCGCATCGTGACCAGGGTCAGGAACGGAAACTGGCAGGTCTTGAGCATCGACATCATGTTGATGCAGTTGCCCACGCCCGAGGACTGCATCAGCAGCACCGAACGCTCCCCGCCCAGCCAGGCGCCGCAGGCCAGCGCCACGCCCTCCTCCTCGGTGGTGAGCGTCACCACCTTCATCTGGTTGTCGGCATGGCACATGTTGATCAGGTGCTTGTGGCCGGCATCCGGCACGTAGGACACCTGCTTGATGTCGCGCTCGCGCAGGGTGCGATAGATGTCCGCCGGCCAGGCCGGCGCGTCGGGCGGAAGGACAGAGGTGGGAGAGGTCATGGCGGTGCTGTCGCTCGCGATGAAGGCGTTGCGGGAAAGCGGTTGACGGGGCGCAGAATAGGCCGGGGTTGAAGGCCCCGCCAAGGGGCCACGGCCGGACCTAGTAGCCCCGCCCGGACTTGAGGAACTCGCGCTCGGCCGGGCTGCTGTCGCGGCCGAGTTCGGCATTGCGGTGGGGGAAGCGGCCGAAGCGCTGGATCACGAACAGGTGCTTCCAGGCATAGTCGATCGCCAGCGCCGCCCCCGGCTCGTCGCGCAGTCCCTCGAACAGCGCGCAGGAGAGGTGCTGGTCGACCAGTTCCTCGCTGTGCTCGAACGGCAGATAGAGGAACATCCGTTCCGTCAGCAGCATGGCCCGGTCCCAGCCGCGTTCCATCACCGCCATGCGGGCGATGGCGCGCGCCTTGGCGTCGGTGGCGTAGGCGCGGCCATCGTTGCGGAACAGGTTGCGCGGGAACTGGTCGAGCAGGATCATGAGCGCGATCGCGCCTTGCGGCGTCTCGGCCCAGGCGTCGTGCTGTCCGGTGGCGGCCGCTTCGTAGGTGGGCAGGAACCGGCGGCGTATCTCGGCGTCGAAGGCATCGTCGCGCTTGAACCATGCCTCGCGATAGGGGCGCGCGGGGTTCTCCGTGCCGAACCAGAAATCGAGCACCGGCTGATAGGGGGGCTTGGCGTCGGTCGTGGCGGGGTTGGAGGTCATGGGCGCAGGGCCTCGGCAAGGATGCTGAGCGTATGGCGCGCCGGCCGGCCGGCGCCGTCGGCGATCTGGTGGCGGCAGGAGGTGCCGTCGGCGACGATCAGCGCCCCGGGCCCGGCCGCGCGCACGGCTGGCAGGAGCGACAGCTCCGCCATGCGCAAGGACACGTCGATCGTATCGGCATCATAGCCGAAGGCGCCGGCCATGCCGCAGCAGGAAGAGGCGATCGGCTCCACCGCCAGGCCAGGCACCAGGCGCAGGCAGGCGAGCGTGTCCTCGAAGGCGGCGAAGGCCTTCTGGTGGCAATGGCCATGCACCAGCGCGCGCTGCCCCGCCAGGGGCCGGAGCGGCAGGGCAAGCCGCCCGACCTTGCTCTCGCGCGCCAGATATTGCGTCGCCAGCATCGCCCTGTCCGCGATCGCGCGCGCCTCCGGCCCCGGCAGCAGCGCGGGGAACTCGTCGCGCAGCGTGAACAGGCAGGAGGGTTCGAGGCCGAGGATCGGCAGGTCGCGCCCGACCGCCGGCAGGAGCGAGGCGATCATCCGCCGCGCCGCGTCGCGCGCGTGATCGACCATGCCCGCGGCGAGATAGGTCCGCCCGCAGCAGAGCGCGCGGCCATTGTCCCAGGGCCGCGCGATCTCGACCGCAACGCCGGCGGCGGACAGCACGCGCAGCGCATCGCGCGCATGCCCCGGCTCGAAATAACGGGTGAAGCAATCGACGAACAGCACCGCTTCTCCGGTGGCGGTGCCGGGAGCGGGCGCGAAGGCGGCAATCTCCGCGTCGCGGAAGGGATCGCTGCGCCAGCACGGCAGGCTGCGCCGGGCCGAGAAGCCGAGCAGGCTTTCCGACAGGGCAGCCAGGCCGGGCAGGCGGTCGCGCAGGTTCATCAGGCCCGGGAAACGCGCGGCCCAGGGCGCATAGGCCGGCAGGTGCGCGATCAACTTATCCTTCAGCGGCACGCCGTGGCGGCGCGCGCGCGCGGCCAGCACCTCGACCTTCATCCGTGCCATGTCGACGCCGGTCGGGCATTCGCGCTTGCAGCCTTTGCACGAGACGCAGAGCTTCATCGTCTCGGCCATCGCGTCCGAGGCGATCGCGTCCGGCCCGAGCTGCCCGGTGATCGCCAGGCGCAGGCTGTTGGCGCGCCCGCGCGTCAGGTGCGCCTCGTCCTTCGTCACGCGGTAGGAGGGGCACATCACGCCGGGGTCGGCGCGGCGGCAGGTGCCGTTGTTGTTGCACATCTCGACCGCACCGAGGAAACCGCCGAGCGGCCCCGGATGCTCCGACCAGTCGAGCACGGGCGTGAAGGGCAGGGACGCATGGTTGGGTGCATAGTCGGGTGCGTAGCGGAACAGGCTGCGGTCGTCCATGCGCGGGCTGCGCACGATCTTGCCCGGATTGAACAGGCCCTTGGGGTCGAAGGCGTCCTTCACCGCCTCGAAGGCGCGGGCGATGCGCGGGCCGAACATCGGCTCGTTGAACTCGCTGCGCACGAGGCCATCGCCATGCTCGCCGGAATGGCTGCCCTTGTAGTCGCGCACCAGCGCGAAGCATTCCTCGGCAATCGCGCGCATACGCCGCACATCGGTGCCGTCCTTCATGTTCAGGACCGGGCGCACATGCAGGCAGCCGACCGAGGCGTGAGCATACCAGGTGCCCGAGGTGCCGTGGCGGCGGAAAACCGCCTCCAGCCGCTCGGTGTAATCGGCGAGATCGGCCAGATCGACGGCGCAATCCTCGATGAAGGAGACGGGTTTGCCGTCGCCCTTCATCGACATCATGATGTTGAGCCCGGCCTCGCGCACCTCGGCGATCGCCGCCTGGAAGCCGGCATCGACCGCCTCCACCACCGCGCCGGGATGGCCGAGTTCGGCCATCATCGCCTTGAGTTCGGCAAGCTTCGCCAGCAGCGGCCCGTCCTCACCGCCGGCGAACTCCACCGTCAGCAGCGCCTGCGGCTCGCCCTGGACCATGCGATCGACGGTCGGGCGGTAGATCGCGATCCGCCGGCCGAGATCGATCATGGTGCGGTCGATCAGCTCCACCGCCTCGGGGTCGAGCGTCACCAGGTGGCGCGCCGCCTCCATCGCCTTGCGGAAGGTGGGGAACTGGCAGATGCCCATCACCTTGCGCGGCTTGATCGGCGCGAGCTTGAGGTCGAGCGCGGCGAAGAAGCCGAGCGTGCCTTCGCTGCCGACCAGCAGGCGGGCGAGATTGTCGCGCCCGGCGGCGCGGGCGGCCGGTGTCAGCGCGTCGATATTGTAGCCGCCGACGCGGCGAAGCTGGCGCGGGAAGCGCGCCGCGATCTCCCCGGCCTCGCGGGTGCCGAGCGCGCGCAGCCGCTCGACCAGTTCGAGCCGGGCGGGCGGCGTCTGCGCGGCGCCGAGATTGTCGGCCTGCGCGGCGAAGCGGCAGGAGCCGCCATCTGCCAGGATCGCCTCGATCGCCAGCACATTGTCGGCCATCAGCCCGTAGCGGATCGACTTGGCACCGCAGGAATTGTTGCCGGCCATGCCGCCCAGCGTGCAGCGGGCATGGGTGGAGGGATCGACCGGGAAGAACAGCCCGTGCTTGCGCAGCGCGGCGTTGAGGTGCGCGAGCACGAGCCCCGGCTCGACCGTGGCGGTGCGCGCTTCGGCATCTATGGCAAGCACGCGGTTGAGGTGCTTCGAGCAGTCGAGCACCAGCGCCTCGCCCACGGTCTGGCCGCACTGGCTGGTGCCGCCTCCGCGCGGCAGCACCGGCACGCCTTCCTCGCGCGCGATGGCGATCGCGGCTTCCACATCGGCGCGGCGGCGCGGCACCACCACGCCGATCGGCTCGATCTGGTAGATCGAGGCGTCGGTGGCGTAGCGGCCGCGGCTGAAGGGATCGAACAGGACCTCGCCTTCGAGCTCGCGCGCGAGCCGCGCGGCGAGCCGGCTGTCGCCGACTCGGCCCGAGCGGTTGCGCGCACGGCCAGCGGGCGCGAGGGCTGCGCTCATGCCCCGCGTTTCCGCCACGCGGCAAGCACGCGGTCGGCCATATCGCGGCAGGTGCCGAGATAGCCGGACGGGTCGAGCAGCGCGTCGATCTTCTCGGGCGTGATGGCGGCGGCGATCTCGGGCACGGCAAGCAGGCCGGCCTTGACCGTGATCTCGCCGAAGGCAGCGCGGCGGCAGACCTCGTAGACAAGGTCATGCGCCCGCCCGCGCCCGAGCACCGGGGCAAGGCCCATCATGATCGCTTCTGCCATCACCGCGCCGCCCGTCAGGTCGAGGTTGCGGCGCATCTGGCGCGCATCCACCTCCAGCCCTTCCAGCACGAAGCGCGCCTGGGCCAGAGCGCCGGCGGTGAAGACGAAGGCTTCCGGCATCGCGCCCCATTCCAGGAACATCGGGCCGTTGCCGCGCTCATGTTCCTGCTCCATCGATTCGACGGCATTGAGCGCCAGCATGCGCACACGCCGCGCGATCGCCCACAAGGGCGAGGCCAGGATCGGGTTGCGCTTCTGCGGCAGGGTGGAGGAGGCGCCGCGGCCGTGGATCGCGGGCTCGGCCAACTCGCCGATCTCGGTGCGCATCAGGGCGGCGATCTCGCCGCCGATCTTGGCCAGGGTTGCCGTCACCATCGCCAGCAGGCTGCCCACTTCCGCGATGCGGTCGCGCGCGACATGCCAGGAGATCTCGGGCTCGCCCAGGCCGAGCTCGGCCGCGATCGCCGCGCGCACCTTGAGCCCGTCCGCGCCCATCGAGGCGAGCGTGCCCACGGCGCCGCCGCATTCCACCACCAGCACGCGCGGGCGCATGGCGGCCAGGCGGGCGCGGTGGCGCATGGTTTCGTCCAGCCAGATCGCCGCCTTGTAGCCGAAGGTCACCGGGATCGCCTGCTGGCCGAAGGTGCGCCCGGCCATCACGGTATCGCGATGCTCGGCCACCAGTTTGGCCAGCGCCGCCTCGATCGCGGCAAGCTCGGCGTCGAGCAGCGCCAGGCCCGCGCGGATTTGCAGCACGAGGCCGGTGTCGATGATGTCCTGCGTGGTCGAGCCCCAATGCACATAGCGGCGCGACTGCTCGGAGACGGCCTTCTGCAGTGCGTGGACCATCGGCAGGATGGGAAACCCCACGCGGTCGAACTCGGCCTTGATCGCCGCCTGGTCGAGATTTTCCACCTTGGCGCGGGCCGAGATCTCCGCCGCCGCCTCGGCCGGGATGATGCCGAGCTTGCCTTGCGCGCGCGCCAGCGCCGCCTCGGTATCGAGCCAGGCTTGCAGCCGCCCTTCGTCGCAGAAGACGCGGCGCATGGCCTCGGCGCCGAACATGTCGCGATAGAGGGTCGAATCGATCAGGCTGGACGGCATGGCTGGGTCCCCGGTTCAGTGATGCGGCCTTCTAGCACGCGTGCGCCGGCCGGGGGGAGGGGGGCGAAGGCCAGGGGGCGTGGGTGCCCCTCGGCCCTGGACTTGGCCCTAAGGCGTCGCCATCTTGCGCGCCGAGCCAAGGAGTCCCTGCCCATGCCCCACACCGCCGGCCGCCATTTCCTGCAGATCCCGGGACCCACCAACGTGCCCGACCGCATCCTGCGCGCGATCGACCGCCCGACCATCGACCATCGCGGGCCGGAGTTCGGCCGCCTCGGCGCCGAGGTGCTGGACCGGGTGCGCGCCGTGTTCAAGACCGCCCAGCCGGTGGTGATCTTCCCCGCGTCCGGCACCGGGGCATGGGAGGCGGCGCTGGTGAACACCCTCTCGCCCGGCGATCGCGTCCTGATGTGCGAGACGGGCTGGTTCGCCACCCTGTGGCAGGAGATGGCCGGCCGGCTCGGCCTCCTGCCGGAGTTCATCCGCACCGACTGGCGGCGCGGGGCCGATGCGGCGGCGATCGAGGCGCGCCTGCGCGAGGACAAGGCGCGCGCCATCCGCGCCGTCTGCGTCGTGCACAACGAGACCTCCACCGGTGCCGCGAGCGACATCGCCGCCGTGCGCCGTGCGATCGACGCCGCCGGCCACCCGGCGCTCTTGATGGTGGACACCATCTCCTCGCTCGCCTCGATCGACTACCGCCACGACGAATGGGGCGTGGACGTGACGGTGGCCGGCAGCCAGAAGGGGCTGATGCTGCCGCCCGGCCTGTCCTTCAACGCCGTCAGCGCCAAGGCGGTCGCGGCGGGCAAGGCGGCCAGGCTGGCGCGCAGCTACTGGGACTGGGGTGCGCAGCTCGGCGTCAACAAGACCGGCTACTTCCCCTACACCCCCTCGACCAACCTGCTCTACGGCCTGCGCGAGGCGGTGGACATGCTGATCGAGGAGGGGCTGGAGAACGTCTTTGCCCGCCACGACCGCCATGCCGAGGCGACGCGGCGTGCGGTGCGCGCCTGGGGGCTCGAGATCCAGTGCGCCGAGCCGACGCACTATTCGTCCTCGCTTACAGCCGTGCGCCTGCCCGAAGGACACGATGCAGACGCCTTCCGCGCCACCACGCTGGCGCGCTTCAACATGAGCCTCGGCAACGGCCTGGGCCAGCTCAAGGGTCGGGTGTTCCGCATCGGCCATCTGGGCGACTTCAACGACCTGATGCTGATGGCCACCCTGTCCGGTGTGGAGATGGGGCTGCGCGCCGCCGGCGTGCCGCACAAGGCGGGCGGGGCGCAGGCCGCGCTCGACTATCTCGCCGGCAATGCGTGAGGTGCGGGGCGCACGCGGGCGCGGCAAGCGTGGCGGGGCTACAGCCCCAGCCACGCCCCGCCATTCACCTGGATGTTCTGGCCGGTGATGTAGGCGGCCGCCGGGCCGCACAGGAAGCGGATCACGCCGGCAATGTCCTGCGGCACGCCCTTGCGCCCGAGCGGGATGTCGAGATTGGCCTGGTAGGTCGGAACGACCGAGGACGAGCCCTTGCGATCGGTGTCGAAGGAGCCCACCGACACCGTGTTGCAGGTGATGCCGTGCTCGGCCAGGTCGAGCGCCATGCCGCGCATCAGCCCGGCCAGCCCCGCCTTGGTCGCCATCACATGGGCGCGGCCCTTGGCGCCCTTGTTCGCGGTCATGCCGCCGATGCCGAGGATGCGCCCGGTGCCGGGCCCGGCCTTGGCGCGCTCGATCAGGTGCGGCACGGCCAGCATCGAGGTGATGAAGGCCCCGTCGAGCGCCGTGCCGACGATGTGGCGCCACTCGGCCAGGGTGATCCTGGGGAAGGGCGTCGTCTTGCGCAGCGCGGCGTTGTTCACGATGATGTCGAGCCCGCCCAGCTCGCCCACGGCGCGGCGGATAACCTCGGCCATCTCCTCCTCGCGGGAGATGTCGCCGCAGGCGAGGATCGCCCTGGCGCCCTGCGCCTTGGCTTCGGCGAAGGTCGAGCGCGCCTCCTCGGTCTCGGTGCGGCCATGCACCACCACGGCAGCGCCGGCGCGGGCCAGTTCCAGCATGGTCGCGCGTCCGATGTTGCGCGCGCTGCCCGTGACCAGCGCCACGCGCCCCGCCAGCTCCTGCGCGGCTTCAGCCATCTTGCGAACCTCCATCCTGGGTGGGCGCGGCCGGTGTGGCGCGCCGATGCGATGATATGCGCGTGATTGTCGCGGCGGCGCGGTTGCCTGTCCAGCCGCCCGGTGCCAGGATCGCGCCGCAACCGCAGCGCGCAACGCGAAGGAGCACGCGATGATCGAGGTCTGGACCTGGCCCACGCCGAACGGCCACAAGGTGCACATCATGCTGGAGGAGTGCGGCCTGCCCTACAAGGTGGTGCCGGTGGATATCCGCGCGGGCGAGCAGTTCAAGCCCGAGTTCCTGGCGATCACGCCCAACCACCGCATCCCGGCGATCGTGGATCCCGACGGCCCCGGCGGGCGGCGGCTCGCCCTGTTCGAGTCCGGTGCGATCCTGATCTACCTCGCCGAGAAGACCGGGCGCTTCATCCCCGCCGACGGCATCGCGCGCTATACCTGCCTGCAATGGCTGATGTTCCAGATGGGCGGCATCGGGCCGATGTTCGGGCAGCTCAACCATTTCCGGAACTACGCCAAGGAGAAGCTCGCTTATCCGGTCGAGCGCTACATGAACGAGACCCAGCGGCTGATGCGAGTCCTGGCAAAGCGCCTGGCCGAGGCGCCCTATCTCGCCGGCGATGAATACTCGATCGCCGACATGGCCGCCTGGCCGTGGGTGCGCGGCAGCGATACGCGCGGCGTGCCGCTTGCCGACTATCCCGAGGTCAAGGCGTGGGTCGATCGTATCGCCGCGCGCCCGGCGGTGCAGAAGGCCGTCCAGGTGCTGGCCGACAAGCAGCGCTCTGCCCCGATCACCGACAAGGAGCGCGACGTGATGTTCGGCGCGACGCAGTTCGCAAGGCGCTAGGCGCGCCCGGTTCGATTCCGATGCGGGGCGTCCGGTTGTCGGCCGGGCGCTCCGCCCCTAGACTTCGCGCCCGGCCGGGCCATCCGGCAGCACACCGTTTCATGCCAAGGAGACCGACCATGACCGCCAACGCCCATGAAAACCCCGTGCGCGAGGCGGCGGATGGCAACCGTTCGGGCGGCGGCAAGCCCGATCTGCCGCTCCTGTTCCAGCCGATGCAGATCCGCGGCCTGACCATCCGCAACCGCATCGTCGTCTCGCCCATGTGCCAGTATTCCTCGGAGGATGGGACGCCGACCGACTGGCACCTTGTGCATCTCGGCCAGTTCGCGATGGGCGGGGCCGGCATCGTCTTCTGTGAGGAGACCGCCGTCGTCGAAAGCGCGCGCAAGACCTATCACTGCGCCGGCATCTACACCGACAAGCAGGTGAAGGCGATGCGGCGCATCACCGACTTCATCCGCGCGCGCGGCGCGGCCTCGGCGATGCAGCTCGGCCATGCCGGGCGCAAGGCCGCGTGCAAGGCGCCATGGGACGGCTTCCGCCCGCTCCGCCCCGAGGACGCCAAGGATGGCGAGGCGCCGTGGCAGGGCATCTCCTCCTCGCCGGTGCCAGTGGGCGCGGGCGCGATCGCGCCGAAGGAGATGGACCGCGACGATATCCGCCAGGCGATCGAGGATTACCGCGTCGCCACCCTGCGCACGCTGGAGGCCGGCTTCGACATCTGCGAGGTGCATGGCGCGCATGGCTACCTGATCCAGCAGTTCCTCTCGCCGATCGTCAACCACCGCACCGACGGCTATGGCGGCGACTTGCAGGGGCGGATGCGCTTCGGGCTGGAGCTGGTCGAGGCCGTGCGCGCGGCCTGGCCCAAGGAGATGCCGCTCTTCTTCCGCACCTCGGCAGTGGACGGCAAGGGCGGGCACTGGGACATCAACGACACGGTGGCGCTGGCCAAAGAGCTGAAGGCGCGCGGGGTGGATGTGGTCGATACCTCCTCGGGCGGCATCAACGGCCCGCTGACGGTGGCGATCGTGCCGCGCGTGCCGGGCTATCACGTCCCCTATGCCGAGCGCATCCGCAAGGAAGCCGACATCACGACGATGGTCGTGGGCCTGATCACCGAGGCCAGGCATGCCGAGGCGATCCTGCAGGAGGGCAAGGCCGACCTCGTCGCGCTGGCGCGCGAGCTGATGTGGAATCCCTATTGGCCGGTGCATGCGGCCAAGGAGCTGGGCGTGCCCGACTATCTCGACCTCCTGCCGCGCACCTATGGCTGGTGGCTGCAGCGGCGCGAGGATGTGCGGCGCATCTATCCCACCGGCACAGAGGCCGAGATCCCGATGACGCGTTGACCGGCGCGCGCCCGGAACGAGAGACAGAAGGGGCGTGCCCGCCGGGCGCGCCCTTTCTCTTTGTGCGCGGCGGCGCTTGTCAGCGCGCCGGCTGGTAGCGCCAGACCGATGCGGGCGGGAAGTTGAGCGGCGTCCACGCCTCGCGCCGCGCGGTCAAGCCATGCTTGCGCCAGGGCAGGGGCGAGGTGATGCAGTAGGAGTAGTGCAGGAAGCCCTTGCCCGGCGCCACCGCCTCGATCGCGTCGATGAAGCGCCGCTGCTCGGTAAGCGGCAGCAGCACCAGCGGGATGCCGCAGATGACCGCGCCGATGCGCCCCTGCATCGAGGCCGGGATCAGGTTCGGCAACTCGCGCGCGTCGCCGCAGATGACGTTCGCGCCGGGCAGGGACTGGCGCAGCCAGTCGGCCATCTCGCGCACGATCTCGACCACCGCCAGTCGCTCGGGCGAGAGCCCGCTGTCCAGCAGCGCGCGGCTGACAACGCCCGTGCCGGCGCCAAGCTCCAGCACCATCTCGCCCGGGGCAAGGTGGCACTGCGCGACGAGGCGACGGCAGAGCGCGGGAGAGGAGGGGATGATCGAGCCCATTTCCAGGGGATGGGCGAGCCAGCGTTTGAAGAACAACCAGGGATTGGAATCCGAGGCGGAGGACGAAGCGGACGACGGCATGGCGGGCTCCTGTTCTTCGCGATGCGCCGCTAGACCACGTCTGCGCCCGCGTCAACAAATCGGGCGCACCGCCGCCAAAATATCACATGGCTGTCATTGCGAAAGCGGAAAGGGCAGGCCGGTGGCGAAGCGCGCGCCCTGGCCGAGCGCATCCTCGATCCGGATCGCCTCGTTCCATTTCGCTATGCGCTCGGAGCGCGCGAAGGAGCCGACCTTGAGCTGCTCCACGCCCCAGCCGAGAGCGAGATGGACGATCGTCACGTCCTCGGTCTCGCCCGAGCGGGCCGAGACGATCGCGCCCCAGCCTTCCGCGCGCGCGGCCTTCACCGCCGCCAGCGTCTCGCTCAGCGTGCCGGCCTGGTTCGGCTTGATCAGCGCCGTGTTGCAGGCCCCGCGTGCGGCAAGGGCGGCGATGCGCGCAGCGCTTGTCACCACCGCGTCATCGCCCACCACCTGCACGCGCCCGAGTGCCGCGGCGGTGAAGCGCGCAAGCCCATCGGGGTCGTGCTCGCCGAGCGGGTCCTCCACCGATACGATCGGGTAGCGGTTCACCCAGTCGAGCACCATCGCCGCCATGGCGTCGCTGTCGAGCGCGCGCTTCTCCAGCCCCAAGCTATAGAGCCCGTCGCGATGCAGTTCCGAGGCGGCGATGTCGAGGCTGATCGCCACCTCCTCGCCCGGCACGAAGCCTGCCTTCTCGATCGCTTCCAGCAGCGCCTCGATCGCTTCCTCGTTGGTGTCGAAGGCGGGCCAGAAGCCGCCCTCGTCGGCGACACCCATCAGCTTGCCGCGCTTGCCCATGATCGCGCCGGCGGCGCGATACACCTCGGCGGTCATGACGCAAGCCTCGGCGAAGCTCTCGGCCCCGATCGGCATGGCCATGAAGTCCTGCACATCGACGCGCCGGCCGGCATGGGCGCCGCCGCCGAAGATCTGGATCTCGGGCATCGGCAGCACCACCGCGCCATCGACGCCTTCGCGCGCGCGCAGGTAGCGCCAGAGCGGCTGGTCATGCGCGGCGGCGGCGGCGTGCGCCACCGCCATCGAGACGGCGATCATGGCGTTGCCGCCGAGCCGGCCCTTGTTCGCCGTGCCGTCGAGTTCGATCATCGCCGCGTCGATCGCTTCCTGGTCGTCGGCGTCCATGCCGGCCAGCGCCGGGGCGATCCCCTCGGCGACGTTCGCCACCGCCCGCGCCACGCCGAGCCCGCCGAGCGCGTGCCCGCCATCGCGCAGATCGACCGCTTCGCCCGAGCCGGTGGAGGCGCCGGCGGGCGCGATCGCGCGCCCCTCGGCGCCGCAGGCAAGCCGCACGCAGGCTTCCACGGTAGGGCGGCCGCGGCTGTCCCAGACGCACAGGCCGGTGACGCTCTCGATCGCGGTGTTGGGCATGCGGGCGGTGTCCTTGCGGTGCGGGGGCTTGGGATCGGTCTAGGCGGCGATGCCGTGGGCGAGCAGCGCCGCGCGCCACGCCGCGGCCACCGCCGCCAGCCGGTCGGGCGGGGCGCGCAGGAGCGCGCGCGCAACATGGCGCACCAGCGCCTTGTCCGCCTCGGCGGTGACATACTCGACCGGGCTTTTCCCGTCCACGCGCGCGAGCAGGAGGCCGGGCAGAAGGCGTGCGATGCGCCGCTCCAGCGCCCCCGGCTCCTCCCAGTCGGCGCCGGCGAGATACTGCTCCGCCAGCGCGGCGAAGCAGGCGAGGAAACGTGGCGCGGCGGCGCGGTTCCACAGGCATTTCAGCAGCAGGTGGTTGAGGCAGAAGGCCGGGTCGAAGGCCGGCTCGCCATACCAGGCGCATTCGGCATCGAGCAGCACCGGCCCGTCGGGGCCGATCAGGATGTTCTTCGGGCTGACATCGCCATGCACCAGCACCTTGCGCTGGCTGGCGGTGATGCCGGCCAGCGCCACCAGCGCCCCGGTGAGCTCGGGGTGGCGGGCGGCGGTGGCGAGCAGATAGGGCTCGATGCGCAGGGCGTGGAACGCCTCGCCGGTGGGGAAGGCGCGTGCGATCTCGGCCCGGCCGGCGGTCGCGGCATGCACGGCGGCGACCGCCCGGCCGAGCGCGGCGGCGTGGGCGGGCTCGGCCTCGCCCTCGCGCAGCATCGTCTTCCACAGCCGGTAGCGCTCGGGCGGCAGCCAGGCCATGACGAACAGGCCCGCCGCCTCGTCGCGCGCAACCAGGCGCGGGACGAAGCCCGGCACGATCCGCCCGACCCGCTCCATATAGGCCCACTCGAAGGCGTTGCGCCCGACCGGGGCGCGCCACTCGGCCGCGACCTTGAGCCGGGCGAGCGCACGCTTCACGCACACCGGGCCATCGGGCAGATCGACCCGCCAGATGTCGGAGGAGACGCCGCCGGCAAGGGCGGTCATCGACGGCGCGCCCGGCCCCGACCACAGGCCGAGCCGGCGCAGCCCGGCTACGATTTCGCCTTCGGACATGCTAGGCGCTTGTCGGTGCCATGCCCGAGGGCGGGCAGGGCGGAACCAGCAGCGGGGAGCAGGGACGGATGAAGGTCATCTTCCACTACGATGTCAGTCCGGGCCTCGCCGCCAGGCTTGCCGCCCTCTCGGCCGAGGGGCTCGATGTCGCGCCCTGCCCGGAGGCGGACGATGCCCGCTTCGCCGCGCTGATGGAAGAGGCCGAGGTGCTGTGGCACGTGCTGCGGCCGGTTACTGCGGCGCATATCGCCGCCGCCCCGTGCCTGAGGCTGATCCAGAAGGTGGGGGTGGGGGTGAACACGATCGACCTCGAGGCGGCGAAGCGCGCCGGTATCGCGGTCTGCAACATGCCGGGCACCAACAGCCAGGCGGTGGCCGAGATGACGCTGCTCCTGATGCTGGCGGCGCTGCGCTGCCTGCCCCTGCTGCACGAGGCGACGCGGGCGGGGCAGGGCTGGGCGTTGCCCGCGGCGCTGCCCGACCGGTTCGGCGAGCTTGCGGGGCGCACCGTCGGGCTGGTGGGCTTCGGCGCCATCCCGCGCCTGCTGGCCCCGGCGCTGCTGGCCTTGGGTGCCAAGCTCGCCTACACGGCGCGCGCGCCAAAGGCCGAGGCGCCGCCCGCCGCGCGCTTCCTGCCGCTGCCCGATCTGCTCGCCCAGGCCGACATCCTGTCGCTGCATGTGCCGCTGCTGCCCGAAACTGCGCGCATGATCGATGCCGCCGCGCTTGCCGCCATGAAGCCCGGCGCGATCCTGGTCAACACCGCGCGCGGGGGCCTGGTCGATCAGCCGGCGCTGGTGGCGGCGCTGCGCTCGGGCCGGCTTGCCGCGGCCGGCCTCGATGTCTTCGCCGAGGAGCCGGTGCCGGCCGGCGAGGCCCTTCTGCAACTGCCCAATGTCGTGCTCGCCCCGCACATCGCCTGGCTGACCGGCGGCACGATCGAGCGCAGCCTGGGCGTGGCGGTGGAGAATTGCCGGCGCCTGCGCGCCGGTGCCGGCGGCCCGCTTCTGCATCGCGTCGCTTGAACCGGCGTGGCCGGTTTGGTACCCCGCTCGTTCCGAGCCCCGAGGAAGCAAGCCCATGAAGATCCTAGCGATCCGCGATGGCGTCTATGGCGTCAAGTCGGCCATCAGCAATGCCGTGATCGACTTCAGCCAGATGACTGTCAGCGTCGTCGCGGTGGTGACCGACGTGGTGCGCGAGGGCAAGCCGGTGGTGGGCTTCGCCTTCAACACCAATGGCCGCTACGCCGCGCAGGGGCTGCTGCGCGAGCGCTTCATCAAGCGCATCATGGGCGCCGATCCGAAGGAGTATCGCGACCCCGCGCGCGACAATCTCGATCCCTTCGCGCTGCACCGCATCGCGATGCGGAACGAGAAGCCGGGCGGGCATGGCGAGCGTTCGGTGGCGGTGGCGCTGCTCGATATCGCGATCTGGGACGCGGTGGCGAAGATCGAGGGCAAGCCGCTCTGCCGCCTGCTGGCCGAGCGCTTCAACGGCGGCAAGTGGGACGAACGCGTCTGGGTCTACGCCGCCGGCGGCTACTACTATCCAGGCAAGGGTCCCGAGGCGTTGCGCGCGGAACTGCGCAGCTATCTCGATCGCGGCTACGAGACCTGCAAGATCAAGATCGGCGGTGCGCCGCTGGCCGAGGACATGGCTCGGATCGAGGCGGCTTTGGTCGAGGTGGGCGAGGGGCCAAGGCTGGCGGTCGATGCCAATGCCCGCTTCGACGAGACCGAGGCGATGGCCTACGGGCGGGCGATGGCGCCATTCAACCTGGCCTTCTTCGAGGAGCCGGTCGATCCGCTCGACTATGCGCTGCATGCGAAGCTGGCCGAGGTCTATGCGCCGCCTCTGGCCACGGGCGAGAATCTTTTTTCGATGCCCGATGCCCGCAACCTGGTCCGCCACGGCGGCTTCCGCCCTGACCGCGACTGGCTGCAATTCGACTGCACCCTGTCCTATGGAGTCACCGAGTATCTTCGCATTCTGGACATGCTCCACCCGCTCGGCTGGTCTGGGCGCCGAGTCGTGCCGCATGGCGGGCACCTCTTGTCCTTGCATCTTGCGGCAGGGCTGCAACTTGGCGGCTGCGAGGCCTATCCAGACGTGTTCAAGCCGTTTTCAGGGTTCGCCGACAACATTCCTGTGCAGAACGGCCATGTTGGCCTGCCCGAGAACCCCGGCACGGGCTACGAAACCCAGTCCGAGGTCTGGCCGATCATGCAGGAGGTCGCCGCGGGGTAGTGAAGTCCTGTAACCCGCGCTGTTCAGGTCGCACTTTAATGTTACAGTGCAACCGCTGGTAATGCCCCGAGTCGAGTCGTTGGCTGACTATGCTGACGCCCTTGATGCCGGGCCGAGAGGCTGTTCGTGCCAGGGGTGGCATGGGGATTGCGATTTCTCTGATCCATCACTTCTCGCGCGTCGTCCGGTTGCATCCACTCGTACGCAGGCGCGCAAGCCGACTGGAGCCCACCTTCTTGACCGCGCTAGCCCCCGCCCGAACTGCGAATGGCTGGTCCGCCCCGCAAGGGGCGACGCGCTCCGCGCCCCTGGCCTTGCCGAGCGCGTAGCATGACCGCGCGCGTTCTGATTGTCGATGACGTGCAGCCGAATCTCCGGCTCTTGGAAGCCAAGCTCGCGCAGGAATATTTCACGGTTGCGGCGGCTCTGGATGGCAAGCAGGCGCTGGAGATGGCGCGCAGCTTCGGCCCCGACCTCATCCTGCTCGACGTGATGATGCCCGGGATGGACGGGTTCGAAGTGTGCGAACGTCTCAAGGCCGATCCGGCGACCGAACACATCCCGGTGGTGATGGTCACGGCGCTGCGCGACACGGCCGAGCGCGTGCGTGGCCTCGAGGCCGGCGCCGACGATTTCCTGACCAAACCGATCGACGACGACACGCTGATGACGCGGGTCAAGTCGCTGATCCGCCTCAAACGCCTGCTCGACGAGACACGGCTACGCGAGATGACGGCGCACCAGCTTGGCCTGTCGCCGCCGCGCCACCAGCGCCGATCCGTCCAGGGCGCGCGCGCGCTGGTGATGGACGATTTCGACTTCGATGCCGATCGCGTGGTTGCCGCCCTCAGCCGCGACGGCATTCATTGCGAGCGCGCCCGCACCCCCGAGGAGATGGCCGAGAAGGTGCGCGAGCAGGCCTTCGACCTTGCCGTGATCAGCCTCTCGCTCGAGCATGCCGATGCTCTGCGGCTTTCCTCCGACCTCAAGGCATCGGAAACGACACGCGACCTGCCGCTCCTGCTGATCGCCGATCCCGAGCACAAGAACCGCATCCTGCGCGGCCTGGAACTGGGCGCCAACGACTACATCATCCGCCCCGTGGACGAGCATGAGCTGCGCGTGCGTGCGCGCAACCAGATGTGGCGGAAATTCTACCAGGACCAGTTGCGCGCAAACCTCGCCTACTCGATCTCGCTGGCGGTGGTCGACGGGCTGACCGGGGTCTACAACCAGCGCTATCTCCGGTCGCACCTGATGTCGCTGCTCGCACCCGCGCCGGGCGTGGCAGGTCAGGCGATGGCGCTGCTTCTGGTCGATATCGACCGCTTCAAGGACGTGAACGACAGTTTCGGCCATGCCGCCGGCGACGAAGCGATCCGCCATGTGGCCAGCTATCTGCGCTCCAACCTGCGTGCGTTCGACACGGTTGCCCGTTATGGCGGCGACGAGTTCGTGGTGGTGATGCCTGGTGCCTCGGTGGCCGACGCGCGCCGCGTCGCCGAGCGTCTGCGCTCGGAGATCGCCGACCGGCCGGTGCCGCTGGGCGGCGGGCGCAGCATCCCGATCACGGTCAGTATCGGCGTTGCCGCCTACGATCCGGCCAACCCGCCACCGGGCCGGCCGGACCAGTTGGACGAGGCGCTGCTGAACATGGCGGACCAGGCCCTTTATCGGGCCAAGGCGATGGGGCGGAACTGCGTTGCCAACGCCGCCAGCGGTTGATCGCGGGCCGGGCCAGGGCAACATCCTTCCGCGTTGTTATTGAACCGGTGGATAGCTCCGGAATGCCTCGGCGGGGCGTGCCTGGCGTTGCTTGATGGACCTTCGCCCGTGCGCGGTCGGCCTCCGCCAGACTACAAGAGCGGGCAGATGACAAGAGCGGGCGCCATGGGCTGCCCGCTCCGCTGCTACGATAAACTGTGCGCCACGCCTGCTTGGCCGGCCCCCTGTATCGCGTAGTCACGCCGCCATCGATACGCGACGTCCTCGCGCCGGGCCTAGTCTGGCTCTGCCTGCGTCTTACTTGATCTTGCCTTCGCGGAAGACAACGTGCTTGCGCACGACCGGATCGTACTTCTTGAGCTCAAGCTTGCCGGTGGCGTTGCGCGCATTCTTCTTGGTGACATAGTAGTAGCCCGTGTCGGCGGTGCTCACGAGCTTGATCAGGATGGTATTGGTCTTGGCCATGGCCGGGCCTCAGCGCAGGGTTCGAGAAAAGGGCGTCGTTATCGCGGCGCGCGCGAAGCGGTCCACGCGGCGCTATGGGGCGCGCACCTTAGCGGCGCCGGTCGTCATGTCAAGTTTGGTGTTCAGGTTTGCCCAGGAATGGCAGGGTGTTGCGGCGGCTTTTCAGCGGCCAGGTCCCGCCCCCGTTGCACTGGGCACCTGGAGCGGGGCGGATGCCACCGCTTCGGTGCCGCGCGGCGCTGTCCCCCGGCCCTCGGCCACCAGGGCGGCGGCATAGGCGTTCGGTCGCTCCAGGATCCAGCGCGCGGCCTCGATATCGTCCTCGCGCCCCTCGGCTGGCGGGCAAGCGCTTCGAAGCTGCGCTGCCGCGGGCCCACTCAGTCCCGGCCGCGCCGCGCGCCATCCGCTGAGCGCCGAGGCCATCGGCAGCCGCCCCTGGTCCAGCGCGCGGAGCTGGCTCTCCAGTATCTCGCGGCCGAGGCTGGTGCAGATCGCGGGCAGGACCCCCAGATCCTGCAGCGGATAGCCGGCAGGCATGATCACGCGCGCCCAGGTGACAATCAGGTCGCCATCGTCCGGCAAGCGCGAGACGCTCTGCACCAGCCCCTTGCCCAGGGTCACGCTGCCGATCAGCACGGCGCGACGTCGGTCCTGGAGCGCGCCCGCGACGATCTCCGCGGCAGAGGCCGAGCGGCCGTCGATCAGCACCACCAGCGGCAGCCCTTCAGTGAGGTCCGTGTCGGCGGCTTCGAAATCGCGCGATGCATCGGGGTGGCGGCCGCGCGTGGACATGATCGGCCCGTCGGTCAGGAACAGGTCGGCCACCGACACGGCCTGGCGCAACAGCCCGCCCCGATTGCCGCGCAGATCGAGGATCACGCCGCGGACCGGTTCGCGGCGATCGCTCATTGTCTCCACCAGCAGGCGCGACAGGCGCTGATGGGTAAGCCGGTTGAAGGCCGAGATGCGGAACACGGCCAGCCGATCCAGGCGGCCGAACTCGACCGTGTTCGGTGCCACCAGGGCGCGATGCAGCGTAATGCTGCGGGCCGGGCCGGAGGCGCGCCGGATCGTCAGGCCCACCCGGCTGTCCTCGGGCCCGCGCAGCAGATCGTAGACCGCCTCCTCGGACAAGCGGCCGACGGGCCGGCCGTTGACCGCGACCAGCCGCTCGCCTTCGCTGATGCCGGCAATGGCAGCCGGGCTTTCCGGGATCACCTCGACGATGACATGGCCGCCGCGTGAGCGTTCCACGCGGAGCCCGACACCGCCCTGGCCGCGGCGGATCTCGCGCTCTTCCCTGGCATCCATGGGCGGGACATAACGCGAATAGGGGTCCAGCCTGTCGAACAGCGCCTCGAAGTAGCCGCGCATCAGGCGCTCGCCGGTGACGGTCTGAAGGGCGGGGCGTGCTTCGGCCGCTGCGGCAAGGATACGGGTCGCGGCGGCGCCCCAGCCGGCGATGTCGCGTTCGGTTGGCTGGTTTTCGGTCGCCACCACGCGATCCTCGGCCAGGAGGCGGATGCGGTTCTGGCGCGGGTCGATACTGAGCGCGCGATCGAAGGTGCGCAGACCCTGCAGCCCGGCGATGGCAAGATCGGGCACGCGCACGGGATCGAGGTAGCGCTCGGCCAGGAGCGTAAGGGCACGTTCGACAACGGTGGCACCCTCGGCGCTGCGTAGATAGGCGACCGTGTCATCGGCGAAGGCGCGGGCAGGCGAGATCGCGCCCGGTGCGACCACGACCAGCAGCACCAGGGCGATCCTGTGCAAGGCGGCGTGCCCCCACACGCGCGCGGCCCCCGCTATCGCCGCCGCCGCCGCGCCATGCGCTCCGTTGCGTTTCCGGCATCCTCAGCCGGACGGAACAGAAGTCCGCCGGTCACGGGGCTTGCCTCGCGCAGGACGACATCCAGCCGCTGGCCCAAGCGGAAGCTCAGGCGGCTGTGGCGTCCTGTCAGCGTATGGCGCGACGGATCGAGCATGTAGCGGTCGTTCGGCAGGGAGGCCATCGGCACGAATCCGCTGGCCCCGGTTTCGTCCAGGGTGACGAAAAGGCCGAAGCGAGTCACGCCGGAAATGCGCGATCCGAACCGTGCTCCGACACGATCCGAGAGGAATGCGGCGACATAACGGTCGGCGGCGTCGCGCTCGGCTTCGGTCGCGCGGCGCTCGGTGCGGGTGATGTGCTCGGCGGCATCGGCGAAGGAGGTGGGGTCGGTGTCGGGCAGCCCGCCGGGGCCAAGCCGCCTGCCGCGGATCAGGGCGCGATGCACCAGGAGGTCGGCATAGCGGCGGATGGGCGAGGTGAAATGGGCATAGCGGGCAAGACCGAGCCCGAAATGGCCGAGATTGTCCGGGCTGTAGGCGGCCTGGGCCTGGCTGCGCAGGATCACCTCATGGATTATTTGTTTTTCAGTGTGTTCCTCGACTTTTATAAGAACTTGCGCAAAGTGTTTGGGCGTGATGTCGCGCCCGCGCGCCAGCCCGATCCCGAGCCCGCCCAGGAACTCGCGCAGCGCATCGAGCTTCTCGTCCGAGGGGCGGTCATGGACGCGATACATGCAGGGCTGGGCGGCGCGCTCCAGCGTCTCGGCGGCGGCGACGTTGGCCGCGATCATGAACTCCTCGATCAGCCTGTGGCTGTCCAGGCGCTGGCGCGGCGCGATGCCGGTGACCTGGCCCTCGGGGCTGATCGTCACCCGCCGCTCGGGCAGGTCGAGGTCGATCGCGCCGCGCCGGATGCGCGCCGCAAGTAGCGCCTGGAAGGCGCCATAGAGGTGCGCCAGCAGCGACTCGGGCAGGGGCGGCGTGTCCTTCTCGGGGCGGCCCTCGCGCGCAGCCTGGACCTGCTCGTAGGTCAGCCGCGCCGCCGAGCGCATGAGGCCGCGCATGAAGCGGTGGCGGCGGATCTCGCCCTCGGCGTCGATCAGGATCTCGCAGGCGAGGCAGCCGCGATCCTCGTTCGGGCGGAGCGAGCACCAGCCGTTCGACAGTGCTTCGGGAAGCATCGGCACGACGCGGTCGGGGAAGTAGACCGAGTTGCCGCGCTGCCGCGCCGCGCGGTCGAGCGCCGAGCCGGGCGGCACATACCAGGCGACATCGGCGATCGCCACCACCACGCGCCAGCCGCCGCCATCGGCCCCCGCCAGGGGCTCGGCGAATACGGCATCGTCGAAATCGCGCGCATCGGCCCCGTCGATCGTCACCAGCGGCACGGCGCGCAGGTCGGTGCGATCGCCGAGCGGCACGGCACCGGCACGCTCGGCCTCGGCCACCGCCTCGGCCGGGAATTCCACCGGGATGTCGTGAGTGTGGATCGCGATCAGGCTGGCCGCACGCGGATCGCTGAAGCGCCCGACGCGCTTGACGATGCGCGCCGGCTTGAGGCCGAAGCCGTGCGCCGGCAGCAGCTCGGCCAGCACCAGCTCGCCCGGCTCGGCCCCGCCGGTTTCGCCCGCCGGCACGCGGAATTCCTGCTTGAGGCGGCGATTGGTGGGCACGATGCGCCCGCCGCTGCTCGCACCTCCCTCGAACACGCCCAAGACCTGTGCCGGCGCCTCGGAGATGCGCCGGATCGTGCGGCCTTCGTACTTGTTGGCGCCGATCGGGCGCAGGCGGGCAAGCACGCGGTCTCCGGGCCCGAGCGCCGGCATGCCGCGCCGCTCGGGCGCCATCAGCACGGTGGGCGGGTTCGGCCCCTGCCAGCCCACGGGGCGGGCGAGCGGATCGCCGTCTAGGTCGGTGCCGTAGACCTCGACCACCGCGGTTTCCGGCAGCCGGCCAGAGGGGGCGAAGCGCCGCTGCGGCCCGCGTTCGAGCGTGCCCTCGGTCTCGAGCGAGCGCAGCAGCTCGCGCAAGGCCGGCTTGTCGGCCGGCCCGATGCCGAAGGCGCGGGCGATGTCGCGCTTGCCGACGCGCTCGGGCGAGGCCTCGATCCATTCGCGCAGCTCCTCGCGCGTGGGCAGGCCGCGGCGGGAACCCTCGGGCGGACGGTTGCGGGGCGTGCGGGGCACGAAGCGGGGCCGCGCGCTTAGCCGTCTGCGGCGGGCCTGGCGGCCTTCGCCCGGCCCGAGGCCTTCTTCGCGCCGCCCTTGGCGGCGGGCTTCTTCGCGGTGGCCTTCCTGGCCGGCGTCTTCCTGGGCGGCATCGGCGGCTTGGTCTCGTCGGCCTCGGCCGTGGTGCCGCGCCGTGCTGCGCCCGCCTTGGCGCCGGTCCTGCCGCCGGCCTTGCTCCCGGCTTTGCTCCCGGCCGTGCCCTTGGCCCCGCCGGCGCGCTTGCCGCCCGGCTTGCCCTTGCTGCGCAGGAGATCGACCGCCTCCTCGAGCGTGATCGCGTCCATCGTCACGCCGCGCGGCAGGTTGGCGTAGATGCCGGCATGCTCGACATAGGGGCCGAACCGCCCGCGCGAGACGGTGACGGTGGCCCCACCTTCCGGATGCGGGCCGAGCGGGCGGTGGCGCTTGGCCGCATCCGCGAGCAGAGCCACCGCGCGGTTGAGCCCTACCGTCAGCACATCATCGCCCGGCTCCAGCGACTTGTAGGTGCTGCCCATGCGCACATAGGGGCCGAAGCGGCCGATGCCGGCCTGGATCACCTCGCCATTCTCGGGGTGCCTGCCCACCTCGCGCGGCAGCGACAACAGGCCGAGCGCGCGGTCGAGATCGAGGCTGTCTGGCTCCAGGCCGCGCGGCAGGCTGGCGCGCCTGGGCTTCTCCTTCCCCTCGGCCTCGCCCAACTGGACATAGAGCCCGTAGGGGCCGCGGCGCAGCGTGACCGGCTTGCCGCTGGCCGGATCGGTGCCGATGGAGCGCGTGCCTTCCTTGACCGTGTCGGCAACGCCGCCCTCGGCCCCGGTATCGACCGCCAGCCGCCGGGTATAGGAGCAGTCGGGGTAGTTCGAGCAGCCGATGAAGGCGCCGAACTTGCCCAGCCGCAGCCCGAGCCGGCCATTGGCGCAGGCCGGGCAGCCGCGCGGGTCTGTGCCGTCGGTGCGGGCGGGGAAGAAGTGCGGCCCAAGGTCGCGGTCGAGCGCCTCGATTACCTGGCCTATGGAAAGCTCGCGCGTGGCGGCGACGGCCTGGCTGAACGACTCCCAGAAGGCGCTCAGCACCGCCTTCCATTCGGCCCGCCCGCCCGAGATGTCGTCGAGCTGCTCTTCCAGCCCGGCGGTGAAGTCGTAGGCGAAATAGTGCTCGAAGAAGCTGGTCAGGAAGGCGGTGACGAGGCGGCCGCGATCCTCGGGCACGAAGCGCCGGCTTTCGAGCTTCACATATTGCCGGTCCTGCAGCACCGACAGGATCGAGGCATAGGTGGAGGGGCGGCCGATGCCCAGCTCCTCCAGCTTCTTGACCAGGCTCGCCTCGGAATAGCGCGGCGGGGGCTGGGTGAAATGCTGGTCGGCCTTGGCGTCGCGGCGGGCGAGCGCATCGCCCTCGGCCATTGGCGGCAGCATGCGGTTCTCGTCATCGTCGGAGGTGGGTTCGTCGGCATCCTCGCGATAGAGACGCAGGAAGCCGTCGAAGGCGATGATCGAGCCGGTGGCGCGCAGCACGGTCTGCCGGTCGGGCGTGGCGGCATCGACGCTGACCTGGTCGAGTTCGGCATCCGCCATCTGGCTTGCCACCGCGCGCTTCCAGACCAGCTCGTAGAGCCGGCGCTGATCCTCGTTCAGGTAGCGGGCGACGCTGTCGGGCGTGCGCGCGACATCGGTCGGGCGGATCGCCTCGTGCGCTTCCTGCGCGTTCTTGGCGCGGGTTTCATAGTGGCGCGGCCGCTCGGGCAGGTAGGCCCCGCCGATGCGCCCGCCGATATGGTCGCGAATGGCGCCGATTGCCTCGCGCGCCATCTGCACGCCGTCGGTGCGCATATAGGTGATCAGCCCGACCGTCTCGCCGCCGATATCTGCGCCCTCGTAGAGCTGCTGGGCGGTGCGCATGGTGCGCGTCGCGCCGAAGCCCAGCTTGCGGCTGGCCTCCTGCTGCAGGGTCGAGGTCGTGAAGGGCGGCTGCGGGCGGCGGCGGACACGGCGGCGATCGACGCTCGCCACCGCAAAGCTGCCGGCCTCGACGGCCGCCTTGGCGCGCATCGCCGCGGCCTCGTTCGGCAGGTCGAACTTCTCGAGCTTGCGCCCGTCGAGATGGGTCAGCCTGGCGGTGAAGGGCGTGCCCGAGGGTGGCACGAACACCGCCTCGATGCTCCAGTATTCCTGGGCGCGGAAGGCCTCGATCTCGGCCTCGCGCTCGCAGATCAGGCGCAGGGCAACCGACTGCACGCGCCCGGCGCTGCGGCTGCCCGGCAGCTTGCGCCAGAGCACGGGCGAGAGGGTGAACCCCACCAGATAGTCGAGCGCGCGGCGGGCGAGATAGGCCTGTATCAGCCCGTCATCGAGCGCGCGCGGATGCTCGATCGCGTGGCGCACCGCGCTTTTCGTGATCTCGTTGAAGACGATCCGCCGCACCGCGACATCCTTGAGCACGCGGCGGGAGGCCAGCATCTCGCGCACATGCCAGGAGATCGCCTCACCCTCGCGGTCGGGGTCGGTGGCGAGGTAGAGGGTATTGGCGCCCTTGAGCGCCTTGGCGATCGCCGCGACCTGCTTCTCGCCTCGGCCGTCGGCCTCCCAGGCCATGGCGAAATCGTCCTCTGGCCGTACCGAGCCGTCCTTGGGCGGCAGGTCCCGGACATGGCCGAAGGAGGCGAGCACCGTGAAGCCGGGGCCAAGATATTTGTTTATAGTCTTGGCCTTGGCGGGCGATTCTACAACAACGACATCCATCGCGACGACGCGCTCCTCATGGCCGCAGGCGGTCGTCGGGGCCGCGCCCCGGCGCCTAGCGGCCAGGGCCGGCGATCAGGGCCACACGATTGCCCGGCAGCCTTTCGAGGCGCCCGGCAAGGTCGAGTTCCAAGAGCGCGGCCGCCACCGCGGCGGGGGACAGTTGGCACTGTCGGATGATTTCGTCAACCGCAACGGGATGGGGGCCAAGAAGTTCGCCCAGCGCGGCGCGCGCCCGCTCGGCCTCGCTCCGGGGTGGTGCGTCGGGTGCCGGACGGGCGGATTCGGGGGCTGCGGCGGGTGCCGCAGGCGGGGGGGCGGGCCGGGCCGGGCGACGGGGCGCGGCTTCGGGCGGAGGTGCCAAGGGCAGGCCGGCGCCGGGCGACGGGGCCTCGGGCAGGTGGCGCAGCACATCCTCGGCCGTCTCGGCCAGGATCGCCCCCTGGCGCAAGAGGTCGTTGCTGCCCCGGCAGCGCGGATCGAGCGGCGAGCCGGGCACGGCGAACACCTCGCGCCCATAGTCGAGCGCCATGCGCGCCGTGATCAGCGAGCCCGAGCGCGGGGCCGCCTCGACCACCACCACTCCGAGCGACAGCCCGGCGATGAGGCGGTTGCGGCGCGGGAAGTGGCGCGCCTGCGGCGCGGTGCCGAGCGGGACCTCGGACAGCACCGCCCCGGTGGCGGCGATGCGCACTTGCAGGGGTGCGTTCTCGGGCGGATAGGGCGTGTCGAGCCCGCCTGCCACCGCCGCCACCGTGATCCCCGCGCCGAGTGCGGCCTCGTGCGCGGCGGCGTCGATGCCGCGGGCGAGGCCGGACACCACCGTGATGCCGGCGCGCGCCAGCTCCTCGGCGAGCTGGGCCGCGATGCGCCGCCCGTTGGCCGAGGCGTTGCGCGCCCCCACGATCGCCACCGCCCGGCCTAGCAGGTGCCGCCCCCCGCCGAGCAGGCCGAGCACGGGCGGGGCGTCGTCGAGCAGCGCCAGGGCGGGCGGGTAGTCGGGCGCGCCGAGATAGATGAAACGCCCGCCGAGCCGGGCCATCGCCTTGGCCTCGGCCGCCACCTCCTCGGCGTCGGCCAGATGCGGCGTGGCGGCGCGGCTGGCGGCGCGGGCGAGATTGGGCAGGGCACGCAGCGCCGCCTCGGCCGAGCCGAAGCGGCCAAGCAGGCGGCGAAAGCCCACCGGCCCCACCCCCTCGCTGCGCGCGAGCCGGAGCCAGGCAAGCCGCTCGCTCTCGCTCGCCGGGGGTCGGAGCGGCCCGGCGGTCATGAGGTCGCGGGCGGCTCGGTGGCGGCGTCGGCCGGCTTCTTGCGGCCGATGCGCGGCTCGGTGCCGGCGAGCAGGCGGCGGATATTGCCGTGGTGGCGCGCGATCACGCCCAGCGCCACGGCGCCGACCATGAACGCGAAGGGGCGGTCGGCCAGGAACCAGGCCGAGAGCGGGGCGAGCGCGAAGGCGAGCAAGGCGGCCAGCGAGGAGATGCGGAAGATCGCGGCCGAGGCAAGCCAAGTGGCGCAGGCGAGCAGCCCGACCGGCCAGGAGCCGGCGATCAGCACGCCAAGGCCGGTCGCCACGCCCTTGCCGCCGGCGAAGCCGAGCCAGACCGGGAACAGGTGCCCCGCCACCGCCGCCGCGCCGGCGACCAGCGCCGCATTGCGGCCGGCCAGCGCGCCCGCGACCAGCACCGGCGCCGCACCCTTCAGCGCATCGAGCAGCAAGGTCGCCGCCGCCAGCCCCTTGCGCCCGGTGCGCAGCACGTTGGTCGCCCCGATATTACCCGAGCCGATCTTGCGCACATCGCCAAGTCCGGCCGTCTGCGTCAGCAAGAGGCCGAACGGGATGCTGCCCGACAGGTAGCCGCCGATGGCGGCAAGGATCAACGCGAGGTCCATCAGGGGGGCGTGTCCGGAATCAGTCGGCCGGGCCGCGCCCGGCAAGCTGGAACACGGTGCGCCCGGCCTTGATCGTACGCAAGACGCGGCCCTGCACCGGGCGGCCGTCGAAAGGCGAGTTCTTCGACTTGCTGGACAGGCGGTCGGCATCGACACGCCAGCCGCGCTCGGCATCGAACAGCACGAGGTCGGCCGGCACGCCGCGGGCGAGCCGACCGGCCTCGGCCTGGCCGAGCAGGGCGGCGGGGGCGAGCGTCAGCAGCCGGACGGCCTCGATCATCGCCAGGGCGCCGTTGTGGACGAGATTGAGCGTCACGGCCAGCAGCGTCTCCAGCCCGATGCCGCCCCAGCTCGCCATGGTGAAGGGCAGGCGCTTGGTGTCCTGGTCCTGCGGGTTGTGGTCGGACGCGACGGCATCGAGGGTGCCGTCGGCCAGCGCGGCGATGATCGCCAGCCGGTCGGCCTCGGTGCGCAAGGGCGGCGAGAGCTTGGCGAAGGTGCGATAATCGCCGACCGCCGTCTCGTTGAGGTCGAAATAGGGCGGCGCCGTGTCGGCGGTCACGGCCAGCCCGCGCGCCTTGGCCGCACGGATCGCGGCCACCGCACCTTCGGTCGAGACATGGGCGAAATGGAGCCGCCCCCGCGTGAGTTCGAGCAGGCGCAGGTCGCGCTCGACCTGGATCACCTCGGCCAGTGCCGGGATGCCGGGCAGGCCGAGCCGGGTGGCGAACTCGCCCTCGTTCATCGCCCCGCCCGCGGCAAGCGAGGGTTCTTCCGGGTGCTGGACGATCAGCGCGCCGAAGGCTTTCGCATAGGAAAGCGCCCGGCGCATCAGCTGCGCATCGCCGATCGCGCGCGCGCCATCGGTGAAAGCGACCGCGCCGGCCTCGCGCAGCATGCCGATCTCGGCCAGCTCCTTGCCGGCGCCCCGCTTGGTCAGCGTGGCATAGGGCAGCACGGTGACGCTGCCCACCTCCTGGGCGCGGCGGGCGATGAAGGCCACCAGCGCCGGCTCGTCGATCGGCGGGTCGGTATCGGGCAGGGCGGCGAGCGTGGTCACGCCCCCGGCGGCGGCGGCAAGCGCGGCGGAGGCGAGGTTCTCCTTGTGCTCCTCGCCGGGCTCGCCCACGCGCACGCGCATATCGACGAGGCCGGGAGCGAGGCAATGGCCGTCGCAATCGACCACGGCGATGCCGGGCGGGGTGCCGGCGGCGAACACCGCGGGGCCGAAATCGGCGATCCGGCCATCGAGCACCAAGAGGCCCCCCGGCGCATCGAGCCCGGAGGCGGGGTCGAGCAGGCGCGCATTGACCAGCGCCAGGCTGTCGCCGCCACGGGTCACTGCGCGGGCCACGGCTCAGGCCGCCTGCGGCTGGTTGCCGCGCAAGGGGCGCGTCAGCGCGTCCAGGATCGCCATGCGCACGGCCACCCCCATCTCCACTTGCTCGCGGATGGCGCTGCGGCCGATATCGTCGGCCACCTCGCTGTCGATCTCGACGCCGCGGTTCATCGGTCCCGGATGCATGATCAGCGCGTCCGGGTGCGCGGCGGCGAGCTTGTCGTAGGTCAGGCCCCAGTAGCGGAAGAATTCGTGGATCGAGGGGATGAAGGCGCCGCTCATGCGTTCCTGCTGCAGGCGCAGCATCATCACGATATCGACGCCTTTCAACCCCTCGCGCATGTCGGTGAACACATCGACGCCGAGCCGCTCGATGCCGGTGGGCAACAGCGTCGGCGGGGCGACGACGCGCACCCGCGCCCCCATGGTGCCGAGCAGATGGATGTTCGAGCGCGCCACGCGGCTATGCGTGATGTCGCCGCAGATCGCGACCGTGAGGCCGGAGAGCCTCCCCAGTCGCCGGCGGATCGTCAGCGCGTCGAGCAGCGCCTGGGTCGGGTGCTCGTGCGTGCCGTCGCCGGCATTGATCACCGCGCAGTCGAGCTTCTCGGACAGCAGTTTCGCCGCGCCCGAGGCGGCATGGCGCACCACCAGTACATCGACATGCATGGCATTCAGCGTCATTGCCGTGTCGAGCAGCGTCTCGCCCTTGGCGACCGACGAACCCGAGACGCTCATGTTGATGACATCGGCACCCATGCGCTTGCCGGCAAGCTCGAAGCTGGTGCGGGTGCGGGTGGAATCCTCGAAGAACAGGTTGATCAGCGTGCGCCCGCGCAGGAGCGTGCTTTTCCGTTCCGCCGAACGGCCGAGGTCCACATAGCTGTCGGCGAGGTCGAGCAGGAAGCCGATCGCGTCGGGCGTCATGCCCTCGATCGCCAACAGGTGGCGGTGGGGGAAGCGCATCGCGCCACTGTCGCCTCCGCTCTGCACGAGCCGCCTCCTCTCGCTTCCCGAGTCGCCGGCGCGATGATAGGGGGGCGCGGCGCGGCAGGACAAGCGCGCGGCCGCGCCTCAGGGGAACAGGAGCGGCGCGGCCAGCATGACCAGGGGCAGGGTCGCGCCGGCGAACAGGGTGTGGGCCGAGATCATGCGCGCCATCAGATCGGCATCGCCGCCCATCAGGCGCGCCAGCACATAGGCCGAGGGCGCGGCGGGCATGGCAACGAAGATGGTGGCGACGCGGGCGGGCAGGCCGCCCGCGCCGAACGCCCACAACAGGCCCGCGCACAGCGCCGGCACCAGGGCGAGCTTGAGCAGGGCGGCCAGCACCAGCGCCCCGCCGCCCTGGTGCAGGCGGGAGAGTTGCAGGCTCGCGCCGACGCAGAGCACGCCGAGCGGCAGCGAGGCCCCGCCGATGATGGCCAGCGAGCGGTCGAGCACGAGCGGCAGGCCGATCCCGCTCAGGTTCAGCATGGCGCCGAGCGCGATACCTTGCAGGATCGGATTGCGGGCGAGTTCGCCGGCCATCGCCAGCGGGGCGACGGGCCGTTCGGTGGCGTGCCGGCTCAGCGCATAGACCGAAAGCAGGTTCACCGTCGGCACGACGCTGGCGAGCGCCACGGCGGCAAGCGACACACCCGGCGCGCCATGCTGCGCGCCGACCACGGCCAGCCCGACATAGAGGTTGGGCCGGATCGAACCCTGCACCCGCGAGGTGAAGGCCGGGCCGGAGAAGGGCAGGGCCGGACGCAGGAGCATCAGCGCCACGCCCACCAGGGCCACGGCCAGCCCCATCGCCGCCGCCATCGGCAGGGCGGCGCCGGCCAGACGGACGGTGGCGACGTTCTGCACGATCAGCGCCGGCAGCAGGATCATGTAGGTGAGGCGCTCGGCCGCCGGCCAGAACGGATCGCCCGGCAGCCCCGCCCGGCGCAGCACCCAGCCGAGCGCGATCACGGCGAAGGTCGGCACCACCGCCAGCAGCACGGCGTCCATGCGCTAGCCGCCCGCCGGATCAGGGCGCGGCGCGGGCGCGGTGCCCGGGCCGGGCGCGGCGCGCGGACGCGTGGCGTCGAGCGCCCCTTGCAGCATGTAGGCCGCCGCCATCTTGTCCACCACCGCGCCGCGGCGCTTGCGCGACATGTCGGCCTCGCCGATCAGGAAACGGTTCACCGCCGCGCTGCTCAGCCGCTCGTCCCACAGCGTCACCGGCAGGCCGGTGCGCTTCGCCAGGTCCCCGGCCCAGTCGCGCGCCGCCTGCGCCGCCGGGCCCTCGGTGCCGTCCAGGCTCACCGGCAGCCCGACGACGATGCCGCCCGCGCCTTCCTTGGCGGCGATCGCGCGCACCGCCTCGGCCACCGCGCCGAGCTTGCCGCGCGTGAGGCTGCCATAGGGCGAGGCGAGCATCAGCGTGACGTCCGACAGCGCCACGCCGATCGTTTTCGTGCCGAGATCGAGCCCGATCAGGCGCTGTCCGCGCGGCAGCGCCGCGCGTAGGTCGGCAAGGTTGCGTATCGTCATGCCCGGTGCTAGCGTCCGCGCCCGTTGCCGGCCGAAAACCGGCTGTTTTCCAACGATTTCCCGGAAGAGACTTAGCGCATGTCGCTGGATGCCGCCACCGTTCGAAGGATCGCCAGCTTGGCCCGGTTGCGCGTTCCCGAGGACCAGTTGCCCAGGCTCGGGCAGGAGCTCAACGCGATCCTCGGCTGGATCGAGCAGTTGAACGAGGTCAACACCGGTGGCGTCGAGCCGCTCACCGGGTCCGCCGCCCTGGCCATGCGCATGCGCGAGGATGTCGTCAACGACGGCGCCCAGCCCGAGGCGGTGCTGTCGAACGCGCCCGAGCGCATCGACGCCTTCTACGCCGTGCCCAAGGTGGTGGAGTAGGGCCGATGTCACTGACCGAGCTTTCCATCGCCGAGGCCCGTGCCGGCCTCGACCGCAAATCCTTCTCGGCCGTCGAGTTGGCGCAGGCGCATCTCGATGCCATCGCCGCACTCAACCCACGTCTCAACGCCTTCATCCTGCCAACGCCCGAACGGGCGCTCGCCGATGCCCGCGCCGCCGACGATCGCATCGCGCGCGGGGCGGCCCGGCCGCTGGAGGGCATCCCGCTCGGCATCAAGGACCTGTTCTGCACCAGGGGTGTGCGCTCGACCGCGGGGTCGAGGATCCTCGGCAATTTCGTGCCCCCCTACGAGAGCACCGTCACCGCCAACCTGTTCCGAGACGGGGCGGTGATGCTGGGCAAGACCAATCTCGACGAGTTCGCGATGGGCTCCTCGAACATGACCAGCGCCTATGGCGGGGTCGAGAATCCGTGGCAGCGCAAGGGCGATGCCGCGACCCGGCTGGTGCCCGGCGGCTCCTCGGGCGGGTCGGCGGCGGCGGTGGCCGCGCGGCTCTGCCTTGGTGCCACGGCGACAGACACCGGCGGCTCGATCCGCCAGCCGGCCGCCTTCTGCGGCATCGCCGGCATCAAGCCCACCTATGGCCGCTGTTCGCGCTGGGGCATCGTGGCCTTCGCCTCCTCGCTCGACCAGGCCGGGCCGATGGCGCGCAGCGTGCGCGACAACGCCATCCTGCTCGGCTCGATGGCCGGGTTCGATCCCAAGGACAGCACCTCGGCCGAGCGGCCGGTGCCTGATTTCGCCGCCGCCTGCGACCAGCCGATGAAGGGATTGCGAATCGGCGTGCCCAAGGAATACCGCGTGCCCGGCATGTCCGCCGAGATCGAGGCGCTGTGGCAGCAGGGCATGGCCTGGCTCAGGGAGCAGGGGGCCGAGATCCGCGAGATCAGCCTGCCGCACACCAAGTATGCGCTGCCGACCTACTACATCGTCGCCCCGGCCGAGGCTTCCTCGAACCTCGCCCGCTACGACGGCGTGCGCTACGGGCTGCGCGTGATCGAGCCGGGCGACAGCCTCGACGAGATGTATGAGCGCACGCGCGGCGAGGGCTTCGGCGCCGAGGTGCGCCGGCGCATCCTGATCGGCACCTATGTGCTCTCGGCCGGCTACTACGATGCCTACTACCTCAAGGCGCAGAAGGTGCGGGCGCTGATCGCGCGCGACTTCGAGCGGGCCTTCGCCGATGTGGACGCGATCCTGACCCCGACCGCGCCCTCGGCCGCCTTCGGCATGGGCGAGAAGATGGACGATCCGGTGACCATGTATCTCAACGACGTGTTCACGGTGACGGCCAACCTGGCCGGATTGCCGGGCCTTTCCGTGCCGGCGGGCCTGTCGGCCGAGGGGCTGCCGCTCGGGCTGCAGGTGGTCGGGCGCGCCTTCGACGAGGAGACGGTGTTCGCCGTCGGTGCGGCGATCGAGCGGGCGGCAGGCTTCACCGCCAGGCCCGTCCTGCGGGCGGGAGGCTGAGCCATGAGCGAGGCCAAGCCCTACCGCGTCAGCGGCGATACCGGCGAATGGGAGGTGGTGATCGGGCTCGAGGTGCATGCCCAGGTCATCAGCAATGCCAAGCTGTTCTCGGGCGCGGCGACCGCCTTCGGCGCCGAGCCCAACACCCAGGTCTCGTTCGTCGATGCGGCCTTCCCCGGCATGCTGCCGGTGATCAACCGCGAATGCGTGGCCCAGGCGGTGCGCACCGGCCTCGGCCTGAACGCCGAGATCAACCTCGTCTCGGTGTTCGACCGGAAGAACTATTTCTACGCCGACCTGCCGGCGGGCTACCAGATCAGCCAGTATTCGCGGCCGGTCGTGGGCAAGGGCACGATCCTGCTCGACATGCCCGACGGCACCACGCGCGAGGTGGGCATCACGCGCCTGCACCTGGAGCAGGATGCCGGGAAAAGCCTGCACGACCAGCATCCGGCGAAAAGCCTGATCGACCTCAACCGCGCCGGGGTGGCGCTGATGGAGATCGTCTCCGAGCCCGACATGCGCAGCCCCGAGGAGGCGGGCGCCTACCTGCGCAAGCTGCGCACCATCCTGCGCTATCTCGGCACCTGCGACGGCAACATGGAGGAAGGCTCCATGCGCTGCGACGTCAACGTGTCGGTGCGCAAGCCGGGCGAGGGCTTCCGCACCCGCTGCGAGGTGAAGAACGTCAACTCGGTGCGCTTCGTCATGCAGGCGATCGAGGTCGAGGCCCTGCGCCAGGTGCGGGTGTGGGAGGAGGGCGGGGCGGTCGAGCAGGAGACGCGGCTCTACGACGCCAACAAGGGCCAGACGCGCTCGATGCGCAGCAAGGAGCATGCGCACGACTACCGCTACTTCCCCGATCCCGACCTGCTGCCGCTGGTGCTCGATCCAGCCTGGGTCGAGGAACTGAAGCGCGGCCTGCCGGAACTGCCCGATGCGCGCAAGGCGCGCTACATGCGCGATTTCGGCCTCTCGGCCTATGATGCCGGCGTGCTCGTGCTGGAGCAGGAGACCGCCGCCTATTACGAGGCGGTGGCCAAGGGGCGCGATGCCAAGCTTGCCGCCAACTGGGTGATGGGCGATCTGTTCGCCGCGCTGAACAAGACCGGCCGCTCGATCGAGAACAGCCCGGTCTCGGCCGGCAATCTTGGCCGGCTGCTCGACCTGATGGCCGACAACACCATCTCCGGGCGCATCGCCAAGCAGGTGTTCGAGACGATGATCGAGGCCGGCACCGATCCCGACCCGGCCGCGATCGTCGAAGCCGAGGGGCTGCGCCAGGTCACCGATACCGGCGCGATCGAGGCGGCGGTCGATGCCGTGATGGCGAAGAACGCCGACAAGGTGGCCGAGTATCGCTCGGGCAAGGACAAGCTGTTCGGCTTCTTCGTCGGCCAGGTGATGAAGGCGATGGCGGGCAAGGGCAACCCGGCACTCGTCAACGATGTGCTGAAGAAGAAGCTGTCCTAGCCCGGCTTCCCATGGAGAATCCAAGACCATGAGAATGGGTGCATTCGAGAGACTAGTGCTTAGGCACCTCGAGGATCGTGAGGGATGGCCTTTTGAGGCGCGGGTGGCCGAGTTGTTGCTCGAGAAAAACTATTTGATCGACCAACCTTTCTATTATGAAGACATGCAAACACAAAAAACAAGAGAGATGGATATTATAGCCAGAAAATGCATTATGCTTGGACCTAATATTTTTGCAAGACTAATTTTTGTAATTTCCGTGAAGCGGTCGCGGGATCCCTATTTGTTTTTCCAGAACTATACTTCTAGCGGTGCGCACGAAGACATCTGGTGCGGCTATACCACTAGCAGAAGGATTATGAGGGGGCCGGACGGCAACGATATCGTTATCTCCAAGAACAATTTGAAGCAAGATTTTGATATGGTCGGGATTGGTTTTAAGGACATTTTTGCCGGCTCCGCCTGCCGCATTACTTTTGTACAGAAGGTAATGAGTATCGTTAAAGATCCAGGCCGCTGGATGAGTATAAAAAAGAAAGAGGCGGACTTGCTTTCAAAGGAGGCAAGCGCATTGAAGTTCGAACAGGAGGGATTGCGGAATGAAAATATTGATCTCTTGAAGGCGGCGGAGGCGTGGAATAATACAAAATCGGATTATGAATCTAAAGAGATAGAGAGATATACGAAAACTGGTGCTTGTATAATTAGGTTGATCGTACCAATCGTAGTTCGTAATAGTCCGTCTTTGGTCTATTTTCGCCATAACTCGAAGCCATTCATTGCAAAAGTGGGCATACTGAAATGTCGTGCGGTCAGAGGGGCCGGCGGCTTTGTTCCAAGTATAAGTAAGTATCTTGTATGTGATTACGATAGCCTTTCGCCCACTCTTGATGCTATATCGCAGCGCTTCGATGCTTGGTCTAGAGAGCTTGCAGGCAAATATCGCCTTCTTATGATCTAGGAATCACCAATGATCGACCTCTACACCTGGGACACGCCGAACGGGCGCAAGATCAGCCCCGTGCTCGAGGAGATGGGGCTCGCCTATCGCGTCCATCCGATCGACATCTCGGCCGGCAAGCAGTTCGAGCCGGCGTTCCTCAAGATCAGCCCCAACAACCGCATCCCGGCGATCATCGATCAGCAGGGGCCGGGGGGCGCGCCGATCAGCGTGTTCGAGTCGGGCGCGATCCTGCTCTATCTCGGCGAGAAGACCGGCCGCTTCCTGCCGCGCTCCTTGCGCGCGCGCATCCCCGTGCTGGAATGGCTGATGTGGCAGATGGGCGGCTTCGGCCCGATGCCGGGCCAGGTGCACCACTTCATCGCGCTCGAGGACGAGGCGAAGCGCGCCTACGGCCTCGATCGCTACATGAAGGAGACGCGCCGGCTCTACGGCGTGCTCGACCGCCGGCTTGCCGGGCGCGACTTCGTCGCCACCGAAGGCGAGCCGAGCATCGCCGATTTCGCCATTCTCGGCTGGGCCTGGCGGCATCCGCGCCACCAGGTCGATCTCGCCGACTATCCGCAGGTCAGGCGCTGGTACGAGGCGATGATGGCCCGCCCCGCCACCGCGCGCGGCTTCGCCGTCTCGCTCAAGGAGCCCGGCACCTACGGCGCCTGATCAACAATCCTAATCCGAACGGAGGAAACGATGCTCGATCTCTACACCTGGACTACGACCAATGGCCGCAAGCCGGTGATCTTCCTCGAGGAGGTGGGCAGCCTGCCCTACCGCATCCATCCGGTCGATCTCGGCCAGAAGCAGCACATGGCGGCCGACTTCAAGGCGCTCAACCCGCTCGCCAAGATCCCGGCGCTGGTCGACAGCGAGGGCCCCGGCGGCAAGCCCGCGACCATCATCGAGAGCAACGCGATCCTGTGGTATCTCGCCGGCAAGGCGGGCAGGCTGGGTGGCGCGGACGAGGCGGCGCGGCTCACCGTGATGCAGTGGCTGATGTTCCAGGCGGCCAATACGGGGCCCACCTGCTCGAACCTGCACTTCCTGCGCGCCGTGCTGCCCGAGCGCCCGCCCTCGGAGGTGGCGCGCCATGCGCGCGAGGCGAGGCGCGTGTTCGAGGCGCTGGAAGCCCGCCTCGGCCAGGCGCCGTGGCTCGGCGGCGACTACTCGATCGCCGACATCGCCCACTATCCGCACATCAAGCGCGAGGCCGACAACAATCCCGAGTTCAAGGAGTTCCCGAAGCTGCTCGACTGGGTCGCGCGCATGGACGCCAGGCCCGCGGTGCAGAAGGCGATGACGATGAAGATGGGCTGATCCGCGCCCATCCCCTTTCGCGCCATCCGGTTGGGGGTATCGTGCGGCGGCCTTAGAGCAGGCCGCGCGCGATGCCCCCATCGACATTCAGGGCCTGGCCGGTGATGTAGCTCGCCGCGTGGCTGGCCAGGAACAGCACCGCCTGCGCGGTCTCCTCGGGCCGGCCGAAGCGGCGCATCGGGATCTCGTGGGAGAATTCCTCGATCACGGCCTCGGGGCTGCGTCCGTCCTTCTTCGCCATGTCGGCGGCGCGGTTGATCCAGAGCGGCGTCAGCGTGCGCCCCGGCGCCACCAGGTTGACGCGGATGCCGTCGGGGGCAAGCTCGGCCGCGAGCGTCTTGGTCAGCGCCAGCAGGCCCGCCTTGTGCACGTTCGAGACGATCTGGTTGGGATAGGGCATCTTCGCGGCTGCCGCCCCCAACAGGACGATGCGCCCCGCCGCGCCGCCGCCGGGCTTGCGGGCCTTGCGCAGCGCCGGCAGGAAGGCGCGCACCAGGCGCACCGCCGACATGACGTTGAAATCGTAGTTGCGCTGCCAGTCCTCGTCGGTCAGCGCGGCGAAGCTCGAGCGCTGGCTGCCGCCCACCGCCGTGATCAGCATGTCGAGCGACGGCGCCTCGGCCGCGGCCCATTTCGCCAGCGCCGCCACGTCCTGCTCGCGCGTCACGTCGGCGGCAAAGGCCGGCGGGGCCTGGCCGGAGGCGGCGGCGATGTCGGCGGCGGCCTTGGCGAGGTTGGCCTCGCTGCGCGCCGCGATCAGCACGCGCGCGCCTTCGCACGCCAGTGCCTTGGCCGATTCGAAGCCGATGCCGTAGCTCGCGCCCACCACCAGCGCGGTTTCGCCGCGAATACCGAGATCCATTGCCACCCCCTGGATGCATTGCGTGGCCGCGCCGGGTCCGCGAGTGCGGGCGCGCGGCGTCCGGCGCCTGCCTTGGCATGGCGGCCGGCGACGATCAAGCCCCGGCGCGAGGACGCTTTGCCGCGCGCCGCCCTCGCTTTCGACGACCAACCGACCGGCTTTCGTTGACAGGGGGGAAGGGCGCCTCTACAACCGGCGCCGCATACGCCGTGTAATCCCACTCCCGGCGGAGGGGTGGCCGAGTGGCTGAAGGCGGCGGTTTGCTAAACCGTTATACGCTGTCAAGGCGTATCGTGGGTTCGAATCCCATCCCCTCCGCCAATAAATAAATCTTTCAATGGGTTAGAGGGCTCACCCCCTCTATGGACCCCTATATCGGCCGCGATGTGGCCCGAATGGGCGCGGGCCACCTCTGTCCCCAATCGCGACCTGGCCCTGGCCAAAGGGGTCTATCCTCCGAGGCTGTGACTTCCGGGCATTCGCGAGCGCGTGCGGTGACCCGTGACCCAAGGATCAAGGCGACGGCGCCGGATGCGCCGCGGCGTCATGTTCCGGTCGGAGACGACAGCCGCGGGAGATGCAGCGCAGCGCGGACCCCGCCTTCGACCGCGCGGCCGAGCTCGAGCCGGCCGCCGTGCAGCGACGCCAGATCGGCGACGATCGCAAGGCCCAATCCGCTCCCCGGCGATGCTTCGTCGAGGCGCACGCCGCCGCCGAGCGCGGCCTCCCGCTCCGCTCCGGACAGGCCGGCCCCGTCATCCGACACGGCGATGACCACCTCGCGCCCGGCCGCCGCCACGGAAGTCGTGACGCGGGCGCGTGCCCAGGTGCAGGCATTCTCCATCAGGTTACCGAGCATCTCCGTCAGGTCCTGCGGGTCCACGCGCACGTGAAGCGCCGGGTCGCCGCCGACCTCGAGCGCGAGATCGCGCTCCGCGAAGAGGCGCCGCAGCGCACCCGCGACCTGCGTCGCGACCTCGATCGGCGCGGCCCCTGCGGACGCCGAGGCGAGGGCGGTGGTCCTTGCCCGCGCCAGATGGTGGTGCACCAGCCGGTCCAGCGCAGCGGCCTCCGCCCGCGCGGCGGAAAGGTCGGGCGCCGCTCCGTCCAGGGCATTGCGCAGGACGGCGAGCGGCGTCTTGAGCGCATGGGCGAGATTGCCGACATGCGACCGGGCGCGCTCCACGGTCGCGCGGTTCGCGGTCACCAGCGCGTCAAGCTCGGCGACCACCGGCGCGATTTCCGAGGGCACCGCGATGTCGAAGCCCGTGCGACGGCCTTCCCGCGCTTCGGCCAGAGCTCGGCGCACCCGCCGCAGCGGGGCGAGGCCGGCGACCACCGTCGCCACGACGCCGCCGACCAGGCCCAGGCCCAGCATCGCGAAGGTGACCAGCAGCGTGCGCCGCAGCCGGGCGATCTCCGCCTGCGTCTCTGCGCGCGAAAGCCCGACCGCGACATGCACCGGCACCGATGCGCCGGGCAGCAGCAGATCCCGCTCAGCGACGCGCAGCGCCTCGTTGCGCGGGCCGATGACGTCGCGCAGCAGCACCCCCTCATGGTCCGTCGCCGCTGCGGGAAGCACCTGGTCCCACAGCGAGCGGGAGGTCCGGACGGAGCCGTCGGGCGCCGTAACCTGCCAGTAGGCGCCGCTGAAGGGGCGTTCGAAATCGGCGCCAGCGGGCGAACGCGACAACACGATGCCGTCATCGGCATCCGTCATCGCCGCGGCGACGGTCGCATCGAGAAGCGCGGCGAGGCGCGCGTCGAAGGCCGCCTCCACGTGCCGCGCCGCAATGCTGGCGACGAACCATGCGGCACCGCCAAGTCCGGCCGCCACCCACAGCCCCGCCGCCAGGGCAAGCCGCAGCGCGAGGGAGCGCGGCCATCTCATCGGCCCGACAGCGTGTAGCCCTGCCCGCGGATCGTTTCGATGAAGCCGTCGCCGAGTTTCCGGCGCAGCCGTCCGATGACGACTTCGAGCGTGTTACTATCGCGGTCGAAATCCTGTGCGTAGAGGTGCTCGGTCAGCTCGGTCTTGGAGACCACATGATCGGCATGCAGCGCGAGATAGGCCAGCAGGCGGTATTCCAGCCCGGTCAGCTTCACCGTGGCGCCATTCAGCAACGCGCGCTGCGCGGCGGTGTCCACGACAAGCCGGCCGAGCACGATCTCGGGCCTGCTGCGCCCATGCGCGCGGCGCACCAGCGCCTGCACGCGCGCGAACAGCTCTGCCATGACAAAGGGCTTGGTCAGGTAGTCGTCGGCGCCGGCGTTGAGGCCGGCGACCTAGTCGCTCCAGCCGTCGCGCGCCGTCCGGATCAGCACGGGCATGTCGCGGCCTGCGGCGCGCCACCGCTTCAGCACCGTCAGCCCGTCGATGCGTGGCAGGCCGAGATCGAGCACCACCGCGTCGTAGGGCTCGGTGTCGCCGAGAAAATGACCCTCTTCGCCGTCCATCGCCTGATCGGCGACGAAGCCGGCCTCGGCCAGTGCGTCGCTGACCTGCCTGGCTAGTGCAGCGTGATCCTCCACCACGAGGACGCGCATCAGCGCCGTTCCTGTACCGGGCCGCGGGCGCGCAGCAGGGCGCCGGTCGCGGCGTCGAGCTTCAGCTCGAAAACCCGTCCGGAGGACGGCAGGATCGTGATCTCGTAGATCCAGCGGCCGCCGTCGCGCTCCAGCTCGGTCTCGATGATTCGGCCGACATAGCGCCGCTCGACCTCCGCCAACAGCTCCGCTAGCGGGCGGATTTCGCCGGCGGCAAGCGCGGCGCGCGCACGCTCATGGTCGCGCCGATCAACCGCCCGAACCGGGGGTGTGGCGAGCAGAAGCAGTGGCAGCATCAGGAGAGTACGACGCATCGCGAAAGGCTCGCAGGGGCAAGCTGAACGTAGGCTGAACGGACAGCTCAGCCGAGGTTCAGCTGCGCGGGATCAGACTGCCCTTCATTGCGGATGTCCCGCAATGCAGACCCGTTGGAGTATTCCCGATGACCCGTTTTCTTCCTGCCGGTGCCCTGGCCCTTGCCGTCGCGGCGGCGTTCCCGCTCGCCTCGGCCATGGCATCCCCCGACGACAGCCGCGACGGACGCCGCACCGAGGAACGCCGCGGTGATGATCGCCGGGGCACGGACCGCGCGGCCCTGGCCCGCGCGGCGGTGGACGCTGCCGGCGCTGCGGCGGCGTTGCGCGCGGCGGGCTACGGTCCAGTGCGCAGCGTCGAGTGGGAGCGCGGCGCCTGGGAGGTGAAGTCCACGACCGCCGAGGGACAGCGCGTCGAGCTCCGCGTGGACGCCGCGACCGGCGCCGTCTCGCGCCGCGACCGCTGATCAGAGGGCCCCGAGGATGGCGACGGATGTCGAGATGCGGCCCTATGGCGCGACGGCACGCGCCATCCACTGGGCTACCGCGCTGTTGGTGCTGTCGGCCTGGGTGGTCGGCAGCACCATGGAGGAGTTCCCGCGCGGCGGCAGCCGCGACCTGGCCATGCAGGTGCACTACAGCCTTGGTGTGCTGGTGCTCGGCGCCGTGGCTTTGCGCGTCGCCTGGCGCGCGGTGGTCCTGCCGCCCCGTGTCGATCGCGCGTCGTGGCAATGACTGGCGGCCAAAGTGATGCACCTGGCGCTGATCTTCCTGACCGTCGCGTTGCCGCTGAGCGGCCTGTTCGATCGCTGGGCGCGTGGCAGGGCAGTGACGGTGTTCGGCGGTCTGCCGCTGCCCGCGCCGATGCCGATCCCTGGCGGCCGCCTTTGGGGAGAGGCGCACGAGGTGCTGGCCAACCTGCTGCTGGCGGCGGTCGCGCTGCATGTGGTGGCGGCGCTCTGGCACCACCTCGTGCTCAGGGATGGGTCCCTAATGGCGATGCTTCCCCGGCTGCGCCGCAGGTCGCTCTCGCCGCCCGTCACCTGATAGGATCGCAGGGGCCTGTCATCTGCCCTCCCGGCGCGCCGATGCGCTCGGCGCCGCGAACGTCGCGGACGCCGCAGCTCGAGACCCACGGAACTGGCTTAATGCGATCGCTCTTGCCCATTCTCGGCGGCTCCCGCCGTCGCTCCGGCAGCCTCTCCGCGCAGGAGATCCTGGCGCTCGCCATCTCCTCTGAGGAGGAGGAGGACGAGGACAGCCAGATCTACGCCCTCTACGCCAGCCGGCTGCGCGACCAGTATCCGGCCTTGGCGCGCCAAGCTCGCAGTCCGGCTCCGCCGCGCTCCGCCTCCCGGGCCAGCTTGGTGGGCCGAGCATCTCCGGAACCGGTGGCCGGTAGACCGGAGTGCTGTGGGCCCGTTCGGTGTTGCAGTGGCGGCGCCACGCCTCGATCAGCACCTTGGCCTCGGCCAGCGTGCAGAACAGTTCCGCCTCCAGCAACTCGTCCCGGAGCTTGCCATTGAAGGATTCCTTGTCGCCGTTTTCCCCAGGGCTGGCCTTCTCGATGCGTCGCGCGGTCACGCCGCTCCGGCCTGGAAAGGCCTTCGCGGCCGCGGCGACGAACTCCGGACCCTGGTCGGAGCGGATATGCACCGGCGGCCCCCGCTTGACGAACAGCTCCGTCAAGGTCGCCAGGACATCGTCGCTGTCGGGCTTACGGGCCACGGTGGTGGCCAGTCACTCCCGGCCGAACTCGTCGATCACGGCGAGCATGCGGAACTTCCGTCCGTGATGGATGCGATCCGCTGCTATTCGCGTGGACTTACGCGCTGCTTCGACAGGGTGCGCAGCGGCGCGAGATGAGCCTAGCGGTCGGCGGATCTCGACTCGACCGGGAAGTGGCATTGCGCAACGCGGCCCGGAGCGACCTCCTGTGCCGTGGGAGCCGTCTTTGAACAGATATCCGGCGCGCCCAAGCGCGCATGCAGCCAGCAGCGTGGGCGGAAGCGGCATCCCCGCGTTTCCTCGCCCCCGGCGGAAACCTCACCGGCCGGGATGGCTATGCGCGGGCGCTTGCGTTCCACTACGGGGTCGGCGACGGGCGCTGCGGACAATAACGCCCGGCTGTAGGGATGTACCGGATCGGACAGGATCTGGGTTGCGCTGCCCACCTCGACGATCTGGCCAAGATACATCACCGCGATGCGGTCGCAGGCCATCGCCACGGCCGCGAGATTATGCGAGATGAAGAGATAGGTGAGGGCCAGCCGCTCGCGCAGATCGCAGAGCAGGTTCAGGATCTGCGCCTGGATTGACACATCGAGCGCGGAAATCGGTTCGTCGCAGATCAGCAGTTCGGGTTCAACCGCAAGGGCACGGGCAATGCCGACCCGCTGGCGCTGCCCGCCGGAGAGTTCGTGCGGGTAGCGGCGCGCCAGCGCGCCATCCAGGCCGACAAGATCGAGAAGCTCCGCCACCCGCGCGTCGCGGCGCCCGGTGGCGAGGCCGTGGATCTTCAGCGGCTCGGCGATGATGCGGCCGATCCTGTGGCGCGGATCGAGCGAACTGTAGGGGTCCTGGAAGATGATCTGGATGCGTCGCCGCAGCGGCAGGAGCGCACGCCGGCCGGCCTGCGCGATATCGGCGCCGTCGAACAGGATCGCTCCGCCGCTCGGCCTCACCAGGCGCACGATCGCCTTGGCGATGCTGCTCTTGCCGCAGCCGGACTCGCCCACAAGCCCGAGCGCCTCGCCCGCCATGATGTCGAGACTTACGCCGGCCACGGCCCGCACCGATCCAGGCCGGCGCCAGCCTTGAGCGCGGCCGGGATAGGCGACCTCAAGCCCCGACAGGCTCAGGAGCGGCTTGCCGCGATCGATCATACCAGCCAGCCCTCGGGCTCGGTCCCGCGGCAGCGCGCGAGATGCCCTGGCGCACGTTCGGACAGGGGGGGCTCGTCGGACTCGCACAGCGGCCGGGCGGCGCCGCAACGCGGCGCGAAGCGGCAGCCTGCTGGCGGGGCGAGCAGGTTGGGTGGTGCGCCCGGGATAGCTGGCAGGCGCTTCGGCCGGTCCGCGCCAAGATGCGGAATGGCTCCGAGCAAGCCGGCCGTGTAGGGCATGGCGCAGCGCGCGAACACGGTCTCGGTGGTGCCAAGTTCCACCAGCCGGCCAGCATACATCACGCCGACATGGTCGCACATGCGCGCGGCGACACCGAGATCGTGCGTGATCAGCAACACCGCCGTGCCCACCTCCGTGCAGGCCTCGCGGATTAGATCGAGGATCTGCGCCTGGATCGTGACATCGAGCGCCGTGGTCGGCTCGTCGGCAATCAGCAGCGCGGGCCTGCAGGCCAATGCGATCGCGATCATCACGCGCTGGCGCATGCCGCCCGAGAGCTGGTGGGGATAATCGTCGATGCGTTGCCGCGCCTGGGGAATCCCGACCCGTTCCAGCATCTCGAGCGCGCGGTCGCGCGCGACTGCCCGCGCCAGGTGCTTGTGGATGCGCAACGGCTCGGCGATC
>JADZEB010000015.1 GCA_020850755.1 Alphaproteobacteria bacterium | reverse complement strand
CGCAAACCATAAGTTCCTCGGGCACGAGTTCCGTTCGGCTGATCGAATCCGAACGGAACGTGCCCTAGGCGGCACCGGCCACGGCCACCCCCCTCCCCCCTGGCGCCGGGGCGCGGCCGGCGATAGCGTGCCGCAAGCGCGGGTGCCGGCTACCGGCCGCCGCCCGCGCGATCACGCCCAGGCAAGGAGGCGCCGCGATGACCCATCTCGACCAGCAGGCCCGCGACATCGTGTCCGAGAGCGAGCTCCAGGCGACGGTGGCGCATCTCTGTTCGCTGGGCGAGAAGGTTTCCGGCAGCGCCGAGGAGGAGAAGGCCTGCGCCTACCTGACCGACCGCCTGCGCGCCTATGGCTACACGCCGACGGTGCACCAGTTCGAGAGCTATATCAGCTATCCGCGCGCGACCGCGGTCGCGATCGCACCCAAGGGCGGCGCGCGCTACGAACTGCCGGCGGTGGGCGTGGCCTTCGGCCTCTCCACCCCGCCCGGCGGCGTCACCGCCGAGGTGGTCGCGGTCGGCAATGGCGACGAGGCGGGCTATGCCGGCAAGGATGTGCGGGGGAAGATCGTGCTGGTGGGCAAGCTGCCCTCGCCCAACAACGCGGTGCTGGCTGCGGCGCATGGTGCGCGCGGCATGATCTGCATGTCGGCCGGCCGGCAGCGCCACAAGATGATCATCACGCCCGTCTGGGGCACGCCCGAATTCGACCAGACCAGGGCGATTCCGCGCATCCATGTGGGCTCGATCTCGGCCGAGGACGGGGCGCGCATCGCCGCCGACCTCGCGCTCGGCCCGGTCATGGCCACGCTGACGACCGATGTGTTCGAGGGCTGGCGCACGGTGCGCCTGCCGATGGCCGAGCTGCGCGGGCGCGAGCCCTTGTTCTCGCTGGTCGGTGCGCATTACTGCTCTTGGTTCGACGGTTCGACCGACAACGTGTCGGGCGATGCCTGCGTGCTGGAGCTGGCCCGCGTGCTCAAGCGCTTCGAGGGCCGGCTGCGCTACGGGCTGCGCTTCTGCTGGTGGCCGGGCCATTCGCATGGCCGCTATTCCGGCTCGACCTGGTTCGCCGACACCTTCTGGCACGACCTGCACGAGAACGGCATCGTCTACTTCAACATCGACAGCCCCGGCGTGAAGGGCGCCACCGTCTATGTGCCGCGCCACCAGATGGCCGAGATCTCGGCCTTCAACGAGGCGATGACGACCGAGGTCACCGGCTGGACGACGATGAAATCGTCCAAGGCACAGCTCGCGATCGGCAAGCGCGGCGACAAGTATGTCAGCCCGACGCGGCCCTCGCGCGCGGCCGACCAGTCCTTCTGGGGCATCGGGCTTTCCAGCATGTCGGTCTATTCCATGCTGACGCCCGACGACCCCAACCGCGACCCCAATGTGGGCGGTTCGGGCGGCGCCTGGTGGTGGCATTCCGAACACGAGACGATCGAGAAGTGCGACCCGGCGATCCTGGCCCAGGACACCCGGCTCTATGCCTCGATCCTGCTCCGGCTTGCCACCGCCGATATGCTGCCGTTCAACCTCGCCGAGACGGTCCAGGACTATCTCGACAGTCTGCGCGAATATGACGAGGCGGCGGGCGAGGCCCTGCCGATCAAGGCGGTGATGGCCGAGGCCGAGGGCGTGCAGAAGGCGATGGCAGCACTGCATGCGCGCTGCAAGCCCCTTTCGGACGCGGCAGAGACGGGAGCGGCGAACCGCCTGTTCCTGCGCATCGCGCGCACGCTCAACCCGGTGCTCTACCACGTCCGCTCGGGCTTCGAGCATGATCCGGCGCTGGGTGCGCGCGCCCTGCCCGCGCTCGCCCCGGCGCTCAAGCTGGCCGGCATGGACCGCAATTCCGATGCCTACCGCTTCGCCATCGTCGGCCTGAAGCGGCGGCTCAATCAGGTGGTCCATGCCCTGCGCGAGGCCAGGCGCCTAGCGGACGGATTCAGCCCCCCAGCCCAGGCCGCACACCCGGTTCGTTGACATAGATCAACCTACCGGAGGTCCTCTGGCGTCACATTTCGGTCATCGAGCGGCAACCGCGATGCCATGCGGGCCGGACCGAAAGGGTACCCCATGCCACCGACCGAGACCCGCACGCACGAGCAGGCTGCGCCGGCCAGTGTCGCCGCGAAGCCTCCCCTTGCCGCCCCGACCACGGCGCCGCAGGAGCCTGCGCCAGCCGAGGAGGCGAAGGGGGCTCCAAGCGTCAGCCGGCTGCGGCGCGATCCGGAGGCGATCCGCCACGCCTTCGAGACCGGCGAGTTCCCCTACAGGACCCGCCTCTCGAACAAGCTCTACGAGGAGGCGATGGAGCAGCTCCAGGTCGAACTGCTGAAGGCGCAGAGCTGGGTCAAGGAAACGGGTGAGCGCATCGTCGTGCTGTTCGAGGGCCGCGATGCAGCCGGCAAGGGCGGCACCATCAAGCGCTTCATGGAGCATCTCAACCCGCGCGGGGCGCGCGTCGTCGCGCTCGAGAAACCGACCGAGCGCGAGCGCACGCAATGGTACTTCCAGCGCTATGTCGAGAACCTCCCCTCGGGCGGGGAGATCGTGTTCTTCGATCGCTCCTGGTACAACCGCGCCGGGGTCGAGCGCGTGATGGGCTTCTGCTCGCCCAACGACTATCTCGAATTCATGCGCCAGTGTCCGGAGCTGGAACGCATGCTGGTCCGTTCGGGCATCCGGCTGTTCAAGTACTGGTTCTCGGTCACGCGCGAGGAACAGCTCCGCCGCTTCCTGTCGCGCGAGCATGACCCGCTGAAGCAGTGGAAGCTCTCGCCGATCGACAAGGCCTCGCTCGACAAGTGGGACGACTATACCGAGGCCAAGGAGGCGATGTTCTTCTACACCGACACCGCCGACTCGCCGTGGACGATCGTCAAGTCAGACGACAAGAAGCGCGCGCGCCTGGCCTGCATGCAGCACTTCCTGGCCTCGCTCGACTATCCGAAGAAGAACGCCAAGGTGGTCACCGGCCCGGACCCGCTGATCGTCGGGTCCACAAGCCATGTGATCGGCCGCGACGAGCATATCCTCGGCAAGGTGCTGCACCCGGGCAAACGGCGCAGCAACAACGCCAAGCGCTAAGGGCGCGAGTCCCGCTCGGCTGATCGACGCCGAACGGAACCTGCCCTAGCGGCGGCTTGCACCCATCACCAGGGTGTACTGGTCCACACGCGCCTCGTAGTGGATGCCGCGCCGCGCGCCCCAGTTGTTCACCTGGAACAGGAGCGGCGGCATGATCTCCTCGGCCAGGGCGATGCGGGTCGCCTGCTCGATCAGGCCGAGGCGCTTCTCGCGGTCGAGCTCCCGCCCAGCGGCGATCAGCAGCCGATCAAGGTCGGGATTGGAGTAGCGGATGCGGTTGGCCGAGCCGAGCCCGGTCTCGCGCGAGCGCGTGCCGAGCTGCGGCACGAGCGTATAGAGCGCCTCGCCGGTCGAGTTGCCCCAGGAGGAGAGGAACACCGGCAGCTCCAGCCGCGTGCGCCGCGGCGTGAACACGGCATGTGGCATCAGCTCGACCTCGGTCTGCACGCCGATGCGGCTCCACATCTGCGCGATCGCCTGCACCATGCGCCCCGAATTGATGATGCGGTCGTTAGAGGTAGAGAGCGTGAGGCGGAACCCGCCCGGGTAGCCAGCCTCGGCCAGCAGCCGGCGTGCCGCTTCGGGATCGTGGGGCTGGGGCTGGATGCCCGCGAGGTGGCCGAAGAAGCCTTCAGGCAGGAATTGCGGCGCCAGGACCGCCTCGCCCTGGTTGATGCGCTCGACAATGGCGCGCCGGTCGATCGCCATCGAAAGGGCGCGACGCACACGCACATCGCCCAACGGGTTGCGCGCCGGCCGGCCGCCATCGGCGGCGCGGATATGGCCGGTCGTCAGCGCGTCGTCGGTGCGATCGAAGGCCAGGAACACGAGGCGATTGGACGCTACCGTGAACACGGTGAAGCGCTGGTCGGCCTTGAGCCGCTCCACATCGGTGGTGGGGATGTCGGCGATCATGTCGACATCTCCCGCGAGCAGCGCGGCCACACGGGCCGCATTGTTCGGGATGATGCGGAACACCGCACGCTCCCAGGCCTGGCGCGGGCCCCAGTGGCGTTCGTTGCGCGTGTAGGCGACCTCGCCACCCGGGCGCCAGGAGGCGAACCGGTAGGGTCCGGTGCCGATCATCGCCTTGCCGGAATTGTAGTCGTCGGTGGCGGCACCTTCGCCGTGGCGACGCGAGACGATGTAGATGTTGGAGAGGTCGTCCAGCAGCAGCGGCGCCGTCGCCTTGGTGACGATCCGCAGCGTCAGCGGATCGACCACCTGCACCGATGCCACTTGGCGCGTGAAGGTGTTGAAGCTGCCGGGACTGTTCGGTACGTTGGCCGAGCGCTGCAGGCTGAAGGCGACATCATCGGCGGTGAAGGGAGTGCCGTCGTGGAACAGCACGTCCGGGCGCAGCTTCACCTCCCAGGTGGTGGCATCCAGCGGCCGGGCCGAAAGCGCCAGCCCCGGCTCGAGCTGCATGCGTGCCGAGCGCCCGAACAACGCCTCGAACACATGCGCGCTGTTGGCGTTGTTCTGCGCGTGGTTGTGGAAGTGCGGGTCGAGCGAGGTCGGCGGCGTCGCCTGCCCGATCGTGACCGTCTGCGCCGATGCCGCGGCACTCAGCAACAGGGCGCAGGTGGCGGAGATGAGCGCGACACGGCGGTGATGGGCGATCATGGCGACCTCTTCCATGCGGTGGGCGGGCTTGCCGGGAGTGATCTTGCCCCCGCTTGCCTCGTTCCGGCAAGCGATTGAGGGGCGGCGAGAACCGATCTAGGCTCCCGGCATGGCGGTGTGCGGGGGCGAGGAACGCCCCACCGCCTTGATCCATCCAAGCCAAGGGAGCATCGCAAGGGTGTGCAGTCACAGGCCGGAAGGGCCGGAACTCCAGGCACAACTGCAAGCCGCCTTCGATGCCGGCGACCTCGATCTCGCGGCGAGGATCAGCCGCGAGGCGATCGCGCGCGACGCGAGCGACGGCTTCGCCTGGCGCGCCCTCGGCTTCGCGCAGCACGCCATGAACCAGCATGGCGCGGCCATCGCGAGCTTCCGGCGCGCCCGCAGCCTCGGCGAACGGGACGTGATGCTCACGGTCAACCTCGCCGGCTCGCTCTATGCGATGGGCGAGATCGAGCCGGCCATGCGCGAGTACAAGGATGCCAGCGGCGACGCGGATCCCGAGGCGGTCGTCAAGGCGATGTCGAACGCCGCCGTGATCGCGCCGGGGAACCCCGCCCTGGCGAACGCCGACATCCTTGCCATCCGCCGCGCCTGGGCCCAGGCATGCTGGCCGCACGCGCCCTCGGCGCCCGTTGCGGCGCCACCGCGCGACGGCAAGCTCCGCGTCGGCTACGTCTCTTCCTTCTTTCGCGCGCGCAACTGGATGAAGCCGGTATTCGGCGCGATCAACCACCATGACCGCACGCGCTTCGAGATCCATCTTCTCAACAGCGGCGCGGATTTCACCGGCGGCTCGGGCTATGCCGACCGGGACGAGGACTATGTGCACAATCTCGGCGAAGCCTCGAATGCGCGCTGCGCCGACTATATCCGGGCGCTCGGCCTTGACCTGCTGGTCGATCTCAACGGCTACAGCGTGCCCGAGCGGCTGGGCCTGTTCATCCTCCGGCCAGCGCCGTCGATCATCGGCTGGTTCAACTTGTTCGCCACCACCGCCGTCCCGGGCTTCGGCCACATCATCGGCGATGATGCGGTGATCCCGCCGGAGGAGGAGAAATTCTACACCGAGCGTGTCTGGCGCGTGGCGGGCAGCTATCTTGCCTTCCAAGTGCTCTATCCGGTGCCGGACGTGGCGCCGCCACCCGCGCTGGCCAACGGCTACGTCACCTTCGGCTGCCTCGGCTCGCAATACAAGATCACCGACAGCATGGTGGCGCGCTGGGCGATGATCCTGGCCCGCGCGCCCACCGCGCGCCTTCATCTGCGCAATGGCACGCTCTCGGATGCAAGCTGCCGCGAGGCGCTGCTCGCCCGTTTCGTCCGCTGCGGGGCCGATCCGGCCCGCATCGAGATGGCGGGCGGGGCCGAGCATTACGACTTCCTTGCCGCCTATGAGCATGTCGATATCGCGCTCGACACCTTCCCCTACAATGGCGGCACCACCACCACGGAAGCGATCTGGCAGGGCGTGCCGGTGCTGGCCACCGAGGGCGATCGCTGGGCCGCGCGTACCAGCAAGTCGATCCTGCGCGCAGGCGGACTTGGCGAATGGTGCGTGGCCGACGCCGAGGCATATGTGGAGCGCGCTGCGGCGCTCGCCAACGATCCCGCCACGCCAGGGATGCTGGCGGCCTTGCGCGCCGGCATGCGCGCGCGCCTGTCCGCCTCGGCGGCCTGCGATTGCACCGCCCTCGCGCGCGGCCTGGAAGCGATCTATGCCGGGATCGCCGGGCGATAGACTGGCAGGCCCACCACATCGTTCGAGTAGCCGGAGGAGAAGGGCTCGAAGGCGCGTGCCTTGCGGTTCCAGCGCTTGCGCACCGCCCGCCCGATATCGACGCCATAGACATGCAGGCTGATGCTAGGCTCGGGCGACGCGCACTCGACCTGGTGGAAGCCGTCACCTGGCGGGGCCACCACGGCCACAGCGCCCGGCGGCATCTCGGTGACCGCCACCTCCACCGGCACGCCGTCGCGCAGCGCGTAGCGCCGCTCGATCTCCTTGCCCTCCAGGCAGGCGAATGCACCCCAGCCGCCGTGATCGTGGATGGCCGCAACCTGGCCCACGCCGAACACGTCCAGCACGACGCAGAGCCCCGAACCTGGATCGAGATGCAGCAGGTAGCTGCCATAGGGCGCGTCGGGCTGCATCTGCCGGTAGCGCGCATCCGGGATACGCCAGCCCGAGGCAGCCAGCGCCCGCAGCGCCTCGCCCACTGCCTCGGCCTTGGCGCCATCGTCCTGCATCTCGCCCATGATCCCGTGCAGACGGGCCACGAACCGGTCGAACTGCGGATCAGCGATCATCGCACGCCCCAATCGGTTGCCTCGCGGCAAGCATAGCCCCCATGCGGTCGGCCGTCATGTCCGTGGCAGCCGGGCGCATCGCCACACAGGGCGACTTGTCGCGAGACCATCCCCCCCATACGATCGGCGCGGCGGCGCAGCATCCTGCTGCCGCATCCGTTCCACCTCCGCTGCCGGAGACCGTTCATGCGCCTTGCCGTCACGCGCCGCCTGGCCCTGGCCAGCCTCCTCGCCGCCCTTGCATTGCCCGGCATCGCCGCGGCCCAGGACTACCCCACGCGGCCGGTCCGCATGATCGTCTCCTTCGCACCCGGCGGCGGTGCGGATATCATGGCCCGTCTGCTCGCCGTGCCGCTGGCGCGCGAGCTTGGCCAGCAGGTCGTGGTCGAGAACCGCACCGGCGCCGGCGGGGCGATCGGGTCGGAAGCCTGCGCGCGCGCCACGCCGGACGGCTACACGATTTGCATGGGCTCCACCGCGACGCACTCGATCCTGCCGCACCTGACCAACCTGCCCTGGGACCCGATCCGCGATTTCACGGCGATCATCAACCTCGCCTTCCAGCCGAACGTCGTCGCGGTCAACCCGCGCGTGCCGGTGCAGACGATCCAGGAGTTCGTCGACTGGGCCAAGCGCAACCGCGGCACGGTCTATGGCACCAGCGGCATCGGCACCTCGAACCATCTCGCCGGCGCCTACCTCTCCAACAAGTTCGACCTCGGCATGGAGCATGTCGCCTATCGCGGCGGGAACCTTGCCCAGCAGGACGCGATCGCCGGGCAGATCCCGGTCGTGCTCGACCAGATCACGGCGATGGTGCCGCATTTCCGCGCCGGCACGCTGCGCCCGATCGCGATCGCCGGCAGCCCGCGCCGCTCCGCGCTGCTGCCCGACGTGCCGACGATCCAGGAGGCGGTGCTGCCTGATTTCCGCGTCGAGTCCTACCAGGCGGTGTTCGGACCGACGGGCATTCCCGCCCCGATCGTGCGCCGCCTAAACGACGCGATCCGCAATGCCGTGAACAACTCCGATGTGCGCCAGCGCTTCATCGAGATGGGTTCGGACCCGGTGCTGAACCAGCCGGAGGAGTTCGCCGCCTATCTGCGCGAGACCACGCCCATGTACCAGGAACTGGTGCGGGCTTCGGGCGCCCGGCCGAACTGACTTCGCGGCGGGCGCGCCGCACGGGCGCGCCGGCAGCCAGGGCGCACGCGTCGATGCCGAACATCTACCAGGTCGCGCGCTACCATGCGCTGCGCCGCCCCGAAGCGCTCGCGCTGGCGGATCGGACGCGCAGGATCGGCTATCCCGCCTTCCATGCCATGATCCGGCGCGTGGCCGGCATGGTCGCGGCTGCGGGCGCGGGGCCGGGCCAGCGCGTCGTGGCGCTGCTCGAGAACAGCATGGAGTATCTCGCGCTCTATCACGCGACCGCGCTCGGGCGCTTCATCCTCGTGCCCGCCAATGTGCGCTTCGGCGCCGAGGAGTTCAGCTTCCTGCTGTCCGACAGCGATCCCGCGCTCGTGCTGTTCGACAACCGCAACGCGGCCCTGGCCGAGACCGCGCGCCGATGGGCAAACGATCGCGGCGTCGTCATGCGCAATGTCGAGCAGGAGGGCTGGGGCGAGACCCCCTTCGCCTGCGACGCACAGACCGATCGTTTCGGTGCCGCGGAGGACGAGGAGGTTGCCCTGATCCTCTACACCTCGGGCACGACCTCTCGACCCAAGGGCGCGATGATCACGCATGGGAACCTCGCCTGGAACTGCATCAACTACCTGGTCGAGGCGGAGCTCACCTCGCGCAGCCGCTCGATCCTCACCACGCCCCTGTTCCACATCGCCGGCCACGGCGTGCTGAACGGCCCGGTGATGTATGCGGGGGGCGCGCTCTACATCATGCCGCGCTTCGACGCCGAGGAGCTGTGGCAGGTCCTGCACGAGTTCCGTCCCACCAACCTGTCGCTGCTCTCGGCGATGTGGGTGCTGTTCACCGACCGCTATTCCAGCAGGGACGGCACCTTCCCCGAGGTGCAGACGGTGCAGACCGCAGCCTCGCCGCTGTCGCAGGCGCGCCAGGACGAGATCCAGCGCATGTTCCCGAACGCGGAATGGATCTGGGGCTTCGGCATGACCGAGACCTGCGTCACCACCATCCGCACCCGCAACATGGCCGAGATGCGCGCCCATCCCGGCACGATGGGCCAGCCCTGGCGGCATATCCGCTTCCGCCTCGCCGACGAGGCGGGGCGCACCATCACCGAGCCGGGCACGGTTGGCGAGTTCCAGGTCAAGGGTCCGACCGTGTTCAAGGGCTACTGGCGCGAGCCGCCCGCGGGCGGGGCCGCCTTCACCGCCGATGGCTGGCTGCGCACGGGCGACCTGTTCCATATCGACGCCGAGGAGTACACCTATTTCGTCGGCCGCTCGAAGGACATGATCAAGACCGGGGGCGAGAATGTCGCAGCGCTCGAGGTGGAGACCTGCCTGCTGCAGCACCCCGACGTGCAGGACGCCGCCGCCTTCGGCCTGCCGCACGATTTGTGGGGCGAGGAGCTGGTCGCCGCGGTGGTGGCGCGCGCCGGGCGCAACATCGACACCGAGGCGCTGATGGCCCATGCACGCGCGCATCTGTCCGGCTTCAAGACGCCGAAGCGCCTGTTCGTGATCGCGGAACTGCCGCGGTCATCCTCGGGCAAGGTGCAGAAATTCCGCCTCCAGGAGCAGCTTCGATGAGCGAGACCGCCACCGCCGACGCGCCTTCTGCCCCCGCGCTCGATGCTAAGGTGCTCGCGCACCTGGCCGAACAGCTCGTCCAGCACCTCAAGATCCGCACCCTGCCCGTGGGCCTCAAGCTGTTCGAGGACGCGGCCGAAATGGCCCGCATCCCCGGCCTGCGCCGCCCGCCCGCGGGCAAGCGCTTCTCCACCTGCCAGCTCGTCACCCAGGCGCGCATGGCCGGCTTCACCCTCGGCATCACGCACGACAACGTGCCCGCCTTCTCGAACTGCGGCGGCGTGATCGGGCTGAACGAGCCAAGCGATCTCTACCTCTCCGGGCGCAAGATGGAGGGCGTGTGGTTCGAGAACCGCGCCGCGGCGGCCGCGCACCAGGCGCAGATGCCGCGCGTGCCGGCGCGCTATGCGGGGCTCGTGATCTCGCCCTTGCGCGCGGCGCGGCTCGATCCGCCCGACATCTGCATGTTCTACGCCAACCCGGCGCAGATGATCCTGTTCATCAACGGCCTGCAATGGAAGCAGTATCGCCGCTACGATTTCAGCATCACCGGCGAGAGCGCCTGCGCCGATTCCTGGGGCCATGCGCTGAAAACGCGCGAGGTCAGCCTCTCCATCCCCTGCTTCGCCGAACGCCGCTATGGCGGGGTTGCCGATGACGAGATGCTGATGGCGCTGCCGCCCTCCGATCTCGCCCGCGCGGTGGAGGGTCTGGCGGGCCTGTCCAAGGCGGGCCTGCGCTACCCGATCATGCCCTATGGCCCGCAGATCGACCCGGCCGAGGGCATGGCGAAAAGCTATGCCGACAAGAAATCCGGCTGATCCAGGTTGCAGCGCCGGCCAGGCCCGGCAGGAGGAGGCGCCATGCCCGTCATCGCGATCGTGCAGATCCCCATGCCCAAGCGCAGCCGCGAGGATGCGGTGCGTTCCGCCACATCGACCGCGCCCACCTATCGCGGGCTCGCGGCGAAGGGGCTTCTGCGCAAGGACTACCTCAATGGCGATGCCGGCGGCGGCGGTGTCTATACCTGGGAAAGCCGCGCTGCGGCGGAAGCCTGGTACAGCGACAAATGGCGCGAGGAAACGACCAAGCGCTTCGGCGCCGCGCCGATCGTGACCTACTACGACACCTATGTGACGGTGGACAACGTCGCCGGCACCACCACCGTGCGCGACTGAGGCGCGACCGAGGGCGCGCGGGGCGCCCTCAGCGCGGGGCGCCGCGCAGGCGCGCGGTTTCCGCCTCGTCCACCTCGCCCGCATCGGTGAGTGCCACGCGATAGGCCGCCCGCGCGGCGGCGGCGCTGATGCGGCCCGCGCGCAGGTCGGCGGCGACAAGCGCGGGGTCGCGCGCCGCCGGATCGCCGAAGCCGCCGCCGCCCGGCGTTTCCACGATCAGCGCATCGCCCGCCGGCACCACCTGCCGCCCGGTCGCCTGGATCGGCCGGCCGGATGCCAGCCGCACCACGCCCGGCGCACCCTCCTGCCCGCCCTGGCGGCCGCGCGCCGGCGTTTTCACGCGCTGGAAGGCGGCGCCCACTTCCATCGGTGCGCCCTCGCGCGCCTCGACCTCGATGATCTGGCCCAAGCCCCCGCGCAGCCGCCCCGGTCCGCCGGAATCCCGGCGCAGCGCGCGGCGGCGATAGCGGATCGGCGCCGACTTCTCAGACACCTCGACCGGAATCGCCTGCACCCCGCTCGGGTAGGCGGTGGCGGCAAGACCGTCCTGCGCCGGGCGCGCGCCCCCGCCGCCGGAATGGAAGCAGAGCACGGTGAAGCGCGCGCCCCCGCCATCCTCGCGCCCGCCTGCGGCGCCGTAGCGGCCGAGGCGCAGGTTCCAGAGCGTGCCGCTATGCTCGGCCGGCACGCGCCCGGGCGCGGCCTGGGCCAGGCAGCCGAGCACGATGTCGGCCATCATATGGCCCAATATGTGCCGACTGATGACGGGGGCGGGGAAGCGCGCATTCAGGATCGAGCCTTCGGGCGCGCTGATCGCCACCGCGCCGAGCGAGGCGTGGTTGTTCGGGATGTCGGGTCCGACGACGCAGCGCACGCCGAAGGCGGCATAGGCTTCCGTGTAGCAATAGGGCACGTTGATGCCGCGGCTCGAAGGCGCGAGTTCCCCGCCGAACTCCACCCGGATCGCGCCCTCGCCCACCGTCAGTGCCGCGGTGATGGTGATCGGATCGCCGATCAGATCGACGCGCATGCTGTTGTGGTAGGTGCCGGGCGGCAGCGCGGCGATGGCGTTGCGCATCCCCTCGGCCGAACGTTCAAAAACGAACCCGGCCAGATCGTCGATCGAATCGAGCCCGAACTCGGCGCACATGCGCAACAGGGCCTGCCCGCCGCCATGATTGGCCGCGACCAGCGACAGGATCTCGCCGATCACCTCGTCGGGGAAGCGGACATTGGCGCGGATGATCGCCTCGACCGCCGGATCGACCCTGCCTTCGCACATGAAGCGCAGCACCGGGATGCGGATGCCCTCCTGATACACATCGCGCGCATCGAAGCCGATGCCGATGCCGCCGACATCGACCAGGTGGCTCGTGCAGGCGAAGAAGGCGATCAGGCGGCCGGCGCGGAACACCGGCGAGACGATCACGAAATCGTTCAGGTGCCCGGTGCCGATCCAGGGGTCGTTGGAGATCACCACATCGCCCGGCCGCAGATCGGCCGCCGGGATCGCGCGCAGGAAATGCCCGACCGAGCGGGCCATGGAGTTGACATGGCCAGGGGTGCCGGTGACGGCCTGCGCGATCATGCGCCCGTCGGTGGTGAACACGCCGGCGGAGAGATCGCCGGCATCGCGCGTGACCGGGCTGAAGGAGGTGCGGATCAGCGTCTGCGCCTGTTCCTCGACCACGCTAATCAGGCGGTTCCACAGGACCTGGCGCAGGATCGTGGCGCGCGCCTCGCTCATGGCCTTGCCTCCGTCGCCCCGCCAGCGCGGCGCAGGACCAGGAAGCCGGCGGCATCGGCATGCGCGCTCCAGCCGCGCGGCACCAGCACCGAGGTATGGTCCTCGACGATCAGCGCCGGCCCCGTGATCGTCTCCCCGGCGCGGAGCGAGCCGCGTTCGCGCATCATCGCTTGTTCCACCCTGTCGCTGGCGAGGTCGTAGAGCGGGCGCAGGCTCGGGGCGGCATGTCCGGCACCCGCGGCTGGCGCATCCAGGAGCCGCTCGGCCTCGGGCTGCGGAAGTTCCAGCGTCAGCGACCAGGCGGTGATCTCGATCGCGACATTGGTGCGTTCGCGCGCGAAGCGGCGCACATACTCGGCCTCGAACAGCCGCGCGAGGTGCGCGGCAAGCGGCTCCCCGCTCGCCCACCATGCGGCGCGGTCGAGCGGGATGGTGATGTCGGTGCCCTGCCCGGCATAGCGCAGATCGACCGCCCAGGACTCCACCCCGCCCGCACTGGCGGCGGCGGGGGCTTGCGCGGCGCCGGCAGTGGCGACGATCGCGCGCGCCTCGGCCGCCATCTCGCGCCAGAGCGTGTCGGTCGTGCCCTGGTCGAGCGCGGCAAGCGGGGCGAACACGGTGCGCCGGATCGAGAAGGCTGCCGGCGCGACCAGGAATCCCACCGCCGAGCCCACCCCGGCGTTCGGCGGGACGATGATCTCCGCGATGCCGAGACGGGCGGCCATCGGCGCCGCGTGCAACCCGGCCGCGCCGCCGAAAGCGAGCAGCGTGTAGGCGGCGAGGTCGCGCCCCTTCTCGGCGCCGTGGGTGCGTGCCGCGCCGGCCATGTTCTCCTCGACCAGTTCGGCGATCGCCGCCGCATCGGCCGGTGGCGGCAAGCCGAGCGGCGCGCCCACCGCCTCGGCCGCCGCCCGCGCGGCATGACCGCGATCGAGCCTGATCGCGCCTCCGGCGAAGCGCTCCGGCACGATGCGCCCGAGCAGCAGGTCGGCGTCGGTCACGGTCGGGCGGGTGCCGCCGCGGCCATAGGCGGCGGGGCCGGGAACCGAGCCCGCGCTCTCGGGGCCGACATGCAGCCGAAGGGCGGCATCGGTGCGCGCGATCGAGCCGCCGCCAGCGCCGATCTCGACCAGATCGACCACCGGGATGCGCAAGGGCAGGCCGCTGCCCTTGCGGAAGCGGTAGATGCGGTCGGCCTCGAACATGGTCTCGAATTGCGGGCGGCCATCCTCGATCAGGCAGATCTTGGCGGTGGTGCCGCCCATGTCGAAGGAGAGCAGCCGCTCGCACCCGATCCGCCGCGCCACGGCGGCGGCCAGCATGGCGCCACCGGCGGGTCCGCTCTCGACCAGCCGCACCGGGAAGCGCGCCGCCGCGGCGACCGAAGCCAGCGCGCCCTCGGACAGCATCACCAGGATCGGCGCGGCGATGCCCGCCGCCGCCAGCGCCGTCTCCATCCGCCCGAGATAGGCGGCGACGGCAGGCTGGACATAGGCGTTGGCGCAGGTGGTGGAGCTGCGCTCGAACTCGCCGATCACCGGCGAGATGTCGCAGGAAAGCGAGACGCTGACCCCCGGCAGCCGCGCCGCCAGCGCGGCACCCAGCCGCCGCTCATGCGCCGGGTTGGCGTAGCTGTGCAGCAGGCAGACCGCGACCGACTGCGCGCCCGCTTGCTCCACCTGCGCGACGATGCGCGCGATCTCGGCCTCGACGAGCGGTGTGGCCACGCCGCCATCGACATCGACGCGCTCGGCCACGCCGAAGCGCAGGGCGGGCGGCACCAGCGGCGCGGGCCGTTCGAGGTAGAGATTGTACTGGTCGTAGCGGTGCTCCCGCCCGATCTCGACCGTGTCCTCGAAGCCTGCCGTGGCGACAAGCGCCGTGCGCGCCCCGCGCCGCTCGATCACGGCATTGGTGGCGAGCGTGGTGCCGTGCAGGAACAGGCCCACCGCGCCGGGCGCGATGGCGGCGGCGGCGAGAATGCGCGCCACGCCCTCCACCACGGCGCGCTCGGGCGCCTCGGGCGTGGTCAGGACCTTCAGCGTCGATAGCCGGCCGTTATCGTCCAGCACGATGTCGGTGAAGGTGCCGCCGATATCGGTCGCGATGCGGATCATGGTGAAGCGGGCGCGCCCCAGGATTGCGCGGCGCGTTGCCGCGTGGCGGCCGGCCGGAGGTTGAAGAAGGCCCCACCATCATCCCAGGCTAGGCCCGCGCCGGCAATCCGGCCCGTCTGATCAGGGCCAACGGCGCCCGCGCGTGGCCCCGGGTCAGCCCGGCAGCATTCAGCCCGGCAGCATGTTGAGCTGGCGCAACAGCTCGCGCTCCTCGTTCATGGTGCGGACCATCAACTCGCGATAGGCCGCGCCATCGGCCAGCAGCAAGGGCTGGTCGAGCCGTTCGAGGAACTGCAGATGCGCCGGCTCCTGCGCGGCGGCGCGGAAGGCATCGGCCAGGATGCGCACGACGCCCGCATCCATGCCGCGCGGGCCGATCAGGCCGCCGGGGCTGTCCACCACGATATCCATGTTGAGGTCGCGCAGCGTCGGCACATCGGGGAAGCGCCGGGCACGCTGCGAGGCATAGACCGCCAGCAGGCGCAGCCGCCCGTCCAGCACCATCGGCGCCCAGCCCGAGGATTCCGAGGCGAAATCGATCTCGCCCCCCAGCAGGGCGCGCAAGGTGTCCGCGGTCCCGCGATAGGGGACATGGGTCATGTTCAGGCCAGCCTGCTGCGCGATGCGCGCGATCACCAGATGCTGGGTCGAGCCGGCCCCGAGCGTGCCGAAATTGAGCTTGCCCGGATTGGCCCGGGCATGGGCGATCAGCTCGGGGAAGCTGCGCCAGGGCGCATCGGCCCGAACCACCGCCCCCATGACGAAGCCGGTGATCTGCAGGATGTAGGTCAGGTCGTCGATCGGGTGGTAGGGCGGACGCGGGTTGATCAGCATCTGGCGCACCACGCCGACATGCATCTGCGACACGGTGTAGCCGTCGGGGCGCGCCTCCTTCAGTGCCAGGGCGCCCAGGATGCCGGCGGCGCCGGCCCGGTTCTCCACCACCACCGGCTGGCCGAGCTTCTGGGTCACGGACTGGGCCAGGATGCGGAAGCCGACATCGGCCGGGCCGCCGGCGGCCCAGGGAATGATCAGCCGGATCGGCCGATCCGGGAACCGGGACTGGGCCAGGGCCGGGCGGGCCAGCGGCAGAGCCAACCCCGCAAGAACGGCATTGCGACGGGAAATGGGGTGCATGGCTTTCGCGGCCTCCCTGTGGTTTCTCGCGCATCTTGCCCGCGCGTTCAGGCCGAAGCGTAACAAGCCCCCGGATGGCCGGCAACCGAAACGGCCGGGCGCCAGACGCACCGGCGCTTGCCACGATCTCGGCCCGCATGCGAGATGATTGGCCCTGATGCCGACCGACCCCGCGCCCGCTTCCGCCGCCCTCGCCGCCCTGATGCGCAATCGCCTTGCCGTGCGGGGCGCCGATGCGGGCGAGGACATCGCCGCGGCGCTGGCCGAGGCCGAGCGGCTGGCGGTGGATGTTGCACGCAATCGCCCCGTGCTCGGTCCCGGCGACACGCCGGCATCCTTCGCCGCCCTGATCGCGCGGCTGACCCGTGATCATGACCGCACCGGCTCCTGAAGCGCTGCTCCGCGCCGGGATCCGCGCAAGCGCGGCCGCGCTCGCCGGGGGGCAGGTCACGGCGCGGGCCCTGGCCGAAGCCGCCTTGTCGCGCATCGCCGCGCGCGATGGGGTGCTGCGCTGCTTCATCGCGCTATGGCCCGAGGCGGCGCGCACCGCCGCCGACCGCCTCGACCGGGCCGGCCACCGCCGCGACATGCACCTGCTTGCCGGCCTGCCGGTCGCCCACAAGGACATCTTCGCCAGCCCCGAGCGCCAGCCGAGCTGCGGCGTGGGCGAGCCCTGGGGCGAGCCCGCCCTGCCGACATCGCCGGCGCTTGCGGCCGTGCGCGCCACCGGCGCGGTCGAGCTCGGCGCGCTCAACCTGGCGGAGTTCGCGCTCGGCACCACCGGCACCAACGCCTTTTTCGGCAATGTCGGCAATCCGTGGAACCCGGCGCATTGCGCCGGTGCCTCCTCCTCCGGCTCGGGGGCGGCGGTGGGAGCCGGCTATGTGGTGGCCGCGCTCGGCACCGATACCGGCGCCTCCTGCCGCGTGCCGGCAAGCTTCTGCGGCGTGGCCGGGCTGAAGCCGACGCACGAGGCCGTATCCACGACCGGCGTCTTTCCGCTCTCCTGGTCGCTCGACACGGTCGGCATGCTCGGCCAGACGGCCGACGACTGCGCCATCCTGCTCGCCGCCGCGCAGGGCGGCCCGGCTCCGTCGCGGCCCGCGCCCGACCCCGCAATCAGCATCGGCATGCCGCGCAGCTACTATACCGAGCACCTTGCCGCCCCTGTCGCCGCCGCCTGGGAGGCGGGGCGCGCGGCGCTGGAACGCGCCGGGCATCGCATCCGCGATGTCGATGTGGTCGAAACGGCCGAGATGCGCTCGCTGATCCGCCTGATCATGCGCACCGAGGCGGCGGCCGCGCATCGCCGCCTTCTGGCCGAGCGGCCCGGGAACTATCCGCTTGCGGTGCGCAAGTTCTTCGCCGCCGGCGAGGGGCTGATGGCGATCGACTATGTCGATGCGATGCGGCTGCGCGCCGTGCGCTTGGCCGAGGCCCTGGCCAGCACCTTCGCCGCGGTGGACGTGTTGCTCACGCCGGCCGTGCCGGTGCTGCCGCCGCGCTACGACGCGATCGCCGATGCCGCCAACAGCGCCGCCTGGCAGCAGGTGACGCTGCTTGCGCACTACACCCAGCCATCCTCCTTCATGGGGATGCCTGCCCTGGTGGTACCCTGCGCCCTCGCCCCCGAGGGGCTGCCGATCGGCCTGCAATTGATCGGGCGACCCGGCCAGGAGGCGATGCTGGTTCGCGCCGCCCAGCCGATCGAGGCGGCCTTCCGCGCCCTCGGCGCGACACCGCCCGGTTCGCCATGATTGCCCGGCCTGTGCTAGGCTTCACGACAAGGAAGGGAGACACGCCATGACCGCCACCACCAGGACCGGCAGCCATGCGATCGGCCGCCGCGCCGCGCTGTTCGCGCTTGCTGCCACGGGGAGCCTTGCCGCGCCGCGCATCCTGCGCGCCCAGGCGCCACGCGACGTGACCTATGTCACCCCCTTCGGCCATCTGGTCGCCTATGCGCCCGACTATGTCGCGGCCTCGGGCGGGCATTTCGCGCGCAACGGCCTCAATGTCCGAATCGTCGGCGGAACCGGCTCGGCGGCGGCGGTGCAACAGGTCGTCTCCGGCCAGGCGCTGATCGCGCGCACCGGCGGCATCGACGTGGTGCGCGCTGTTTCCACCGTGAACGCGCCCGTCCGCGCGGTGGCGACGATCGCCCACACCTCGACCTTCCACGTCGTCAGCGCCGCATCGGCGCCGGTGCGCAGCGCCGCCGAGATGGCGGGCAAGACCATCGGCATTGTCTCCGCCGGCGGCGGCACCGAGAACTATCTCGACATCATGCTGGCCCGCGCCAACCTGGCCAAGGACCGGGTGACACGCCAGGTGGTGGGCAACTCGCCCGGCGCCTTCGACCTCGTCCAGCTCGGCCGCATCAACGCTTTCATCTGTGATGCGGGCGTGGTGGTGAACCTGCGCGCGCGCCACGCGCCGTTGCACGCCTTCAATGTCAACGCCTTCGCCTCGATCCCGGGGCAGGTCTATGTCGCGAGCGAGCGGGCGATCGCCGAGAATCGCGATCAGATCCTGGCCTATCTGCGCGCGGTGCTGGCGGCGATGCGCGCGATCGACGCCGATCGCGGCGGCGACGCCTCCATCCGCGCCATGCAGCCCTTCGAGCTGCAGGAACTGCGTGCGCCCGACACCGCCAAGGCCGTGCTGCGCGCCGAGGAGGAGCTGTGGCAGGCCGAGGGCAAGGAGCGCATGCTGCGCATCCTGCCCGACAAGTGGCGCCAGGGCTGGCAGGAGATGGTGGCCGCAGGGCTTGCGCGCGAGGGCGACCCCGCACGCGCCTACACGACCGCATTCTCCGAGGCGCTCTAGCAGGCGGGGCGGGCGCAGGCATGGCGGCAGGATGGCCAGACGCATGAACATCGGCGCATGAGCATCGGCGCATGAGCATCGGCGCATGAGCATCGGCGCATGAGCATCGGCGCATGAGCATCGGCGCATGAGCATCCGCGTCGTCTGCCAGGGTCTGTCCAAGACCTTCGTCACGCGCACGGGCCGCGTCGCCGCGCTCGACCCGATCAAGCTCGACGTCGCGCCGGGCGAGTTCGTGGTGCTGATCGGCGCCTCTGGCTGCGGCAAGACCACGCTCCTGCGCATCATCGGCGGGCTGGACACCGCATCGTCCGGCACGATCGGGCTGGCGGCCGGCATGCCGGGGCGCAACGGGATCGGGTTCGTCTTCCAGCAGCCCAACCTGCTGCCCTGGATGACGGTGGAGCAGAATGTCGCCCTGCCCCTGCGCCTGGCCGGCATGCGCCGGGCCGAGCGGCTGGACCGCGCGCGCGCGCTGTGCGCGATGGTGGGCATCGGCGGGTTCGAGCGGCGCTGGCCGCGCGAGCTTTCGGGCGGCATGCAGCAGCGCGCGGCGATTGCGCGGGCGCTGGCCAACGATCCCGCCCTGCTGCTGATGGACGAGCCGTTCGGGGCGCTGGATGCGCTCACCCGCGCGCGGCTGAACGCCGAGCTCGAACGCATCTGGATGGCCACCGGCGCCACCGTGATGCTGGTCACGCACTCGATCTCGGAAGCGGTGATGCTGGCCGACCGCATCGTGGTCATGAGCCCGCGTCCCGGCCGCATCCGCGAGATCGTTCCGGTGCCCTTCGCGAGGCCGCGCCCGCCGGCGATCGAGGAATCGGGCGAGTTTCAGGCGATCGCCGGCCGCTTGCGCCGGCTGCTCGCCCCCGAGGGACTGCGCGAGGTCACGACCCCGGCGCTGCTGACGCACATGCCGGCCGATCAGCGCGACGCGACGGAGGGCAGCGCATGAGCAGGCTCGCGCGCATCCTGCCCGGATCGCTCAGCGTGCTGCTGTTCTTCGCGGCGTGGGAGGGCTATTGCCGCTACAGCGGCATCTCGCCACTGATCCTGCCGGCGCCCTCCGGCATCGGCGTGGCCTTCGCGGAACTGGTCCAGGAACGTGCGACCTGGCGGCATTTCGGCGTGACCCTGGGCGAGACGCTGGCCGGCTTCTTCATCGCCACCGTCACCGGCGTCGCCCTGGGCGGCATCATCGCCCGCTCGCCGCTGCTCGAACGCGCCTTTCACCCCTTCGTGGTGGCAAGCCAGGTCGTGCCCAAGGTCGCGCTCGTGCCGCTGTTCGTGCTGTGGTTCGGCTTCGGCCCGACCTCGAAGGTTGTGGTCTCAGCGGTGATCGCCTTCTTCCCGGTCCTGACCAACACCATCCTCGGCCTGCGCTCGATCGATGGCGGGCACGAGGATGTGTTCCGTGCTGCCCGCGCCCGCCCCTTGCAGCGCTTCCGCATGCTCGACCTGCCGAGCGCGCTGCCGGCGATCCTGGCCGGGATGGAGATGGCCGTGGTGCTGGCCACGATCGGGGCGGTGGTGGGCGAGTATCTCGGCGGCAATGCCGGGCTCGGCTATCTCGCCGTCGCGACGATGAACGCGTTCCAGACCGACCGGCTGTTCGCGATCGTCCTGCTGCTCACCGCGATGGGGTTCGCGCTGTTCGCCGCCATGGCGAGCTTGCGCCGACTGCTGATCCCGTGGCATCGCAGCGCCGAGCGCCACTGAACGCGCGCCAACGCCGCCGGGAACACGCAGCATGAACGCCACCAGCCACACCGCCACGCTCCGCGACGGAACGCGGATCGGCTACACGATCCACGGCCCGGCCGATGCCGCCGCGCGCACCGACCTGCCGCGCGTCGCGCTGATCCATTCGCTGGCACTCGACCGCGGCATCTGGGAGGGCGTGTGCGAGATTCTGGCCGGCCGCACGCTCCTGCTCGCGCTCGACTGCCGCGGCCACGGCGCCTCGGACAAGCCGCCCGGCCCCTACACGGCCGAGGGCTTCGCCGAGGATCTCGCCGAGGTGCTCGACCATGCCGGCTGGCCGCGCGCGGTGGTTGCCGGCTGCTCGATGGGCGGCACGGTGGCGCTCGCCTTCGCCTGCGCCTTTCCCGGCCGCACCGCCGCGCTGGTGCCGATCGACACCACCGCCTGGTACGGCCCCGATGGCCCGGCCAACTGGCGCGCGCGCGCCGCCAAGGCCGAGGCCGAGGGCATGGCCGCGCTGGAAGGCTTCCAGGCCGAGCGCTGGTTCAATCCCGCCTTCAGCGCCGCCAACCCGGAGGTGCTGGCCCGCTGGCTCGGCGTTTTCCGCCGCAACGATGTGCGCGCCTATGCCGCCGCCTGCGCCATGCTGGGCGCGGCCGACCTGCGCGCGCGGCTGGCGGGCATCGCCGCGCCCACCTTCGTCGCCGTGGGCGAGGAGGATCATGCCACGCCGCCGGCGATGGCCGAGGCGATCGTGGCCTCCATCCCTGGCGCCGCGCTGACCATCCTCCAGGGCGCGCGGCACATCACGCCGGTCGAGCGGTCGGGGCAGATCGCGGCCCTGCTCGCGCGCGCGATCGCGGCCGCCCTCTAGTCCGTGCCCGCCGGGTTGGCCGGCCGGTCATAACCAAGATTGTAGATCAGCACCTGTTCCATCATGCCGTGATGGAACTCGAAATCGCTGAAAATGAAGGCAGCGTGCAGGAATTCGTGCAGGATCACCTTCTCCAGGTCCTTCACGCTGAAGCCTTCGCGCAGGAAGAACGGGCCGATACGGATGCGCCGCCGCGCCCTCGCATCAGAGGAGCGCGCACCCAGGATCGAGGCGCCGGCCTCGTTCTTGTCGTATTCCAGTGTGCAGTGGCGCCAGATCGTGCGCCATTCGTCCTTCAGGTTGTCGCGCTCGGCATCCAGCTTCACCGGCGGGTTCCAGAACAGAAGGCCCGGCAGCTTGCTGCCGACCCCGTCCAGGTCACGCTTGGCGAGCTTGCCGTTCTGCTGGCAGATGTTGCGCATCGCGCGCACCACCTTGGATTCCAGCGAGGTGCCGCCATGGATGGCGCTGCCGCTGGCCTCGGCGATGAAGGTCTTGTGGAAGACGAACACGGCGCACCCCCCGGACATGGCGGACGCACCCTCCCGTTTCCGACCCCGTCGGCGCGGCCCGCGCGTTGCGCTTGCGTAATTATGCGCCGCGCGCGGCAACTGGCAAGCGCGGCGGGGTCAGTCCTGGATCCAGGGCAGGCCGGCATGGCGCCAGCCGCCCAGCTTGCCGCGCTGGCGGTTGGCGTCCTTGTCGCCCTCGAACCCGTCGGTGACGTTGATACAGCGGGCGAAGCCCTCCGCCATGGCCGCGCGCGCCGCGTTCAGGCTGCGCGCGCCCGAGCGGCAGATGAACAGAAGCGGCTGGTCGGGCGCGAAGCCCTGCGCTCGCAACTCGGCCACGAAGTCCGAATTGGGCTTCATGCCGGGATAGGTCTGCCAGGAGATGCGCACGAGCTGCCGGCCGAGAGCGGCGAGGTCGGGCTGGCCGACGAAGCTCCATTCCGGCGCCGAGCGCACATCCACCAGTTGCGCCGACGGGTTGGCGGCAAGAAAATGCCACGCCTCGGCTGAGGAAAGGCGGTCGGGTTCATGGTTCATGCTGGAGTTGGCCTCTTGCGGCGGGCCGCAGATACGGCGATCCGGACAATGCGCTCCGCCGATCGCCTGGCTGGCGGGCAGACGCGCGGTCGCGATGGCACGACCGGGTCGAACAAAAAGCGGGGATCGCCTGCCTGGCAATCCCCGCCCCGGCTTTTCTCGGCACCTTGCGGCGCCTCCCTGGCCGGAACTCCTCCCGGCTGCGCGCCGGCGCCTAGTTGCCCTGCTTGGGCGCCGAGACGTCGACGATGCGCAGATAGGGCTTGAGCGTCTTCCAGCCCTGCGGGAAGCGCTTCTTCGCCTCCTCGTCGGAGAGGCTGGGAACGATGATCGCCGGCTGCCCGGGCTGCCAGTTCACGGGCGTGGCGACCTTCTGGCTGTCGGTGAGCTGCAGGCTGTCGATCACGCGCAGCACCTCGACGAAGTTGCGCCCGGTCGAGGGCGGATAGGTGATCATCAGCCGAACCTTCTTGTTCGGATCGAGCACATAGACCGTGCGCACGGTCACCGCCGGGTCCGCGTCGGGATGGATCATGCCGTAGAGGTTGGAGACCTTGCGATCGGCATCGGCGATCATGGGGAAGGTGACGCGCTGGCCCTGGGTTTCCTCGATGTCCTTCTCCCAGCCGGCATGGCTGGTTACCGGATCGACCGAAAGCCCGATCACCTTAACGTTGCGCTTCTGGAACTCGGGCAGAAGGCGCGCGGCCTCGCCCAGTTCGGTCGTGCATACCGGCGTGAAGTCCTTCGGGTGGCTGAACAGCACGCACCAGGACCCGCCGATCCACTCATGGAAGCGGATGCGACCTTGGGTCGTGTCCTGCTCGAAATCGGGGGCCGTCTGGCCGAGTTGCAGACTCATGTCATTGAACTCCTATGGATCGGCCGCGCACGACCGAGCGACCGCATCGATAGCCACAGTCGTTACGGGAAAGCAATGCTTTTCTTCCTCCCCGCGTGCGTCGGTGCCCGACATGTAGGCACGGGCCGGACGAAAGGAAAACCGCATCCGGCAAATAAGAACATAATTCTACGGCCGCGGCGCTCTCGTGCCAGCGCATTTCCCGCAGGCCGCACCCGCGGCGAAGATCCATGCCGGCGCGCGGCGCGATCACGGTTGCAGCGCGGCCGCCCCCACAACCGCGAGGCTTTGGGGGGAAGGTCAACCCGCCCGCTGCGGCCCGATGATCCGTCACGGGTCATGCGCCGGGGCATGCCCCGATTGCCCGGCCGCGGCAAGCCGCGCAGGCGACACGGGCGGCTCTGGTCATGCGGCCCGGCATCGTTCATGCTTGCCTGTGACCGACCGTTTCCGATGCCACATACCCGCTGGGAGGAATTGCCATGCACAGACGCGCCTTGTTCCTGTCCGCCGCCCTGGTGGCGCTCGCCTCGGCCAATGCGAACCCTGCATCCGGCCAGGAACTGGTCATGGGCATGAAGGGCTTCACCACCTCGGCCGACCCGCATTTCCACTATGCCGGCGAGAACAACGGCTTCCTGGAGCACTTCCATGCCCGCCTGGTGCAGGAGGATGCGCAGCTCAATCTGACGCCCGGCCTTGCCGTCTCGTGGCGGCTCGTGAACGACACCACCTGGGAGTTCAAGCTGCGCCCTGGCGCGCGCTTCTCCGACGGCACGCCCTTCACCGGCAACGATGTCGCCTACAGCTTCGCGCGCATCCCGCGCATCGAGAACAGCCCCGGCTCCTACCAGCCCTTCGTGCGCCCGATCCGCGAGGTGCGGATCATCGATCCGCAGACGATCCACCTGATCACGGCGCAGCCGCACCCCTTCGTGCCGGCCGACATGGCCAAGGTGTTCATCCTGCCCGCAAGCATCGGCCAGGATGCCAAGACCGCCGACTTCAACGCCGGGCGAATCACCGTCGGCTCCGGCCCGTTCCGCCTGACCGAGTTCCGCATCGGCGAGCGCGTGACGATGGAGCGCAACCCGCACTACTACGGGCCGGCGGCCCCCTGGTCGCGCGTGACCATCCGCTCGATCCGCAACGACACCGCGCGCATGGCCGCCCTCTATGCCGGTGACGTGCAGGCTATCGACGAGGTGCCGGTCTCCGAGCTTGAGCGGCTGCGCCGCGACCAGCGCTTCGGCGTGCACCAGACCGCCGGCGCCCGCGTGATGTATGTCGCCTTCGACACCGATCGCGACGCCAGCCCGTTCATCCGCGACAACCAGGGCCGGCCGATGACGCGCAATCCGCTCAAGGATGCGCGGGTGCGGCTGGCGATCAGCCATGCCATCAACCGCCAGGCGATCGCCGAGCGCGTGATGGAAGGGGCGGCTGTGCCGGCGGGCAACCTGCTGCCCACGGGCGCGCCCGGAACCTCCCCGCGCCTGCAGCCGATGCCCTTCGACCCCGAGCGCGCGCGCACGCTGCTGCGCGAGGCGGGCTACCCCGACGGCTTCCAGCTCACCATCCACGCCACCAACGACCGGTATCCGAACGACAGCAAGGTGGCGCAGGCGCTGGGGCAGATGCTGACCCGCATCGGCATCCAGACCAGTGTCGAGCTGCAGCCGAACGCGGTCTATTTCGCCGCCGCCTCGCGCCAGTCCTTCACGGTCATGGCGGCGCAGTATGGCTCCTCGGACGTCACGCAGAGCTACCGCGCATTGGTGCACACCTTCGACCGCGAGCGCGGCTTCGGCAGCGCCAACCGCACGCGCCATTCCAACCCCGCCGCCGACGCCATGTTCCGCGAGGCGATCACCATCATGGACGAGGGGCGGCGCAACGCCGCGATCGAGCGCGTGATGGACAAGGCGCTGGGCGAGGACGCCACCATCCTGATGATCTACCACCCGAGCTACATCTACGCGGCGCCAGCCAATCTGGTGGTCACGCCGCACGCCGCCGGCCCACTGCTGGCGCATCTCGTGCGGCGGCGCTGACAGGCCGGCGCGCCGGCTGCTACCGGAAGCGGCGCGGGCCTTCGGGTTCGCGCCGCTTGCTTTTCCGGGCAGGCAGTGGGACCTCCGCCGCTACTCCACCTGGCGCAGCCAGTCCTTCAGGTTGTAGTGGTTGCTCACGCGTGCGATGCGCCCGCCGCGCAGCTCGAAGAAGGCACCGACCCTGAGCGTGTAGCGCTGCCTATGCGCCGGCGGGAAGGCGCCGTCGGTGCGAAGATACTCGCCGTCGAGCATGAACTCGGCCGCCGCGCGCGCGCCATCCGCGCTCGCCATCACCACGAGATCGCGCACGCGCTCGCGATAGCAGCGCTCCATATGCGCCATGAAGCGTGCGAAGGCCTCGGCCCCGACCTCCCGGCCGCCCTGGCTGATGTCATGCGCCACGTCGTCGGATAGAAGCGCCAGCATTCCGGCCCAGTCCCCGGCATTGAAGGCGTCATAGTAGCGCTGGATCAGTGCGGTGGCATCGGCGGGCATGCGATCGGCTCCTGCGCGGCGCGAAGGCTGGAATGGCAGGGACGGGCGCTCAGCCCGCCATCACGCGCTCCTCGAACACGGCGCGGCAATCCATCTCGTATTCGAGATCGACCACCGGCGGGCGGCAGTAATGCCAGGTCAGGCCCGCGCGCGCCGCCCCGCGGCGGACGATTTCCGCGGCCAGGAACGGATGCACGTCATGCACGGTGTAGAGCTGGGTGGCGGTGGTGTCGGCCCAGCCGAAGCCGAGCACGGCCATGCGCCGTTCCATCTCGCCCAGCACGAAGCGTGCCTTCTCCACCATCGCCGCGGGGCTGGTATCGCCCAGCCGCACGATATGGTCGCGGTAGTTGCCCTTGCCCTCGGGCGCCTCGCCGCTGCCGGCGACGATGAAGCTCGGCCCGGCCGCCTCGTCGGGCACCGTGAAGGCGAAGGCGTGGAACGAGGGCTCGGCCGGCGGGTCGATCGCCGGGCAGACATTGCTGCGCGCCACCGGGTTGGCGCCGCTATGATAGATGCCCCAGCGCGCGAGCGTGCCCACATACTGCTCGTTGAAGGCGCGGAAGCCGGCCTCGGTGAAGGGCGCGGGCGAGCGCAGCTCGCAGGCGGCGAAGGCGGTGGTGGGCCGGCCGGCGGCGCGCATGGCGCGCTCGGCAGCGGCGAACCCGTCCGCCAGCGGCACCGGACGGGCGAAGGACACGCGCAGCAGCCGGAAGCCCGGCATGGCCGCCACGCCGGCGGAGTACTGGAACACCCCCGGCACATAGCGGTAGTTGCCCGGCGCGAAGGTGATCGCTTCGGTCATCGCTTCTGCTTCCTTCTTCCCCGCCACGCGCCTGGCGGGTCCGCGGCCGCGCCCGACGCGGGCACTGTTGCGCGCCATCAGCCGCGCCCGATGAAGGGCATCTTGGTGGCCATCACTGTCAGGAACTGGACGTTCGCCTCCATCGGCAGACTGTCCATGTACACCACCGCGCGCGCCACGTGCACGGGGTCCATGGTCGGCTCCTCGCGCACCGATCCGTCGGCCTGGGCAACGCCCTTCTTCATGCGCGCTGTCATGGGCGTGGCGGCGTTGCCGATGTCGATCTGCCCGCAGGCGATGTCGTAGCGGCGGCCATCGAGCGAGATCGTTTTCGTCAGCCCGGTGATGGCGTGCTTGGTCGCGGTATAGGGCGCCGAGCCGGGGCGCGGCACATGGGCGGAAAGCGAGCCGTTGTTGATGATGCGCCCGCCGCGCGGGGACTGGTCCTTCATGATGCGGAAGGCCGCCTGGGCGCACAGGAACGCACCGGTGAGGTTCACGGCCACGACCTCGTTCCATTTCTCGATCGAGAGATCCTCGAAGGCGATGCCGGGTGCGTTGCTGCCGGCATTGTTGAACAGGAGGTCGAGCCGGCCGAAGCCTTGGTGCGTGCGCGCGAACAGGTTGGCGACCGAGGCGGGATCGGCGACATCGGTCGGCACCACGAGCGCCTTGCCCTTGCCGGCGGGCGCCATGGCGGCGGTCTCGGCGAGCAGTGCCTCGCGCCGGCCGGCGAGCGCCACGCCATAGCCCTCGGCCAGCAATGCCACGGCCACCGCCCGGCCGACGCCGGTGCCCGCCCCGGTCACGATCGCGATCCTGCCCGCGCCTGCCATGTCCGTCTCCTGCTGCTCGTGGCGCAACGCCGCCTGCGCCATCGTCCCGGATGCCGCCCGCCGAGGCAAGCGCCGCCGCATTTAGCCCGCGGCCGGACTTTGCACCAGCGCCTGGTAAAGCGCATCCAGCCGCGCCGTCACCGGCCCCGGCAGGCTGCCCGCGCCGATGCGCCGCCCGTCGATCATCGCCACCGGCGTGACGCCGCCGAAAGTGCCGGTCACGAAAGCCTCCTCGGCGCTGTAGGTCTCGGTCAGCGTGAAGTCGGTCTCGGCCACCGGGATGTCGTTGGCGCGGCAGAGATCGATCACGTTGCCGCGCGTGATGCCCTTGAAGTTGTAGCGCCCGGTCGAGGTGATCACGCGCCCGCGCCGGACGATGAAGAAGTTGGTCGAGTTGCCGCTGGCGACGAAGCCGTGCGGGTCGAGCATCAGCGCCTCGTGCGCGCCGGCCTTGATCGCCTGGATCAGCGCCTGGATCAGGTTCAGCCGCGAATGCGAGTTCAGGCGCAGATCGAACATGTCGGGCGGGCTGCACCGGATGGTCGAGGTGAACAGCACCATGCCCTCGCGCTTCACCGCCGGGTTGGGCAGCTTGCGCTCGGCGATGATCACGATCGTGGGCTTGCCGGTGGCGTGGCGCGGGTCCTGGTTCGGCGCGTGCTTCGGGCCGCGCGTGACCATCATGCGGATATGCACGCCATCGGTCATGTCGTTGGCGCGGCAGGTCTCGTCCAGCGCTTCCTTGATCTGTTCGCGCGTCATGCCGATGTCGAGGTCGATCGCGGTCGCACCCTCGAACAGGCGGTCGATATGGGCGTCGGCGAAGATGATGCGCCCGCGCACCTGGCGGAAGCCTTCCCACACCCCGTCGCCCAGCACGAAGCCGCTGTCGAACACGCTGACCATGGCCTGCTCGCGCGGCACCAGCCTGCCGTTGAGCCAGATCAGCACGCGCGCGTTGCGCTCGTCGCCCTGGTAGCTTTGTGCGCCCTTGTCGTCCATCGCCTTGGCTCCTGCCCGCGGCCGGACGAGGCATCCCGCCGGCTTGTGCCCGTTCCCATAGCATCCCGGCGCGCCTTCGCCCATGCCGCCCGGTGCCGGCCGGGCGCGTGCCCGGCCCCTCCCTGCCCGCGGCGCATGGCGGGCTTGCCGAGAATTGCCGTTGCGCGCTTTCATGCCCATGTCACGCTGGCTGGCCTCGTGCCGGCCAGACGAAGGAACCAGCCATGTCCGCCCCGCGCGCGCCCCTGCAACTGCCCCCCCTCGCCGCTCCGGCCCCGGCCGACGGGCTGATCGGGGCGATCGGCAACACGCCGCTGATCCGGCTTGCCCGCGCCTCGGCCGCCACGGGCTGCGAGATCCTGGGCAAGGCCGAGTTCATGAACCCCGGCGGCTCGGTCAAGGACCGCGCGGCGCTGGCGATCATCCAGGCGGCCGAGCGCGCAGGCCAGCTCCGCCCGGGCGGCATCATCGTCGAGGGCACGGCCGGCAATACCGGCATCGGCCTGACGCTGGTCGGCAATGCGCGCGGCTACCGTTCGGTCATCGTCATGCCCGAGACGCAGAGCCGCGAGAAGATCGAGTTCCTGCGCATGATCGGCGCCGATCTGCGCCTGGTGCCGGCCAAGCCCTTCAAGGACCCGGGCAACTACGTCCATGTCTCGCGCCGCCTGGCCGAGGAACTGGCGCAGAGCGAGGCGAAGGGCGCGATCTGGGCCAACCAGTTCGACAACCTTGCCAACCGCGCCGGCCACGAAGCCACCACCGGCGCCGAGATCTGGGCGCAGACCGGCGGCGGGATCGACGCCTTCACCTGCTCCTGCGGCACCGGCGGCACGCTGGCCGGGGTGGCCACCGCGCTCAAGCTGCGCAAGCCCTCGGTGCGCATCGTGCTGGCCGACCCGATGGGCTCGGCGCTCTACAACTGGGTCAAGCGCGGCGTGCTGGAGATGGAGGGCAGCTCGATCACCGAGGGGATCGGGCAGAGCCGCGTGCCGGGCAACCTGGAGGGCGCGCCGATCGACGATGCGGTGCAGATCCCCGACGCCGAGGCGCTGGAGCAGGTGTTCGACCTCTTGATCCACGAGGGGATCTCGATCGGCGGCTCGGCCGGCATCAATGTCGCCGCCGCGATCCGTGTCGCGCGCATGCTGGGTCCCGGGCACACCATCGTCACCGTGCTGTGCGATGGCGGGGCGCGCTACCAGTCGAAGCTGTTCAACCCGGCCTTCCTGCGCGAGCGCGGCCTGCCCGTGCCCGCCTGGCTCGCCTGAGGCGCCAGGCGCCCGGCGCGACGAGAACGGCGCGACGAGAACGGAATCGCCAGGATGGAAATCATCGAACTCGGCCGCTCGATCCGCTCCCGCGACCCGGCGCGGCCAAGCTGGGCCGAGGTGATCTTCGCCTATCCCGGCCTGCATGCGGTGCTGTGGCATCGCATGGCGCATTTCCTCTGGCGCTGGCGGCTGCGCGGGCTGGCCCGTTTCGTCTCGCATCTCGGCCGCTTCCTCACCGGCATCGAGATCCATCCGGGTGCCACCATCGGCCGGCGCCTGTTCATCGACCACGGCATGGGCGTGGTGATCGGCGAAACCGCGACCGTGGGCGATGACGTGACCATCTATCACGGCGTGACCCTGGGCGGCCTGTCCTGGAACCCGGGCAAGCGCCACCCGGATATCGAAAGCGAGGCGGTGATCGGCGCGGGCGCGCAGGTGCTCGGGCCGATCCGCGTCGGGCGCGGCGCCAAGGTGGGGGCGAACGCGGTGGTGACATCGGCGGTGCCGCCCGGCGTGACCGTGGTCGGCATCCCGGCGCGCCCGCCCGCCGAGCATGCGCAGGACCCGTCGGTGGGCTATGGCCTGCCGCGCGCGCCGCTCGATCCGGTGGGCGAGCAGCTTGCCGCCATGCGCGAGGAGCTCGACCGCCTGCGCGCCGAGATCGAGGCGCTGCGCCCGCGCCGCCCCGACGCCGCGGACTAGAGCCGCGTCCGATCCGGTGGAGTTGCGCTGCGGTTCCGCCGGATGGGACCAGGCTGCTCGCGAGCCTTGAGTTTCACGGGCACGACGCCCGTTCGGCTGATTCAGCTCGAACCGGACGTGCCCCAGGCGCTATGCCCCGCCCCGCACCTGCTTCGCCGCCGCTATCCCGGCAAGCCGCCCGAAGCCGGTCGCCGTCAGCAGGCCCGCCCCGGCCAGATAGCCCCAGCGCGACGGGCCGGAAAGCCCGCGTGCCGCCCCGCCGCCGGCGAACAGGTTGGGCAGCGCCCGGCCGTCGGGGCGCAGCACGCGCGCATCCTCGTCCACCACCAGCCCGCCCTGGGTGTGGAACAGCGCGCCGGTCACTTTCACGGCGCAATAGGGGGGCGCGAAGGGCGGCTTGCCGGTGAAGTCGCGCCCGTAGGTATCCTTGGCGTGGCCGGCGCGCATCTCCTCGACCGCGGCGATGGTCCGCCCCAGCGCATCGGCCGGCAGGCCGCACTCGCGCGCCAGCTCGGCGATCGTGTTCGCCCGCCGGATGCCGCCAAGCGACAGCACCTCGCGATAATCGGTGAATTGCAGCGCGGTCTTTTCGCGCTGCTCGTCATAGATGTTCCAGGCGACGTGGCCGGGCTGCTTCACCACCACCACCGCCTGCTCGGAATAGCCGAGCGTCTCGTCAGAGAAGCGCTCGCCCAGCGCATTGACCTGGATGCCGCCCTCCATCAAGACGCCCCAGACGATCGGGTTGCCATGCGGGGTGGCGACCGCGCCGTGGCCCTGGTAGCTGCCCATGTCGGCGGTGGCGGCGCCAAGCGCCATGCCCCACTTCACCGCATCGCCCTTGTTGCCGACATGGCCCCAGTATTCGGCCTCGGCGATTTCGGGGATGAAGTCGCGCACCATGTCGCGATTGCCGCCGAAGCCGCTGCACGCCAGCACCAGCGCCTCGCAGCCCACCGTCTCCTGCTTGCCGTCGGGGCGGGTGACGCGCACCGCCACGACGCGGCCCTCGGGCGTGGCGTAGAGGTCGCTCGCCAGCGCGCCCGTCAGGATGTCGATCTCGGCGCGGCCGGCGGCGGCCAGCAGCGCGGCTTCCAGCTCCTGGCCGGTGCGGTTGGGCGTGCCATGCATGCGCAGCCGCGAATGGCCGGGATAGAGGAAGCCGGTGACGAGGTTCATCTCCACCCCGTGGCGCTCCATCAGCCACTCCACGGTCGGCGCGGAGACGCGGCCCATCAGGCGCGCCATCTTCTCGTCGGTCTTGCCCTTGGCCTTGCCGATGAAGTCGGCGGCGAGCTGCTCGGGGCTGTCGTCGATCCCGGCGGCGCGCTGCAACCTGGTGCCGGCGGCCGGGATAAGGCCCGTGGACAGGGTGGTCGAGCCGGTGGGCGTCTCGTCGCGCTCCAGCACCAGCACCTCGGCGCCGCCCTCGCCCGCGGCCAGCGCGGCGGTCAGGCCGCAGGCGCCGGCGCCGATGACCAGCACCTCCACCTTGTGGTCGAAGCGGGCATCGCTGGCGGGCAGGACGGGCATGGGCGTGGCTCCTTCGGGCAGGCCGGGCGTCGCGGGCGGCTGCAATGATCGCGTCCCGCGCGCGGCAGGGCAACCCGCTCGATCGCAGCACGTGGCGGCAATGCGGCGATTGCCCTCGGCCGCCGGTTCGGATCAACTGCGCGACGATGAATCCGGCTCCTCCCGCTTCCGCACACTCCGCCCCCGCACCCGCCTGGCGCGGGCCAGAGGCGATCGCGCTCCTGCCGGCGCTGCTGGCCGGCCCGGTTGCCTACAACGCGCCGATGGGCCTCGCCCCGCTGATGCTGGTTGCGGCGCTGCTGGCGCTCGCGGCCGGCTGGCGGGCACAAGGCCGGGCAGGAATGGCGCGGGCGGGCTTTGCTCCGGTGCTGGGCGCGGCGCTGCCCTTGCTGCCGCTGGCGGCGCTGGGGGTCGCCTCGGCATTGTGGTCGATCACGCCGGGACCGAGCCTCGATCGCGGCTTGAGGCTCGCGGCCGAGTTGGCGGCACTCGTCCTGCTGCTGGCCGCCGCGCCGGCGGCCTTCGCCCGCCTCGGCCCCGAACTGCGGCGCGCCGCGGCGCTCGGGCTGGTGGCGGCGGCGTTACTGGCGCTGGCCGATCTGGCGCTCGGCGGCCCGATCACCGCTTCCCTGCGCGGCCGCCCGCCCAACTGGGCGGCGGCGAGCTATAGCCGTGGCGCGGCGGCGCATGCGGTCGCGGCCTGGCCGCTTGCCGCCCTGTTGTGGGCCGAGCGGCGGCGCGTGCTGGGCGCATTGCTGCTTGTCTGCGCGATCGCCACCGCCTACACGACGCGGCACATGGGCTCGCAGCTCGCGCTGGCAGTGGGCGCGATCGCCTGCGGCGTCGTGCTGCTGGCACCCGCGCTGCGCTGGGCCCTGCTCGCGGCGCAGCTTGCGTTTCTGCTTGCCCTGCCGCTTGCCTTGCCGCAGCCCCTCGGGCCGATGCTGTGCGCGCAGATCGACAGCAAGGCATCGATCGTGCACCGCGTATTCATCTGGAACTTCGCCGAGGCCAAGCGCGCCGAGCGCCCGCTGCTCGGCTGGGGGCTGGAAGCCTCGCGCGCCATCCCGGGCGGCGAGGCTCCGGCCGATTTCCTCTCTCCCTGCGGGCGGGCGGTGCCGCGCGCCGCTGACGGCACGCCGCTGCTGCCGCAGACCCTGCCGCTGCATCCGCACAACGCCGTGTTGCAGGTCTGGCTCGAACTCGGCGCGGCGGGCGCCGCGGCGCTGGCCTGGCTGCTCGGCGCGGCGAGCATCGCGGCCTTCGGCGCGAGTGCGCGCGGCAGCGCCAGCGTCGGGGCCCGCGCGGCCTTTTCGGCCGGCGCCTTCACCGTCGCGGTGGTCAGCTTCGGGGCATGGCAGAGCTGGTGGATCGGCGCGCTGGCGTTGATGGCGGCGGCGCTGCGCCAGGCCGGCGCACCGGGCGAAAGGGCGCAGCCTAAGAGCCTGGCCTAGAGCAGCGTCCGATCTGGTGGAACCGCAGCGCGGTTCCACCAGATCGGACCAGGCTGCTCGCAAACCACAGGTTTCTCGGGCACGAGTTCCGTTCGGCTGATCGAAGCCGAACGGAACGTGCCCTAGCGTCCCGGGGCCGGCTGGCCGCCGCCTTGCGCTGCCGCCACGCGCGCAATCGGGAAGGCGCGCAGCTCGCGCAACGCGGTCTTGAACACGGCCTCCTGGGCGTGGCGCTTCTCGCGCGCCAGCACCGGCACGCGCCGGGCCACGAACTCGCCGAGCGAGAGGCTGGAGACGATGCCCTCCTCGTCGCGCGGGGCGCGGCCGGCGAAGGCCTCGCGCAGCGCATAGGCCATCACGCCGTTCTTGTTGTCGTAGCTGTCGAGCGCCTCCTGCACCGAGGAGGAGGCAGCCAGCATGTAGCGCCCGGTCTCGTGGCCGATATTGGCCAGGTTGTCGAGCGTGACCGCGCCGGAATAACAGGTGTCGATGAACAGGAAGCCGTTGCGTGCGCGGATGCGGGCCAGGGCCCCGATCAGGTTGCGCTCGGTCAAGGCCTGGCGTGCCACGGCCTGGTGGCTGGACAGGTCGGCGACATCGTGGCTGAGGAACAGGAAGCGCCCGTCCAGCCCCGAGCGGATGCCGTGGCCCGCCATATAGAGGAAGAAAGTATCGTCGGGCGCGGCCGCGCGCGCGATCGCCTCCAGCGCCGAGACGATGTTGCTCGTGGTCGCGTCCTCGTCGAGCAGGAGGCGCACCGCGGTTTCGCGGAACAGGCCCGCGCTTTGCGCGCGCACAAGCTCGGCGAAGCTGCGCGCATCGGCGCCGGCGAAGCGCAGGTTGAGCGAGGCGTTGCGATACTTGTCCACGCCCACCGCCAGCACGAACAGCCGGCCCGCCTGGTGCTGGCCGGCGGCGGGGCTGAGGTCGGCATCGGTCTGGAGCTGGATCGCGCGCGAGGCAGCGAACAGGTCGTTGCCGCCATCATAGACGCGCACCTGGACGTTGTTCTCGCCCGGGTCCAGCTCGGCCACCACCGCCTGGCGCGTGCGCGCGCCGGCCTGCGGCGGGTTGGCGAGCTGGATGCGGCCGCGATTGCGGTCGTTGACGAATACATCGACCGCGCCGATGCCCAGGCCCCGATCGGTGATGTCGAGCGTGATCTCCACCGAGCGCGCGCCGGAAGGCAGGCGCGCCCGGCCGTTGGCCTGGATCTCGGAGCAACCCTCGTCGCCCTGCACGCAGACGCGCGCCACGCTGACGCGCGGATAGTTGTCGATCTTGCCGCGGATATCGCCAAGCTCGGCCAGCCTTGCCTGCGCCGGCGCCGGATCGCCCAGCAGGCGCGCGCGGAGGATCGCCGGCGCGTAGAGCGAACGGTAGACCTGCGCGAAACTGACCCATTCCGGCGCCTGCCCCGCGCCGCGATTGAGATGCACGCCGACAAGGTCGTTGCCGCCGCGGTCGGAATGGTCGAAGAAGCCTTCCGGCGTCCACATCACCCAGCGCTGGCCGTCGGCATGCACGAACAGGGCGGCGCGCTCGGCCAGGGGCTCGGGGCCCGCAAGGTCGAACCAGCGCAGCGTGCCGTCGCCCAGCGCGGCGAGCGCCAGCTTGCCGTCGGCCGAGGGTGCCACGCCCCACACCGTGCCAGGCGCCTCGCGGTTGGCAAGCTCGCGCCCGTTGACATCGAACAGGCGCAGATGCGTGTCGGTGCCGAGCAGCACATGGCCGGTGCCGGGCACGATCGTGGCGCTGCGCGAGAACTCGCCCTGCCCCAGCACCAGACGGCGATTGTTCAGGCTCGGCTGGTCGGCATCGTCCCAGTTGCGCAAGGCATAGCCCTGCGCCTGCGTGATCGGCGCCACCAGATCGCGCCCGCCCGTGGCCGGGGAAAGCCGCCGTTCGTGCAGGTCGAAGCGCAGCGGGTTGGCACCATTGAGCCGGGTGCCGAACTCGATCACCGCACCATCGGCCGACACCGCCAGCCGGCCGCGATGGATGCCGCGGAACTCCATGCTGGGGGATTCGGCGGCAAGCCCCACCGTGCCGTCGGGCGCGATGCGGCCCCAGCCGGGATCATGCGTGGCGAAGGCGACACCGCCACCCGGCAGGGTGAGAAGCTGCGAGATCGCATCGCGCGCCACCGGCACGTCAACCGGCCGGCCGAAGCCGAAATCACCCCAGCGGCGCACGACGAAATCCCCGCCGGCATTGCGCGCATAGCCGCCGGCGAATAGCTGCAACCCGCCGCGATCGTCATGGCCGAAGGCGACCACCGGCAGCGCCTCGCCGCTGAGGCCCGACACCACCGGCGAATAGGCGATGCGCAGATCGGCGGCCATCAGCACATCGACGCGCAACTGGTCCTCGTAGCCTACCGCGACCAGCGCCCCGTCGGGCGAGAAGGCGACGCCATAGGGCCGCGCATTCGCCACCGGCGCCGCCTCGGCGATCTTGCGGTGCTGGGCATCGTAGAGCCGCACCGTGCCGTCGGCCGAGGAAACCGCCAGCCGGCCGGTGCGATCGAAAACCGCCATGCGCGCCGGGCCGCGGTAATTCCGGTCCTGGAACAGCGGCTGGCCGTTGGCGGCGTTCAGCACGACGATTCCCTGCGCGGCGAGCGCCAGCGCCACGCGCGCGCCATCGGCCGAGATCGCGATATGGTTCACCGCCGCCGGCAGGTTGGGCAGCCGCCCGATCATCTCGCCGCGCGCCACGTCGAACACGTAAAGCGAGATGCGCCGGTCCCAGCTGTAGCCGGTCCAGCCGGCGGCGAAGGCACGACGCCCGTCGGGCGTCAGCGCCACCGCGAACAACTCGCCCTCGCCGCGGCCGCCGATCGGCACGCGCAGCACGCCGCGCGCGGTGCCATCCTCGGGCGACCAGAGGCGCACGGTCTTGTCGAGCGAGGCGGTGGCCAGCAGCCCGCCGCCCGCATCCACGGACAGGCGCATCACCGCGGCCGTGTGCTGGCCTGCCTCGACGCGCAGGAAGGGCGTGGCCGGGGGCTGCGCCGCCTGCTGCTGGGCGGGGGCCTGCGGCTGGGCCTGCCGGGTCGGCGCCGACTGCGTGCGCTGTGCCCCGGCCGGGGCAAGCGCAACGGCGCCAAGCGCGCCGGCCAAGGCCAGCGCGCCCAGCACCATCCGGAGAAGTAGGCGGCGGCGACCCGCCATCGCCATCAGCTCGTGCGCGCGTCGAGCTCGAAGCCGGCGCTGGCCAGGCCCTCGGCCGCCTCGACGCGATCGGCGAAATTGTCGCGCCGCGCGATGTTCGAGGCGTGCAGGCGCCGCACATCGGCGTCCGACGCGGCCGCAGGCGCGGCGGTGCCGCCCTGCGCCTCGGTGGCCGAACGGGCGCCGCGGTTGCCCGAACTCAGCGCCGAGGTGGTGATGAAGCCGCGCTTGCCGTCGGGCGTATCCACCAGGGCGTAGCCGCCGCTCTTGGACAGGACGCGCACCTGGCTGTTCGCCGGCACGTCGTCCACCTTGGGCGCGCCGGCCGAGGGCCGCAGGCGCAGCTCCGAGCGGCGCACGACGCGATCGTTCGAGTTGAGGCGCTGCGGCTGGCGCTGGACCGTGCCCTTGCGCACCGAGCCCATCTCCTCGCCCGCCGTGGTGAACTGCTCGGAGCGGCCCTGGATCTGGCCGTTGATGCGGCGCGCGACCTCGATGTCGCGCTTCGACCATTCGCGCACCTGCGCCATGCGCGCCTCGGCCTCGGGGCGGGTGATGCGGCGCGCGCGCAGATCGGCGCGGATCTGCTGGGCCTGGCTCCAGCGGCAATCCATCAGCCGGTCGAAGGCCTGCTGGGTGCGGTCGATCTGGCCGTTCTCGCGCGCGAGATCGCCGCTGACCTGGCGATAGAGGCCCGCCTGGTCCATCTGCTGCTGGCGCAAGGCCGACCAGTAGCCGGCCGCCGCGCCAAGCAGGCCGCCGGCAACCGCGCCGGCGGCGATCGAGCTGCCGCGCCCGCCGCTGACCAGCGCGCCAAGCAGCGCGCCGCCCACGGCGCCCACCACCGCGCCCTTGAAGATGTCCTCGGCGAAGTAATTGCCGGTGCTGTCGAGCGCCACCAGCAGCGGGCGGCAGCTGTCGCTGCCATCATCGGCGCCGATGCGCATCTGCTGCGTCGTGCAGGCGGCGAGCAGGCCGACAACGGCCAGCACCGAGACGCTCTGGCGCAGGCGCGACCGCCAGCCGGGCGCGATCGCAACCCAGGGGCGGCGCGTGGCGGCAATCGCCGCGGAGAAGGTGGTGGCGTTATTGGGCACGTGCGGCTCCCTTTCGCTGTGGCGCGCGACCGACGCAAAAACCAAGACTAACTGACCCGTCCCGTTCCGGAAAGAACGTTACATGGTACAAACATACCCCTAATGCCCCGCGAATCCCAAGGGGCAAGCAGGGCGACGGCAGGAATTGCGCCGCCGTGCGCGCTGCCGCTAGCCCGGCTTGCGGAACAGGTGCGTCTCCCAGATCCGGTTGGAGTAGGCGCCGATCCGCCACGGGGCCAGCCCGGCCAGCGGCTCGACGAGGTCGGGGACGTCGGCATTGTCCACGACCAGGAGCCCGCCGGGGCGCAGGGCGGCGAGCGCCTCGGCGAGGCAGGCGGCGCGGAAATGGCCATCCACCAGCACCAGGTCGAACGCCTCCGCCCCGAACGGGCGGACCGCTTCGGCATAGGCGCGCACGGTCTCGGCCGGCACGTCATGGTCGCGCAGCACCGGCACCTCGATCAGGGTCACGCGCGCGGCGAGGCCGGGGGTGGCACGATCCGCCTCGGCCAGGCGCCGGCGCACTTCCGCCGCCCAGGCCGGCCGCCCCTCCACCGCCGTGACAACAAGCCCCTGGCGCGCGAACCACAGGGTCGAGCGCCCGGCACCCCACTCGAAGGCGCGCATGCCCGGGCGCAGCGCCGCCTCGATCACCGGGATCGCGGCCGGCACCAGCCAGGGAGCGGCGGGGTTGGCGCGCTCGAACCGGGCCTGGGCGCGATGCGCGGGGGAGAGCCTGGTCCAGACCGCGCGCGCCACCGACCACAGGCCACGCACCAGCGCCGAGCGGTGCATCAGTTCCGGCCCGAACAGGGCGTTGGACAAGCGCCGGGCAAGATCGAACAGCGCCGCGCCGGGACCGCGCCGCGGCGGTGCGGCGGCCTGGACCGGTCGCGCGGCGTCGCGCGCGGGAGGATCGGCTGGCATGGGGCGTCTCTTGCGGGGGCCGGGGCGCCCTGTCAAGGATACCGGCGGACCCGAACGCATGCGCCCCATTCCCGCCCCGCTTCCGTGCCCGCCCGACCGGACGCACCCGCCGAGCAGCGGCGGCGGAGATGTGGGCGCTGGCCTGCCGGTCCGGGTGCGTGCCATGGCGGGGCCCCTGGCCGCGCGCGCGCGGGGCACCGGCGCAGGTGGTAGGAATTCGGCGCGCCGCCGGCCCCCTGGCCCCGCGCGCGCGGGGCACCGTGGGCGGGCGGGGGCCGAACGCCATCCAGCAGCTCCCTGGCCCCGCGCGCGCGGGGCACCGTGCATCTGCGCTGGCCGGGAGAGCGCCCCCGGTCCCCTGGCCCCGCGCGCGGGGCACCATCGGATCCGCCAGGGCGGGAGGCCGCGTCGCGCCCCCGGCCGCCGACCCTGGCCCCCCGCGCGCGGGGCACCGGCCGCGACCCGACGCATGCGCCTTGCAGGCCGCCGGCGCCGACAACGCCGGCCGCGCAGGATCGTGGCGGCGGGGTGGTCCGCAATGACCCCACGGCAATGAGCGCCCCGCCCTCCCGGCTCGGCGCCCTGCGTGCCGCGCTGCTCAACAATCCGGACTATGCCGGGGCGGTGCTCAGCGGCTATGCGCAGATGGCGGTCTCGGCGCTGGTGAACATGGCACTCGTGCCGCTCTACCTCGCCACGCTCGGCCGGGCAGGCTTCGGCTTCCTGATGGTGTTGCAGGGGCTGGCCGCCTATGCCGCGATCGCGACCCTGTGGCTGACCGGAGCGCTCACGCGCCGGCTGGGCGAGCATGCCACGCGCGGCGACCGGACCGCCTTCGCCCGCGAGCTGGCCGCCGGCAAGCGCGGCAGCCTCTGCATTTCACTCCTGCTCGGCGCAGCCGCCCTGGGCATGGCCTGGGCATGGCCCGGCCTGCTCGGGGCCGAGGTCGCGCGCCTGCCTGAACTCCGGCCCGGCCTGGTGCTGTTCGCGGCGCATTTCGTGCTGCTCTGGCTGTTCTCGATCGACCGCATCGCCCTCAACCAGACCGGGCGGCAGACGGCGGCGAACCTGCTGACGATCCTGGCGCTCCTGGTGCAGGGGGTGCTGTCGGTGCTGCTCCTGCTGGGCTTCGGCGCAGGGCTCGCGGGGGCCACAGGCGCGCTCCTGGCCGGAACGGCGGCCGGGCAGGCGGGTGCAAGCCTGCTCGCGCGCCGCAACGGGCGGCATGTGCGCTGGCTTGCCGCCGCGCCAGCCGGCACCGGGCGGGCCTTGCGCGCGATGCTGGACGCCACCGGCGGCGGCTTCGTCCTTTACGGCCTGCTCTCGCTCACCTTGCAGGCGGACACGGTGATCATCGGCCTTGCCGGAGGGCCGCTGCTGGCGGCCGAGTTCGCGCTGGTGTGGAAGATCGGCGAACTGATCACCCAGGCCCTGTGGCGCCTGGCCGACGCGCTCCAGCCGCGCCTGATCGCGCTCGATGTCGGCGCCGACCGCGCGGGGCTGCGCCGCGTCCTCGGCCGGCTCGACCGGATGATGCTGCTCGCCGCCGCCGCAGCCGGGCTCGGCTATGCCGCGCTTGGCCCCGCCATCGTGCGGCTCTGGGTCGGCGCGGCGCAGGCGCCGGCCAACCACCAGCCTTTCCTGCTGGCCGGCGGCGCCATCATATGGCTGTCGATCGCGCGCCTGCCGGCGGCGGCCGCCTTCGTGACGCTGAGGCTGCGCGCGCTCAACCTGGTGATGGCAGGGGAGCTTGCCGCCAAGCTCGTGCTGATCGGCCTTCTGATCGGCCGGCTCGGCGCCGCCGCACCGCTCGCCGCGACGAACCTCGTGCATGTGCTGGGAGCGGCGATCGGCTATCGCTGGCTGTTGCGCAGCCTGCGCCAAGCGCCCGCCACCTGATTCCCCCGCCCACGAACTGGAGCCGCGCCCGTGCCGAACGATGTGCAGATCGCCCCCGCCGTCTTGCGCGCCTTCATCGCCGACATCTTCGCCGCCGCCGGCTGCTCGTCGGCCGAGGCCGGGCGCATCGCGCGCTATCTCGTCGCCGCCAATCTCTGCGGCCATGACAGCCACGGCGTGATCCGCGCGCCGCGCTATGTGCAGGCGCTGAAGAACAACGAGGTGTTCGCCGACCAGACCGTGGCGGTCGCCAGCGAGACCGGCAGCCTTGCCGTGCTCGATGGCCGCTTCGGCTTCGGCCAGACCGTGGCGCCGCAGGCGGTGGCGATCGGGATCGCGAAGGCGCGCGCGCTGGGCGCGGCGGTGGTGGCGCTGCGCAATGCCGGCCATATCGGACGCGCCGGCGACTGGGCCGAGATGGCAGCCGAAGCCGGGCTGATCTCGATCCATTTCGTCAATGTCCAGGGCAGCCTGCTGGTGGCGCCCTTCGGCGGGGTCGATCGGCGCATCTCCACCGCGCCCTTCTGCGTCGGGGTGCCGCGGCCGGACGGGGCGCCGCCGCTCCTGCTCGACTTCGCCACCTCCCATGTGGCCGAGGGCAAGGTGCTGGTCGCCTCGGCCGGCGGCAAGCCCGTGCCCGGCGATGCGCTGATCAACCCCGATGGCAGCCTGACCGGCGATCCGCACGCCCTCTATGGCGAGTACGAGCCGGCCGGGCCGCGCAATTCCGGCAACGGGCTTGGCGCGATCCGTGCCTTCGGCGGCCACAAGGGCTCGGGGCTGGCCTTCATGTGCGAGATCCTGGCCGGCGCGCTGACCGGCGGGGGCACCTGCGGCCCGCTTGAACCCGGGCTGCGGCGCGGGCGGCGGATCAGCAACGGCATGCTGTCGGTCTATCTCGCGCCCGGGTTCTTTGGCGATCCGGCTGCGTTCGAGGACGCGGCGACGCGCTATGTGGAGTTCTTCGCCTCCTCGCGCCCCGACAGTCCGGGCGGGGAGGTGCTGGTGCCGGGCGAGCCCGAAGCACGCATGCGCGCCGAACGCGAGGCCGGCGGCATCCCCCTGCCGGCAGATGCCTGGCAGGCGATCATCGCCGCGGCGCGGTCGGTGGACGTGGCCGAGACGCACATCCCGCAAGGCCGCTAGGGCCACCGGCCCGGTTTCGGTTGCAGGCAAGCCCAGGCGCGATGTCTCGATTCGCGATACAACTCCCAATTGTGGCAAGAGACTTGCATGAGACTTCCGGACGGACTAGCTTGACGCAATACTCTAACGACAACGCATCAGGGCGTGGGGGCGCCCGGGCCTCTCAACCCGGTAGGGTTCGGGAAAGGAGCAGCGAGATGATCCGTGCATTGCGCAGCCTGCGAACGGACCGCAAGGGAGTGACGGCCCTCGAGTATGGCCTGCTGGTCGCTGGTATCGCGATTGTCGCGATCTACAGCATCACCGTGACGATGGGCGTGAGCCTGAACAACACGTTCACCGCCGCCGCCGGCGCCATGGGCGGCTGACGCAGCCTTGCGTCCGCCGGCAGCGCCAGGATCCTTGACCACTGTGGTGACAGGACGCATCCGGCCGGCGAGGTAATCCCCGATCAATCGCGCACACGCGCCGGCCAGCTGGTCGGCGCGTTTGTTTTTGCGCCACGCTCGCTCAACGCCGCCTGGCGCATGCCGCGGTGCCCTCGGCCACGCTGGGACTCAATCCCGGCCGGATCCGCAGCCTCGAGCGGCGAGGCCCAGCCCATCGGGGCGGGCGGCGCCGGCACGTCCCGCTCGCCAAACCGGTGCGGCGCGGATGGATCGCCCTGCCGCGCCGCGTTCCAGTAACCGGGTGTTCATTGATTCCCGATTTGCATCGTTTCCAGGCCCGACTACACCGAATCGCACACACGCGGCCCGGTTGCAGCCATCCAAAGTGCGAATCGCATCAGGGGGTTACGACGGGCAGGCGGCCCGCGCCAGCGGGGCCATCAATGTACTTGGTTACGATTCGTCAAACATATATTATATAAACTCAGTAGGTTGATGGAGGTTGCTTTCACGGCGCGCGTTTGGCATCTCGGGACTGGCATGGCTTGTGCGTTAACCGCTGCGGGTTCCGGACGCGAATAACTCGGACCGGGATGAGCCCACGGTCGGCCGATGGCCGATCCTAGATGCCAACAGGAGGTCATTATGATCGTTCGTCTGTTCAAGGCCGTGAAGGCCGACCGCAAGGGTGTTACTGCTCTCGAGTACGGCCTGATCGCCGCCGCCATCGCGGTTGCCATCATCGGCGCCGTGCAGCTGGTGGGCACCAACGCCACCGCGACGTTCAACGCGGTTGCTGGCGCGATGGGTGGCTGATCCCACACGCGTAAGCGACTTCGGATGCTTTACCCCGGCGCGATCGGCTGACCACCCAGGACAACCGACGCGCCGGGTTGGCATTCCAGCGGCATAGCGCCTTTGGTGCCGCGAGCCAGGTTCTGAGGGGGACCATGTGCGATGTTGGCGCTTCTTCTAGCCATTGCCGCATGCGCGCTTCTCGCCGCGTCTTTGTATGACGTCGGCTGGCGCCTGATCCCCGACAAGATTTCCGTCATTCTGCTCGCCGTTGGCGGCGTGCTGCGCTTCCTCGATGGCGGCGCGATCGCCCTCGGCTACGCGCTGCTGGCCAGCGCTGTCGTTTTTGCCCTGCTTCTTGCCGCCTTCTCCGCCGGGATCATGGGCGGGGGCGATGTGAAGCTCGGGGCGGCCGCCACCATGCTGGTGCCGCTGGCGCACGTGCCCTCCTACCTCCTTGCCGTGGCGCTTGCCGGCGGGGTTGTGTCGTTGGTCTACGTGCTTCTCCATTACACGTTCCGCAACCGCCCGCCTCGCGCGGCGGTTGCAACGGCGTTGGCCGGGCCTCCGCGCCAGCGCCCGCTGATGCGGCGCCTTGCCGCAGCCGAGTTGCGGCGGATCCGCACGAAAGCATCGATTCCATATGGTCTGGCAATCGCCGCCGGTGCGTTGGTCACGATGGGCGGTCCGCTGAACTGAGGATCTCTACAGGTAAAGGACTACTGCCATGGTTGTCCGTGCAATACTGATCTTGGTTTTCGTCGTCGCGGTTGCGTTGTTTGGGGCCGTGGTCTTCTTCGGCCAGCAGGCGCGGCCGCAACAGCAGCAGGAAGTGCAGGTGGTGATCCCCACCACGCGCGTCCTGGTTGCCGCGCGCAACCTCGCCTCGGGCCGGTTCATCCGCATGGAGGACCTGACCGTGCGCGAGGTCCCCACCGCCGAGGTCACCGACCTGCATGTCCGTGACACCGAAGCGGCCCGCTCGGCCCTGCGTGGCTCGATGCTCCGCCGTACCCTCGGCCAGGGCGAATCGCTCGCGTTGCGCGACGTGATCAACCCGGGCGATCGCGGCTTCCTTGCCGCCGTGCTGCGGCCCGGGATGCGCGCGGTTACCGTAGGTGTTGACGCAATTTCCGGCACCGCAGGATTAATCTGGCCAGGTGATCGTATTGATCTTATTCTATCTGTGGTGATGGATTCGCAGGAGGGCCTGACCCTCGGCCGGCGTATCTTCGGTGAGACCGTAGCGTCCGACGTTCGCGTCATCGCGGTGGACCAGACACTTGCCCAGGGTGTCGACGCCGCCGGTGCCAGCGAAGGCAGGACGGCCCGCACGGTGACACTCGAGGTCACACGCCGCCAGGCCGAGGAAGTCGTGGTCGCCACGCGCGTCGGCCGGCTGTCGCTGACCGTGCGCTCGATCGAGGATCCCTCGCTGGTGTCGGCTGGCACGGGCAAGGACGGGCAGGACCCCGCCCCTGGCTCGGTCCCCGGCGCCGAGGAAAGCCAGACTGTCTACGCCTCGGACGTGGCGCGCTCGCTTCGTTCCGATGGTCCCACGGGCACCGGCCATGCGGTCCGCGTGTTCAACGGGACGAAGATGGAGGAAATCAACTTCCGTTGAGGAAGTGACGGAACCGGCCACGGGTGGTTTGCCCAGACCACCCCGGCCGGTGCCGCAGCAAAGAGGGGGAATTCCACACATGGTCCAGGCCACAAGCTGGACCAAGCGTTCGCAGAGTTACGGATCGGCGACGCTTGGCGTTGTTGTCTCGGCTCTGCTCGTCATGGCGAGTATCTCGCCGGTGTACGGGCAAAGCGCCGCCCCGAGGGCGAACTGGGAGCCGGCCTTCGGCCGGGGTGCCGGGCAGGTTCCGGCGGAAGCCTATCCCGGCCAGTTCGGGCTCGACCCCGCCGCGCGCGCCCGCGCCGGCCGCCAGCTCGATGCCGATGGCGCCACCCTGGCGCCGGGGCGGATCGCCCAGAACCAAGCCTGGCAGCCGAGCGCCTTCTCGCCGACGCCGGCGGTCCAGCGCGGCAACGGCAACATGATGCTCATGCCGGTGCAGCAGACGGTGCCCGGCACGGCCGCGGCCACCCCGCCGGCCCCCGGCACGCCCACCGGTCCGCGCATCGTCACCGACCGCCAGGTGATCCAGCAGCAGCGCCAGGGCGTAATGCTGAATGCCGGCTCGGGCCGCGTCTTCAACCTGACCGAGCCCGCCGCCTCGCTTTTCTCCGCCGACCCGGCGGTGGTCGAGGTGCGGGCCGCCTCGCCCACCAGCATCTTCATGCTGGGCGTCGCGCCCGGCCGCACCACGGTGGCGGCGCTGTCGGCCACCGGCAACGAGATGGTGCTGTTCGACGTCACGGTGCGCGCCTCGGCCTTCCCCAAGACCGAGGTCGAGGGCCGGATCAACCGCCAGGTGCCCGGTGCCCGCGTCTCGATCGACCCGATGCCGAACGGCGCGGTGATATCCGGACAGGTCAACACCGCCCAGGACGCCGAGCGGGTGATGACCCTGGTCCGCGCCCACCTGGAAGATGACGCCGAGGTGGTGAATCGCCTGACCGTGGCGCATTCCTTGCAAGTGAATCTCCGGGTCCGCGTCGCCGAGATGTCTCGGCAGGTGACGCGGAACCTGGGACTGAACTGGCAGTCTCTGTTGAACGGAGGGGCATTCACCCTCGGTCTCAGGACCGCGGCGGGTGCCGCCGGTGCGATCAGCGCCCTCCTGCCCTTGCAGGGCCTGTCCGGCACCGGTGTCGGTTCGACATCGCGGCCAGACACTCTCGGCTTCGGCTATCGCGGCACGAACTGGGATATCAATGGCGTGATCGACGCTCTGGCAGGCGACAATCTCGTGACGATCCTGGCCGAACCGAACCTCACGGCGGTTTCGGGCCAGGCGGCGAGCTTCCTTGCCGGCGGCGAGATCCCGATCCCGGTGCGCGGCAGCCGCGACGAGATCACGGTCGAATGGAAGCCCTTCGGCGTGAGCCTGGCCTTCGTGCCGACCGTGATGGGCCCCAACCGGATCAGCCTGCGCGTGCGCCCGGAAGTGTCCGAGATCTCGCAGCAGGACGCGATCATCATCGACAATATCCGCCTGCCCAGCCTGACGGTGCGGCGCGCGGAAACGACGGTGGAACTGGGCTCGGGGCAGAGCTTCGCCCTGGCCGGCCTTCTGTCCGACAGCACGCGCCAGGCGAGCCAGGGCCTGCCGGTCCTGAGCGAACTGCCGATCCTCGGCGCGCTGTTCAAGTCGGACGGCTTCCGCCGCACCGAGACCGAGCTCGTGATCATCGTGACGCCCTATCTGGTGCGCCCCGTGTCCGAGCCGCGGCTGCTGAGCGTGCCGAACGACCAGTGGTCGCCGCCCAACGATATCGAGCGTCTGTTCTTCTCGCGCCTCAGGGCGCGCGGCCAGCCGGCGCAACCCAGCCCCCGCCTGGCCGGCGACCCTGGCTTCATGTTCGATTGAAGGAGGCGTGACATGACCCGCTCGAAGCTCCTGCTTACCGCCCTTGTGCCGATGCTCGCGCTTGGTGCCTGCGCCGCCTACGACGATGAAGGCAAGTGGCGCCCGACGCGCGCGAACGACGCCAACCTGGCGATGATGGTCGAGAATCCGCGCGACCTCATCCGCGGGCGCGGTGCCCGCGGCAGCCTCGGCTACACCGCCGCCGACGCCGTCAACCGCTACGAGACCGACAGTGTCCGCCGGCTGCCCGATACCAGCCTGGCCGACCTGGCGCGGCGCCAGCAATCCGCCTCTGGAGGTGCCAATCAATGAGCGACTCGACAGCCACATCGACGACGGAAGCCAAACGCGCAACCGGCCGCCCGCAGCGGCTGCGCGCGCTCGCCTACATCTCCGATCCGGAGACGGAGGCGATGGTGCGCCGCGTGCTTGAGGAAGTGGTCAAGGACGGCATCGAGGTGCGCAAGGGCGATGTCACCACCGCCACCAAGCAGCTCGAGAAGATGCCGTCCCCGCGCGCGTTGATCGTCGATGTGGGGTCGATGGAGCGTCCGGCCGACGCGCTCGACCAGCTTGCGCATGTGTGCGAGCCGGATACGCGCGTGCTGGTCGTGGGCGACCGGGACGACCTGACGCTCTACCGCCTGCTCGTGCATGAATTCGGCGTGCGCGAATACCTGTTCAAGCCGCTGTCGCGCGATGTGATCGTGCGCTTCTTCTGCCCGCACATCGTCGACCAGCCGGTGCGTGAGGCGCACACCCGCGGCGGACGCATCGTCGCCTTCGTCGGCTCGCGTGGCGGCGGCGGCGCCTCCACCGTGGCGCTCGGTGTCGCTGTCTATCTCGGCTCGGGGCCGCACCGGCACACGGTGCTGGCCGATTTCAACCCGCATGCCGGCACGCTGGCGCTGATGGCCGGCGTGAAGAGCGCGGGCGGCCTGCGCGCCGCGCTGGAAGCGCCAGAGCGTCTCGACAACCTGTTCCTTGAGCGTTCCGCCGTGGCGCTGGGCGAGCGCGTGGACCTGCTTTCGTCCGAGGAAGCGCTCGACGATGCGGTCGAGGTCCGCCCCGAGGCCGCGCGCAAGCTTCTCGACTTCCTGCGCCAGCACTACAACATCGTGATCGCCGATGTGCCGGCCATGCCCGGCCCCGCCTATCGCACGATCCTGGAGATGGCGCATGTGACGATCGTCGTGGCCGAGCCCACGCTTTCGTCAGCGCGTGACACGCAGCGCATCGTCAAGCTGGCCAGCGCCGACCAGGGCGTGCAGAACCGGCTCGTGGTGCTGAACAAGCTCGGCATGCCCGGCACGCTCTCGCGCAAGGATTTCGAAGCCGCGCTTGGCCGGCCGGTCGATTTCGTCATTCCCTACCTGCCCAAGGTCATTCCCGTGTCCGCGACCCTGGGCAAGCTTCCGGTGACGCAGCGTTCGCCGTTCCGCAAAATCGTGGCGACCATCGCCAACGAGATCGCGGTGACGCGCGACCGCGAGGAGGGTGCTGCGCCGGCGACCAAGAAGGTTTCGATCTTCGGACGCCTGTTCAAGCGCCAACCAAAAGGATAGTGAGTCATGAATGCCCGGCAATCCGTGACCTTCGGCCGCCGCAGCGCCGGCGAAGGCGATGATGACCAGCCGCAGAGCACGGGCCGCGCGCCCGGCCCTGCGGTCCAGTCGGTCGTGGATGAAGGGCCGGTCCTGACCCCGTCGGGCCTGCCCTCGCTGCCGGAACTGCGCACGCTCTGCCTGTCGCGTATCGACCCCGCCGCGCTCGCCATTCTGCCGGCCGAGCAGCTCCAGGGCGAGGTCGAGCGCATCCTGGGCGAGGTCGCCGACGAACGGCGCATCCAGCTCAATCGCCGCGAGCAGCGCGCGCTGGCGAGCGAGCTCACTCTCGACATGATCGGCCTCGGTCCGCTCGAGCCCCTGCTCGCGGACGAGAGCGTCACCGACATCATGGTCAACGGCTTCGACTCGGTCTATGTCGAACGCAAGGGCAAGCTCACGCTCTCGGGCGTGAAGTTCCGCGACAACGAGCATGTCGCCAACGTCGCCCGCCGCATCGCCGGGCGCATCGGCCGACGCATCGACGAATCGAGCCCGATGGTGGATGCGCGCCTGGCCGACGGCTCGCGCGTCAACATCATCTTCCCGCCGCTGGCCCTGAACGGGCCCTGCATGTCGATTCGTAAGTTCTCCAAGAAGGCGATCGACTTCCAGAAGCTGATCCAGTTCGGCTCGATCGCGCCCGAGGTGGCGCGCGCGCTGGAGATCGCCTCGCGCTGCCGGCTGAACATCATCGTCTCGGGCGGCACGGGTTCCGGCAAGACCACCATGATGAACGCCATGTCGCGCCTGATCGACCATGGCGAGCGCATCATCACGGTCGAGGACGCGGCCGAGCTTCAGCTCCAGCAGCCCCACTGGGTGCGGCTGGAAACACGCCCCGCCAACATCGAGGGCAAGGGCGAGATCACCGCGCGCGACCTTGTGCGCAACGCGCTGCGCATGCGCCCCGACCGCATCATCATCGGTGAGACGCGCGGCGCCGAGGCCTTCGACATGCTCCAGGCCATGAACACAGGCCATGACGGCTCGATGTCCACGGTCCACGCCAACACCCCGCGCGACGCCGTGACGCGTATCGAGAACATGGTGATGATGGGCGCCTTCAGCCTGCCGCCCAAGGCGATCCGCACCCAGATCGTGGGCGCGGTCGACCTGATCGTGCAGGTGGAGCGCCAGCGCGACGGTGGCCGCCGCTGCACCTACGTCACCGAGGTGGTGGGCCTCGACGGCGACGTCGTGATGATGAACGACCTGTTCCACTTCGAATACAAGGGCGAGGATTCGGCCGGCCGCATCATCGGCCAGTATCGCGCCTCGATCGCGCGGCCGCGCTTCATCTCGCGCCTCGAGTATTTCGGTCTCGACAAGGCCTGGATGGAGACGGTCCAGAACGGGAGGGGGTAATGCTGATCCTGGGCTTGCCGCTGATCCAGTTCGCGGTCATCGCGGTTATCGGCCTGATCGTCGTCGGCGTGCTCGTCACCGCGCTGCTGGCCGCGCAGAAACGGCAGAGCGAGATGAACGCCCGCCTGGCCATGGTCCGCTCGATGACGGCGACCGGCCCCAACCTGCTGAGCCTGCGCACGACAAGCCGCGTCGCGCTGCCGGGCGAAGGCCCGAAGGTACCGAGCTTCATCGTCACCATGGCGCAGATCTTCGGCGCCGACCCCGACCGCCCCTACATGTATTCCACGCCCTGGTGGCTGATCGCCGGCATGGGCGTTCTGATCGGCTCAGGAGCCGCGGCCTACATGATCCTGGCGATGGGCCTCAACCCGCTGCTCGCGGTGCCGATCTCGTTTGCCATCGGCATCGGCTTCCCGCGACTGATCGTGGGCGGCATGGCCGAGAAGTACCGCTCGAAGCTCTACCAGCAGATGCCCGACGCGCTGTCGATGATCGTGCGCGCGGTGCGCGCCGGCATTCCGGTGGGCGAGGCGATCCGCATCGTCGCGCGCGAGGTGACCGAGCCCACCAGGACCGAGTTCTCGCGGCTGGCCGACGAGTTGCGCATCGGCATCGAGTTCGACGAGGCGTTGAAGGGCCTGGCCAAGCGCACCGGCCTGCCGGAGTACCGCTTCTTCTCGGTCGCCGTCGGCCTGCAGCACCGCTCGGGCGGCAGCCTCACCGACACGCTCGAGAACCTGGCGGACGTGATCCGCAAGCGCATCGTGGTGCGCATGCGCGGCTACGCGCTGGCCGCCGAGGCGCGAATGTCGATCTCGATCCTCGCCGGCATCCCCTTCGCGGTGGGCATCCTGCTGACGATGCTGAACCCGGCCTACATGTCCGTTTTCGTCCGCGATCCGCGCGGGCACATGCTCCTTGGCATCGCGGTCGGGCTGTTGCTGCTCGGCCTTTCCTCCATGCGTCAGATCATCAAGCGGGCACTCCGATGAGCATTGCACTCACCCCCATCCAGATGGTCCTAATCGGCATCACCATGGTGGTGCTGCTGGTCGGCGTGATGATCGCGGTACGCATCAGCGAAAGGCAGCGGCGCATCTCGATCCGGCTTGCCGCGATCCGCGAGTCGAGCAGCGACGGGCCGGTCGAGACCGTGACCGACAACCTGCCCTTCCTGCAAAGCATGGCCTTCAGGATCGGCGAGTTCGTGCGCCGCACGCGCATCCTCGGCCCGACGACGATCAAGGCGCTGGAAGAGACGGTACGCGCCGCCGGCTACCGGCAGAGCTACATGCTCGGCCTGTTCATCGGTGCGAAGATCATGGGCATCGTGTTCGGCCCGATGGTGGCGTGGATCTTCATCCACAACATGGACCTCTCCACCTTCATGACCTACGCGATCATGTTCTTCGCGCTGGTCCTGGGCATGCTCCTGCCCGACTGGATCCTGCGCAAGCAGCGCGAGGCCTATCTGTCGGCGGTGGAATCGGGGCTGCCCGACGGGCTCGATCTGCTGGTGATCTGTACGGAATCCGGCCTGGCCTTCGAGGGCGCGATCGACCGCGTCGGCGTCGAGATGCACGAGACGCACCCCGAGCTTGCCACCGAATTCTCGCTCACCTCGGCCGAGTTGCGCATCCTGCCCGACCGGCGCCAGGCGCTGATCAACATGGGCGAGCGCACTGGCCTTGAGGTGCTGAAGCGCTTTGGCGGCACACTTGCCCAGACCCTGCAATACGGCACGCCGCTGGTGCAGGCCCTGCGCGTCCTTTCGAACGAGATGCGCCAGATCCGCCTCACCCGCTTCGAGGAGCGCGCCGCGCGCCTGCCGGTGCTGCTCACCATCCCGATGATCCTGTTCATCCTGCCCTGCACCTTCCTTATCGTGGGCGGCCCTGCGGGCATCCAGCTCATGGACGCTCTCAGCAAGTAAGAAAGCACGGAACGCAAGATCCAAGACCGAGGAGAACCCATATGCGTCGCAGCACTCTTGCCATGGCCGGGATGGTCGCAGCGCTTGCGCTGTCTGCCTGCACCGGCGAGCCGGCCACCGGCCGGGTCAATCTCACCGGCGATCCGGACATGACCAATACCCGAATGCGCATGGCGGCAGCCGCGCAGGATTCGGGCAACATGGCGGTCGCGGCCAACATGTATCGCGACCTGTTGCAGCGGAACCCGGACAATGTGCCGGCGCTGCTCGCCTACACGCGCGCCCTGATCTCGATCGGCGAGATCGAGGAGGCCAAGACCGCCGCCGGCCGCGCCGTGCAGCTTGATCCGAACAACACCGATGCGCGCATCCTGCTGGCGCGCGGGCAGATCGCCTCGGGCGATTCGAGCGGGGCGATCGCGACCCTGGGCCCGGCACGCGCCGCCGCCCCGCGCGACGCGCGCATTGCCAACGCTCTCGGCGTGGCGATGGACATGGCCGGCCGCCACGGCGAGGCGCAGCAATATTACCAGGAAGCGCTGGAGATCAATCCGCGCTCGGTCGCCGCGCGCAACAATCTCGGCCTGTCGCTCGCGCTTGCCGGCCAGCCGCAGCAGGCGGTGCCGATGCTGACGCAGCTCGCGCGCAGCCCCTCGGCCCCGCCGCGCATCCGCCACAACCTTGCCTTCGCCTACGGCGTGGCGGGCGATGAGTGGAACGCGATGTCGGTCCTGCGCGGCGACATGGCAGAGCAGGCCGCCAGCAGCAACATGGCCTTCTATCGCGTGTTCGGCCAGACGACCGGCCGCCGCTAGCGGCCGGATACCCGCCGCGCCGCTGGAACAGGCGCGGGCGGGCAGCTCGATCTCTCGGTCTTGGCGCGGCCGCACCCTTCGGGGTGCGGCCGTTTGCTTTCGCGCCGTGCGCCGCCATGGCAAGCCGGCTCGTGCGGCGCCTGACCCTCGGGGCCGATGCCCAAAAAAAATGGCGACAAGTCGCGCCATTTTCAGAACTGCAATGGCACACTCATTGCACGGTGTTATCACGTTAACTGCCGGGTAGCGGTTTCAACCCATGCGTGGCTGGCCAGCCCCGACAGAAGGATATAGAGTTTCGTATCAACTTTGGGTCGAAGCTCGATTTTCCGGACGAACGGGCCGGGCTTCCCAGGAAGGGAGGAACGCTGACCGAAGCCGGAGCTAGCGCCGGGCATCCGCCCGCGTGGCGACACATGGCGGGAGGGCATGGATGAAGCGCTTGGTGCGACGCCTGGCCGGGAACCGCCGCGGTGCCTCTGCCGTGGAGTTTGCCATTCTCGGCCCGGTCTACTTCCTGCTTGCGGTGAGCACGCTTGAATTCGGATTGCAGATCACCGTCTCCGCTCTTCTCGAAAGCGCCGCGCGCGACGCCTCGCGCTTCGGTGTCACGGGTGCGGCCCTGCCCGAATGGCTCGCCTCCGACCCCAACCCTCCTGCCAACCGCGAGGAGGCGATCCGCCGCATCGTGCTCGATCGCGGCGCCGGCATGCTCACGCCGACGCGCCTGACCATCACCATGACCAACTTTCGCGACCTTTCCGGCCTAGTCAACAACCAGGGCGGAACGGCGGGTGCAGGCGGCGCGGGCGAGCTGGTTGTCTACACCATGACCTATGTCCAGCCCTACTTCACCCCGGTGCTGCCCTTCATCACCGGCCAGTACCAGATGACCCACACAGCCCGTTCGGTGGTGAAAAATGAGCCCTTCCCCGGAAGCTGAGGTTGCGCCCGCGGTGCGCCGGGCCGCACGCCCGCGCTGGCGCCTGCCGCGCCGTCGTCGCGGCTCGATGACGCTCGAATTCGCGCTGGTCGCACCGATCCTGTGCCTGTTCTCGCTCGCCTCGGCCGACGTCGTGCGTTATGTGCGCACCGTCTCGCTGGTCGAGCGTTCCGCCGGCGAGATCGCCAATATCCTGGCCCAGTCGCAGGTGCTGAACGAGGCCGATGTCTCGGCGATCATCGACGCCACCGCCATGGCCACGGCACCGCACAATGTCACCGGCCCGAGCGGCCGCGTCATCCTGAGCGGGATTTCGCGCACAGCCGGCGTCACGCGCGTCATGTGGCAGCGCCAGCGCGGCGGGCTAACGGCGGCGAGCCAGCTCGGCGTCGAGAACAGCACCGCCAGCCTGCCCAACGGCTTCACGCTCCAAGATGGCCAGACGGCCGTCGCCGCCGAGGTGATCTTCGAGTTCCAGCCCTGGATCTTCGCCACCGGCTTCGTCAACGCGCCCACGAATGCGCTGCGCGCCTGGGGCACCTCGCTGATGCGCCCGCGCGGCGGCACGCTCGACGCCATCTCCCCCTGACAACTCCAGCACCGCGGTTCATGTCATGCCCAAGAAGCGACCGTTCCTGACCGCCCTGCGCAGCCGCCGCGGCACCATCGCCATGACGGCCGGGCTGTTGGCCATCCCCGTGATGATCACGGTCGGCATGGGTGTCGATCTGGCGCGCGTGTTCTATGTCCGCTCGCGCCTGATCAACGCCGTGGACGCAGGCGCGCTGGCCGGCGCGCGCGAAATCACCTCGCCCACGCGTGACAACCAGGTGCGCTCCTTCTTCTGGGCCAACTTCGACATGACGGCGCCGAACAGCACAATCGGCGTGCTCAATTCCTCGGTGATATCGCTCACGGTCACGCCGAACGCCGACAACAGCAATCTTCGCGTGCGCGGCGAAGCGCGCGTGCCGCTGGTGTTCATGCCGATCGTTGGCATCGGCACCTGGGACGTGGCCGCCGAGGCCGTGGCCCGCCGGGCCGAGCGGCAGATGGAGCTTGCGCTGGTGCTCGACATCACCGGCTCGATGGCCACCGGCAACCGCATCGGCGCCCTACGCGATGCGGCCACCGACCTTGTGGACATCGTGTTCGGGCCGGAGGCGGTCTCCACCAACCTGCGCGTCTCGGTGGTGCCTTACACCGCGACGGTCAATCTGGGCCCCACGCGCTCCGCCTGGCTTGGCGGCGGCGTCGACTACACCCAGTACCAGAACTCGCCCTTCGGCTGGAAAGGCTGCGTCGAGGCGCGCCACACCGGCGGCAACGACATGAACGACGCGCCGCCCGCCGTGGCGCCCTTCACGCCTTTCCTGTGGCGCTCCACCAGCACCACGAACTACATGACGCCTGCACCGGCTCGCCGCATCACCGGCGACAATGAATGGCAGCCCAATACCATCACCGAACAGAACCAGCACACCCTCGGGAATCGCGCCCGCGGGCCGAACCTCGGTTGCGGGCTGCCGGTGCTGCCGCTGACCGACACCAAGGCCAATGCGCAGAACCTGATCGCGCAGTTCGTGCCCACCTATCGCGGCGGCACGATGGCGAATCTTGGATTGCAGGCGGGCTGGTTCACGATCTCGCCCAACTGGCGCGGCTTGTGGGGCGATCCCGCCCGCCCGTTCGACTACAACGCCAACTTCACCGACAAGGTCGTGGTGCTGATGACCGACGGCAACAACGAATGGTACGACTGGCCTGGGGAAAGCGCCACCGGCCTGTCGGGCGCGCCTGGGCAGTATTGGGACCCCCAAGCCAATAACGGGAATGGTGCCACGCGCACTTTCAACGGTGACGCGGACTACACTGCCTATGGCCGCCTGCTGGAGAACCGGCTCGGCCTCGCCGCCAACACGCGGGCGAACGCGACCACCGAGATCAACCGGCGCATGGGTCTGCTGTGCGACGCCATGAAGCGCCAGGGCATCATCATGTACACGATCACCTTCGCCAACAACAATGCGGCAACGCAGAACCTGTATCGCGCATGTGCCTCCCAAGCGAGCTTCTACTTCAACTCGCCCAGCGACAGCGATCTGCGCAACGCCTTCCGCGAGATCGGTCGCCAGTTGGCCAATCTGCGCCTGTCGCGGTAAGAGATATCCACCAGCGCATTGATATATCGTACCTATTCGAATCGCAAATCGAGAACCCTCAGCTTTGGAACCACGCATTCTGTGGTTCCAGTTCGCAAACTGGGATTCCGTACTCCGCGTCACGGGTCGACATACCGCCCGGGCGTGAACACCGCCGCAAACCCCTTTGTTTGTTAACAAATTCACTGCCTGGGCGAAACACCGCGCCTGGGGCCGTTCAGAACTGGTCCTTTTCTTGCTGTTAACCCACTGGGGAACTGCGCCTCGCACCCCGCCGCCACCCGGTCCGGGTAAGGGAGAGTAGAGATGCATTTCGTCGGAAAGGCCCTTCAGGCCCTGCGCGATCGTCGCGGCAGCGCCGCCGCGATCATGGCGCTCTCGGCCGTCGCGGTGCTTGGCGCCGGCGGCCTCGCCACCGAGGCGACGCTCTGGTACACGACCAAGCGCCGCATCCAGACCGCCGCAGACGCCGGCGCGCAATCGGGCGCCCTGCACCTGATGCGCTCGACCCAGTCGCTTTCGGTGACCGAGGCGGTGCAGAACGTGGTCCGCAACGGCTATTCGGCCGGGCCCGGCACGACGGTGAGCGTGTTCATCCCGCCGAACACCGGCCCCTATGCCGGGCGCGGCGGCTCGGCCGAGGTGGTGGTGCGCGCCCGCCAGCCGCGCCTCTTCTCCGGCCTGTTCATGGCCAACGACCCCTTCATCCAGGCACGCGCGGTGGCGACCACGCTCGCCGCCGGACCGGCCTGCGCGCTCGCGCTCGATCCCACCATGTCGCAGGCGATCACTTTCGAGGGTTCGTCGGTCACCGACGCCGCGAACTGCCTGCTGGCCACCAACTCCACCCACCCCGGCGCCTTCAACGTGCAGGGCGGGGCCACCGTGAACGCCTACTCGCTCTACTCGATGGGCGGCATCACCTTCACCGGCGGCGGTACCACGGTCAACACCGCGGTGAACCCGATCTCCTATGGCGCGCGGCCGATCCCCGATCCCTATGCAAGCGTGCCGGACCCGACGCCGCCCGGCGCATGCACCACCTCCGGCAACCAGCAGATCACCGGCGGCGGCTGGGTGGTGTTCAACAGCGGCAGCCGCTTCTGCGGCGGGCTGCGCGTCGGTCGCAACGCCAGCCAGACCGGCAATATCGACCTGCGCCCGGGCGTGTACTACGTCACCGATGGCGACCTGGAAGTGAACGCCAATTCGCGCATCCGATGCAGCACCTGCGTGGGCGATCTCGGCGTGACCATCATCTTCACCGGCGTGCCGGCGAACATCGGCGGGCCGAAGTTCAACGGCAATGCCGAGATGCAGCTCCAGGCGCCCGCCACCGGCACCTATGCGGGCCTGCTGTTCTACCAGGATCGCAGGGCGATCTACGACCCGAACGACCCGAGCCGCATCAACGGCAACTTCTCCTCGACGCTCGAGGGCGCGATCTACTTCGCGAACGGGGCGATCACCGTGAACGGCAGCGTGACCCAGAACTCCGACTGCTTCCAGATGGTCTCGCGTTCGATCGAGCTTACCGGCAACGCAAATCTGCGCCTTGGCCTTTGCGCCTCGCGCGGCGTGCAGGCGCTCGACGTGCTCGTGGTGCGTCTGGTCGAGTAGCCGCCACGGCCGACAGCCATCAGCCAAGAACCGAGGACGCATCCCGATGAAACCCCAGCGCATCCGGACCTGGCTTCGCCGCCACCGCCGCGACCGGCGCGGCGTGGTGGCAACCGAATTCGCCCTCAGCGCCTTCCTGCTCACCACCGTGATGGTCGTGTCGATCGAGCTCGGCAACTCGATGTGGCAGGCGATGCGCGTCGAGCATGCGGCGCGCGCGGGGGCGGGCTACGGCCTGATCATGCCGACCGATCCCGCCGGCATGGCCACGGCGGCCCAGAACGCGCTCGGCGCCAGCGTCACGGCCACGATCAATGCCGGGCTGGTGTGCCGCTGCGCCGGCGCCGAGGTCGATTGCGCCACCACCCCCAACTGCCCCGACCTGTCGGCGCCGCTGCGCTATGCGCGCGTGGTCGTGACGCGGGTGCGCGATTCGATCCTCAACATCCCCGGCATGCCGCTGCCCGCGACGCTGACGGGTGACGCGGAGATCCGCATCCAATGAGCGCGCGCCCGCACGCCCTGTTCCGCCGCCGCGGCGCGCGCGCGCGCAAGGGTGTGGCTGCGGTTGAGCTGGCGATGATCCTGCCGGCGATGATGATCCTGCTGTTCGGCGCGATCGAGGCCGGGCGCATGTACTATGCCTGGAACACGGTGCGCCACGGCGTGGACGAGGTGACACGCTTCGCCAGCGTGCAGCAGACCTTCACCGAGGCCGAGGCGATCAACCTGTTCAGCCAGCGCACCACCGGCGTGGACATGTCCAACGTCACCCTGGTCTACAGCGAAACGACTGTGAACACGGTGGTGCACGCCACGGTGAGCGCGACCTACCGGCACGTGTTCATGGTTCCGATCCTGATGCTGCCGCCGATCAACATCACCACCAGCAACACCATGCCGCGCTCGAACTTCTAGCCGGGCGCGGGCGGCCGATCTGCGGCGGCCGATCTGCGGGGCCTGCCGCATGCAAGCCTCCTAGGCGGGGCGATCAGGGGAGGTTGCGGCGCGCTTTCACCGGCGCGCCGCAATCCGTTCCGGCCGGCGGCCAGGCCCGTTCCGGCCGGCGGCCGGGCCCGGCCGCGCGCCACTCAGACATGCTGCAGATCGCCGTAGAGATCGGGCCGGCGGTCGCGCCACCAGGGGAAATCCTTGCGCGCAGCCACAACCGCATCGAGGTCGATCTCCTGCACCAGCAGCGCCTCGCCCTCGCTGCCGGCATCGGCCATGATGCCGCCGCGCGGATCGACCACCATCGAGCGGCCGAGATGGTTGCGAGGCCCTTCCAGCCCGACGCGGTTGGCCGCCACCACGAAGCAGCCATTCTCGTAGGCGCGCGCGCGCAAGGGCACCTCCCAGATCGAGGCGCGGTGCTTGGGATCGGCATAGGTGGAATAGCAGATCGGCATGAAGATCACCTCGGCCCCGCGCATCGCCAGCACGCGCGAGGGCTCCGGATACAGCCGGTCGTTGCAGATTTGGATGCCGAAGCGGCAGCCCTCGACCTCGAACACCGGAAGCTCGCCGCCCGGCGTGAAGTAGAGCTTCTCGTAGCTGCCGGTGCCGCCGGGTGCGTCGGTGGGGAAATAGGCTGGGATGTGGGTCTTGCGGTAGGTGCCGACATGCCGGCCCCGGGCATCCACCACGCGGGCGACATTGTAGTAGCCGGAATTCGTCTTCTCCGCGTAGCCGAGGATCGCGGCCACGCCATGCTCGGCCGCCATGCGATCGAGCCGCACGGCCAGCTCGCTTCCCTCGGCGATGAACCATCGGTCGAAATTCTTCTCCAGCCGGTTCGGGAAGAATGGCGAGAGGAACACCTCGGAGAAGCAGAGGATGTTCACCTTGCGCGCCGCCGCCTGCTCGAACATGGCCTTGGCGGCGGGAAGCATGCTGGCCGGATCGTCCGAGAGCACAGGCCCTGTTTGCGCCGCGGCGACGGTGATGATGCGTGCCATGATGCTTGTCCCTCCTGCCGCCTGCCCGCCGCCTAGCCCCAGATCACCTAACCCCAGATCTGGCCGAGCACGCGGTGGAAGTTGCGGCCCATGATCTTCTCGACCTCGCTTTCGCTGAAGCCGGCCTTCAGCAGCGCGTCGGTCTTGCGGCCCATCAGCGCCGGGTTGTTCAGCTCGTCCGGGTAGCGCTTGGCCAGCGTGTTGCCGAACGCCTTGACGAAGTCGGCGGTGGCGCCCGCATAGCGGGTTGCGCTCATCTGCAGGATGCTGTCCGAGGCGGCATAGTCGGACAGGGCGGCCATGTCGGTGCCGAAGCCGACATTGTCGATCCCCGCCAGGCCGATGATGTGCTTGAGATGGCGGATGAACAGCTCGAGCGTCGGCGGGTTGCTCGGGTTGCTGTCCCAGTTCATGAAGCCGTGGATCGAGGCGCCGATCAGCCCGCCCGATTCGGCCACCGCGCGAATGGTCTCGTCGGACTTATTGCGCACGCGCTGCGTGATCGCCTTGGCGTTGCAGTGCGTCAGCAGCACGGGCTTCTTCGAATGCTTGGCCGCCTCGAAGGCGGTGCGCTCGCCGCAATGCGACAGGTCGATCGCCAGGCCGAGCCGGTTCATCTCCTCCACCACCGCGAAGCCGAAGCGCGACAGGCCGGCGTTGCGCGGCTCGAGGCAGCCATCGCCCACGGCCGAGGCCTCGTTGTAGGTGAGCTGGATGATGCGCAGGCCCAGGCGATGGAAGGCGGCCAGGCGCTCCACCTTGTCGCCCAGCATCTTGGTGTCCTGCCAGCCCATGATCAGCCCGACCTTGCCGGCGGCGCGCGCGGCGTCGATGTCGGCGGCCTTGAGCACATGATGCCAGCCCGACGCCGGATCGGCGCAGCGCGCCAGCCAGGTGGCGAAGGCGTCGAAGGTCTGCTCGAAATCGTCCATGGGCGAGCGCAGCGTCACGTTGCACGCCGCATAGTTGCCCATGCGCAGATCGCCCGCCCCGCCGTCCGAGTAGAAGATCAGTCCGTCGATCACCATCAGCCGGTCATGCAGCGAGGCCATCTGTTCGTCTCCGTGGGGAATTGATTGCACCGTCTTGCGCATTTCACCGCGCCGGGAGACGATTGGCTAGATGGAACGCAGCCGCGCCGGCCCCACATTTCGTCGGCGCCGGCGCGCAGCCCTTCTGCCGGAGGAAGACCCCATGCGCCTGTCCCGCCGCTCGCTGCTTGCCGCCACCGCCGCTTCGGCCGGTGCCCTTGCCCTGCCCGGCCTCGCCCGCGCCCAGGGCGCCTGGCCAACCCGCCCGGTGCGCTTCATCGTCGCCTACCCGGCCGGAGGCTCGACCGACATCGTCGCGCGACTGATGGCCGACCGCCTGTCGCGGGTCTGGGGCCAGCCGGTGGTGGTGGAGAACCGCGCCGGCGCGGCCGGCACCATCGGCGCGGACAGCGTGGCCAAGGCGGCGCCCGACGGCTACACGCTGCTGTTCGCCGCGTCGCCCGAGATGGCGATCGCGCGCTCGACCCAGCGCAACCTGCCCTATGATCCAGTGCGCGACTTCGCGCCGATCTCGCTCACCGCCACCTCGCCCTTCCTGCTGGTGGCGCATCCGGGCCTTGCCGCGCGCAATGTGCAGGAACTGGTGGCCCTGGCCAAGCGCGAGCCGGGCAAGCTGAACTACGGCTCCTTCGGCATCGGCACCTCAAACCACTTCACGGGCGAGCTGTTCAAGGCGGTTGCCGGCATCGACATCGTGCATGTGCCCTATCGCGGCAGCGCACCGATGCTCACCGACCTGGTGGGCGGGCAGCTCCAGCTTGCCTTCGACACCTTCACCGCCGCCCTGCCCCATGTGCAGGCCGGCCGGCTGCGCGCGATCGGGGCGGCGACGCCGCGGCGCTCGGTCCTCGCCCCCGATGTGCCAACGATCCACGAGCAGGGGCTGACCGGCTTCACCGGCGGCTCGTGGGTAGGCATGCTTGCGCCCGCGCGCACCCCGGCGGCGATCCTGACCCGCATCGAGACCGACCTGCGCGCGCTGCACGCCGCCGGCATGAACAAGGAACTCCAGGATCGCGGGCTGGAGCCGGCCGGCAGCACGGGAGCGGAATTCCGCACCTTCATCGAGGCCGAGGTGACGAAGTGGGGCGATGTCGCCCGCCGCGCCGGGATCCAGGCGCAATAGGGCGGATGCCCTAGCGGCAATCCACGACCGAAGGCAGTCAGACGATGAACCATCCCGCGCCAAGAATCGTCGTCATTGGCGCGGGCGTGGTCGGCCTGTGCTGTGCCTGGCACCTGCAGAAGCGCGGCGCGGCGGTGACGGTAATCGATCCCGCCCCGCCCGGCAGCGGCTGCTCCTCGGGCAATGCGGGGGCGTTGTCGCCGGGATCGGTTGCGCCTTTGGCGCTGCCCGGCGCGGCGACGAGCGGGCTCAAGATGCTGCTCGACCGCGACGGGGCACTGACGATCAAGCCGAGCTATGCCCTGCGCGCCGTGCCCTGGCTGTGGCGCTTCGTGCGCGCGGCCGATCCCGCCCGTGTCGAGGCTATCGCCACCGCGCTGGCCGCCCTGCTGTTCCCGGCGATCGAGCGGCACAAGGAGATCATGGCCGAGGTCGGCGCGCCCGAGCTCGTGCGCGATCTCGGCCAGCTTTACGTCTATCGCTCGGCCGAGCAGCTCAAGAAGGACGACTATGCCTGGAACCTGCGCCGCAAGCATGGCGTGCGGCTCGAGCTTCTGGACAGTGCGGCGCTGCACGCGATGGAACCGGCGATCGGGCCGGACTACACGGTGGGGCTGCTGATCACCGACAGCGCCTATTGCCCGAACCCGCAGCGCCATGCCGAGGCGATCGCGGCCGGCGTCGCGCGCCTCGGCGGGCAGTTCGTCAGCGACCGCGCGGTGGCGATCGAGACCGATGGCGGGCGCGTCTCGGGCGTGCGCGGGGCCAGGGGCAGCATCGCCGCCGAGCATGTCGTGCTCGCCGCCGGGGCCTGGTCGGCCGAGCTGCTGCGCCCCTTGGGCTATCGCGTGCCGCTGGAAACCCAGCGCGGCTATCACGTCAACATCCCCGATCCGGGCTTCAGCATCGCCCGCCCGGTGGTGCCGGCCGACCGCAAGGTGTTCTGCACGCCGATGGAGGGCGGGCTGCGCGTCGCCGGCTCGGTCGAGTTCGCCGGCCTCAAGGCGCCGCCCACGCGGAGGCGGGGCGAGTTGCTGTTCGGCGACCTCAAGGCCGTGTTCCCGCAGGCACGCACCGAGGGCGCCTCGGATTTCTGGATGGGCAACCGCCCCTGCCTGCCCGACAGCCTGCCGGTGATCGGCCCGGCCGAGCGGGTGCGCAATCTCTGGTTCGCCTTCGGCCACGGCCATCTCGGCCTGACCGGCTCGGCGCCCACCGGGCAGATGCTCGGCCAGGCGATCCTGGAGGGGCGGCCCAACATCGACCTCCGCCCCTACGCGATCGAGCGCTTCGGCTGACCGCCGGGACGGGGTGTCGCGGGGCGAACGCCCCTTGATCTCGGGCGCGGGGCCCGCGCACACTTCCCGCCCATGCCGCCCCCCTCGCCCGAGCGCCCCCAACCGGACCGGTTCGATCTCGCTGTCATCGGCGGGGGCGTTGTCGGCGCGGCGATCGCCTATGGCGCGGCGCGCACCGGCGCGGCCGTGGCTCTGCTCGACGAGGGCGATGTCGCCTTCCGCGCCGCGCGGGCCAATTTCGGCCTGGTCACGATGCAGAGCCGCCATCTCGGCCCGCCGCATCATCTTGCCTGGGTGCGCGCCAGCATCGCGCGCTGGCCGGCGCTGGCCGATCGGCTGTCGGGCCTGCTTGGCCAGGACATCGCCTATCGCAATCCTGGCAGCCTGATCTATTGCGTCGGCGAGGCCGACCATGCGCTCCGCGCCGAGGAGATCCGCCGCGCGCACAATCTCGCCCCCGAACTTGCCCCGCGCATGGAACTGCTCGATCGCCGCGCGCTGGATGATCTCACCGGCGGGGCGCCCTTGGGCCCGCGCGTGGTCGGCGCCTCCTACACGCCGGGCGACGGGCATGTCGATCCCTTGCGGCTGTTGCGCGCGCTGATCGCGGGCTTCCGCGCCGCGGGCGGTGCGCACCGTCCCGGCGCCGCCGTGACCGCCACCCGCGCCGAGAGCGCGGGCTTCACGCTCGACCGCGCCGATGGCAGCACGGTGCGAGCCGCGCGCATCGTCATCGCTGCCGGGCTTGGCACCACGCCGCTCGCGGCAGCGATCGGGCTCGACGTGCCGATGCGCGCCGTGAAGGGCCAGAACATCGTCACCGAGCGGCTCGCGCGCCTGCTGCCTTTCCCGGGCTCGGGCCTGCGCCAGACCGAGGACGGCACGGTGCAGATCGGCGTCACCTACGAGCACAAGGGCCTGGACGACGCCACCACCACGCCCGAGCTTGCCGGCATGGCCGCGCGCGCGATCGAGGTGCTGCCCGCGCTCAGGCACGCGCGCATGGTGCGGGTCTGGGCCGGGCTGCGGCCGATGACGCCGGATGGCTGGCCTGCCTATGCCGCCTCGCCCATTCTACCCGGCGCCTATGTCGCCACCTGCCATGCCGGCGTTGTTCTGGCCGCCGCCCATGCCGATATCCTCGGCCCCGCGATCCTGGCCGGCAGCCTGCCCGGGATGCTTCAGCCCTATCATCCGCGCCGCTTCTCCGCACCCGGAAAGGTCGCCGCATGAGCCGCGACACGCCCGACACCGCGCCCGTGCTGGCGGTCGAGAACCTCGTCACCGAGTTCAGGCTCGGCGATGCCTGGCACCCCGCCGTGCGCGACCTTTCCTTCACGCTCGCGCGCAACGAGACGCTGGCGCTGGTGGGCGAATCCGGCTGCGGCAAGTCGATCACCGCGCTGTCCATCATGGGGCTGGTGCCGAAGCCGGCCGGGCGCATCGCCTCGGGGCGCATCCTGCTCGAAGGGCGCAACCTTGTGCCGCTGGCCGAGGCGGAGATGGAGCGCATCCGCGGCGACCGCGTGGCGATGATCTTCCAGGAACCGATGACCAGCCTCAACCCGGTGCTGACGATCGGCTTCCAGGTGGCCGAGGCGCTGCGCTACCACCGCGGCCTGTCGGCGCGCGCCGCCGACGCCGAGGCGCTGCGGCTGCTGGAGGAGGTGAAGATCCCCTCGGCGCGGTCGCGCTATCACGAATATCCGCACCAGTTCTCTGGCGGGATGCGCCAGCGCGTGATGGTGGCGATGGCGCTGGCCTGCCAGCCCTCGGTCCTGCTGGCGGACGAGCCCACCACCGCGCTCGACGTGACGATCCAGGCGCAGGTGCTCGGCCTGCTCGACGATCTCCGGCGCGAGCATGGCATGGCGATGCTGTTCATCACGCACAATCTGGGCGTGGTGGCGGCGATCGCCGATCGCGTGGCGGTGATGTATGCGGGCGAGATCGTCGAGGTCGGGCCGGCGGCGCGCGTGTTCTCCAACCCGACCCACCCCTATACCGAGGCGCTGTTCAGCGCGATCCCGCGTGTCGACCGGCCGGCCGGGGCGCTGGCCGCCATTCCGGGGCGCGTGCCCGCGCTCAACCGCATGCCGGCCGGCTGCCGCTTCGCGCCCCGCTGCCCGCTGGCCGAGGCGCGCTGCCGCGCGGCCGATCCGGCGCTCGTGCCCGTGTCGGGCGCGGGCGATCATGCCGTGCGCTGCCATGTGCGCGCGCCGGCGCCGGAAGCCCTCGTGCCCGCCGGCGCCTGAGACCGGACGCAAGGAGGCTCGCCATGCTCGATCCCAAGGGCCGCGTCGTCATGCTCTCCGGCGCCAGTCGCGGCATCGGTGCGGCGATCGCGCGCAAGCTGCTGGCGCAGGGCTACAATGTCAGCGCCGGCGTGCGCACGCCCGCGCGCATGGCGCCCGCGCCCAACCTGTTCGTCCATGCCTACGAGGCGCGCGAGCCGCAATCGCCCAGGGAATGGGTGGCGGCGACGGCGGCGCGCTTCGGGCGCATCGACGCGCTGGTGAACGCCGCCGGCATCAACCCGCCCGCCCCGATCGAGGAGGAGAGCGAGGACGCGATCGACGCGATGTGGCTGGTGAACGTGAAAGGGCCGCTCCGGCTCTGCCGCGCCGCGCTGCCGCATCTCAAGGCCGCCGGCACCGGGCGGATCGTGAACATCGCCTCGCTCTCGGGCAAGCGCGTGCGCAACGTCAATGTCGGCTATGCAATGAGCAAGTTCGCGCTGATGGCGCTGACGCACGGGCTGCGGCGGCTGGGCGATGCGCACGGGTTGCGCGTCTCGGCACTGTGCCCGGGTTTCGTCGCCACCGACATGACGCTCGGGGCGCAGTGGCCGCGCGAGCAGATGAGCAGCCCCGACGATCTGGCCGAACTGGCCGAGATGCTGATCCGCCTGCCCAACAACGCCACAGTGGCCGAACTGCTGGTGAACTGCCGGGTCGAGGATACGCTGTGAACCAGGCGATCTTCACCCGCCTGGCCGAGACCGGACGGCCGCGCATCGCCTTCACCCTCGATAGCCGCCCGGTCGAGGCGCTGGCCGGCGATACGCTGCTGACCGCGATCCTGACGCAAGCGGCATCGGTGCGCGAGAGCGAGTTCGGCGACGGGCCGCGCGCCGGCCTTTGCCTCATGGGCGCGTGCCAGGAATGCTGGGTGATGCTGGATGGCCACGGGCCGGTGCGCGCCTGCACCACGCCGCTCGAAGCCGGCATGGCGGTAAGGCTCCGCCGTCGCCATGCCGACTGACGCGCTCTGCACCGCGAACCCGCACGCCGCCGCCGACCTGCCGCCGGTGATCGTCGGCGCCGGGCCGGCCGGCGTGCGCGCGGCCGAGGCGCTGCTGGCGGCGGGGCTCGCCCCGATCCTCATCGACGAGGGCGCCGCGGCCGGCGGGCGCATCTACCAGCGCCAGCCGCCGGGCTTCACGCGCGATGCCGCCACGCTCCATGGCACCGAGGCGGGCAAGGCCACCGCGCTGCACACGGCCTTCGACGCCATCGCCGCGCGCATCGACTGGCGCCCCGGCACGCTGGTCTGGGCCGTCCGGCCGGGCGAGTTGCACCTCCACCGCGATGGCCGCGCCGAGACACTGCCCTTCCGCGACCTGATCCTGGCCACCGGCGCGATGGACCGGCTGATCCCGCTGCCGGGCTGGACCTTGCCCGGTGTGTTCTCGCTCGGCGGGGCGCAGATCGCGCTCAAGACGCAGGCGGTCGCGATCGGCCGGCAGGTCGCTTTCGTCGGCACCGGGCCGCTGCTCTGGCTGCTCGCGCACCAGTATCGCAAGGCCGGCGGCGGCATCGCCGCGGTGATCGACACCACACCCTCCGCGACCAAGCGCCGACAGATCCTCGGACTGCTGACGCAGCCGGGCATGCTGGCCAGGGGCCTTTCGTACATGCTCGGCCTGCGCCGCGCCGGCGTGCGCATCGTCGAGGGCGCGATGCCCGAGGCGATCCTGGGCGAAGGCCGCGTGCAGGGCCTGCGCTGGCGCGACGCCAGGGGGCGCGTGCAGGAAAGCGTCTGCGACGCGGTGGCGATGGGCTGGCACTTGCGGCCGGAGGCGCAGCTTGCCGAGCTTGCCGGCGTGCCGTTCCGCTTCAATCCGCGCCAGCGCAACTGGGAGCCGGACAAGGACCCCACCGGGCGCACCGCCGTGCCGGGCGTCTATCTTGCCGGTGATGGGGCGGGCATCGAGGGCGCGGACGCGGCCGAGATCGCTGGGGCGCGCGCCGCGCTGTCCTTGTTGCAGGATCGCGGGCGCGCGGTCGATGCCGGCCTGCTCGCAGCCCTCGATCGCCGCGCCGGGGCGATGCTCGCCTTCCGCCACGCGCTCGACGCCGCCTTTCCGTTCCCGCACGCGCTCGCCGCCGGCATCGCCGACGATGTCATGGTGTGCCGCTGCGAGGCGATCACGGCCGGGGAACTGCGCGCGGCGGTCGATCCCGGCGGGGCGATGGAGATCAACCGCGCCAAGGCCTTCTCGCGCCTCGGCATGGGCCGCTGCCAGGGCCGCGTCTGCGCCCCGGCCGCGGCCGAGATCATCGCCGCCAGGCTCGGCGCGCCGGTGGAAGCGGTGGGCCGGCTGCGGGCGCAGGCGCCGGTCAAGCCCTTGCCCGCCGCCGCCCGGAGCACGCCATGAGGGACGCGCCATGAGGGACGCGCCATGAGGGACGCGCCATGATCTGGCGCCGCCGAAGCGAGGCCGAGCGCGAGCCCGTGCCCGCCGAGCGCGATCCCGACAAGCATCCCGTGCTGTCGAACCTTGCCGCGATCGGGAAGATCAGCACCGACGTGCTGGTGATCGGCGGCGGCGGGGCCGGCTGCTCGGCGGCATTGCATATCGCTGAGCGCGGCGTGCGCGTGACCTTGCTGGAGCGCGGGCTGGTCGGCAGCCAGGCCAGCGGCGTGAACTATGGCGGGGTGCGCCAGCAGGGCCGCCACCCGGCCGAGCTGCCGATCGCGCGCCGCTCGCGCGAATTGTGGGGGCGGCTCAGGGAGATCACCGGCAGCGATTGCGAGTTCGTGCCCTCGGGCCATCTCAAGCTCGCGCGCAACGCCGAGGAGGAGGCGGAGCTTGTCGCCTATGCCGATGTCGCGCGCCAATACGACCTGCCCTTGCGCCTGATCGGGCGCAACGCGGTGCATGCCGAGTTCCCCTTCCTCGGCCCCGCCGTTGTCGCCGGCTCCTTCGCCGCCGATGACGGGCACGCCAATCCGCGCCTGCTGGCGCCCGCGTTGGCCCGCGCCGCGCGCAAGGCGGGTGCCGCCATCGTCGAGCATGCCGAGGTGGTGCGGCTGGCGCGCGACTCGGACGGCTTCATCGCCGAGACCGCGAACGGGCTGGAGGTGCGGGCGAAGAGCCTTGTCAACACCGCCGGCTACTGGGGCGGGGCGATCGCCGAGCAGTTCGGCGAGAAGGTGCCGATCCAGGTGCTGGCGCCGAACATGATCGTCACCGAGCCCTTGCCCTATGTCGTCAAGGTCAATCTCGGCGTCGTCGGCGGCAATGTCTATCTGCGCCAGATCGCGCGCGGCAACGTCATCTTCGGCGGCGGCCACGGCGAGGCCGACCCGGTGGCGCTGCGCGCCCGCCCGCTGCCGGCGATCACGCTGGAAGCGCTGCCGCTCGCCGCCGAGATCGTGCCGATGCTGCGCGATGCGCTGGTGATCCGCAGCTGGACCGGCATGGACGGCCAGATGCCCGACCACATCCCGGTGATCGGGCCGAGTCGCACCACGCCCGGCCTGTTCCACGCCTTCGGCTTCTCAGGCCACGGCTTCCAGCTCGGCCCCGCGATCGGCGCGATCCTGGGTGAGCTGGTGCTGGACGGGCGGAGCGGCACCCCGATCGAGGCCTTCGACATCGGCCGGTTCACGCTTGGCAAGCCGCCCTGAAACCGGCAATGGTTGAACCAGAACCAGAACAGCAAGGAAGGAAGCCCCCATGACCAGTACCCGAACCGCATCCAGAACCGGGCTTGCCGCGCTGGCGCTCGCCGCCGCACTGGCGGTCGCCGGCAGCGCGAACGCCCAGCCGCGCACCATGCTCAATGTCGGCATGGCGGCGCAGGACATCAGCCGGCTCGACCCGCACTACTCCACCACCACGATCGACAAGGTGGTGGTGGGCTGGATGTTCAGCGGCCTGGTCCGCTTCCGCCCGGGCTCGATCAGCCCGGCCGAGATCGAACCCGATCTGGCGGAACGCTGGGAATCCTCGCCCGACGGCAAGACCTGGACCTTCCACCTGCGCCGCGGCGTGCAGTTCCACCGCAACTTCGGCGAGGTGACGGCCGAGGACATCGTCTTCAGCCTGACCAAGGCGGCCGATGCGCGCCGGTCGGGCTTCGCCGCCGACTATCGCGCCTTCGAGGCGGTGGAGGTGGTCGATCCCTACACCGTGCGCATTCGCCTCAAGGAAGTGGTGCCGAGCCTGCTCGGCCTCGTCACCAACTATCATGGCGGCAACATCGTCAGCCGCCGCGCGGTGGAGCAGCTGGGCGACCGCTTCCTGCGCGAGCCGGTGGGCACCGGCCCCTTCCAGGTGACCGAGCATCGCGCGCGCCAGTCGCTCGAACTCGCGGCGCATGAGGGCTATTTCCGCGGCCGCCCACAGATCCAGCGCGTCAGCTACCGCTTCATCCCCTCGGACGCGTCGCGCGACCTCGCCTACCAGAATGGCGAGATCGACCTGATCTATGGTCGCCAGGACCAGTCCTGGGCCAACCGCATGAAGGCCCTGCCCAACACCAGCGTGATGGTGTTCGACCCGGCCGAGCTTGGCCTCCTGCACATGAACATCACCCGCGCGCCGCTGAACGATATCCGCGTGCGCCAGGCGATCGCGCACGCCGCCAACCGCGAGGAACTGATCCAGTTCCACGGCGTCGATGTCTCGCGCGCGGGCACCGGGCTCCTGCCGCGCGGCTATCTCGGCGGCATCGAGGTGGGCGCCGTGCCGCACAATATCGAGCGCGCACGCCAGTTGCTGCGCGAGGCGGGCTTCCCCAACGGCCTGACCATCAAGACCATCACGACGCAGCTCCCCTCGATGCTTGCCACCATGCAGGTGGTGCAGGCGCAGCTGCGCCGGGCCGGCATCACGCTCGACATGGAGGTGGTGGAGCACGCCACCTTCCACGCCCAGATCCGCCAGGACCTCTCGCCGATCGTGTTCTATTCGGCCGCGCGCTTCCCGGTTGCCGACACCTGGCTGACCCAGATGTTCCATTCGCGTAGCATCGTGAAGACGCCCACAGCAGTGACCAACTTCTCGCATTGCGGCATGGCTGACGCCGAGATCGACGCGGCGCGCGTGGAGACCAACCCGCAGCGCCAGCTCGAGCTGTGGGCGACCGCCCAGCGCAAGCTGGCCGAGGCGGTGTGCGCCGTGCCGCTGCGCGAGGGGCTTCAGATCTGGGCGCGCCGCAACAGCGTCGAGCTCGGCTACCAGCTCAACGGTGCGATGAGCCTCGGGCCGCTGCTCACCGAGCAGACGCGCTTCCGCTAGGCCGGGGCCGGGCATGGTGGGCCGGCGGCACGCCGCCGCCGGCCCGCCCACCCCATGGCAGCGACGGCGCCCCGAACGTGATCCGCTTCATCCTGCGCCGGCTTCTAGCCGCGGCACCGACGCTGCTCGCGGTGCTGACGGTCGTGTTCCTGATCGTTCGCGTGATACCGGGCGACCCCGCGCTGGTCATCCTCGGCGACCAGGCAACGCCGGAGGCGATCAACGCCTTGCGCGCACGCCTTGGCCTGGACCGGCCGCTGCACGAACAATATGTCAGCTTCCTTCTCACCGCCCTTTCCGGTGATCTCGGCCAGTCGATGGTCTCGGGCAAGCCGGTGATCGAGGAGTTGGTCGCTGTGCTGCCGCACACGATCGATCTCACCCTCGCCTCGCTGCTGCTCGGCGTCGTCCTCGGCGTGCCCTGCGGCATCTGGGCGGCGCTGCACCGCAACCGCTTCATCGACTATGCGGTGCGCATCGTCTCGCTGCTCGGCCTATCCTTCCCGGTGTTCGTCTCCGGCATCTTTCTCCTGATCGCCTTCGCGCTGACCTGGCGCCTGTTCCCCGTGATCGGCACCGCCGACCTGAATGATTGGGGCGACCGGCTGCACAAGCTGGTGCTGCCGACGATCGCGCTCGGCTCGGTGATGGCGGCCTATATCGCGCGCGTGACGCGATCCTCGATGCTGCAATCCCTGTCCGAGGACTATATCCGCACCGCGCGCGCCAAGGGCGTGCCCTGGCGCGTGGTGGTGTGGCGGCACGGCCTGCGCAACGCGCTCCTGCCGGTGGTGACGGTGGTTGGCCTCTACCTCGGCATCCTGATCGGCAATTCGGTGCTGACCGAGATCGTGTTCAACCGCCCGGGCCTGGGCCGGGTCGTGGTGGCGGCCCTGACACAGCGCGACTACACCATGCTCCAGGGCCTTCTTGTGATCTACTGCTTCCTGATCGTGGTCGTGAACCTGCTCACCGACCTCGCCTACGGCTTCATCGATCCCAGGGTGAAGCACGGATGAGCGCGGCACCCGCCCCGACCGGCAACGGCGCCGAGGCCGCCGCCATCGCCGAGGATTCGCCGGCACCGCGCCGCGGCGGCCTTGCCCGCCTGGTCGGGCTGTTCAACGCCAACTGGACCTCCTGGGCCGGGCTGGCGATGCTGGTCGTCATCGTCCTGATGGCGATCTTCGCACCTCTGCTCGCCCCCTACGATCCGCTCGACCAGAGCATCCTCAACCGCCTCAAGCCGCCATCTGCCGATTTCCTGATGGGCACGGACGCCTTCGGCCGCGACGTGCTGTCGCGCGTGCTCTATGGCGCGCGCATATCGCTGATCGTGGCGATCGCCGCGATCGGGCTGGCGATGGTTGCGGGCGGCACCATCGGCCTCGTCTCGGGCTATGTCGGCGGACGGTTCGATGTCGCGATGATGCAGGCGATGGACGTGCTGATGTCCTTCCCCTCGCTGATCCTGGGCCTTGTCATCGTCGCGCTGCTCGGGCCGGAGCTGCGCAATCTGATCGTCGCGATATCGCTTACCGCCGTGCCCCCCTTCGCCCGCATCGCCCGCGCACCCACCCTTGCCGTGAAGGAACGCGCCTTCGTCGAGGCCGGGCGCGCGCTCGGCTTCAGCCATGCGCGCATCATCTTCGTGCACATCCTGCCGAACGTGATGTCGGAAGTGGTGGTGATGGGCACGCTGTGGCTGGCCACCGCCGTGCGGGTGGAGGCATCGCTGTCCTTCATCGGGCTTGGCGTCAAGCCGCCGACCCCGACCTGGGGCGGGATGATGCGCGATGCGTTCGAGAACATCCTCGATGCGCCCTGGATCGCGATCTATCCGGGGCTGGCGATCCTGGCACTGGTGTTCGCGCTGAACCTGCTGGGCGACGGGCTGCGCGACGCCACCGACCCCAAGCTGCGCGGCGAATAGGATGGCGGGGATGGCAGAGGCGCCCGTTCTTGCCGTGCGCAACCTGCGCAAGCACTTCGTGCAGCGCAAGGGGTTCCCCAATCCGGTCACGGTCACGGTGCGCGCGGTGGACGACATCTCCTTCGCCATCCGCCCGGGCGAGGCGTTCGGGCTGGTGGGTGAATCTGGCTGCGGCAAGTCCACCGCCGCGCGCGCGCTTCTGCGCCTGATCGAGCCCGATGCCGGCTCCGTCACCTATCGCGGCGAGGACGTGCTGGCCGCGCGCGGGGGTGCGCTCAAGCTGCTGCGGCGCAAGCTCCAGATCGTGTTCCAGGACCCCTACTCCTCGCTCAACCCGCGCCGCACCATCGCCCAGACGCTGGTCGAGCCGATGCAGGTGCATGGCCTGGCGCGCGGGGCCGACGCCCTTGCCCGCGCCCGCGCGCTGCTCGACGAGGTCGGGCTGCCGGCCGCCGCGCTCGACCGCTACCCGCACGAATTCTCGGGCGGGCAGCGCCAGCGCATCGGCATTGCCCGCGCCCTGGCCGTCGAGCCAGAGCTGATCATCGCCGACGAGCCGGTCTCGGCGCTGGACGTGTCGATCCAGGCGCAGGTGCTGATGTTGCTCAAGGATCTGCAGGCGCGCCGGCACCTGGCATTCCTGTTCGTCTCGCACGATCTCGGCGTGGTGCGCTGGTTCTGCCAGCGCGTCGCGGTCATGTATCTCGGCCGCATCGTCGAGGAAGGCCCGGTCGAGGATGTGCTGCACGAGCCGCTGCACCCCTATGCGCGCGTGCTGCGTGATGCCTCGCCCGTGCCCGACCCGGCGCTGCGCGCCGCCCTGCCACGCATCGAGGGCGAGATCCCCTCGGCCGCCAACCCGCCCGCGGGCTGCCATTTCCACCCGCGCTGCCCGCGCGCCCTGCCCGCCTGCCGCGAAAGCTTCCCGGCCACGACGGAACCCGCACCGGGCCGGCGCGTCGCCTGCCACCTCTATCCGGCGGAGGACCGGGCGTCCGTGCGTTGACAGCGCCGCCACTCGCCCGTCTAATTCCGCCAGCCGAACAAGCGCGGCATCGCAAGCCGCCCCACGAAGACAGGCCCGACTGCACGAGGGACGCCGCATGATCGAGCATTTCTTCACCGAGTCGAAGATGGAGCGCGAGCTGGGCTATTGCCGTGCCTGCGTAGTGGATGGCTGGATCTTCGTCTCCGGCACCGCCGGAACGAACTACAAGACCGGCGAGATGCCCGATGATGTCGAGGCGCAGACGCGCCAGATGCTCACCAACCTGGAGAACGCGCTGAAGGCCGCTGGCTCCGGCTGGGAGGATGTGGTCAAGCGCGCGATCTATCTTGCCGACCCCAAGGACACGATGAAGGTGTATTCCATCATCTGCGAGCGGACCAAGCATCTGGTCACGCCGGCCAGCCAGGGTTTCGCGGTGACCTTCCTCAATCCGCGGATCAAGGTCGAGATGACGCTCATCGCGCGCAAGGGCGCCGGCAGGAAGGGCTGACGGCCCCGCGCGCAGGCAACAAGCAGTCTGGGACGCATAGTCACACAACGGGGAGGACAGCACGATGCGGCGACGCGATCTTCTGCGCTATTCGGCCACGGCGGGCGCGCTTGGCGCGCTCGCGCCGATCGGCATGCCGGGCTTCGCGGTGCGCGATGCGCAGGCGCAAGGTGCCGGCGCGGCGGCACTGCGCTGGGGCGGCAACCTCTCGCGCACGCTCGATCCGCACACGGTCTATGACGTGCCGTCGGCCTTCACGCGCGTCAATCTCTACGACTGCCTCTACGAGTATGCCGGCAACCCGCCCGAGCCCAAGCCGCTGCTGGCGACCGAAACCCGCTCCTCGGCCGATGGCAAGACGCACGACTTCACGATTCGCGCCGGGGTGAAGTTCCACGACGGTAGCGAACTCACCGCCGAGGACGTCGTCTACTCCTTCCGTCGCATGCTCGCCTTGCCGCAGGGCGTGGGGCCGGCCTTCCGCCCCTTCATGAAGGCCGAAGGCGTCACCGCCACGGGCAGGCACAGCGTGCGCATGGAGTTGCAGTTCCCCTACGCGCCCTTCTTCGCCTGCCTGCCGATGGTCGCGATCATGAACAAGCGGCTGATGGAGGCGAACACCGTCAACAACGACTGGGCTGCGGCCTGGGTCGCCGGCAACGATGCCGGCTCCGGCCCCTACAAGGTGGTGCCGGGCAGCTTCCGCCCGCTCGACTCGCTCGACATGGAGGCGGTCGATGGCTACTGGCGCGGCTGGCCGCACAGCCGCCCGATCCGCCAGGTCCTGTGCCGGCCCGTGCGCGACGACGCGACCCGCCTGCTGGCGGTGGAGAAGGGCGATATCGACTCGACGCACTCCTACATCCGTCCCGACCAGCATGAGCGTGTGCGCCGCGCGCCCGGCCTGCGCCTGGTCGAGGAGCCGCAGCTTCGCACCTACCTGCTGCGCGTCCATAACGGGCGCGACCCGATGAACAATCTCGATTTCCGCAAGGCCCTGTCCTACGCCTTCCCCTACGAGCTGTTCATCCAGCGCGTGCTGCGCGGCACCGCGGTGCGCAGCCCCGGCCCGCTGCCGGTCTCGCTCTGGGGCCATCCGCGCGACCTGCAGGGCTACAAGCACGATCTCGATGCCGCGCGCCGCCACCTCGATGCAGCGAGGCGGGCGGGGGCGAATGTCACGCGCGAGATCACCTTCACCGCGCTGGTCGGCTTCGACGAGACCGAGCAGGCCGCCCAGCTTCTGCAAAGCGAGTTGCGCAAGATCGGCGTCACCATGCGCATCGCCAAGGCGGTGTGGGCCAATGCCGTGCAGATGACCCAGCGCGAGGAAACCTCGCCCGACATCTGGTCGCACTGGGGATCGACCTACTATATCGACCCGGACAACTGGGTGGGCCAGTTCTACAGCAAGGCTGCGCTCGGCACGCAGCGCGGCTCGTCCTGGTATCGCGACGACGAGACCGACGGCATGCTCGCCGCCGCGCGCGCAACCCTGGACCGGGCCGAGCGCCAGCGCCTGTATGAAGCCGCCTCGCGCCGCCTAGTGGACCAGGCCGTCGATGTCTGGATCTACAACGGGATGGCCTATCGCGCCGTGCGCGAGCGCGTGAAGGGCTACCGCCCCGGTGCGGTTGGCGACGGGCTCGACCTGCGCGAGCTCTGGCTGGAGGGCTGAGGCTTGCCGCGCGCCGCGCCCCGCGCCGCCGACGCGGCCGCGGGGCTGGTGGCGGTTCTTCGACCGGGGAACGGACCTTGCTCGCGCTGATCCTGCGCCGGCTGGCGCTGATGATTCCCGTGCTGCTCGGGCTCTTGGTGCTGGTGTTCGTGCTGACGCGCATCGTGCCGGCCGATCCAGCCGCGGTGCTGGCAGGCGAACAGGCGAGCCCCGAGCAGGTCGCGGCGATCCGCGCCACGCTCGGCCTCGACCGGCCGCTCCATGTGCAGTTCGTGCGCTATCTCGTGCAGGTGGCCAGCGGCGATTTCGGCACGAGCCTGTACACCCACCGGCCGGTGGTGCAGGACCTGGCCGAGCGCATGCCGGCGACGATCGAGCTTGCGCTCGCCTCGATGCTGCTGGCGATCCTGGTCGGCATCCCGCTCGGCGCGGTCGCGGCGGTGCGGCGCAATGGCTGGCTCGACCAGATCATCCGCGTGTTCACGATCGGCGGGCTGGCGGTGGCGTCCTTCTGGATGGCGATCATGCTGCAACTGGTGTTCAGCATGCAGCTGGACATTCTGCCGCTGCGCGGCCGGGTGGATGCGGGCGTTCCGGCCCCGCCTTTCCTCACCGGGCTCTACGTGATCGACTACCTGCTCGCCGGCAACCTCGCGCTTGCCCGCCACGCGCTCTGGCATCTGGTGCTGCCCTCCGTCACGTTGGCCCTGCCCGCCACCGCCACCATCGCGCGCTTCACCCGCTCCTCGGTCATCGAGACATTGCAGAAGGACTTCGTGGCCTGGGAGCGTGCGGTGGGCTATCCGCGCCGCGTGATGCTGTGGAAATACGTGCTGCGCAACTCGCTGTCCGCCACCGTCACGCAGGTCGGCCTGTTGTTCGGCCTGTTCCTGTCCGGCTCGATCGTGGTCGAGGCCGTGTTCGGCTGGCCCGGCCTTGGCGACTATCTGTTCAGCGCCATCACCACCGCCGACTACCAGCCGGTGATGGCCACCACGCTGGCGATCGGCGTGATCTACGCGGTTGTGAACATCATGGTCGACCTCGTGCAGGCGCGCATCGACCCGCGCGTGGCCGAGCAGCGCTAGCCCATGCCGCTCGCCCTTCGCCGCCTGCTGGCCGACCGCGCCGCCCTGCTCGGGCTCGCCATCATCGCGGTCATGCTGGTGCTGGCTTTCGCCGCGCCCTATCTCGTGCCCTTCCCCGAGGATGCGTTCGACGCCAAGCCCTGGCAGCGGCTGGAGCCGCCCTCGGCCGAGCACTGGTTCGGCACCGACGGGCTCGGCCGCGACGTGTTCTCGCGCACGCTGATGGGCACGCGGGTGGCGCTGATGATCGCGCTGCTGGTCGTGCTCGGGGCGATGCTGATCGGCATCCCGCTCGGGCTCTCCGCCGGCTATTTCGGCGGCTGGACCGGCGATGGGATCATGCGCCTGACCGACGTGTTCCAGGCGGTGCCGCAGCTGGTGCTGGCGCTGGCCTTTGCCGCGGTGATGCGCCCCTCGATCGGATCGGCGATGGCGGCGCTCACGCTCACCTACTGGCCGTTCTTCTGCCGCATCGTCTATGGCGAGACGCGGCGCGTGCGCTCGGGCCTGTTCATCGACGCGCTGGAGGCGCAAGGCGCGGGCACGCCGCGCATCCTGTTCCTGCACATCCTGCCCAATGTCGCACCGGCCATCATCGTGCGCGCCACGATCGGCATGGGGGTGACGATCCTGGTCGCGGCCACGCTCGGCTTCCTCGGCATGGGTGCGGCGCCGCCCACGCCGGAATGGGGGCTGATGGTCGCGGAAAGCCGCAAGGACCTGCCCGAGGGCTGGTGGCAATCGGCCTTCCCCGGCCTGGCGATCTTCCTGGCCGTGCTCGGCTTCAACCTGTTCGGCGACGCGCTGCGCGACGTGGCCGATCCGCGCCTGCGCCGCAGCCGATGAGCATGCCCGCGCCCGCCCCTGCGCCGATGCTGTCGGTCGACGATCTCTCGGTCGTGATCGACACGCCGGAGGGGCCGGCGCGCGTGCTCGATCGCGCGAGCCTCGCGGTCGGCGCGGGCGAGATCGTGGGACTGGTGGGCGAATCGGGCTGCGGCAAATCGACGCTGGTCAAGGCGATCCTGGGCGTGCTGCCGCCCAATGCGCGCATGCCCGAGGGCCGCATGCTGTTCGAGGGGCGCGACCTGCTCGCGCTCGACGAGGCTGCGCTTGCGCGCGAGGTGCGCGGCAGGCGCATCGGATTCATCCCGCAGGACCCGGCGCTGGCGCTCAATCCGATGTTCACGGTCGGCACGCAGTTGCTGGAGATCTGGCGCTGGCACGCGCCCGAGAATGCGCCGGATCGGTCTCGCGCCGCCGGGCGCGCCCGGCTGATCGACCTTTTTCGCCGCGTGCAGATCCCCGACCCCGAGCAGGCACTGGCGCGCTATCCGCACCAGTTCTCGGGCGGGCAGCGCCAGCGCGTGCTGATCGCCGCCGCCCTGCTGTGCGGCCCGCGCCTGATCGTCGCCGACGAGCCCACCACCGCGCTCGACGTGACCACGCAGCAGCAGATCCTGTCGCTGCTGGCCGAGCTTGCGCGCGATTTCGCGCTGTCGGTGCTGTTCGTCACGCATGATTTCGGCGTCGTCTCGCAGCTCTGCAGCCATGTCACCGTGATGTATGCCGGCCAGACGGTGGAGACCGGCACCAAGCGCGCCGTGCTGGCGGCACCCCGCCACCCCTATTCCGCCGCGCTGGTCGCCTGCCACCCCGACCGCATGGCCGATCTTGCCGGCATCCCGGGCAGCGTGCCCTCGCCGCTCGCCCCGCCATCGGGCTGCCGCTTCCATCCGCGCTGCCCCGAGGCGCGGCCCGGCTGCGCCGCGCGCCCGACCCGGCTGGTGGCGCTTGCTGGCGATCCGCCGCACGCGCTCAACTGCATCATGGCCGATGCGCCCGGGCCGGCAGGGGCACTGCCATGAGCGACGCGCCGATCCTTGCCGCGCGCGGACTTGCCGTGCATCTCGGCGCGCGGCGAACGGGGCTGTTCCAGGCCGCACATGCGCCCGTGCGCGCGGTGGACGGCGTCGATCTCGACCTGATGCCGGGCGAGATACTGGGCCTTGTGGGCGAATCCGGCTGCGGCAAGACCACGCTCGCGCGCACGCTGCTCGGCCAGCAGCGCGAAACGGCGGGCGAGGTCAGGCTGCACGGGCAGCCCGTATCCGGGTTGCCGCCGCGCGCCGCTCGCGCCGCGCGCGCCGCGATCCAGTATGTCCACCAGGACCCGGGCGCCGCGCTCGACCCCTGGTGGAGCATCGGGGCCACGATGCACGAGGCGCTGCGCATCGCCGGGCTGGGCAAGGCGGCCGAGCGCCAGGCGCGGATCGATGCGATGCTGGCCGCGGTCGGCCTCGATCCCGCAGTGCGGGCACGCTACCCGCACGAGCTTTCCGGCGGACAGCTTCGCCGCATCGGGCTTGCGCGCATCCTGATCCTCAAGCCCGAGATCGTGATCCTGGACGAACCCACCGCCGGCCTCGACCTTTCAGTGCAGGCCACCGTGCTGCGCCTGTTCCGCGACCTGCGCGCCGAGTTCGGCCTCACCTATGTGCTCATCGCCCATGACCTGTCGGTGGTGCGGCTCATGTGCACGCGCATCGCGGTGATGTATCTCGGCCGCATCGTCGAGATCGCGCCGGCGGCGACGCTGTTCGCCGCGCCGCGCCACCCCTATACGCGCGCGCTGCTGGACGCCGCACCCCATCTCGACCCCGACGGCGCGATCGGCACCCCGGCCCTTGCCGGGGACCCGCCCTCGGCCGCGCGCCTGCCCTCGGGCTGCCGCTTCCGCCCGCGCTGCGCCGCCGCCGCGCCCGATTGCGCGCGCAGCGATCCCGTGCTGGAACAGGCGGGACCGGAGCATCATGTGGCCTGCCTTCGCTGGCAATCGCTTGCCGCATCCTTGTCCGCCAGCACCGCCCAGGATGGCGCGCCATGACCAAGCAGGGCTCGCAGGTCGAGATCGGCATCGATACCGGCGGCACCTTCACCGATGTCGCCTGCCGCGACGCCGGCGGCGCGGTCCGCCGCACCAAGATCCCCTCGACACCGAAGGACCCGGCCGAGGCGATCCTGGCCGCGCTGGCGCATGCGCGCGATGCCTGGGGCATCGCTCCCGGCGCAATCCGCCGCTTCGTGCACGGCACCACGGTTGCCACCAACGCGGTGCTGGAACGCAAGGGCGCGCGCACGGCGCTGCTCACCACCGAGGGCTTCCGCGACGTGCTGGAGATCGGCCGGCACAACCGCAAGGACGAGGAGCTCTATCAGGTCAAGCTCTCGCCCAACACGCCGGTGTTCCTGGCGCCCGCGCGCCGGCGCATCGGCATCCGCGAGCGCATCGGCGCCGATGGCAGCGTGGTGACACCGCTCGACGAGGCAGGGCTGCTGCGCGCCGTGGACGCATTGGCCGCCGAGGGCGTGGAGGCGATCGCGATCGCCTTCCTGTTCTCCTTTCTCAACCCCGTGCACGAGGAGCGCGCCGCCGCGCTGATCGCCGCGCGCCATCCGGGCATTGCGCTGTCGCTCTCCTCGGTGGTCGATCCGCAGTTCCGCGAGTACGAGCGCACGGCCGTGACCGCCTTCGATGGCTATGTGAAGCCGGTGCTGGCGCGCTACCTCGCACGCACCGACGCGCGGCTGCGCGCGGCCGGGCTTGGCTGCGGCTTCTCGGTCATCCATTCGCGCGGCGGCGTGACGGGAACGGAGACGGCCGCACTGCGCCCTGTGCGGCTGTTCCTGTCGGGGCCCGCGGGAGGCGTGATCGGCGGCCAGTCGGTCGCGGCGGCGGCGGGGCTCGATGCGGCGATCACGCTCGATATCGGCGGCACCTCGTCCGACATCGCCCTGATCGCCCGGGGCAAGCCGCTGATCGCCTCGCATGGCTGGATCGACGGCTTCGCCGTGCGCGTGCCGATGGTCGATGTGAACTCGATCGGCGCGGGCGGCGGCTCCATCGCCTGGCTCGATCGCGCCGGCGGGCTGCATGTCGGCCCGCGCTCGGCCGGCGCCGATCCCGGCCCCGCCTGCTACGGCAAGGGCGGCGAGGAGCCAACCGTCACGGATGCCTCGCTCGTGCTCGGCTATCTCGATCCGGATGGCTTCGCCGGCGGGCGCATCCGCCTGGACGCAGGTCGTGCGCACCGCGCGATCGAGACGAGGATCGCGCGCCCGATGGGGCTTTCGGTGGCGGAAGCGGCGCTCGGCATCCATCGCGTCGTCAACGCGCAGATGGCCGAGGGCATCCGCTTCGTCTCGATCAAGCGCGGGCACGATCCGCGCCGTTTTGCCCTTGTCCCGCTCGGCGGCGGCGGCGGCCTGCACGCCACACCGCTGGCCCGCGCGCTCGGCCTCGCCCGCGTCGTCGTGCCGCAGGCGCCGGGCGTGCTTTCCGCCCTCGGGCTGCTCGCCGCGCCGATCGAGCATGAGCGCGCCACGGGCTTTCCCGCGCGCCTGGCCGATGCCCCACTCGATGCGCTCCGCGCCGCCTTCGCCCGGCTCGATGCCGAGTGCGCGCGCCTGATGGCCGCCGACGGCGCGGAGGGTCTGCAGCGAACCGTCACGCACCTGGCCGATATCTGCTACGTCGGGCAATCGCACCATCTGGAGGTGGCGGTCGATCTTGCCGCCGCCGATCCGCGCGCCGCGCTCTATGCCGCCTTCCTGGACGCGCACCGGCAGGTCTATGGCCACGCCGTCGAGCGGCCGGCGCGCATCGTCAACCTGCGCTGCGTGCACCAGGCGCGCGCCGGCGGCGATGCCGCGCTGTCCTTCCCGAACGATGCGCCGCCGCGACCATCCGCCTCGCGCCCGATCATCGTCGAGGGCAGGACCGCGCCACTGCCCGCCGTGATCATCGACCGGGCAAGCCTCGGGCCCGGCACGTCCATCGCGGGCCCCGCCATCATCGAGCAGTCGGACACGACCACCCTGGTCGAACCCGGCTGGCGCGCGAGCGTCGGGGAGGGCGGGCTCCTGTTCCTCGATCGCGACACGGAGGCACGGCCATGAACGCGCCCACATCCGCGGCCCGCACGGCCGAGGAGCGTCTCGCCGCCCTGCGCCGCGAGATCGACCCGGTCACGCTCGAGGTGGTGCGGCACCGGCTGCAAGGCATCGCCGACGAGATGCAGCTGACGCAGGTGAACGCCTCCTTCTCCTCGGCCGTGAAGGAAGCGGCGGATGCGGCGGCCAGCCTGTTCCTGCCCGATGGCACGGTGCTGGCGCAATCGGCTTCGATCCCGTTCCATCTCGGCACGCTGATCCCCGCCGTGGGCCATGTGCTGCGCCGCTTCCCGCGCGAGACGATGCGCGAAGGCGACATCTACTTCCTCAACGATCCCTATCATGGCGGCTCGCACACGCCGGACATCGTGATCGCGATGCCGATCTTCCATCGCGGCGGTATGATCGGCATATCGGCCAGCGTGTCGCACCACAACGATCTCGGCGGCATGGTGCCGGGCAGCCTGCCGCCCAACGCGACCGAGATCTTCCAGGAAGGATTGCGCGTGCCGCCGCAGCTCTACCAGCGCGACGGGGCGCTGAACGAGACGCTGCGCGACATACTGATGCTCAATGTGCGCACGCCCGAGACGCTGGAGGGCGACATCAACGGCCAGATCGGCGCCTGCCATATCGGCGCGCGCCGCCTGCGCGAGCTTGCCGAGGAGCACGGGACCGAGGGGCTCGTGCGCCTTTCCGCCGGCCTGATCGCCTATGCCGAGGCGCGCACGCGGGCCGAGCTTGCCCGCATCCCGGAAGGCACCTGGCGGGCCGAGGATTTCCTCGACAATGACGGGGTCGAACTCGACAAGCGCGTGCGCATCGCCGTTGCCGTGACGATCAAGGACGGCACGATGCATGTCGACTACACCGGCACCAGCCCGCAGACCAAGGGGCCGATCAACGCCGTGCCCTCGGCCGCGCAGGCGGCCGCCTATTTCGCCGTGCGCTGCATAGGCGATCCGACCATCCCTTCGAATGGCGGCTGCTTCCGCCCGGTGCGCCTGACACTGCCCGAGGGCTCGCTGGTCAATCCGCGCCCGCCCGCGCCGGTGAATGCGCGCACCGGCACGGTGAAGCGGCTCTCGACCACGATCCTCTCGGCGCTGCGCCCGGCGCTGCCCGACCGGCTCACCGCACCCTGGGCGGCGCTGACGCTCGTCTGCCGCTATATCGGCACGACCGATGCCGGCGAGCGCTTCGTCGTTGGCGACCACTTCGTCGGCGGCGCGGGCGCGGGGCTGGATCGCGACGGCGTAGACGTGATCGCCACCGACATGGGCAACACCTGGTCCCTGCCGGTGGAAACGATCGAGCTGGAAGCGCCGGTGCGCGTGCGCGAGAACGCGATCCGGCCCGATTCCGGCGGCGCGGGGCGGCATCGCGGTGGCAACGGCCTGGTCCGCGAGTTCGAGGTGCTGTCGGCCGAGATGCAGTTCGTCCATCGCGGCGAGCGCCATTTCGAGCCGGCCCGCGGCGTCGAGGGCGGGCAGGACGGCGCGCGCTCGCGCACCACCATCATCCGCACCGATGGCAGCACCGAGGATGTGCCGTCCAAGGCGATGCTGCGCCTCAAGCGTGGTGATCGCGTGCGCATCGAGACGGCGGCGGGCGCCGGCTGGGGCGATCCCGCCCTGCGCGATCCAGCCGCGATCGCCGCCGACATCGAGGCCGGCAAGGTCTCGGCCGAGGCGGCGGCGAGGCTCTATGGCCAGCGCGGGAGCGGCTAGGATCGCAATGCGCCGACGCTTGCCATCATCGGGGAGAGTGACATGAAAGGTGTCGTGGTCGCGCCACAGCCGAGGGCCTGCGATGTCGGCGCGAGCATCCTAGCCAAGGGCGGCAACGCCTTCGATGCAGCGGTCGCCACCGCCCTTGCCCAGGAGGTGGACGATCCATTCATGTGCGGCATCGGCGGCATGGGCACGGCGCACATCTTCCATGCCGCCTCCGGGCGGCACGAGGTGCTGGACTTCCAGGCGCGCGCCGGCAGCCTGTGCACGCCCGACATGTATCTGCGCAATGTGCGCGGGCGCACCGCGCTCGGGCGGGCGACGCTGCACAACGACTATTCGAGCGAACTAGGCTACCGCTCGATCATGACGCCGGGCACGGTCGCGGGCCTCAGCGAGTTGCATCGCCGCTATGGCTCGCTGCCCTGGCGCGATCTGGTGCTGCCGGCGGCGGCGCTCGCGCGCGGCGGCATGTGGGTGATGCCCTACGCGGTCGAGTTCTGGACGCGCAAGCCGCAGCCGGGGCTGGCCGATGGCCGCTCGCGCCTTGCCGCCAGCGAGGAAAGCCGGCGCATCTATCTGCGCCGCGACGGCACCTTCCACGAGGTCGGCGACCTGATCCCGAACCCCGATCTCGCCGCCACGCTGAAGGCCATCGCCGAGGGCGGGCCGCAGGAATTCTATCGCGGCGCGATCGGCAAGCGCATCGCCGCCGACCTCGACGCGTATGGTGCCTGGGTGACGGAGGCGGATCTGCACGGCTTCGCCCCGCGCGACCAGGCGCCGCTTTCCATCACCTATCGCGGCGTCACGGTCTGCAGCGCGCCGCCACCCACCGGCGGGGTGATGCTGCTCGCGATCCTCAGGATCATGGAGCGGTTCGACCTCGCCGCCATGCGCCACAACAGCGCCGAGCACCTGTTCGTGCTCGCGCGCGCGCTGGCGGAAGGCCAGGCCGGCCGCTACGAGATCGTGGGCGATCCCTTCTTCACGCCCTTCGATCCGCAGTCCGTGCTGGGCGAGGCGAAGATCGAGGCAGCGGCCGCGCGCATCCGCGCCGGGCTGGTCGCGCCCGAGACCCCGCCCCGGCGCGAGGAGGGCACGACGCATCTCTCGGTGATGGATGCGGCCGGCAATGTCGTGTCGCTCACGCACACGCTCGCCACCGCTTCGGGCGTGATCACGCCGGGCCTCGGCTTCATGTACAACAACTCGATGAAGCTGTTCGATCCCGACCCGAACCACCCGAACGGCATCCGTCCCGGCAAGGCGCGCGGCACGGCGATGGCGCCCAGCATCGTGTTCCGCGACGCCAAGCCCTGGTTCGCGGTCGGCGCGCCGGGCGGCTCGGCGATCATCTCCTCAGTAACGCAGACGATCTCGAACATCGTCGATTTCGCCATGAGCCCGGCCGAGGCCGTGGCCGCGCCGCGCATCCATGCCGAGGGCGGGCCGGTGCAGGCAGAGGCGCGCATCCAGGCCACGGTGATCGAGGGATTGCGCGCGCGCGGGCTCAAGGTCGAGCGTCGGCCCTATGCCTACGACCCCACTTTCAGCCGGGCGCAGGTGGCGATGGCCGATGGCGCCGGTGGCTGGAAGGTGGGCAGCGACCCGCGCACCGGCTCGGGCGGCTTCGCCTTCGCCTGAGGCGCCGAGGCGCGAAGCCGCCCGGCGCTATGCGGCCTTGGCGGCAAGCGCGCGCCAGACGCGCTCGGGCGTTGCCGGCATGTCGATCGTGCCCACCCCGCGCGCGGCAAGCGCATCGACCAGCGCATTGATCACCGCCGGAGGGGAGCCGACCGCGCCCGCCTCGCCCGCGCCCTTGACGCCGAGCGGGTTGGTGCCGCACGGCACCTCGACCAGTTCCACCGCCATGGCCGGCAGGTCATCGGCCCGTGGCAGCGCATAGTCCATGAAGCTGCCGGCAACAAGCTGGCCGGACACCGCATCGTAATGCGTGCATTCGAGCAGCGCCTGGCCCACGCCCTGGGCCACGCCGCCATGCACCTGCCCGCGCACGATCAGCGGGTTGATCGCGCGCCCGACATCGTCGGCGACCGTGTAGCGCGCGAGCGCCACGCGCCCCGTTTCCGGATCGACCTCCACCTCGGCGATGTGGCAGCCATTGGGGAAGGTGTGCGCCTTGATGTCCCACACCGCGAAGGCATCGAGCGTTTCCACCGCCTCGCCGGCGGCCTTGCGGCTGCGCGCCTCGGCGGCGAGGTCGAGGATGTGCAGCTGCCGGTCGGTGCCGGCGATGCGGAAGAACCCGTCCGCGAATTCGATGTCGGCGGCGGCGGCTTCGAGTATGTGTGCGGCGCCCTTGCGGCCCCGGTTCTCCACCTCCTGCGCCGCGGCCAGGATCGCGCCCCCTTGCGAATAGAGCGAGCGCGCCCCGCCCGTGCCGCCGCCGGTCGGGATCGCATCGGAATCGCCCTGTACCACGCGCAAGCGCCCGGCCGGGATGCCCAGCCGCTCGGCCATGATCTGCACATAGGCGGTCTCGTGGCCCTGGCCGGTCGACTGCGTGCCGACGAGAAGCTCGGCCATGCCGTCCGCAGCGAAGCGGATCTCGGCGCGCTCGGTCGCCCCGCCGCCGGTCGCTTCGAGATAGTAGGCCAGCCCGATGCCGCGCAGCCTGCCCGCCCGCGCGCTTGCCGCCCGGCGCGCGGCGAAGCCCGCCCAGTCGGCCGCGTGCAAGCCCGCCTCCAGCACGGCCGGGAAGTCGCCCGTGTCGTAGGTCGCGCCCATGGCGCTTTTCCACGGCATGTCGGCGGGTGCGACCATGTTGCGTCGGCGCAGCTCGATGCGGTCGATGCCAAGCTCGCGCGCGGCCTGGTCGATCAGCCGCTCGACCAGATAGTTGCTCTCGGGCCGCCCGGCACCGCGATAGGCATCCACCGGCACGGTGTGGGTGAACATGCCCAGCACCTGCGCGTGGATCGCACCGAAACGGTAGACCGAGGCCAGCACCTTGCTTCCGGCGAAAGTGGGAATGAAGGGCGCGAAGGTGGAGAGATAGGCGCCCATGTTCGCGACATTGCGCGTGCGCAGCGCCAGGAACCGCCCCTCGGCATCGAGCGCCAGCTCGGCCAGCGTGATGTTGTCGCGCCCGTGCGTGTCGGACAGGAAGGCCTCGCTGCGCTCGGAGGTCCATTTCACCGCGCGGTTGAGGCGGCGGGCGGCGAAGCAGCACAGCACATGCTCGGGATAGAGGAAGATCTTCATGCCGAACCCGCCGCCGACATCGGGCGTGACGACGCGGAAATTCTCCGGCGGCAGCTTGAAGATCGCGCTGGCGAGCTGGTCCTTGAGCAGCCACGAGCCCTGCGTGCCGGAATAGAGCGTGAAGCGCCCCGAGGCGGGGTCGTAGGCGGCATTCGCCGCGCGCGCCTCCATGCTGGCAACGACGATGCGGTTGTTGACCACCTCCAGGCGCGTGACATGCGCGGCGCGCGCGAAGGCGGCGGCGGTGCCCGCTGCATCGCCGGCCTGCCAGTCGAAACAGACATTGTTGGGCGTCGCCGGCCAGACCTGCGCCTGGCCCGGCGCGGCGGCGGTGGCGAGGTCGGTGCTCGCCGGGAGCAACTCGTACTCGACCGTGATCGCCTCGGCCGCATCGCGCGCGGCGGCAAGCGTCTTGGCCACCACGAAGGCCACCGCATCGCCGACATGGCGCACCACGCCGTCGGCCAGCGCCGGGCGCGGCGTATCGGCGCGGCGCGAGCCGTCCTTGTTCTTGAGGCCGACGACGCAGGGCAGGTGCCCGATCCCCTCGGCGGCGAGGTCGGCATGGGTGAATATGCCGAGCACGCCCGGCATGGCGCGTGCCGCCGCGGTGTCGATCGCGCGGATGCGCGCATGGGCGTGCGGGCTGCGCAACACGAAGCCGAAGCCCTGCCCCGGCAGCACGATATCGTCGGTGTAGCGGCCGCGACCGGTGAGCAGGCGCGGATCCTCGATCCGGCTGATCGACTGGTGCATCCCGAACTTGGTCATGGCGCGCTCCTGCATGCTGCCCGCCCTTGGCGGGGCGACATGCTGGCCAGCGCATCAGGTCGCGTCAACCGTGAAGCGATGAGCGGCAGGTGGCCGGGCGGCGGGCGCGGCTCCGGCCCCGCCCGCCGCCCTGGCCTGCGCCCCGGGCTAGCCCTTCAGATCGGACAGCGCCGCGCCGAAATTGACGTGGTAGGGCTTGCCGGCAATGACGAGGGCCGGCACCGACTTCACGCCCGCCGCCTCGGCCTCGGCGATACGGCCGCGCTTCTCGCCGAGATGGACGATCTCGACATCGAACTGGCGCGGGTCGAGTGCCAGGGCGAGCCGCGTCTCGGCATCGACGCAGACCGGGCAGCCGGCGTGGTAGAAAACCGCTTTCTGTGCCATGATGAATTGCTCCTTGCTTGCGAGGGCAGGGGGTGACGACAAGGGCGGTGCCGCGGGTGCAAGCCGTGGCATCGCCCGCTCTTCATCGCGGCGCTGGCATGCGTGCCGTGGCCTGCGGTGAAGCGGGGTCGCGCGCCAGAAAGGCACGCCAGATCTCGTGCGCGAGAGCGGGCTCCGCCGCCTCGTGGTCTGGGCAGTCGAGCCTCAGCGCGCCGTCGCCGAAGGGCGCATCGACGAAGCCGCAATGATGCGGCTGGGCGCTGCCGGGATGGGCATCGGGGCGGAAATAGCGGCAACTTGCACACATGCGCTGCACCGGGATCGCGCCGCGCTGCTGCAACCCGCGGATCATCTTCATCAGGGCGCGCAGGAACAGCGCCTGCTCGGCTTCCGACAGATCGTCCACCGCGGCGAGCATGAGATCGGGCCATTCCGCCCCCCTCTCTGCCGCACGGCGGCCGGCGGCGGTCAGGTGCAGGAGGCTTGCCCGCCCGTCGGCCGCGTCCGCGCTGCGCGCCACGAGCCCCTTGGCCACCAGGGCCGCCACGCTTTCGCCGGCCGACTGCGCGGTCACGGCCAGCTCCTCGGCCAAGACCGAAAGCCTGAGGCCGGCGGGCGCGCGCGCCGCGAGCAGGGCCAGGATCTGCGCCTGGGTGGGGGTGAGGCCGCCCGCCTCGCGCTTCGCCCAAGCCCCGGCGCGCAGCACCATGCCGATGCGCGCAAGGCCCGCCAGAACGGTGCGCGGCGCGGCGGGGGCGGCGGGCATCGGCTGCCTGGGGTTCCGTGTGGCGGGCATCGCGGCGGTCCTTTCGCGCGCGCTATTGATAAGGTATCCTTAATAATAAATCGCGCCCGCCCGGCCGTCAACCCCCGCCTTCACCGCCGGGACGGCGCCGCGAGAGCAGCGTCCGATCTGGTGGGACCGCAGGGCGGTTCCACCGGATCGGACCAGGCTGCTCGCAAACCATAGGTTTGTCGGGCACGACTTCCGTTCGGCTGATCGAAGCCGAACGGAACGTGCCCTAGCGGCGGTAGATCATCTGCTCCTTGACGAAATCGTCACCATGGATCGCGATCACGTCGAGCTGGTCGGCGTAGTAGATGATCTTGCCTTCAAGCGATTGCGGGAACTTCGCCGCCGAGGGGCTGTGCGTCAGGATGATGTGCACGACGCTCATCGGCACGCCATGCGCGAGCGCGGACTGCGCCGCCGAGAAGGCATGCGGGTAGTTCTTCCCGATCTCGGTCTTCTCCACCCCGCCGCCCTTCTTCGGCCGGTATTCCACCAGCTTGCTCGCATCCTGGAGCAGGCAGGCGGCCAGCAGCACGTCGCGATCGGTCCCGATGCCGTGGAAGCGCGCATAGGTGTCGGCGATGGCGCAGGCCATCGCGATCACCGAGCGCGTGTGCGGGATGTTCGGATAGGCGATGCTGCCCGAGGTGGGCACCTTGGCGAAATCCCGGAACTCCGACCGCGCCCAGAGATCGGCCCACACCGCGCGCACCTTGTCGGCCAGCGCCTTGTCCTTGATCTGGCCGATCTCGGGCAGGAAGCGGTCGAGATCGACCGTCGGGCGCGGCCTGGCGGCGGGCCTTGCGGCGCGGCCTTTCGCGGTGCGGGTGGCGGTGCGTGCGTTGCGGGCCATGGCGGCTCCCCCTGATGGTGCGTGGCGTCTATGCTAGGCGTTCGCGCCGCCGCGCAAAAGGCCGCGCGCAGCGCCCGCCACCGCCCGAGGAGCCCCGCCATGTCCAAGACCGCCAAGATGCGCGCCCTGCTTGCCGGGCCGGAGATCGTGGTCAGCCCCGGCGTCTATGACGGCTACTCGATCCGGCTGGCGGAAGCCGCCGGCTTCAAGACCGCCTCCACCTCTGGCGCGGGCGTGGCCAATGCGCGGCTCGGCGTGCACGACACGGGGCTGATGAGCGTGCACGAGAATGTCGAGGCGTGCCGCGCGCTCGCCGCCGCCGTGTCGATCCCGCTGATGGCGGACGCCGATACGGGCTATGGCAATGCCGTGACCGTGTTCCATGTCGTGCGCCTGTTCGAGGATGCCGGCGTGGTCGGCATCAACATCGAGGACCAGGAGTTCCCCAAGCGCTGCGGCCACATGAAGGGCAAGGAGCTGATCCACCCGCTGGAGATGGCCAAGAAGATCGAGGCCGCCGCCAAGGGCCGGCGCGATCCGGACTTCATCATCAATGCGCGCACCGACGCGATCGCGGTGGAAGGGATCGAGGCGGCGATCGAGCGCTGCCGCACCTATGTTTCCGCCGGCGCCGACATGGTGTTCCCCGATGCCGTGCGCGGCGAGGACGACATCAAGCGCCTGGTCGAGAACATCCCGGCGCCGGTCTCGATCAACATGGGCTTCGGCATCCGCAAGCGGCCGACGACGCCGCTCCTGTCGATGCGCCAGTTGCAGGCAATCGGCGTGAAGCGGGTCAGCCTGCCGCGCATGCTGCCTGCGGCCGCGATCAAGGCGATGCAGACGGCGCTCGCGCTGATGAAGCGCTCGATCGAGACCGGCGAGATCCTGGACCGCCCCGACCTCCTCGCCTCGATCGACGAGATCAAGGTGCTGATGGATTATGAAAGCCTGGAGCGGCTGGAGCAGGAATACCTCCTGCCCGAGCATATCGTGCGCAAATACGGCTCGCAGACGGTGAAGATCTAGCCGCCGCAGCGACGCGCCCCGCGCGCCGGGCGGGATCGCGGGGCTAGATCTCGCGCCCGGCCTCGTGGCCCTCGTAGATCGCTTCCAGCGCCGAGCGCGGGCTGGCGCAGTCGCCCACCAGGTGCAGTGCGGGGCGCGCATTGGCCCCGCCCCCGCCCGGCCGCGCGGCGAGCGCGCGGCGCAGGTCGCGATAGAGCGCATCCTGCGGCAGGCCATGGCCGGGCGCGATCACGGCGGAGACATCCTCCCACCGCTCGGTCTCGCCGGTCGAAAGGTCGGTGATTGTCAGCGCGCGGCCGTCCCAGGCATGGACAGCGGCGAGCGCACGGATGCGCACGCGCTTCTCACGCAGGCGGTGGCGCCAGGCGAAGCCGGAATAGACGTTCACCTGCCAGCCCGGCGTGCCGGTGGGCGCCAGCACCGTGACGCGGCGCGCACCGGCGGGCGCGCTCTCGGCCAGCCACTCGATCAGGCCGGCGATCGCCCAGGAGCCGATCGCGTCCTGCACCACGACATGCGCGCCGAGCGCGGCCGGATCGGCCAGCGCCTCGGTCATGGTCAGGCCGCGCCCGCCGCCGGGAAAGGCCGCGCCCTCGGCCGCGGCGCCGGTCGCCAGCACCACCGCGTCGGGCGCCTCGGCCAGGATCGCTTGGGCGCTGGCGCGATGGCCGAGCCTGACCGCAACGCCGGCGCGCCCGAGCGCGGCTTCCTGCGCCTCCAGCAGCAAGGCGAAATCGCGCCGCAGCGGCATGCGCGCGGCCCAGGCCAGCGCGCCGCCCAAGTGGTCTGAGGCTTCCCACAGCGTGACATCGTGCCCGCGCCGCGCGGCGATGGCCGCCGCCTCCATCCCGCCCGGGCCGCCGCCGACCACGAGGACGCGCTTCCTTTCGCGCACGGGCGCGGCCTCGGGCTCGGGCCACTCCGCCTCGCGCCCGGCGGCGGGGTTGGACAGGCAGGTGATGGCGAGGTTCTGCGCCAGGAACCCGGCGCAGCCCTGGTTGCAGGCGATGCAGGGACGCTGCTCCGCCTCGCGCCCCTCGGCCGCCTTGCGCAGGATCGCCGGATCGGCGATGTGCGCGCGCGCCATGCCCACCATCGCGACCTTGCCCTCGGCCAGCATCGCCTCGGCCTCGGCCACGCTGCGGTAGCGGCAGACATTCAGAACGGGCGGCGCGGCCTTGCCCATCGCGCCCGCCAGCGCATCGGCAATGCCGCGCGGCAGGTGGTGGAAGCTGTCGCGGGCGAAGGCCATGTCGGCCATCTGGGTCGAGATGGTGTAGCTGCCATGATAGGCCGAGTGCGAGACATTGACGAAATCGACCGCCACCGCCTGGCACAGCCGCACGACGATCCGCTGCATGTCGGCAAGCCCAAGCCCGCCCGGCAGGAACTCGTCGGCCGAGACGCGGATGCCGAGTGCCACGCTGTCGCCCACCGCCGCGCGCACGGCGGCGAGCGTTTCCAGCGCGAAGCGCAGCCGGTTCTCCTCGCCGCCGCCATAGCCGTCGCTGCGCTGGTTCACGGCAGGCGAGAGGAATTGCTGCAACAGATGGCCATGGGCGATCTGCAACTCGATACCATCGAGCCCCGCCCCGATCAGGTTGCGCGCGACCTCGGCATGGGCCTCCACCACAGCGGCGATGTCCTCCTCGGTCATCGGGTGCGGCGGCGGGGCGAGCGCGGTCCACGCCACCGGCGATGCGCCCCAGGAGGGCGTGCGCGCATAGTTGCCGTCGATATGCCGGCCGAGATGGATGATCTGGCCGAACAGGCGCGCGCCCTCGGCCTGCACGGCGCGGGCGATGCGGGCAAAGGCCGGCACCGCGGCCGGCTCGTAGCCGTTCACGCCCTGCTTGCGGCCAAGCGAGGAGCGATGGACGCGGATGCCCTCGAAGATGATCAGCCCCGCCCCGCCCGCCGCCCGGGCGCGGTGATAGGCGAGGTGCCGGTCGGACGGCAGGTTGTCCTCGCCGAAATTGGTGGTGTGGGCGGGCACGAAGATGCGGTTGCGCAACCGTGCCGGGCCGAGCGCGATCGGGCGGAACACATGCGGGTAGGCGGTCTCGCCGGCGGCGCTCATGGCAGGCTTCCTCGGGTCCTTGCGGGCGGCCCGAGCATCGCCCAAGGCAGGCGGGGCGGCAACAGCGCACCGGCACGGCCCCGGGTGCCGCGATTCCGTCGCGGCGCCGCTTGACTTGCGGCAAGGCGATGCGCCACATGAAGCCGAGGCCGGCGCCGAGAACGACCGGCCCGCGCGGAGAGGCCGAAAGGCCGGCCGCCGCGCGACAGGGAGAGACGCATGCAGCCCACCGCCTTGTTGCACCGCAAGCCGGCCGCGCCGCCGCCCGCCCGGGCCGAGCCCGTGGCGGATGCAGGGCGGCTCTGGACCGCGGCCACGCTCGATCCCCTGCGCGAGAGCCTGTTCTTCGATCTGCCGGCGGCGACGCTGGCCGAGATCGAGGAGGCGATCGCGCATTGCCGTGCCAACGGCCTGACACTGGAAACGATGGAGCAGGAGGATTTCCGCCTGCCCTCCTTCGCGCCGCATGTCGCCGGCCTGCGCCACAAGCTCGATACCGGCGCGGGTATCCTGGTGCTGCGCGGCCTGCCCGTCGATCGCCACGACGATGCCACCTGCGGCATGATCGCCTGGGGCCTCGCCAACTATCTCGGCCGGCCGCTGCGCCAGGGCCTGAGTGCCGATCGGCGCCTTTTCACGGTCACCGACACGGGCGGGCAGTTCAACGACCCCACCCGCATCGGCGCCACCTCGGGCGAGAGCTACCCGCACACCGACAATGGCTGCCTGGAGGCGCGCCCGCCCGACTATATCGGCCTACTCTGCGTGCAGAACGCGCTCGCCGGCGGGGAAAGCTGGGTGATCTCGGCCGCGACCATCCACAACGAGATGCTGCGCCGGCGCCCCGACCTCGTGCCGCCGCTCTACCACCCGTTCCATTTCCGCCCGCCCAAAATGCATGCCTGGCCGTCTGGGCCGCGCACGGTCAGCTACCCGATCTTCGACCCGCACGGGGCCGAGATGCGCATCCACTATGCCCGCGTGATGGTGGAGCCCGGCATGGAGATGGCCGGCACGCCGCTTTCACCGGCGCAGCGCGAGGCGCTGGACGTGCTCGACGGCGTGATCGGCGATCCTGCGCTCGGCTTCCGCTACATGCTCCAGCCGGGCGAGTTCCTGTTCGTCAACAATCTTGTCAACCTGCATGGCCGCGCCGCCTACAAGGACCAGCCCGGGGCCGGGCGGCGGCGCGTGCTCAAGCGCATCTGGCTGTGGCGCCGGCATGTCGGGCCGGGCACCGATCCCGCCCTGCTCGACCTGGCCGAACTGCACTGACCCACTTCACCCAAGCTTTCTCGAAAGGCCCGTTGCGCATCATGGAGCTTTCGCTCGACATCCAGTCCGCTTCCGGCAGCCGCCGCGCGCAGTTCCAGATCCGGCGAGTCTACAATCTCGGCTCGGCCACGCGCGACCCGGCGGTGGCCGTGCCGCACCAGGAGGAAGTGGCCAAGGAGGGCGTGCAGATCGCGCTCGACGTGCCGGCCCCGCGCATCTACCCGATGCCGCGCCACCTGGTGCGCACCGATGACGAGCTGTTCGTGCATTGCGACGAGACATCGGGCGAGGTCGAGATCGTGCTGCTGGTGGCCGACCGGCTCTATGTCGGCGTCGGCTCCGACCACACCGATCGCGCGCTGGAGCGCACCTCGATCCTCTGGAGCAAGGCGGTGAACGCCAACATCCTCGCCCCCGTGATTTGGCCGTGGGAGGATGTGGCCGCGCGCTGGGACCAGATGGTGCTGCGTTCCTGGGTGGACGGGCGGCTCTACCAGGATGTCGGCGTGAACGCCTTCCTCTCGCCCGCGGACATGCTCGCCGTGCTGCGCCAGCGCGTGGCCAGCATGCCCGAGCGCGACTTCATCGTGTTCGGCGGCACCTATGTCAGCGTCGACAAGACACTGGGCTACGGCAGGCGCTGGGAGTTCGCGCTCGACGATCCCGCCGGCGGGCGCACGATCCGGCACGGCTACGACGTGATCAACATCATGGACGAGATGGCACCGGGCTATCGCGTGCCGTTGTTCAACCCGAAGCGCGGCTGAGCGCCAACGCCCCCGGCCGCACGCATCCAACCCGAACCGATCAACAGGGAGGTCACCATGGCTATCGCACGGCGCAGCATCCTCAAGGGCGCGGGCGGGCTTGCCGCCGCCGCCTATCTGCCGATCACGAGCCGCGAGGCCGGGGCACAGCAGGTGCGCACGCTGGTGATCGCCGCGCCCGAGACGCCCAAGGGCTTCGATGGCGACGCGCTGGCTCCCGGGACCCAGGAAACCGTGGTGCAGGTCTACGAAGGCCTGACCCGCTACGCGCGCGTGCAGCGCGACGGGCGCACCTTCCTCGATCCCACCACGGTCGAGGGCCATCTGGCCGAGCGCTGGACGCTCGAGAATGACGGCAAGACCGTCGTCTTCAAGCTGCGCGAGGGCGTGAAGAGCTTCCACGGCAACGAGCTTACCGCCGCCGACGTGGAATGGAGTTGGGCCAAATCCTTCGCCCAGCGCCGCACCGGCCTGTTCATCGCCAATGTCTGCAACGTCAAGGAGGTGAAGGCGCGCTCGAAATACGAGGTCGCCTTCAACCTCGAGGCGCCATCCTCGATCCTGCTCAACGCGCTGACGCTCTATGTGCCGGGCATCTACGACAGCACCGAGGTGAAGAAGCACGCCACGCCCGAGGATCCATGGGCGTTGCGCTGGCTGGTCACCAATTCCGCCGGTTTCGGTGCCTACCATGTCCAGTCGGTGCGCGCGGGCGAGCAGGCGGTGTTCGTCGCCAATCCCAACTATTTCCGCGGCGCCCCGTATTTCCAGCGCGTGATCTACCGCGAGGTGCCCTCGGGTGCCAACCGCGTCACGCTGCTGCGCACCGGCCAGGTGCAATGGATCGACCGGCCCGGCGTGCAGCAGGTGATCGACATGCGGCGCGACCGGCGCGTGAAGGTGCTGGACCATCCCGGCCGCGCCATGGCCAGCGTGCGCATGAACGTGACGATGAAGCCGTTCGACGATGTGCGTGTGCGCCGTGCCTTCAACCATGCGATCAACAAGGACCTGCTGATCCAGGGCATCTTCCTCGGCACCGGCCAGCCGGCGCAGTCGATCATCCCGCCCGTGGTCGCCTCCTACGACCCGTCCTACTTCGCCTACACCTACAACCCCGATCGCGCCCGCGCGCTTCTGGCCGAGGCCGGGCACGCCAGCGGGCTCGAGGTGGAACTGCTCTTCTCCAACGTCTGGTGGTGGGAGGAGCAGATGGCCGTGCAGGTGGCGGACCAGCTGCGCGCCGTGGGCGTCACGGCCAAGCCCACGCGCATCACCGCAACCGATCTGCGTGCGCGCGCAGCGCCGGCGCGCCAGGACATGCCCTTCTTCACCTTCGAGGACGGGCCGATCGTGCTCGACCCGGTCTATTCGAACTTCCTGCAGGTGCATTCGCGCGGCGTGTCCAACCGCGGCAAGTATGCCAATCCGCGCGTCGATGAGCTGATCGACCAGGCGCGCCAGAGCATGGATGCCGGCTTCCGCGACCGCTCGATGCGCGAGGTGCAGAAGATCTGGATGGAGGACGCGCCCTGGATCCTGACGGTCTACCCGCAGACCTTCGAGGGCATGGCGCCCAACATCAATGGCTGGGTGCCGCATCCGGACGAGCACGAGCGCTGGGTCGATCTGCGCGCCGGCTGACCAACGCCGGAACCGGGCAGGCTAGGCACATGCGCGGCGGGGCATCGCGGCGGCGGGCCGGATCGGGCGAGTCTTTTCGCGCCGGGTCCGCTTCCGGACGATCCGGCTCGGCGCACAGGGGGCAGCCGTGAGCGTCGGCCGCTTCCTTGTGCGCCGCCTGCTGCTGGTGCTGCCGCTCCTGCTCGGCGTGCTGTTCTTCACCTTCATGCTGGTGCGGCTCTCCGGCCAGGACCCGACCGCGAAGATCGCCGGGCCCACCGCCACCGCCGCCGAGATCGAGCTGGTGCGCGCCCAGCTCGGTCTCGACCAGCCGCTGTTCACCCAGTTCCTGATCTATCTCGGCCGCGTCGTTCAGGCCGATCTCGGTCGCTCCTGGGTGTCGCAGCAGCCGGTGCTGCAGGACGTGCTCGAGCGCGTGCCGGTGACGCTCGAACTGCTGCTCTGGGGCGTGGGCATCGGCGCGCTGGTGGGCATCCCGGTCGGCCTGCGCGCCGCCTTCCGCCCCGACGGCGCCTTCGACCAGATCAGCCGCTTCGTTTCCCTGCTCGGATTCTCGACGCCGACCTACTGGCTCGGTCTGGTCATGCTGCTGGTGTTCTTCTACCTGCTCGATCTGGCGCCGCCGGGCATGGGGCGATTGTCGCTGATGCTCTCGCCGCCGCCGCGCATCACCGGCAGCTACCTGATCGACGGAGTGATCGCCGGCGACCTCGAGGCCGCGCATTCCGCCTTCGCCCAGCTTGTCCTTCCGGTCCTGTGCATCGCCATCATCTCGGCCGCGCCGATCATCAAGCAGACGCGCGCCATCACGCTCGAGGTGCTGGCCTCGGACTATATCCGCTATGCGCGCGCGCAAGGTCTCGAACCCGCGATGATCCGGCGCATGGCGCTGCGCAACGCCGCGACGCCGGTGGTGACCTTCCTAGGCACCGAACTCACTGGTCTGGTCGGCACCACGGCGCTGATCGAGTATGTGTTCGCCTGGGGCGGGCTCGGCCAGTGGGGGCTGAACGCGATCATCACCGGCGATTTCGCCGCCGTGCAGGGCTATGTGCTGGCGCTGGCGCTGTTCTCGGTGATCGTGTTCCTGCTGGTCGATCTCGCCGTGCTGCTGCTTGAGCCGCGCGCGGGGACGCGGGCATGAGCACGCAGGCCGGCACCGGCGCGATCACCGCAACCGCGCCACTTCGCGGGACACCCGGGCTTGGCGCGCGCATCCTGCGCCGGATCCGCGGCATCGCGCGGCGCAGCCCGACGCTCGCCGTGGGCGCCGCGATCCTGCTCGCCTTCGCCGCGATGGCGCTGTTCCATCCCTGGCTGATGCCGCGCGACCCGATCGCCGCCAACCCGACCCTCACCCTCCAGCCGCCCTCGGTCGAGTTCTGGTTTGGCACCGACCAGAACGGCATGGACGTGTTCTCGCGTGTGATCTATGGCGCGATCTACGGCTTCGGCATCGCCATCCCGGCGGTGATGGTGGGCTTGTCGGTCGGCGTGCCGGTGGGCCTCTACACCGGCTATCGCGGCGGCATGATCGACGAGGTGGTGATGCGGGTGTTCGATTCCTTCCGCGTCTTCCCCTCGATCATCCTGGCGCTTGCCGTGGTGTCGGCGGCCGGCCCGTCGCTGCTCAACGTGGTGATGGTGATCGGCCTGCTCGACAGCCCGATCTTCGCCCGCGTCGTGCGCGCCGAGGTGCTGGCCCTGCGCAACGGCACCTATGTCGAGGCGGCGGTCGCCGCCGGCAATCCCACCCGGCGCATCCTGTTCGTGCACCTGTTGCCGAACGCGATCCAGGGCGCGATGGCACAGACCGCCGTGCGCGCCGCCTGGGCCGTGCGCATCTCGGCCACGCTGGCCTTCCTCGGCATCGGCATCCAGCCGCCGACCCCGGAATGGGGCGCGATGATCCGCCAGGGCGCCGAGTTCATGGTTTCGGGCGAGTGGTGGGTGGCCGTGTTCCCCGGCATCGCGCTGATCCTGATGACGCTCGGCCTCAACATGCTGGGCGACGGGCTGCAGGACCTGCTCGACCCGCGCCGCAAGGCGGCGACACGCTAGCCATGGCAACGCCGCTGCTCGATGTGCGCGACCTGCACACCCATTTCATCGCCCGCAACCTCGACAACGAGATCCGCACCGCGCGTGCGCTGAACGGCGTGTCGTTCAGCCTCGATGGCGGCAAGATCCTCGGCCTCGTGGGCGAGACGGGCGCCGGCAAGTCGCTCACCGCGCTTTCCGTCATGGGCCTGTTGCGCCCGCCCGCGCGCGTCGTCGCCGGCCAGGTGCTGTTCGAGGGCCGCGACCTGATCGCCATGCCACCCGAGGAGGTGAACCGCCTGCGCGGGGCGCGCATGGCGATGGTGGTGCAGAGCCCGAAAAGCTCGCTCGACCCGCTCAGCCGCATCGGCGAGCAGCTGGTGCGCGTGCAGCGCGCGCACGATCCGGCGCTCGGCCAGGCCGAGGCGACAGCGCGCGCGGTAGCCATGCTGGAAGCGGTCGGCATCCCCGACCCGCAGCGGCGCGCGCGCGCCTGGCCGCACGAGCTTTCCGGCGGCATGGCGCAGCGCGTGCTGATCGCGCTTGCGCTGGTGAACCAGCCGCGCCTCCTGATCGCCGACGAGCCCACCACCGGCCTTGATGTCACGGTGCAGGCGCAGATCCTCGACCTGTTCCGCGAGCTGGTGCTGGCCAATGGCATCGGCGCGATCATCATCACGCACGATCTTGGCGTCGTCGCGCACTACTGCGACGATGTCGCCGTGATGTTCGCCGGCACCATCATCGAGCATGGACCCGTGGCGGCGGTGTTCGGCCAGCCAGCGCACCCCTACACGCGCGCGCTGATCGCTTCGACCCCCGAGCGTCTGGTGATCGGGCGCACGCGCACCACCGGCGCCCCGCCGCCCAACCTCTACGCCCTGCCCACGGGCTGCCTCTATCGCGACCGCTGCCCCCACGCCGCGCCCGACTGCGCCGAGCCGCCGCCAGGCCGCGCGATGGGCGCCGGCCACATCGCCCATTGCCACTTTGCCGGCCGGCTTGCGGAGCATGCGGCATGAGCAGCCAGCCCACGCTCGTCACCGAGAACCTGGTCAAGCATTTCCGCGCCGGCGGCAACGCCACCGTGCATGCGGTGAACGGCGTCTCCTTCTCGATCAGCCCGGGCGAGACGCTGGGCATGGTGGGCGAATCCGGCTCGGGCAAGAGCACGATCGGGCGCACCGTGCTGCGCCTGCTTTCGCCCACCGCCGGGCGCATCCTGTTCCAGGGCCGCGACATATCCACCCTGCCCGAGCGGCAATGCCGGTCCCTGCGCGCCGAGATGCAGATGGTCTTCCAGGACCCGTGGAGCGCGCTTAACCCGCGCCTGCGCGCGCGCGCCCTGATCGAGGAGCCGCTGCTGCTGCACAGCGGTCTCGGCCGGGCCGAGCGGCGCGACAAAGTGGAGGCCCTGGCCGCGCGCGTGCGGCTCGGCTCGGCGCTGCTGGAGCGCTTCCCCTCCGAGCTCTCGGGCGGGCAGCTGCAACGCGTCTGCATCGCGCGCGCGATCGCCACCGAGCCGAAGCTGATCGTGCTGGACGAGCCCACCTCCTCGCTCGACCTGTCCGTGCGCGCCGGCATCCTGGAGCTGCTGCACGAGCTCAAGCAGGAAACCGGCGCGGCGATGCTGTTCATCTCGCACGATCTCGGCACGCTCCGGCTGATCAGCGACCGCATCGTGGTGCTCTATCTCGGCAGCGTGGTGGAGAGCGGGCCGACCAGAGCGATCTTCGAGCGGCCCGAGCATCCCTATACCCAGGCGCTGATGTCGGCGCACCTGCCGGCCGATCCCACCGTCGCCCTGTCGCGCCACGTGCTCAAGGGCGAGATCCCCTCGCCCATCAACCTGCCCCCTGGCTGCGGCTTCGCCTCGCGCTGCCCGCTGGCGATCGAGCGCTGCCGCGCGGCGATGCCGCCGCTCGCGCCCGTGCCGGGCGACAATCACCACGCTGCCTGCATCCGCATCGCCGAGGGCGCCAACCGCATCCCGGCCTGAACGCGGCGCCCCGCGCCCACCTCCGCGCCATCACGCACGCAAACACCGAACGGATACGCGCCATGACACCTCCCGCTCCTGCCGCCGCCCCTGCCGCCGCGAACAGCCCCTATCCAACCCTGCTCTCGCCGCTGAAGCTCGGCCCGCGCACGGCGCGCAACCGCGCCTGGATGAGCGCGCATGCGACGCTGCTCGTGAAGGACAACGTCTTCACCGACGCCCATCTGCGCTACTACGAGGAACGCGCCAGGGGCGGCGTCGGCGTCATCACCATGGAGGCGATGGCGGTGCACGAGACCAGCCTGCCCTACAAGGGCAAGGCGCTCGCCTATGATCCGCGCATGGTGCCGCAATACCAGCGCATCGCCGCCGCCGTGCAGAAGCATGGCACGCTGATCCTTTCCCAGCCCTGGCATCGCGGGCGCGAGACGAACTCGGTTGCCTCCGGCGTGCCGGTGTGGGCGCCATCGGCGGTGCCATGCTCGGTCTATCGCGAGATGCCGCATGTCATGACCGCGGCCGACATCGCCACCATCATCCAGGGCTACCGGCTGGCGGCGCGCTATTCGCGCGAGGGCGGGCTCGATGGCGTCGAGATGCACTCGATGGCGCATGGCTACCTGCTGAACCAGTTCCTCTCGCCCGCGACCAACCACCGCACCGACGCCTTCGGCGGCAGCCTGGAGAACCGGCTGCGCATCGTCGTCGAGATCTTGCAAGCGACGCGCGAGGAATGCGGGCGCGATCTGATCGTCGGCGTGCGCCTCAATGGCGATGACGGGCATCCGGGCGGGCTCGGCCCCGACGAGTGGGCCGATGTCGCGCGCCGGCTGGAGGCGACGGGGCTGATCGACTATGTCTCGGTCTCGGCCGGCACCTACCTCAACCGCATGCTGATCTATCCGACCTCGCCGATGGAGCATGGCTACCAGATGCCGGCCACGCGCAGGATCAAGGCGGCGGTGAAGCTGCCGGTGGTGGGCGTGGGGCGCATCGTCACGCCGGACGAGGCGGAAGGGTTCCTGGCGCGCGGCGATTGCGATTTCATCGCCATGGCGCGCGCGCTGATCGCCGATCCCGACTGGGTGGCCAAGGCCGCGCGCGGCGAGGGGCGCGACATCCGCCCCTGCGTCGGCGCCAACTGGTGCATGTCCTCGATCTTCGCCCAGGCGCCGATCGCCTGTATCCACAATCCCGCTGCCGGCAACGAGATCGAGTTCGGCAACGGCACGCTCAAGAAGGCCGAGCGGGGCCGCAATGTGGCGGTGGTGGGCGGCGGACCTGCCGGCATGCGCGCGGCGCTGACGGCCGCGCAGCGCGGCCACAAGGTCACGCTCTATGAACGCGGCGACCAGCTTGGCGGGCAAGTGCGGTTCTGGGCGCAGGCCCCCTCGCGCCAGGAACTGACCGCCATGGTGGGCTGGCTCGAAGGCCAGCTTGGCAGGACCGACGCCACGATCCGCCTGCAAACGGCGGCAACGCCCGAGATGCTGGCCGCCGCCGGCCATGACGCGGTGATCATCGCCACCGGCGCCTCCGGGCTGCGTCATGGCTGGACGCCGCTCCGCCCCGAAAAGTGGAGCGGCCCCGCCCTGCCCGGCGCCAAGCTGCCGCACGTCCATTCCTATCTCGACTATCTGCGCGAGCAGCCGAAGCTCGGCCGCAACGTCATCCTCTACGACGGGATCGGCGGGCGGCAGGGCGCCGTCGTGGCCGAGATCCTGGCCAGCCGCGGCCATGCGGTCGAGTTCGTCACCTGGCTCGGCCAGGGCTCGCCCGACCTCGCCTCCTCGCGCGACTGGGGCAAGACCTACGGCATGCTGCGCCGCATGGGCGTGCGCTTCAGCGCCGATCGCGAGATCACGGCGATCGAGCCCGATGCTGTGATGCTGCGCGACATCTACACCAACGAGGCCGAGCGGCGCGAGAACATCGGCGGCGTGGTGATGATGCTCGGCGCCAAGGCCGAGGATGCGCTGTTCCACGCGCTGGAACCGAAGCGCGGCCCCGGCTTCGCGCTGCACCTGATCGGCGACGCGCTCGCCCCGCGCCGGGCCGATGCGGCGATCCGCGAAGGCGAGATCGCGGCGCGCGCGATCTGATCTCCCCCGACACGCACCAGCGAAAGGACCACGCGACATGACGCCCGAAGGCAAGGCCGAGCTCGACAAGATCCGCGCCGTGCGCGGCTACACCCTGCCGCTGCACGAGATCATGGCCGAAGCGAACCCCGAGTTCCTTCGCCGCTACGGCGAGTTCGCCTCCTTCGTGCTGTTCGGCCCCGGCGCGGGCCGCGCGCTCGACCTCAAGACGCGTTTCCTCGTGCTGGTCGGCATCACCACCGCCGTGAAGGGCGACCGCGAGGGGATCGAGTGGGCCTCGGCGCGCGCGATCCAGAACGGCGCCACGTGGCAGGAGGTGTATGAGGCCGCCTTCCTGGCCGGGCTGCCAGCCGGCATGCCCGCCTTCGAGGCGTCGTGCCGCGCCTTCCGCGACATCCAGAAGGGGCATGGCTGGGTGAAGCAGAAGCTGCCCAAGGGCGCCAGGAAGGGCGGCGCGCGCAAGGCGAAGGCGGCGCCCAGGGCGCCCAAGGCCAAGGCCGCCGCCACAGCCGCCGCAGCGAAGCGCGCACCGCGCCGCAAGCCGGCGGCCAAGCGCTAGGCGGCATCGCGCGCAGCAGGCACAGCGGACAGGCCAAAGTCGCGGCGCGGGGCGGATCGTGCTACACCCGGCCCGCATGAGCAGACCCGACTCGCCCGTGGCCGACGACGCCGCCGCCCCGCCTGCGGCGCGCCCCGCAGCGGCAGACACCGCCAGCCGCGCGCTCGCGCTCCGGCTCTGGCGCGACTGGGTGCGCGGCCATCGCTGGCGGCTCCTGTTCGCGCTGTTGCTGATGGGCGTGGTGTCGGCCACCACCGGCGCCTACCCGATCGTGATCGACTGGGCCTACGAGCTGTTCGGCGCCCGCGACCCGCGCGCGATCTGGCTGATCCCGATCATCGTCGTGGCCGTGACCGGCATCAAGGCGCTGGCCGTCTACGCCCAGGCGGTGACGGTGCAGGGCGTGGTCCTGCATGTCATCGCCAGCCTGCAAGGGGCGATGTTCGCCCGCCTGACCGAGGCCGACCTGGAGCGCGTCCAGGCCGAGCCGACGGGCCGCCTCGTCTCGCGGTTGACCAACGATGTCGCGATGATCCGCGAGGCGATGGGCCGCGCCGTTGCCGGCATCGTCGATCTTCTCACGCTCGTCGCGCTGTTCGCCTCGATGATCTATCTCGACTGGGTCATGACGCTGGTGGCGCTCGCGCTCTATCCCGTCGCCGCGGTGCCGATCGTGCGCATCGGCCGCCGGCTGCGCCGCGCCTCCACCGCCACGCAGGACCGCATGGGCGACACCACCGCGCTCCTGACAGAGAGCCTTGGGGGCGCGCGCATGGTGCGCACCTACGGGCTCGAAGCCTACGAGCAGGGGCGCGCGCGGGCCATGTTCGAAGGGATGCGCGCCGCCCTGATGCGGCTGGTGAAGGGGCGCGCGCGGGTCGATCCCGTGCTGGAGGCGCTGGGCGGGCTGGCGGTCGCTGCCGTGATCGCCTTCGCCGGCTGGCGCGTGGCCTATGGCAACGGCACGGTGGGCGAGTTCACCGGCTTCGTGGCCGCCCTCCTGCTTGCCGCGCGCCATGTGCGCAGCATCGGCACGCTGAACGCGGTGGCGCAGGAGGGACTCGCTGCCGTGCAGCGCGTCTTCGCCGTGCTCGATGATCGCCCGCGCATCATCGAGGCAGCGGGCGCGCCCGCGCTCGCCGTGTCCGCCGGTCGCATCGCGCTCGACGATGTGCGCTTCGCCTACCGCGCCGGCGAGGAGGTGCTGCGCGGTGTCAGCCTCACGGTCGAGCCGGGGCAGACGGTGGCGCTGGTCGGCCCCTCGGGCGCGGGCAAGACCACCATCGTCAACCTGCTGCCGCGCCTGCACGATGTGTCGGCCGGCGCGGTGACGATCGACGGGCAGGATGTGCGCGCCGTCACGCTCGCATCGCTGCGCCGGGCGATGGCGCTGGTGTCGCAGGACGTGACGCTGTTCAACGACACGGTGCGCGCCAACATCGCCTTCGGCCGGCTCGACGCGACTGAGGAGGAGATCGCGGCGGCGGCGCGCGCGGCGGCCGCCGACGAGTTCATCCGCGCCCTGCCGCAGGGCTACCGGACCGTGGTCGGCGATCGCGGCCACACGCTCTCGGGCGGCCAGCGCCAGCGCATCGCGCTCGCGCGCGCGATCCTGCGCGACCCGCCGATCCTGCTGCTCGACGAGGCGACCTCGGCGCTCGACGCCGAATCCGAGCAGCGCGTGCAGGCGGCGCTGGAGGCGCTGTCGCGCGGGCGCTCCACCCTTGTCGTCGCGCACCGGCTGGCCACCGTGCGCCGCGCCGATCGCATCTATGTGCTGGAGGCGGGGCGCGTGGCGGAACAGGGCACGCATGCCGAGCTCCTTGCCGCCAACGGGCTCTATGCGCGGCTGTGCCAGATGCAGTTCTTCACCGCCGAGGGCACGGGCGAAAACGAGGGCGAGAGCGCGCCCGAGCCCGAGCCCGCACCCGCGCGCCAGTAGCCGGCGCTATTCGCGCCGCAGCACGCGATCGACCAGAGCGTTGCCAAGCAGGCTCGGGCGGAAATCGCGCTTGAGCGCCACGGGATCGTAGGCTGTCGCCACCCAGTCGCGGAAGGCGATCGGGGCCTGCGCATTCGCTTCCAGATAGAGCGCGAAGAAGCGGTCGAGGATGCCGGTCTTGCCCTGGCGGAAATGGCCGAACCGCAAGGAGAGCGCAGCCGGCGCCGCCTCGGCCACCGGCCGGCCCTCGCGCAGGATGAGGTAGAGCGCGCTCATCAGCCCGGCCCGGTCGGCGCCCGACTTGCAGTGCATCAGCGTCGGATAGGCAATGGTGGCGAACATCTCCTCGGCGCGGGCGATCATCTCCGGTTTCGGCGCGCCGCGGCTCTCCACCGGGAAGTCGATCAACGTAAGGCCGAGCGCGGCGCAGGCTTCCTTCTCCAGCGCATAGGAGCCGCACGCGCGCGCGCCGCGCAGATTGATCACCGTGCGCACGCCCCGCCGCGCCCAGCCCCGCAACTGCCACGGCAAGGGCTGGTTCGCGCGCCACATGCCGGGCGCCACTTGGGCGCCGTTGGTCCAGAGCAGGCGCAGGATGGCATGATCGACGAACAGGCTGTCGGTCCAGGCGCGCAGCCTCTGGCCGGGCGTGGCGATGGCGGGATGGGGATACATGCGGCGCTGCTGGACCGGCACAATGCGTGGCGAAGGCCCGGCGGAACCGGGCGCGCCCGTCTAGCACGGCGCGGCGGGCGGCGTCATCCGCCAGTGGCGGGAACAAGGGCCTCGGCCGCCTCGTGGCCCTCGCGCACGGCCCACAGCATGCTGCGCGGCGCCCAGGCATCGCCCACCAGCGAAACCGGGATGCCGGCCGCGCAGAACGGTGCCGCGAGCGCGTCGTTGGCGATGCGCGGCGTTGCCGCCACCAGCAGCGCCACGTCGGCGATCTCGCCCACCCGGCCGGTCAGCGCGTGGGCGAAGCTGAGCCGCCCGCCGAAGAACGCGCGCGGCAGCGCACAGGGCTCGATCGCGATGCCGGCCGCGGCCAGCCTGTGCTGCACCGCCTGGGCGACCAGGATCGACATGTCGCGCGCCACGCTCTCGCGCGGGGTCAGGATCACGACCCTCGCCGCCATGCGCGCAAGCAGGAGCGCAGCATCGTAGGTCATCGGCGTATGGTCGTGATCGAAGATCACGGCGGTGCCATCGATCCGCTCCGGCCGGTCGAGCAGCCGCGCGGCGAGCGCGCGCAGGTCGGGCACGGCAACGTCGCTCTCAAGCCCTTCGATCGCGGCGGGCGTGGCGCCGGTGGCCAGCACCACGGCATCGGGGCGGAGCGCCAGCACCGCCGCGGCACTGGCACGCTGGTTGCGCCGGATCGTCACGCCGGCCGCGACCACCTGCCGCTCCTGCCAGTCGAGCGCGCGGGCGATGTCGCCGCAGCCGGGCAGGCGCGCATGCAGCCGCGCCGCACCGCCGAGCGTGGCGCCGGGGGCGAACAGCGTCACGCGCGCGCCGCGCCGGGCCGCCCCCGCCGCCGCCGCCAGCCCCGCTGGCCCCGCGCCCACCACCACGATGTGCCGCGCCGGCGCCGCGCCGGCCCGGGCGGGGGGCGGCGATGGCGGCCCGGCCAGCTCGTCCTCGCGCCCGAGCCGCGCATTGACCGAGCAGCCGACCGGCGCACCGCGATTGATCTCGCCCCAGCAATAGTTGCAGGCGATGCAGGGACGGATGTCAGCCGCGCGCCCGGCGCGGGCAAGCTCGGGCCAGCGTGCATCGGCGAGCAGCGGGCGGCCCAGCATCACGAGGTCGGCCGCGCCCTCGGCCAGCGCGCGGGCGGCATCCTCCGGGTTGCCGAGCCTCCCGATCGCCGCCACCGCCACCCCGCCCGCCGCCGCCCGCATGCGCCGCGTCAGGTGCAGATAGGGCGCGGGCGGGCTGTGCATGTCGGGCGCGTGGCGGAATAGGCTCCAGCCATGATTGCCCTGGCTGTAGCAGAGATAGTCGGGCGGGGCGTCGGCGACGATCGCGCCGGTGATGCGCTCGGCCTCGGCGGCGTCGATGCCGCCCGGCACGCCATCCTCGGCCGGCAGCTTGAGACCGACCAGCAGCCCCGCCCCGGCACGCGCGCGCACGGCGCGGACCAGCGCACGCACGAAGCGCGTGCGCCCGGCGACATCGCCGCCCCATTCGTCCGCGCGCCGGTTGCTCGCCGGGGAGAGGAATTGCAGCGGCAGGAAGCCATGCGCGGCCGATATCTCCACCCCGGCGAAACCGGCGCGCGCCAGCCGCGCGGCCGAGGCGGCATAATCCTCGACCAGCGCCTCGATCTCGGCGCCGGAAAGGACATGCGGCACGGTCCAGCTCATGCCGTCGGGCACAGGCGAAACGCCGACCGCGCGCGGCGCGCGGCCGGTCAGCCGCGCCGAGCCGCCATGCCAGAGCTGGCCCACCAGGAGCGCGCCTGCGCCCTGCACGGCATCGGCCATGCGGCGGAACATGGCGTCGTTGCGCGGATCGAAGGCGTAGGCGCGCACCGGCTCGGCGGCCGAGGGCGCGGCCACCATCGCCTCGGTCACGACGATGCCCGCACCGCCCTCGGCGCGGCGAACGAGGTGCGCGATCAGCCTGTCGGTGACCAGCCCTTCGCGCGCGAAGCGGGTCGAGATCGCGGCGAAGCCGATGCGGTTGCGCGCCGTGTGCGCGCCGAGCCGCAGCGGGGAGAACAGGCCGGGACCGCTCATCGCCCGCCCGTCACGCCGCGGTCTCGGCGTCGGCGCCGGCGGCATGGCGCGCGGCGAGCCAGCCGAAAGTCAGCCCGCGCATCAGGGACACCCCGGCCTGGTAGCCCGCGCCCGATTCGGTCGGCGCGGCAGCGTTGCCGCAGGCATAGAGGCCGGGAATGGCGGGCCCGCGCACATGGCGCACGCGCGCCACCTCGTCGGTCAGCAGCCCGGCCGCGCTGATGCCGCCGATCTTCACCCGCACGGCATGGAAGGGCGGCTCGGCAAGCGCGCCGAGATTGGGGTGCCTCGCCTTGGGGTCGCCCGCGGTGGAGCGCGCGAAGGCCGAGGAGCCGCGCCCGAATTCGGGGTCCTCGCCGCGTTCGGCACCGGCGTTGAAGCGCGCCACGGTCTCTGCCAGCGCGTCCGGGGCGAGCCCGATCGCGCGCGCCAGCGCCGTGAGGCTGTCGGCGCGCGTGACCCAGTCCGGGATCGGCGCGCCGAGCGGGCGAGCGGCGAAGCTGTAGCGGCGCGCATACTGCGCGTCGAACAGCATCCAGCAGGGCAGGTTCGGATAGCGGTGCGCCGCAAGGTCGAAGCGCGTCAGCGCCGCCACCACATGCTGGAACTGGCTTTCGTCGCAGAAGCGCCCGGCGCGGTCGTTGACGAGGATCGAGTGCGGATAGGAGAGGCCGCGCACCGAGGCCGAGAAGAACTGCCATTCGCGCGGCGGCGCCGGTGCGGGGATGGCATAGCCCACCAGCATCGCCAGGTTGTTCGGCACCTTGTAGGTGGCCGCGCCGATCTCGCTGCCCATCACCAGCCCGTCGCCTTCCACGCCGGGCGGGAAGATGCTCATCCAGTCGGGCAGGCCCTCAAAGCGCTTCACTAGTGCGTCGTTGCCCTCGTAGCCGCCGGTCGCGAGCACGACGCCGCGTCGCGCGCGCAGGGCAAGCACGCGCCCCTGCTGCGTCCCGGCGATGCCGCAGACGCGCCCGTTCTCGACCAGGAGCCGCTCGGCGCGGAAGCCGGCACGGATGGAAACGCCGCGCGCCAGGAGCTGGGCGAGGAACTGGCCCACCAGCGCCCCGCCGCAGCCGAGCATGCCCTCGCGCTTGCGCCGCTCGAGCTCCTCCTTGGGCCAGTCGGCGGCATTGCCGAGCCCGCCCCAGGCCACCGCATCGCCCCAGGACACGCCGGGGAGATTGTAGACGCCCTCCTCGATCCGGTCGGCCCAGGGCCCGAGCGCGCGGCGCGCGATCGGCACCGCCTCGACCATGCGCCCGTCGGCCGAGCTGCCGGGCGCGGACGGATAGTAGTGGTCGGGCAGGCGGCGCAGCAGGCGGAAGGCCACGCCCGCCCTGGCGAAATCGGCCAGCGCCAGGCGCGCATGGTGCAGATAGGCGTCCATGTTCTCGGGCAGGGCCGAGCCGCCCGACAGGAACAGGCTGTACTCGCGCGCCGCCTCCATGCGGTCGGCGAGGCCGGCCTCGGCCAACAGGTGGTTCTCGGGCACCCAGAGGCCGCCGAGCGAGCAGGCGGTGCCGCCGCCCAGCCGCTCGGCCTTTTCCAGCATCGCGACCTTGAGGCCCTGCATCGCGCCCGCAAGCGCCGCGCCGCAGCCGCCCGTGCCCGAGCCCACGACGACCAGATCGAATTCCTGTTCAGCGACCATGCTTGGTCCTCTCCTCGGCGCCCGAAGGGATCGAGCGCGCGCGCGTCAGCGCGCCAGCCACTCGGGCAGATGCGCGCCGGGCGGGGTTGCGGGCAGCGCGGCGAAGCAGGGCGTATCCGACAGGATCACGGCCGGGCGCACATGCGAAAGGCGCCCGAACGCGGTGTCGCTTGCCACCAGCAGGTCGGAAACATCGGCGGCACCCGGATCGGGGTGGCCCATCGCCTCGATCCGCCCGAGCCGCTCCAGCCAGCGCGCGGTGCGGGCGAGGCTGACGCGCACATGCCAGGACCCGCCCGCCGTCGCGCGGCGGGCCAGCGCCACCATCGCGCCGAAAGCGGCGAGATAGCCGGTGGCGTGATCGAGCGTCTGGTTGGGCAGGTGGCGCGGGGCGGTGGCGCCGAACGCCTCGGTTTCCGCCCAGCCGATGCCGCCCGCGCACTGCACCAGGCTGTCATAGCCGCGACGCGCCGCCCACGGCCCGGCCCAGCCATAGGCGCAGAGCGAGACGCAGACGATGCCGGGCCGCGCCGCCGCCAGCGCCTCGGGGCTGAAACCGCGCACGGCAAGCGTGCCGGGGCGATAGCCCTGCAGGAACACATCGCCCGTTGCGGCCAGCGCCACGAGCCTCGCCTGGTCATCGGCCAGGCACAGGTCGAGAACGGCCGAGCGCTTGCCGCGGCTATTGTCCATCACCAGCGCCGGCACGTCGTAGAGATGGGGCCCCGTGACGCGCAGCACATCGGCGCCATGCTCGGCTAGGGTGCGCCCGCCCACCGGGCCCGCGATGACGCGCGTGAGGTCGAGCACGCGCACGCCTGCAAGCGGGCGCGCCCCGCCGGGCGGCAGTGGCTCCACCGGCGCATCGCCGATGCGCTCGATATCGAACAGGGGCTCGGCCAGCATCGCCTGCCCGTGCGGATGGGCGTTCCATTCCGCCGGGCTGCGGATCAGGCTCGCCACCAGCCCCTCGGCATGCCAGCGATCCTCGACCGCCTGCCCGTCCCAGCGCGCCTTGAGCACCGCCTGCACCTCGGCGCGCGTGGCGGCGGGCCCGAGGCCAAGCAGCCGCAGCGATCCGGCGCGGAAATGCGGGAAGTTGGTGTGCAGCTGCACCCAGCGCCCGTCGCGCGTCTGGTGGAAGCCGTGGATGCTGTCCATCGCATCGCGCGCGGGCTTGCCGTCCTGCAGCAGATAGCGTTCCGAGCGGAACGAGGCCGCCGCCGCCCGTGCGCCCACGCGCACGCTCTGCCGCCGACCGCTGCGCAGGCGCCACAGCTCGGCCGCCGCCAACCCTTGCGCGCCGATCACCGCCAGCGCCGCGCGCGCGACACGGAACGAGGAAGGCTGCACCGGATCGTCGCCTTCGAGCGCCACCTGGTCGAGCGCGTCCTCGGGGCAGCCGGCGGCCTGCCACAGCGCGGCGAGGGCATCGAGCGGCGTGCGGGCGGGCGGCGACGGGGCTTCGGGCATGGCGGGACGCTCTTTCTCGGCCGGGCGCGCAGGGCTGCGCGGCGTGCGTGGCAGAGATGCTAGCGCGACGGCTGCGCGCCGCGCCAGCGCCGCCGCCCGCGCACCGCCCAGGCCAGACGGCGCTCAGCCCAGGCTGCGTTCAGCCCAGGCTGCGTTCAGGCCGGGCTGCGTTCAGGTCTGGGCGCGCTCGATCAGCACATTGCCCAGCCGATCGACGCTGGCCTGCATGTCGGGGTCGATCCAGATGGTGGCGTCCGGCTGCTCCAGCACCGCCGGTCCCCGGATCGCCGTGCCCGCCGGCAGGGCGAGCCGGTTATAGACCACCGCCTCGTGCCAGCGCCCCTCGGCATGCACCGGGCGGCTGCCGGTGCGCGCGGCATCGAGCGTGAGCCCCGATGCGGGCGCCAGCAGCGACAGGTCGAATTTCGGCCGCCTGCCGATCACGGCCGTGCGCAGGTTCAGGATGCGCACCGGGATGCGGTCGAGCAGCTGGCCGTAGGCGGCGCGATAGGTCGCCTCGAAGCAGTCGCGGACCAGCGCGCGCGTCAGCCTCGCGCCCGGCGTGGCATCGGTGCCGCTCGGCACCGGCACGGCCACGGTGTGGGTCTGCCCGACATAGGACATGTCGAACTCGATGCGCGTCTCGATCCCTTCCATCAGCACCCCGGCGCGCGCGATCAGCGCCGCGCCCGCGGCGTGGGCGCGCGCGCTCTCGGCCATGACGCGATCGAGGGCGATCTCGTCGAGGAGCGCGTTGAAGGTCTGCACGAAGTCGTGGCGCATGTCGGCGATCGTGCAGCCGAGCGCCGAGGTGATGCCGGGGAAGCGCGGCACCAGCGCGCGCGCAAGGCCGACATCGCGGATCAGCGCGCCCGCATGCAGCGGCCCGCCGCCGCCGAAGGGCATCAGGGCGAAGCGCGCCGGATCGTGCCCGCGCTCGATCGAGACCAGGCGGATCGCCCCGGCCATGTTGCTGTTGGCGACGCGCAGCATCGCCTCCGCCGCCGCCAGGAGATCGAGGCCGAGCGGCTTGCCCACATGCGTCTCGATCGCGCGTGCCGCCGCGTCGCGATCGAGTCGGGCGAGCTTGCCGCCGATCGGCCTCTCGGCATTGATGCGCCCGAGCAGCACGTTCGCATCCGTCACGGTCGCGTGCGGCGAGCCGCCGCCATAGCAGGCGGGACCCGGGTCGCTGCCCGCGCTCTCGGGGCCGATCTGGAGCAGCCCGCCGCGGTCGATCCGCGCGATCGAGCCGCCGCCCGCACCGATCGTGGTGATCTCGATCATCGGCGAGCGCACCACCATGCCGAAGCCGATCGATGTCTGCGCCGACAGCGCGGCGCGGCCGGAGGCGATCAGCGACACGTCGAAGGATGTTCCGCCGACATCGCCGGTGATGACGTTGGGATGCCCGGCGGCAACCGCGATATGCGCCGCGGCGATAACGCCCGCGGCAGGCCCCGACAGCGCCGTGCGCACCGGGCGCAGGCGCGCCGTCTCCGCGCTCATCACCCCGCCATTCGACTGCACGATCATCAGCTCGCCGGCGAAGCCGCCGGCGCCGAGCCCGCTTTCCAGCGTGGCGATGTAGCGGCTCACCACCGGCTGGAGGTAGGCGTTGATCGCGGTGGTGGAGGCGCGCTCGAACTCGCGGATCTCCGGCAGCACGGCCGAGGATATCTCGACATAGGCGTTCGGCCAGATGCGCCGCACCACGTCCAGCGCCGCGCGCTCGTTGGCCGGGTTGGCGTAGGCATTGATGAAGACGATGGCGCAGGCCTCGGCGCCGCGTTCCAGCAGGGTGCGCGCCGCCGCCTCGACCTCGGCGAGATCGACCGGTTCGAGAATGGTGCCGTCGGCCAGCGTGCGCTCGGCCACCTCCAGGCGCAAATCGCGCGGCGCCACCGGCTCGAAGCCGCCCCAGAGGCCCCAGGTTTGCGGCCGGTCGCGCCGGCGCATCTCCAGCACGTCGCGGAAGCCCTGGGTGGTGATCACGCCCGTGCGCGCGCCCTTGCGCTCCAGGAGCGCGTTGGTGCCGACGGTGCTGCCGTGCACGAGGCTCGCCACCTCCGCCGCGCCGTCGGTCGCCGCGGCCAGGCCGGCGAGCAATCCGGCCGACTGGTCGGGCCGGCTGGTCGGCACCTTGGCCACGCGCACCCGGCCCGTCGCCTCGTCGAGGGCGAACACGTCGGTGTAGGTGCCGCCGACATCGACGCCGACGATCACGCCGGCGCGGCCGGCGGCAGGCTGGGTGGCAGGCTGGGTGGCAGGCTTCGCCGATGCGCCGCTCATCGCGCCTTCTCCTGCGCGCGGGAAGCCGCCTGGGCCGGCAGCGCGACGCCGTAATCGGCCGCCGCGCGCTCCGGACTGACATAGCCGAGCGCCACGTCGCGCGCGATCGCGGCGGGGTCGCGCTCGGCGGGCGGGCCGTAGCCGCCGCCGCCCGGCGTTTCCAGCCGCACGCGCTGGCCCTGCCTGATCTTTACACCGGCGACCTTCGAGCCGAGCGGCGGGTCGCACCAGCCGCCATCGGGCCCGTGCCAGTAGAAGCGCGTCGGCGCGGCCGGCCCGCCACCGAGCACGCCCTGCGGCGGGTGGCGCGCCCGCTCGCCCGAGAGCGTCACGTCCGCCCCCCCCGGCTCCAGGATCTCGATCTCGTAGATCGCGCCCAGGCCCCCGCGATGGCGCCCCGCCCCGCCGCTGTCCGGGCGCAGCGCCCATTGGCGGAACAGGACCGGCGTCTGCGCCTCGAAGATCTCGACCGGCGGGATGGTGGCGGTGGAGACCGGCGCATTGCCGTGGTTGAGGCCGTCGCGCAGCGGGTTGCCGGGATGCCCGCCACCGAAGAAGCTGAACAGGATCCAGAACGGCCCCTCGCGCCCGCCGCGCCGCCCCGACAGCGCGAGCGAGTTGGTGGCGCCATAGGCCATGGCGTTGCAGCGATGCGGCGCGAACTGCGCGAACACGACGAACAGCAGGTCGATGATGCGCATGATGGTTTCGGTATAGCCGCCGGTCGGATGCGGTGGGCCGACATTCAGCATCGTCGTATCGGGGATGACGACGCTGATCGGTTCGAGCACGCCGGAATTGGCCGGCACGTCGTTGAAGATGTGCTTGAGCGCGACATAGCAGGCCGAGGCCGAGGTGGCGTAGGCGATGCCGAGCGGGCCCGCGCAGGGCGCGGCGCTGCGCGAGAAATCGAGCCGCATCGTCTCGCCCGAGATGGTGAGGTCGAGCGCGATCTTGAGCGCAATGTCCTCGCCGCCGTCATTGTCAAGATGGTCCTCGACGGTGTAGGTGCCGTCGGGCAGCTCGGCGATCAGGCTGCGCATCTGCCGGCTCGCGCGCGCCTTCAGCGCCAGGAAGGAGTCCGCCACCACCGCGCCGCCATACTCGGCGACGAGATCGTCGAGCCGGCGCGCGCCCACGCCCAGCGCCTGCACCTGGCCCATCAGGTCGCCATAGGCCGAGCGCGGCAGGCGCGAATTGGCGCAGAGGAGATCGACCACATCCTCGCGCAGCTCGCCCGCGGCATAAAGGCGCATGGGCGGGATCAGCACGCCCTCCTGCCAGATCTCGGTCGCCTTCGGGTTGTAGTTGCCCGGCACCGGCCCGCCGATATCGTGCCAGTGCGCGACCGAGCCGAGATAGCAGAGCAGGCGCCCGTCGCGGAAATAGGGACGCACGAGGCGCATGTCCGAGACATGCGTGCCGCCGAGATAGGGATCGTTGAAGATGACGACATCGCCATCCTTCAGCGTGTTGCCGAACTTCTCGATCACCGCGCGCACGGCGAAGCTCATCACGCCGACGAAGATGGGCAGGCCCGACTTGCCCTGCACCATCGTCTCGCCCGTCTCGGGATGGTAGAGGCCGTGCGCGGCATCATGCGCCTCGGCGATGATCGGGCTGAAGGCGGCGCGGAACAGCGTCGCGTCCATCTCGTCCGCGATCTGCTCGAGCCGCCCCTTGAGCACGGCGAGCGTGACGGAATCGAGCATCGCGGGATGGCTCCTTGGCCGGGTCGGAGAGGGATGCGCACGCGCCGCCCCCACGGGGCGGTGGGGGCGGCGCGTGGTTACAGGCGATGGGCAGCGCGTCCGCTCAGCGCTGGTCCTTGAAGGCGGCGAGGATCTCGGCGCCGGTGGCCGGCCAGACGCCCTTCTGGCGCACGATCCAGCCCAGCGCCTCGGACAAGGTTTTCATGCGGTAGGGCTGGCCCACCACCCAGGGATGCAGCGCGATCGCCATGACGCGCCCGCCATGACGCTCGGATTCCGCCTGCATCACCGCGAACTGGTCGCGGATCTGCTCGGCGAACTCGGCGTCGGAATGGTGGTTCTGGATCAGCACCGAATAGTCGTCGAGGTCGATCGGGTGCGGCATGGAATGGATCGTGCCGGCCTTGGTGCGGAAGGCGTAGGGCAGATCATCGTTGACCCAGTCGCAGATGTATTCGACGCCCTCGGCGGCGACGAGGTCGGGCGTGTTCCAGCTTTCCGACTGCGCCGGCGACAGCCAGCCCGCGACCTTGAGCCCAGAGACACCGCGCAAGGTGGAGAGCGTTTCCTTCACGATCGCCGCCTCCTCGGCCTCGGCCATGCCGGCATGGTGGATCGTGTCCATGTCCCGGCCATGGGCGATGATCTCCCACGCCTCGGCCACCACGTCGCGGATCAGGCTCGGATAGCGCTCGGCCACGGCGGCATTGACCGCGGCGGTGGCGGGAATGCCGAGCGCGCGGAACAGCTCCATCAGCCGGTAGATGCCCACCCGGTTGCCATAGTCGCGCAGCGTGTAGTGGCGCAGATCGGGATAGGCGTTGGTCAGGCTGCCCGGCGCCCGGAACGGCTTGCCCTTCTGGTTCAGCGGGAAGAACTGCAGCCCGACCGTGACCCAGAGCGCCACCTTGGCGCCGTTCGGCCAGACCACCGGCTTGCGCCGGTGCAGCATCGACCAGTCGTAGCGGTCATGGTCCATGCCATAGCGGCGGTGCTTGTAGCGGATATAGTCGTCGGAAACCGGCATGGCGCGTCAGCCCCCCTTGCGGTTGTGGGCGGCGATGGCCGCGTTGAACTCATCGAAATGGTGCCCGAGGAAGTGGTGCGCGATCTCGCGCCCCGTCGTCACCCAAACCTTGTCGTGGCTGGTGATGTAGCGCAGCGCCTCCTCGAAGGCGGCAATGCGGTGCGGCTGCCCGACCAGATAGGGATGGAGCGGGATGCACATCACCACCCCGTTCGCGGCGCCTTCCTCGTACAGCCGGTCGAACTGCGCCTTGATGATCTCGCCATAGGCGCGCGGGCTGACCAGATTGACGTTGTAGGCGATGACGTCGTTCATCTCGAGCGAATAGGGGATCGAGACGAGGCGGCCCTTGGCGGTCTTCACCGGCATGGGCTGGTCGTCGTGGAACAGGTCGCAGGTGTAGGTGAGGTCGTATTCGGCGATCAGGTCGAGCGAACGCTCGGTATAGGTGAGCGCGGGGGCGAGCCAGCCATCGAGCTTCTGGTTGGCGTGCTTGCGCACGGCCGCGATCGTGTCCTCGATCATCGCCCGCTCCTGCGCCTCGGTCATGTCGAAGCAGTAGCGGGTGTTGTAGACGCCGTGCGAGTAGAACTCCCAGTTCCGCTCCACGCACGCTGTCATGATCTCGGGGTGGTGGTCGAACATGGCGACATTGGTCGAGGATGATCCGCGCACGCCGCAGCGGTCCATCGCCTCCAGCATCCGCCAGAAGCCGGCGCGGTTGCCATAGTCGCGATAGGCGTAGTTGAGCACGTCCGGATGCGGGCGGCCCCAGGCGGCGCGGGTGGGGTTCTTCTCGGGGTCGATCTCGTAGAATTCGAGATTGGGCGCGACCCAGAAGGCCACGCGTGCGCCGTCGGGCCAGGTGATGCGCGGGCGGTTGCGGTAGGGCAGATAGTCATACAGTCCGGGATCGGCCTTCACGGGCGTTTCTCCCCCAGGCGGACGGGCGGGAACGGGATCAGCGGGCGGGGCCGCACGCTCAGTTGCGCGGCTGGTAGGCCTTCATGTGCGCGATCACCTCGGCCACCGGCACCACGTCGGCGTATTTCAGCGCCATGTCGTAGAGGTTGGCGAAGTGCGGGCTCTCGTGCTTGTCGGCCACGCACTCCTCGGGAACGATGGTGCGGTAGCTGCGCGACAGGCTGTCGACCACGGTCGCGCGCACGCAGCCCGAGGTCGAGCCGCCGGTGACAACCAGCGTGTCGATCTGGTGGAAGTTGAACACCGAGCCGAGATTGGTCTCGAAGAAGGCCGAGGCCATGCGCTTGTTGATGATGATGTCGCGCTTGTGGTCGATGTTCAGCCGGTCGTCGAACTGGGCGCGGCGCGAACCGACCTTGATGTTCTGCAGGCTGTCGGGCGTGTTGGTGCGCGTGCCCCACACGCCGGCATCCTCGCCGCTCTCCATGTAGGCGACATAGGTCCAGATCACCGGCAGGCTGTTCTTGCGGAACAGCTCGGCCAGGGTGTTGACGTATTCGATCTGGCGCGGATCGGTCTCGTAGGCGGTGATGAACTCGCCCACCTTGGTGTAGGCGCATTGCAGGTCGATATTGACCAGCGCCGGCTTGCGGCCGAAGCCGAAGCGCTTGCGGGTGGGGTTGGCCTTCACCTCCATGAAAAGCTGGCGGGCCGACTTGTCGGATAGCTCCATGGCCGTTCCTCCCTCTGCGCGGGGTTGCGGGTGGCGGTGCGGCATGCCCTCGCCGCGCGGCGGGCCGCACACCGATCGTCGGGTCAGATTTCCCCCAGCCCAGGGGCGGGGTCAAGCCGGCGCGGCAGAATGGCCCGGGGCCGGAGGCGGCGGGCTCAGTCGAGGATCTCGACCAGCCCCTCGCGCACCAGCCGGCGCAAGAGCACGAGCCTGCCTGGCGCGTCGAGCCCGGGCAGGTCGGCCGGGCGGAAGGGCGCGCCAGCCATCGCCTTGCGCAAGGCCGGGCCGGCATGGGCGGGCAGCGACACGGTCTTGCCGCCGGGCACGGTGAGTTCCACCTTGCCGCCGCGCTCCTGCCAGCGCCAGACCGGGTCCGGGCGGGCGCGCAGGCACGAGCGCGGGCCGAGGCTCGCCAGCCGCTCCATCTGGAAGAGCTGGCCGGGCAGCACCGGATCGAGCTCGGCCACGAAATCCCCGGCCATGCGGTCGAGCGCGGGGCCGAGCGCCGCCTTCTCGGCCACGCGGCGCATCAGCTCGGCGAAGGTGGCGCGCGCGGCGGCCTGCGCGGCCTCGTTCGCCGGGCCGGCCTCGTGGTAGCCGGGCGGGAGCGCGCGGCGGAAGGCGACATCGTTCAGTGCCAGCTCCGATACCGCCTCGATCACCAGATCGATCCAGGCGCGCGACAGCATGCCCACCGTGATGTGCAGGGACAATGTGTCGTCGGACGCGGCGTCATGGGCCAGCCCGCGCGGGATGTAGAGCATGTCGCCCTGCTCCAGCACGAAGCGCTCGCTCACGGCGCCGATGCGGTAGCTTTCGGCGCTGTAGCGCTGGCCGCGCAGCGGCAGCTCCACCGGCGTGTCGTAGATGGTCCAGTGCTTGCGGCCGAGCACCTGCAGCACGAACACGTCATGGCTGTCGAAATGCGGGCGGAAGCCCTGCTTGTCGCCGCCAGGGGTGAGGTAGATGTTGGTCTGGAAGGCGCAGGAGAAGGTCTTCTCCAGCGCGCGGCAGAAGGCGGCGAGTTTCGGCAGCCGGTGGTGCAGCTGCGGCAGCACGATGCTCGCCCCGTCGGCATAGTGCTGGAACAGGCGCGGCTGGTCGATGAAGCCCGAGGGGTGGGTGAAGTCCTCCACCACCATGCCCTTGCCCGGCTCGGTCGCGCGCGCATTGGCCATGTCCACATCCGGGTGGCTCGGCCCCAGCGCGGTGATGGCGTGGTCGATATCGGCGAGCGAGAGCAGCCCGGCATAGTAATCGGGGCGCTTGCGCGCGACCTTCAGGTGCCGGCGCTCGAAATACTCGGCGAAGAAGATCTCGGGCTTCACCGGCGCGATCATCGCCGCAAGGCCAAGCCCCGACATGCGCTTGGCCATGCGCTTGGGCAGTGCAGCCATCGGGGCTGGTCCTATCCTGTCAGTGCCGGTGGTGTCGCTGCCGGGCGCAAGCGTGGCCGAACGCCCCGCCCGCGCCGGCGCGGATTGCTATCGTCCGCTGCGGCCGCGCCCGGGCGCGTCGGAGGGATCGCTGTCGTTCAGGCCGGTGCGGCCCCGGCCCGGCGAGTCGGTGGGATCGGCATCGTTGCGGCCAGTGCGCCGACCACGCCCGCGCCCCTCGGCATCGTTCGGGTCGTTGTCGGTGACGCCCGTGCGGCCGGTGGGTGCCCGGCGCCCGCGCCCGCGCCCCTCGGCGTCGTTCGGATCGTTGTCGGTGACGCCCGTGCGGGTGCCGCGACCGCGGCCCTCGGCGTCGTTCGGATCGCGGTCGGTGCGACCGGTGCGGGTGCCGCGGCCGCGGCCCTCGGCGTCATTCGGATCGCGGTCGGTGCGGCCGGTGCGCGTGCTGCGACCGCGGCCCGGCGCGTCGTTGGGGTCGTTGTCGTTGACCCCAGTGCGACCCCGCCCCGGCGCGTCGTTGGGGTCGCGGTCCGAGCGCTGCGCCTCGGCCGGTTTCGCCACGGCGCCGGCGGCGGCACCCGCCGCGGCTGCGCCGAGAAGACCAACCAGGCGGCGGCGGCGCACCGGCTTGGTGGCGATGTCGGATTCGGACAGGGTGGCGGGCTTCTCCGGCTTGGCGCCGGGCTTCTTCTGCTGGGACATGGATGGCCCTTTCATGGCACGGACCGTCCCGGCCAGCCGCGCGCGGCCGCCCCCCGGAGCCGGTCCCACATCGTTACACAATAAGCATAACGCCAGTGGGGCGACTCGCGTCAAGCGCGCGCCGACGTGCCGGACGGCCGCCCGCTGCCCGCCGAGCGATTCCAGCGCCAGGGAATCACCAATTCCTTGATATCATGTTGCCGTGGCGCGAGTCGCACACGCCAGAAGGAATGGGGGCGGCCATGAGCAGCACACTGAAGAACGATATCGTGACGGTTGAGGGTATCGGCAAAGTCTTCGCTGAGAAGTTGAAGGGCGCCAGCATCGCCAAGGTCGGCGACCTGCTCGACCGCTGCGGCACCGCCAAGGGCCGCAAGGACCTGGCGGCGGCCACTGGCATCCCGGAGAAGAACATCCTGCGCTGGACCAACATGGCCGACCTGATGCGCATCAATGGCGTCGGCGAGGAGATGTCGGATCTGCTGGAAGCGGCGGGCGTGGACACGGTGAAGGAGCTGCGCCAGCGCAACGCCGCCAATCTTGCCAAGGCGATGGCGGCGGCGAACGAGAAGACCAAGCGCGTCAACCGCGTGCCCGCGGAGTCCGAGGTCGCGCGCTGGATCGAGCAGGCCAAGGGGCTGGAGCCCAAGGTCAGCCACTAGTCACGCCGCCAATCTCGCCACCGCGATGGCGGCGGCGCCGGACCGAAGCCTTGCGTGGCGCGCTACATGTGGCGCGGTGCCCGGCCCCTTGGCCGGGGCCGGTCGCTCTTGCTCCGCCCGACCTCGCGCGGGGCGGCGAATATCACGGAAATGCCACAGCCTCTCCCGGCACGCGCCACTTTTCGGCCACCAGCTCCTCCAATCATGCCATGCGTGGGTTCGGGTATCGGACCATCCCCCGCCACCCACGGATGAGGTGGAGGTTGCCATGCGTCGCTTCCTGCTTCGGACCGCGGTTCTGGCCATCGGCGCGCTGATCGCGCTGCCCGTCACCTCGGCCCCGGCCGCGGCCGACCCGCCGCCCTGGGCCGGGCGCTGGCACAAGCCGAGCCGGCACTACGCGCCCTACTACGCCCCCTATTACCGGCACCGCTACCGCCCGCCGCGCGTGGTCTATGGCCCGCCGGTCTATTACGCGCCGCGCCCGCGGGTCTACTACCCCCCGCCGCCGGTCTATTACGCGCCGCCGCCGGTCTACTACCCGGCGCCGAGCCTGGGCTTCTCGTTCAATATCCCGCTGCGCTGAGGGCAGCCGCCCGCCAACCAGCCCGATCCGAGGACGGCAAGGACAAGACACCAAGGGGGCGGCGCAGCCGATCGGCCCGCCGCCCTTCTGCTTGAGGCACGTGGCCTGCGGGCATGCCGCCTGCCCGCCTCGCCGGGGGCGCGCTTCTCTGCTATAGCGCGGGGCTGCAAGACCGGAGCCCGCGCCCGACCATGCGCCCCGTGCGCAACATCCTGTTCATCATGTGCGACCAGCTGCGCGCCGACTATCTCGGCTGCGCCGGCCATCCCTGGCTCGCCACGCCGAACATCGATACGCTCGCCGCGCGGGGCGTGATGTTCACCCGCGCCTTCGTGCAATCGCCGATCTGCGGCCCCTCGCGCATGAGCGCCTATACGGGGCGCTATGTGCAAAGCCACGGCGCCACCTGGAACAACATCCCGCTGCGCGTGGGCGAGCCCACGCTCGGCGATCACCTCCGCCCGCTCGGCCTGCGCGTGGCGCTGGTCGGCAAGACGCACATGGTGGCCGACCTCGACGGCATGCGCCGGCTCGGGCTCGACCCCTCCTCGGCCACGGCGCGGCTCGCCGCCGAATGCGGCTTCGAGCCCTATGCCCGCGACGACGGGCTGCATCCGCGCCTGTCCAGCAGCGGGCGCTCGCCCTACAACGAGTATCTGCGCGCGCAGGGCTATGACAGCGCGAACCCGTGGGAGGATTTCGCCAACAGCGCCGAAGGCCCCGATGGCGAGATCCTGTCCGGCTGGCAGATGCGCCATGCCCGCCTGCCCGCGCGGGTGAAGGCCGAGCATTCCGAGACCGCCTGGACCACCGACCAGGCGCTCGCCTTCCTGGCCGAGGCGGGCGAGCAGCCCTTCTGCCTGCATGTCTCCTACATCAAGCCGCACTGGCCCTATGTCGCGCCTTCGCCCTACCACGCGCTCTATGGCCCCAACCAGGTGCTGGCGCAGGTGGCCTCCGAGGCCGAGCGGCGCGAGGCGCATCCGGTCTATGCCGCCTTCATGGCGCACGAGGAATGCCGCAACTGGTCGCGGCCCGAGGTGCGCCAGACCGTCATCCCCGCCTATATGGGCCTGATCGCCGAGATCGATCACCATGTCGGCCGGCTGGTGGCCGCCCTGCGCGCCGCCGGGCGCGAGCGGGATACGCTGATCGTCTTCACCTCCGATCATGGCGATTATCTCGGCGATCACTGGATGGGCGAGAAGGAACTGTTCCACGAGCAGTCGATCCGCGTGCCGCTGATCATCGTCGATCCGCGCGCCGAGGCGGATGCGACGCGGGGAACAGGCTGCGCGGCGCTGGCCGAGATGATCGACCTCGCCCCCACCTTCGTCGCGGCGGCGGGCGGGCCGGCGGGCGCGGCGGCACTGGCGCATGTGCTGGAGGGGCGCTCGCTGCAACCCTGGCTGCACGGGCAGGCGCCGGCCGCCGATCCCTGGCGCGAGGCGGTGGTGTCCGAACTCGACTACACGCTGCGCCACGCGCGGCGCGACCTCGGCCTCGGCCCGTTCGAGGGGCGCGCCTGGATGCTGCGCAGCGCGCGCTGGAAGCTCGTCTTCCACGAGCGCTTCCGCCCGCAGCTCTACGACCTTGCCGCCGACCCGCAGGAATTCACCGATCTCGGCGCCGATCCCGCCCATGCCGGCATCGTGGCCGGGATGAGCGAGCGCCTGTTCGCCTGGCTCCGCGCCCGCCGCCACCGCATCACCGTGCCCGACGCGGTGCTCGATGCGCGCACGGGCACCGGCAAGCAGCGCGGCTACTTCATCGGGGTGTGGTAGCGTCCCCGCGCCGCGACTCGCCATGCGCCACCCACGGTCCACCCACGCAGGAGAAACACGATGCGTCTGATGTCCTTCACCGTTGCCGGCCGGCCTTCCTTCGGTGCCGCGATCGGCGATGGCGTGGTCGATCTCGGCCGGCGGCTCGGCGGCCGTGCCGCGAGCCTCAAGGCGTTCCTCGCCGCCGGCCCCGCGCTGATGGCCGAGGCGCGCGCGATCGCGCGGCCCGAGACGGTCGACCACAAGCTCGCCGCCCTGCGCTTCCTGCCGGTGATCCCCGATCCGGGCAAGATCGTCTGCGTCGGGCTGAACTATCGCGACCATGTCGCCGAGGCGGCGGGGCGCGACGTGACCGAGAAGCCGGTCATCTTCGCCCGTTTCGCCGAGAGCCAGACCGGCCATCTGGAGCCGCTGGTCAAGCCGCGCGCCTCCGACAAGCTGGACTATGAGGGCGAGATGGCGGTGATCATCGGCACGGCCGGGCGACACATCAGCGAGGCCGCGGCACTCGGCCATGTCGCCGGCTATGCCTGCTACAACGAGGGCAGCGTGCGCGACTGGCAGCGCCACACGCACCAGTACACGCCCGGCAAGAACTTCGCCGCCACCGGCGGCTTCGGCCCCTGGATGGTCACCGCCGACGAGATCCCCGACCCGACCAGGCTCACGCTGACGACGCGGCTCAACGGCGAGGTGGTGCAGAAAAGCGGCACCGACCTGATGATCTTCCCGATCCCCGAGGTGATCGCCTATGTCTCCACCTTCACGCCGCTGGCGCCGGGCGATGTGATCCTCACCGGCACGCCGGGCGGTGTCGGCTCGCGCCGCACCCCGCCGGTCTGGCTCAAGGCGGGCGATACGGTCGAGGTGGAGATCAGTGGCATCGGCACGCTGGTCAACACCGTCGCCGCCGAGGCCTGAGCGGCACGCGCGGCGGGCTAGGCGCGATGAGCGCGGGTTCGATCCAGGCGACGCGCGAGGGGCGGGCGGGCCTGCTCGTGCTCGACCGGCCGAAGGCGCTGAACGCGCTCGATCTCGGCATGATCCGCGGGCTCGCCAAGGCGCTCGCCGCCTGGGAGAGTGATCCCGCGATCGCCTTCGCCGTGATCGAGGGCGCGGGCGGGCGCGCCTTCTGCGCCGGCGGCGATGTGCGCGCCGTGCGCGCGATGCACATCGCCGGCGATCATGCCGGGGCGGAGGAGTTCTTCGTCGAGGAATACGCGCTCAACCTCCAGATCGCGCGCTTCCCCAAGCCCTTTGTCGCGCTGATCGACGGCATCTGCATGGGCGGGGGCCTGGGCGTTTCCGTGCATGGCAGCCACCGCATCGTCACCGAGCATGCGATGCTGGCCATGCCGGAGACCATGATCGGCCTATTCCCCGATATCGGCGGCAGCCACTTCCTGTCGCGCGCGCCGGGCCGTCTCGGCCTCTACGCGGCACTCACCGGCGCGCGGATGGATGCGGGCGATGCACTGGCACTCGGGCTCGCGACGCATTTCGTGCCGCGCGCGCGCCTGGCCGCATTGCGCGCCGCGATCCTGGCCGCGGACGGGCGCGCAGCACTCGATGCCGCCATCGCCGCCCATGCCGAGGCGCCGCCCCCGAGCGCGCTGGCCGGCAGGCGCGCGGTGATCGACCGGCTGCTTGCCGCCGACGAGGTGCCGGCGATCATCGCCGCGCTGGAGGCCGATGCCGGCGCCGTCGCGCAGGAGACGCTCGCGACACTGCGCGCCGTCTCGCCCACCAGCGTGCATGTGACCGTCGAGCTGCTGCGCCGCGGCCGCACGCTCGATCTCCCCGCCTGCCTCGCGATGGAGCTCAAGCTCGTCTCCAACGTCACCGCCGCGCACGACTTCCTCGAAGGGGTGCGCGCGCAGGTGGTGGACAAGGACCGCCAGCCGCGCTGGCAGCCGGCGTGGCTAAAGGATGTGCGCCCCGAGGCCGTGCGCGCTTTGTTCGGCGACTGAGCGCGCGCCGTTCACCTTTTCCGGACCGCAGACCATGAGCGCAGCGTACGCCCCCGCCCCGACCACGACGCCAGCCGCGAGCGGCGGCTCGATCGAGCGCGTGCGCGCGGCCCTGCTCGCCGCCGGGCACCCGGACACGATCCGGAGCTACCCGGAAGGCACGCGCAGCGCCGCCGATGCCGCCGCCGCGGTGGGCTGCACGGTCGGGCAGATCGCGAAATCGCTGGTGTTCCGGCTGTCGGGCTCGGGGCGGCCGGTGCTGGTGATCGCCTCGGGCGCAAATCGTGTCGATCTGGCCAAGCTCGGCGCGGCGCTCGGGGCGGCGGTCAAGCGCGCCGATGCCGGCTGGGTGCGCGAGGCCACCGGCTTCGCCATCGGCGGCGTCGCGCCCGTGGGGCACCTCACGGCCCCGCGCGTGCTGATCGACCGGGCGCTGGCCGAGTTCCCGCGCATCTGGGCGGCGGCCGGCTCGCCGCAGACCGTGTTCGAGACAAGCGCGGAGGCGCTTCTGCGCCTCACCGGCGGCGCGCTGGCCGATATCGCCGAGGACGCACCACCCGCGCTCGGCGCGTAAGGCCGCCCCTCAGTAGCCGCGCGCGGTGTCGATCGCGTTGGGCGGGCGGGCGCCGCGCCGCCACGCGGTGAGGTTGCGGAAGAAGATGTCGAGCGTGCTCGGATTGTAGGTGTTGGGATCGTCCGCGCACATGTGCGGCGTCATCACCAGGTTGGGCGTGGTCCACAGCCGATGCTCGGGCGGCACCGGCTCTGGCACGAACACGTCGCACACCGCCCCGCCAAGCCGGCCCGATTCCAGCCGCGCGATCATCGCGTCCTGGTCGATCACCGCCCCGCGCGCGAGATTGACCAGTCCCGCGCCGGGCTTGAGCAGATCAAGCCGCGCCGCCGTGATCATGCCCCGCGTCTTAGGCGTTAGCGGCATGGTGAGCACCAGGAAATCGGCCAGCGGCAGGACGCTGTCGAGGTCCGCATCCGCCACCACGCGGTCGCAATGCAGGTGCGGCTCGCCGCTCGTGCGCACGCCGATCACGTGCAGGTCGAACTGCTTCGCGCGCTCTGCCACCCCGCCGCCGAGCGAGCCCACGCCCACGATCACCACCGTCCGCCCGGCCAGCACCGAGCCGAAGGCCTTGTGCCATTCCCCCTTGCGCTGGCAGGTGGCGAAGAGCGGCATGTGGTTGGCGAGCATCAGGATGGCCATGATGCCGAATTCGCCCGCCTTGGCGCTGTGCGTGCCGGCATTGTTGCAGAGCCACACGCCCGGCGGCACCCAGTCATAGGGCGCGAGGCGATCAAGCCCGGCCGAGGTGCACTGGATCAGCTTGAGGCGCGGCGCCGGGCAGGGAAAGCGCTTGCGGATCTCGCTGGTCCAGGAGATCACCGCATCGGCGGCGGGCATGGCCGCGGTGAAGCCGGCATCGTCGGAGGCAAAGCTTACCTCCACGCCCTCGGCCGCCTCCGGGTTGCGCGCGCAGGCTTCCTGCCATTGCCGCGTGGTGATCTCGAACAGCTTGTCGTCGGGCGGGTTCTGGATGTGCACGCGGAACGGGGCGGTGCTGGCCATGGCGCGGTTCGTCCGTGGTCGGGGGGTGGGCGGGAGCGGCCACCATGCCAGAACCGGCGTGCGGCGCAACCCGGGCGTGCTAGTGTCGTGCGCAGCAATGGACATCAGGCAGCACGACCATGGCCGATACCGCAGCACCGCCCCAGCCCGCTTCCCTCTCGATCATCGAGCGCCGGCGCATCGAGGCCGAGCTCGCCGCCGCGATCTACGAGGCGATGGCGGCCGAACTCGGCGCGGAGAAGGCCAAGGAGATCCTGGCGCGCGGCATCATCGCCGCGGCCAAGCGCGCCGCGCAGGGCTTCGCGCGGCAGGCGCCGGGCGGGGCCACCTCGCTCGACAGTTTTGCCGACCTCCTGCCGCTCTGGATGAAGGACGATGCGCTGGAGATCGAGGTGCTGCACCGCGACCCCAAGCGGTTCGATTTCAACGTCACCCGCTGCCGCTATGCCGAGATGTATCGCGCCATGGGGCTCGGGCATCTCGGCGATGCGCTCTCCTGCAACCGCGACGGCGTGTTCTGCCAGGGCTACGATGCGCGCATCAAGCTCACGCGGACGCAGACGATCATGGACGGCGCGAGCCATTGCGACTTCCGCTACGTGCTGGACGAGGGCGCGGACAAGCAGGGCACGGACAAGCGCGGCTAGTCCGGCCGCCAACCGCGCCCATGCCCGGCTATGCCGCCACCGATGCCGCCGCCTACGAGCGCGCCATGGGCCGCTGGAGCCGGCGGCTGGCCGACCCCTTCGCCGACTTCCTGCTCGCCGGGCATGACGGGGCACGGCCGCGCCGGCTGCTAGACCTCGGCTGCGGCACCGGCGCACTTGCCCGCGCGCTCGCCGCGCGCCTGCCGGATGCCGAGATCGTCGGCGCCGACATTGCCGAGCCCTTCCTCGCCGCCGCGCGCGCCGAAGCCGCCGGCGCGCGCATCCGCTTCGAGCGGGCGGATGCCCAGTCCCTGCCCTTCGCCAGCGCCGAGTTCGACGCCGCCGCATCCATGCTAGTGCTCAACTTCCTGCCCGAGCCCGAGCGGGCCCTGGCCGAGATGCACCGCGTCCTTGCCCCGGGCGGACTGGTCGGGGCGGCGGTGTGGGACTTCCGCGGCGGCCTGACCATGATGCGCGTCTTCGCCGACACCGCCGCCGCCCTCGATCCCGAGGGCGAGACCTTCCGCGCCGCCCAGTTCGCCGCCCCCCTCGCCGCGCCCGGCGCGCTGGCCGACGCCTTGCGGCGGCACGGGGCACGACATGTGGCGGCAACCGAAATCACGATCCGCATGGAGTTCGCCTGCTTCGACGATTATTTCTCGCCCTGGCTGGCCGGGCAGGGCGTGATCGGCGCCTATGTCGCCGCCCTGCCGGCCACGCGCCGCGCGCGCCTGGCCGATGCGCTGCGGCGCGCCTACCTTGCCGGCGGGCCGGACGGGCCACGCAGCTTCGCCGCCACCGCCTTCGCCGCGCGCGGGATTCGCTCCTGAAGGGGCGCTGGCCACGAAACCCTCGCGTGACGAATGGGCCTTGCATCCTTGCCCCTGATCCTCAAGAGTCGGGGTCTGGTGCAATACGCAGCCGCCCCGACCGAGGGCGGGGCGAGCAGAACAGGGGGCTAACAACATGAAACGTCGCGACTTCCTCGCCACCGCCGCGGCCGGCGCCGCTCTGATGGGCGCGGGCGCCACCGCCAGCGCGCAGCAGGCCCGCCGCTGGGCCATCGCCACGCCCTATCCGGACGGCAACTTCCACACCCAGAACCTGCGCACCTTCCTGCAGGAAGTGCAGCAGGGCACCAACAACCGGATGCAGTTCCAGGTGCATTCGAACGCCGCGCTCCTGACCATGCTGCAGATCAAGCGCGGCATCCAGACCGGCCAGGTGCAGATGGGCGAGATCCTGATGTCGGCCTACGGCAACGAGGATCCGTTCTTCGAGGTGGACAGCGTGCCGTTCCTGGCCCCGACCTGGGAGCTCTCGGACAAGCTGAACGAACTCACGGCCGGCATCCTGCGCCGCAAGTTCGAGGCGCAGGGCCTGATGCTGCTCTACCTGGTTCCCTGGCCGAGCCAGGGCTTCTACTCGCGCGCGCCGATCAACTCGGTCGAGGATTTCCGCGGGGTCAAGCTGCGCGCCTACAACGCGCTCACCTCGCGCATGGCGCAGTTGATGGGCGCCACGCCCACCACCGTCCAGCAGGCCGAGGTGCCGCAGGCCTTCGCCACCGGCATCATCACGCACATGTACACCTCGGCCCAGACCGGCGTCGACACCCAGGCCTGGGACTATGCCCGCTACTTCTACGATGTCGGCGGCAACCACACGCGCAACGCCATCCTGGTGAACATGCGCGAGTGGCGACGGCTCGACGATTCGACGCGCACCTTGATGCTGCAGGCGGCCGATACCGCCTCTCGGCGTGGCCGCGCTGCCGCGCAGAAGGCCGAGATGGACCGCCGCGCCGAGCTTGGCCAGCGCGGCATGACCATCGGCCAGCCGACCGAGCGCTTCCTGTCGCAGATGCGCGAGATCGGCAACACCATCGCCAACGAGTGGGCGCAGAAGGCGGGCGACGAGGGCCGCCGCGTCGTCGCGGCGATGCGCAGCTGAGCGTCTAGGAACAGGGGACGCCGCCTTGCCCCGTCGCCGGTCGGGGCGGGCGGCGTCTCTGTTTTCCGCGCAAGCCAGACTGGCCATGGGGCGCCGCCGATCCTCGGGCGCCCCGGAACCCGCCCCGCCTTCCCTGCATTGATGGCCGCCGCCGCGCATCGGTCCGCCATGGACGCTGGGACGCGCATCGCTTGGCAGGAATGCAAGGGACCGCGGCCCGGCCGGGCATGGACAAGGATCGTTCCGGCATGACCTACGGATTGCTTCGTCGCTCGCTCGATCGGCTCTATCTCGTCACCGGCGTGCTCGGCGCGGTGACGATGATTGTTCTCGTGCTCCTGATCCTGGCGCAGATCGTGACCCGCCTTCTCGTGCTGCCGGTGCCCGGGCTGGACGAGCTGGCCGCCTGGTCGGTGGCGGGCTGCGCGCTGTTGCCGCTCGCCTACACCTTCCGCCACGGCGTGCATATCCGCGTCGATCTGGTCATCAGCCATGTAGGCCCCGGCAAGCGGCGCGCGATGGAGATCGTGGCGCTGGCGGCCGCCTCGGCGATGGTGTCGTTCATGGCCTACGCCGCGATCGACATGGTGTGGGACTCCTACGAGTTCGGCGAGATGTCCTCGGGCCAGATCGTGGTCCCGATCTGGATCCCGCAGATTGCGATCCCGGTCGGCGTGACCGTGTTCGCGATCGCGCTGATCGACGATCTGCTCACCGTTCTGCTTGGCGGCACCCCCTCGTGGGAGCTGCACCAGATGGACGCGGTCGAGCGCGCCGCCGAGGAGATCTGACCATGGAAGGCGTGGCCCTGACCGAGCTTGGCCTGTTCCTGCTCGGCGTCCTGTTCTTCTTCCTCGGCCTCGGCATCTGGATCGGTGTCGCGCTCGCGATGGTGGGTTTCGTCGGCCTGACCGGCTTCACCATCTTCCCGGCCGACAAGGTGATGGGCGATTCGATCTGGTCGTCCTCGGCCTCCTGGACGCTTGCCGCCCTGCCCTTGTTCATCTGGATGGGCGAGATACTGTTCCGCACCAAGCTGTCCGAGAACATGTTCCGCGGCCTCGCCCCCTGGGTGCAGCGCCTGCCGGGGCGGCTGATGCATGTCAACGTGATCGGCTGCGGCATCTTCGCCGCCGTGTCCGGCAGTTCGGCCGCCACCGCCGCGACCATCGGCAAGATGAGCCTGCCCGAGCTCCTGTCGCGCAAATACGATCGCAACATGGCGATTGGCAGCCTGGCCGGGGCCGGCACGCTCGGGCTTCTCATCCCGCCCTCGATCATCATGATCGTCTATGGCGTGGCGGCCGAGCAGTCGATCGTGCGCCTGTTCATCGCCGGCATCATTCCGGGCATCATGCTGGTGGTGCTGTTCTCGGGCTATATCGCGGTCTGGGCGCTGCTGAACCCGTCGCGCACGCCGCCGCGCGACCCGCACACCAGCTTCCGCCAGAAGCTTGCCGCCACCGGCGAGCTGTTCCCCGTGCTGCTGCTGATCCTGGCGGTGATGGGCTCGATCTATGCCGGCATCGCCACCGCAACCGAGGCCGCGGCGATGGGCGTGGTGGGCGCGCTGGCGCTTTCGGCCTATGGCCGGTCGCTCAGCTGGAAGACTTTCGTCGAGGCGCTGATGGGTGCCACGCGCCTGTCCTGCATGATCTCGTTCATCATCATCGGCGCCGCCTACCTGACCAAGGCCATGGCCTATACCGGCGTGCCGGCGGCGATGGCGACATGGGTCGGTGGCCAGGGCTTCGGCCCCTACTCGATCATCGCGGCGCTGACTGTCATCTACATCATGCTCGGCTGCGTCATCGACGGCATCTCGATGATCGTGCTGACGACATCGGTCGTGCTGCCGATCATCCAGCGCGCCGGCTTCGACCTGGTCTGGTTCGGCGTCTTCATCGTGATCGTGGTGGAGATGGCGCAGATCACGCCGCCGGTGGGCTTCAACCTGTTCGTGCTGCAGGGCCTGACCGGAGAGAACATATTCAAAGTGGCCGCCTACACCCTGCCCTTCTTCCTGCTGATGGTGCTGGCGGTGGTGCTGCTGGCGGTTTTTCCGCAGCTTGTGCTGTGGCTGCCCAACACCATGTTCGCGACCTGAACGTCGGGGCGGGCCGGCTCGGCGCGGGCGCGTTCAGCTGCGCACGGGCCTGGGCCAGGAGGGGTCGCGGAAGGCCTGGATCTCCACCAGGTAGCCCTGCGGGTCGCGCACGAACACATGATAGATGTTGTATTCGGCGTTGAGCGTGGGCGGCTTCTCGATCGGCACGCCCTTCTCCTTCAGATAGGCGTGCCAATCGTCGATCTCGGACGAGACCAGGGTGATGATCACGCCCTTCTGCCGCCCCTCGCCCGGCGCCATCTGCGCGGTCGCACTGTTGCGGCAGACGCCGAGGAAGGCGTTCGGCGCCGCCTGGTAGATGCGGCAGCTGCCCTGGTCCAGCACCAGCTTCAGCCCGAGCACCTCGCCATAGAAGGCCCAGCAGGGCGCGGGATCGGGCGCGTAGATGAAGGTCACCTGCTGGTCGAGCGGCGGGCGGGCGGTCATGGCGCTTGTTCCCTTTCCGGCGCGCCGGGGCGGCCCCGGCGCGATCATTGCCCCAGTTCTGCCGGCTATGGCACCGGCCGGTCAAGCACGGGGTCGATCAAGCACGGGCGCGGTCAGGCGCAGGGGCCGTCAGGCGCAGGGCAGGCACGAGCCCGGCCGCGCATGCAGGCCCCTTCGTCCGAATCATTACGATCCGTTACACTTTAACAAGTTCTGGCCATAAGTCGGTCATCACTGCCGCGTAGAACAGCCCGGCGCGGGCGAGACCTGCCCGACGCCCAACACACCGATGTCCAACACAGGAGGATCGTTCATGATCGCCCGCCGCCGTTTCGCCATGCTGGCCCTGCTCGGCCTTGCCCTCGCGCCGCTGAGCGCCATGGCCCAAGGCACGCCCGCCGGCAGCGAACAGCGCTTCCAGAACCAGCAGAACCGCATCGCCGACGGCATCTCCGGCGGTGGCCTGACCCCGCGCGAGGCTGCACGGCTCGAAGGCAACCAGGCGCGCATCGACCGCATGCAGGATCGCGCTGCCTCCGATGGCACCGTCACGGCGCGCGAGCAGCGCCGCCTCAACCGCGCGCAGAACCGCAACAGCCGCGCGATCTATCGCCAGCGCCACGATGCCCAGCGCGCCCCGCTTGCCGCCAGCCCGCGCCTGAACAACCAGCAGCAGCGTGTGGCCGCCGGCATCCGCGACGGCAGCCTGACCCCGGCCGAGGCGGCACGCGCCGAACGCGGTGTCGCCCGCAGCCGCGCCGCGCAGCGCCAGGCCCGCGCCGATGGCGTCGTCACCCCGCGCGAGCGCGCCCGCGTGCAGCGGAACTACAACCGCTCCTCGCGGCAGATCCATCGCAACCGCAACAACTGATCGCGCGCCCCTCAGCCGCGCAAGGCACGACAAGACGGGCGGTGCCGGGCAGGCACCGCCCGGTTCTCGTTCACGCCCGGTTCTCGTTCACGCCCGGTTCTCGTTCACGCCCGGTTCTCGTTCACGCCCGGTTCTCGTTCACAGGCAAGGGCGCCTCAGTCCGCCAGCCGGCAGGTCAGCGCGTGCAGCCGGTAGCCGGCGACATCATCGCCGCGATAGACCGCGATCCCGTCGGCGAAGATCGGCGTGCAGTCGCGGAACAGCTGCGCCGTGCCGGCTTCGGGCGTACGCAGCCTTGCGATCGCGCGCTCGCGGCACTGCGCCATCGTCTCCTTCGTTGGCGTGGTCTGGCAGGAGACGCTGGAAAGCGGCGAATTCGGACCGGCCGAGCGCAGCGTGACCACCTCGCCCGCGGCAAGCGCCGGCAGGGGTGCGGCCGCCGCAAGGCCGGCGAGCAGGGCGAAGGCGAGGGTGCGACGCATGGCGGCTCTCCGGTTCTGTTGCGCGATCGCAACCTAGCGTGCGGCAGTGCGGCGCGGCAAGCGGCGCGGCAAGAACCGTGCGCGCCCTCAGCCCGGCAGCTTCAGCACGTTCTTCGCCAGGATCGTGCGCTGGATCTCGTTGGTGCCGCCATAGATCGAGGTCGGGCGCGCATTGATGAAAAGGCCGGAGATGTTGAGGTCGCGATCGCCCTCCATCGGGCCGGCCAGCGCCGCATTCTCCCCGCCGATCTCCAGCATGGTCTCGGTGATGCGCTGGAACAGCTCGCTCTGCCAGATCTTCAGCATCGACACCTCGGGGCCGAGTTCCTGGCCCTGGCGCAGCTGCTCTGCGAAGCGTTCATACAAGGCGCGCAGATCGGCGAGATCGAGCCGAAGCTGCGCGTAGCGGTCCTGGAAGGCGGCATCCTCGGCCAGGCCCATCCGCTCGGCCAGCAGCCCCAGGCGCTCAAGCGCATAGGCCGACTGCTTGGGCGAGCCCAGGAAGATGCGCTCGAAGCCCAAGAGCGCCTTGGCCATCGCCCAGCCCTTGTTGGGCTCGCCCACCAGGTTCGCGGCCGGGACGCGGACATTGTCGAAGAAGACCTCGCAGAACTCGTCATGCATGTCGAGATTGACGATCGGGCGCACGCGCACGCCCGGTGCGGTCATGTCGATCAGCAGGAAGGAGATGCCGTCCTGCTTCTTCGCCTGCCTGTCCGTGCGGACAAGGCAGAACATCCAGTTCGCGTCGTTGCCGAGCGTGGTCCAGATCTTCTGGCCGTTGACGATGTAGTGATCGCCTTCGCGCATCGCGTGCGTGCGCAGGGCGGCGAGGTCGGAGCCGGCATCGGGCTCGGAATAGCCCTGGCACCAGATATGCTCGCCCGAGAGGATCGCGGGCAGGAAGCGCGCGCGCTGCTCGGGCGTGCCGTAGCGGATCAGCAAGGGCCCGATCATGACGATGCCCATGTCGTTGCTGCGCGCGCAGCCGTGGCGTTCATACTCCTCGATCAGCGCGATCTGCCTTCCCGCCGACAGGCCGAGCCCGCCATGCTCGCGCGGCCAGCCGGGCGCGAGCCAGCCCTTGCGCGCCAGGATCATGTACCAGGGGCGGCTGTCGCGGAAATGCAGCCGCTTCTGCGGATGGCGCAACGCAGGCGGGTAGTTCTCGGCCAGGAAGCGGCGCACCACCTGCCGGAACGCCGCTTCCGGCATGGCGTTGTAGTCGGTCGGGTCGTGGCCGAAGGCCGCCGCGCCGCTCATTGTCGCCTCGCTGCCGCCGCGCGCCTAGACGCCCTTGAACACGGGCTTGCGCTTCTCCAGGAAGGCGCGCTTGCCCTCCTCATGGTCTTCGGTCAGCAGGAGAAGCGCCTGGCCCTGCCGCTCGCGTTCGAGGAACTCGTCGAGCCCGTGCGCCAGCACCGCCTTGGTCATGGCGTGCGATGCGGGCGGCAGCTCGGCCAGCAGAAGCGCGCGCTCCTTCGCCACCGCAAGCGCTTCGCCCGGCTTCACCATCCGGTCGACCAGGCGGATCGCCAGCGCCTCCGCGGCGCCGATCATCTCGCCGAACAGCAGCATCTGGCGCGCCTTGCCCGCCCCGATGCGCTGCGGCAGCGTCCAGAGCAGGCCGAGATCGCCCATCAGCCCGACCTTGGCGAAGGGGGCGGAGAACTTCGCCGTCTCGCTTGCCACGACATGATCGGAGGCGGTGGCGATCGACAGCCCGGCGCCGACGGCATAGCCCTCCACCGCCGCCACCACCGGCTTCGAGCCGCCGACCATCAGCCGGATCAGGCGATGGATGCGCCGGAACCGCTCGCGCCCCGACAGCGCGTCGCGCGTATTCATGCCCGAGATGTCGCCGCCGGCCGAGAAATGCCCCTGCGCGCCGGTGATCACCACCGCGCGCACCGCCTTGTCGGCCTCGATCGCCTCGAAGGCGGCGTGCAGGTCCTCGCGCATCTGATGGGATAGCGCGTTGCGCCGCTCCGGCTGGTTCATGGTCAGGATCACCAGCGGGCCTTCGCGTTCCTGGATCAGGGCGGTCATGGGGGCTACTCCTCGGTGTCAATGGCGGGGGCGAGCGCGGCATGGCGCCGCCGGTGCAAGGCGGCATTGCCGTAGCGCGCGGAGAGAACCATCGCGCGGCGCAGAAAGAGGCCGATATCGTGCTCGTCGGTATAGCCGATCGCGCCATGCATCTGCACCGCCTGGCGCGTCACCAGCAGCGCCGCGTCCGAGGCGCGCGCCTTGGCCTGGCTTGCGGCGGCGGCGCGCGCGGGCGCGGGTATCGCGGGATCGTCGGCCAGCCGCGCGGCCTGGCCGATCGCGGCGCGGCCCAACTCGATCTGCACCAGCAGGTCGGCGGCGCGGTGCTGCAGGGCCTGGAAGCTGCCGATCGGCTTGCCGAACTGGGTGCGCGTGCGGAGATAGTCGAGCGTGATGGCGAAGGCGCGGTCCATCAGTCCGAGCAGCGCGGCGGCCGTCGCGATCACCGCCTCGTCGAGCGTGCGGGCAAGCAGCGCGGGCGCGCGGGCGGGCGCAAGGATGCGCGCCTCGGCACCCAGCACGACGCCATCGAGCGCCAGCGTGCCGGTGTTGCCGCCGTCGATCATGGTCTCGGTGGCGAGCGCAACGCCCGCCGCCTCGCGCGGCACCAGCCAGAGCGAGATCCCCTCGGCCTCGCGCGCCGTGACCAGGAAGGCATCGACGCCGGCGGCCTGCGGCACGAACAGCTTGCGCCCCGCAAGCCGTGCCCCGCCGCCGGGCCGCGCCTCGGCGATGGTGTCCGCGCGCGCGATGTCCAGGCTCGCCGCCGCCTCCTGCCAGGCGAACGCGTGGGTGCGCGCGCCGGACAGGAGCGCGGGCAGCAGCGCCGCCGCGCGCCCCGGTTCGTCGGCAGCGGCGATCAGCGCGGCGGGCAGGATCGCGCCCGCAACCAGCGGCTCGGGCACGAGGCCGCGGCCGAGCTCCTCGGCGAGTGCCGCCAGCGCCGCCACGCCGAGCCCCGCCCCGCCCTGCGCCTCCGGCAGGCGCAGCGCGAACCAGCCGAGCGCGGCCATGCGCCGCCACATGGCGGGATCGTATCCCGGCTCCTTGAAGCGGAGCGCGCGCACGCGGCCGAGATCGCCGCCCGGCGGGACGATCGCCGCCGCGCTCTCGCGCAGCATGCGGATCGCCTCGGCGCTGTCCTCGCTGCTGTTCATCGTGTCGCGCGGCCGTGGCGGGCGCCTGCGCCGCGCGCGCCTAGTGCGCCGCCAAGGTCCTGAGGTCGGGCGCGCGCGACAGCGGGGCATCGGTGCGCGCCTGCAGCGATTCGAAGGAAAGCCCGTCCAGGATCTCGCGCACGACGAAGCCTTCGCCTGCGACATCCAGCACGGCGAGGTTGGTATAGACGCGCTTGACCACGCGCGGGGCGGTGAGCGGATAGCCGCAGCTGCGCACCAGCTTGGGCCGCCCGTCCTTGGTGGTGTGCTCCATCAGCACCCAGATGCGCTTGGCGCCCGCGGCGAGGTCCATCGCGCCACCCACGCCGGGCGCGGTGTCGTTCTCGCTCGTCGCCCAGTTGGCGAGGTCGCCGTTCATCGCCACCTCGAAAGCGCCGAGGATGCAGAGATCGAGGTGCCCGCCGCGGATCATCAGGAAGCTGTCGGCGTGATGGCAGATCGAGGCACCGGGGCGCAGCGTGATCGGCTGCTTGCCGGCGTTCACCAGCCAGGGATTCTCCTGGCCCTTCGCCGGCGCCGGGCCCACGCCGAGGATACCGTTCTCGGAATGGAACACCACCTCGCGCTCGAGCGGCACATAGTCGGCGACCATGGTCGGCATGCCGATGCCGAGATTGACATACCATCCCTCGGGGATGTCGGCGGCGGCGCGCGCGGCCATCGCCTTGCGCGAAAGGGGTTGCGGCTCGGTCATCGGCGCTACTCCGTTGCGGCTCGATCAAGGATGCCCAGGTCAGGGATGCCCGACATCAAGGATAGTGCGAGCGCCGATCCGGCGCATCCAGCGCCACGACGCGATGGACGAAGATGCCCGGCAGGTGGACATGGTCCGGGTCGAGCGTGCCAAGCTCGGTAATCCCGTGCGCCATGGCGATGGTCTGCCGCGCCGCCATCGCCATCGGGTGGGCGAAGTTGCGCCCCGACAGCATGAAGGTGGCGTTGCCCCAGCGATCGGCCTGCCAGACGCGGATCAGCGCGACATCGGCCGGCAGCGCACGCTCCAGCACATACTCCTTGCCGTCGATCTCGCGCACCTCCTTGCCGTGGGCGAGCTTGGTCCCGACCCCGGTCGGCGTATAGAAGGCCGGGATGCCGGCGCCGGCGGCGCGCAGCCGCTCGGCCAGCGTGCCCTGCGGCACGAGTTCGAGTTCGAGCTTGCCGGCGGCGTACATCTTCTCGAACACCACCGACCCGCCCGAGCGCGGAAAGGAGCAGATGATCTTGCGGATGCGCCCCGCCTCCATCAGCGCGGCAAGCCCGGTATGGCCGACGCCGGCATTGTTGGCGATGACGGTGAGATCCTTCGCGCCCTGCTCGATCAGGGCGTGCAGCAGCTCGGTCGGCATGCCGACCTCGCCGAAGCCGCCCACCGCCACCACCGCGCCGTCCCGGATATCGGCCACCGCCGCGGCGTAGCTGTCCACGATCTTGTTGATCATCGTCGCGATCGTCCTCGTTCCCGGTCCTGGCCCTGGTATCGCGCGGCCCGCCCCCCGCTCAGGCGAAGCGGAACCTGCCATTGTTGATGACGACGACATTGCGCTCGACCGCGAGCGCGCGGAAGGCGGCTCCGCCCGGCTCGTCCCACACCTCGGTGCGGATCGTCTCGCCCGGATAAACGGGTGCGGAGAAGCGCACATCCATCGCCCCGAACCGCGCCGGATCGTAGTCGCACATCAGCTTCATCAGCGCGTGCCCGCAGACGCCGAAGGTGCAGAGCCCGTGCAGGATCGGGCGCGGGAAGCCGGCCTTGGCCGCCACCGCCGGATCGGAATGGAGCGGGTTGTAGTCGCCGCTGAGGCGGTAGTAGAGCGCCTGCTCGGGCCGCGTCGGCAGGTCGAGCGAGCGGTCGGGCGCGCGCTCGGGCAGGGGATGGACCGGCTTCACCGGCCCGGCCGGGCCGCCGAAGCCGCCATCGCCGCGGCAGAAGGTGGTGATGTCGGCGGTGGCGATCAGCGCGCCCGAAGCGGCATCGAACATCTCGCGCCGGCTGTAGAGCAGCATGCCCTTGCCCGCGCCCTTGTCGACCACGCCGGTGACGCGGGTGCGGCCGATGATCTCGCCCTTGGCCGGCAGCGGACGGTGGATCGTCAGCCCCTGCTCGCCATGCACCAGCTTGACGAAGTCGATCCCGGTCTTGAGGTCGCGGATCCAGAAGCCGGGATAGGCCAGTACCACGCCGATCGTTGGAAACGCGGCCAGCCTCGGCTCGGTGACGAAGCAGAGCTGGTTCTCGTCCATCGGGTCCTGGCCGAGCCCGACCGAGAGCGCGTAGAGCATCGTGTCGCGCTCGGTGAGCGTGTGGCGAACCTCGGGGATCTGCACGCCCATCAGCGATTCAGTCGTTACCGGCATGGCATCTCGTTCCTTGCTCAGACCTCGATCCTGGCATCCGCCGCGACCACGCCCTTGCCCTCGGGGCGGACGAACAGCGGGTCGATCTCCACCGCCTTGATGCGCCCCGCCGCCAGTGCCGCAAGCACCGACAATCGTGCCAGCGCCTCGGCCAGCGCCCCCGTATCGGCGCGCGGACGCCCGTCCGAACCGTCGAGCAGGGCGAAGGCGGGGTGGGCGCGGATCAGGGCGAGTGCCGTGGCCGCACCGAAGGGCGCGGGCCGCTTGCTTGTCCCCTGCTCCGCCGCGTCACCCGGCAGGGCGAGCCAGACCAGAGGCCCGGCCTCGCCATCGCCGCGCATGCCGATCCGGCAGGCGATGCCGTCCGGCACCGCCGCGGCGATCGCGACTCCCATCAGCCGCGCCTCCGGCCTGCTCGCTTTCGCACGTTCCACGAGCGCACGGAAGGCGGCAAGGACGGCAGCGCGGTCGGGCAAGCTGTCGGTCACGCAGCCGATCGCGGCGGGATCGGCGATGTCGGGCGATGCCAGCCGCAGCACGACCGGGTAGCCGAGCCGCCCGGCGGCAAGAATGGCGGTGTCGGGGTCGGCGGCGATCACCGAGCCCTGCATCGGGATCTCGGCGGAGGTGAGGAGGCGCCGCAGCGCGGGCGGGCTCGGCGGATTGCCGAGCATGTCGAGCATGTCGGCGAGATAGGGCGGCGTCTCGGGCGGCGCGTCGTCTGCCGGAGCCGGAAGCGGTGCGGACGGGCGGCTCGGTTCTGTCGCCACGGGCGGGTCCTGTGTGTCGGCAGCCACGCGCACACTTCCTGCCGCCCGACGCGGCGGGCGGAACGGGCGCGGCTGATACCCGGCATTGATGGCCGAGCAGGACCGGCTTGGCAAGCCGAGGCGTCCGCCGCGCCGACGATCGGAACGTCACGCGGCGGCGGCCGCGCCCGACCGGACGCGACGCCCGATGTCAGCGGCGCGGGAGGCCGGCAGCGGCTGGCGGCGGCGCGACCTCGTGCGCGCGCATGGCATCGAGCGCCTCGAGCAGATCGGTATCGACGACGCAGCGCTCCGCTTGCTCGCGATCGGCGAGCAGTTGCGCCAGCGGCGCGCGGCAGGTTTCCGCCGCGCCGGGCGTAGCCGCGGGTGCCGGGACCGGAGCGGGGGCCGGCGCGCGCAGTTCCGCCATCGGCGCCACCGGCATCAGCAATGCCGCAAGCAGGAGCGCCGACCAGCGCGACCGCCCGGGCAGCCGCGCGAGCGGCGGCCGGGAGCCTGGATCGACGGTGGGGCAAAGGGCATTCGGGACCATGAGGGACAATCTCCTGGCCCCGCATTCTCCCGCCAAGCATGGCCAAAGCATGACGCCGGCATGGCAAGGCCCGGCACCGCCGCCGATGCCGGGCCCGCGTGTCATTTACGCAACAGCGGCGGGGATGGGCCCCGCCGCCGGCCGCCGCCGCCTACAGCGCCGCCGGTCCGCCGAGGAACGCCGTCACCTGGCTCGAAAGCGTGCCGCCATTGCCATGCACCAGCGCCACCTCGCAGCGCTTGAGCTGGCGCTCGCCCGCCTCGCCGCGAAGCTGGCGCACCGCCTCGACGATCAGGAACATGCCGTACATGCCGGGATGGACGCAGGAGAGCCCGCCGCCATTGGTGTTCACAGCCAGCCGGCCGCCCGGCGCGATCGCCCCGCCCGAGACGAACCGCCCGCCTTCGCCCTTCGGGCAGAAGCCGAGATCCTCGAGGAACAGGATCGTGTTGATGGTGAAGGCGTCGTAGAGCATCAGCAGATCGACGTCCTTCTGCGACAGCCCCGCCATCTGGAAGGCGCGCGGGCCGCTTTCCGCCGCCGCCGACACGGTCAGGTCCGGCATCTGCGAGATGGTGCGGTGCCATTGCGCCGCCGCGCCGCCGAGGAAATAGGCCGGCTTCCGCTTCAGGTGCCGCGCCCGGTCGGCCCGCACCATGATCGCCGCCGCCCCGCCATCGGTGACGAGGCAGCAATCGCGCGAGGTGAGCGGGTCGGACACCATCCGCGCCGCCAGCACATCGGCGATCGACAGCGGGCCGCGGGCGAAGGCCTCGGGGTTGAGGTTGGCCCAGCCGCGCGCCGCCACCGCCACCTCGGCCAGCTGCTCGCGCGTGGTCCCGAACTGGTGCATGTGCCGGTTGGCCGCAAGCGCATAGGCGTTGATCGGATGGCGCGGCCGGTAGGGCGCCTCGAAGGGCTGCGGCTCGGACATCGAGACCAGCCGGCCGCTGGCGGTGCGCTGGTTCGAGCCGTAGCAGATCAGCGCCACATCGCAGAGCCCGGCATCGAGTGCCAGCGCCGCGTGCAGCATGTGCGCCTCGAAGGAGGAGCCGCCGACATTGGTGCCGTCGGTGAATTTCGGCCGGATGCCGAGATACTCGCTGGCCGAAAGCGTGGGCAGGGCGTGGGTCGAGGTGGCAGCGAAGATGCCGTCGACCTCGGCCAGGCCGATGCCGGCATCGGCGCAGGCCTTCACGGCGGCCTCGCCCAGGAGCTCGATCGGCGAGCGGCCATGGGCCTCGCCGGTGCCGGCGGTGGCAACGCCGACGATTGCGGTCTTGCCGCGCAGCGGATGGGGCATGGGATGCGTCTCCTTGTTCCGCGCGCTCAGGCCGGGTCGAACACGATCTGCGGCGCGCCGTCGATCTCGGCGATGCGCGCCTTCACCTTCATGCCGATCACCACCTTGTCGGGGGCGATGTTGTCGACACGGCTCATCATCCGCACGCCCTCGTCGAGGTCGATCAGGGCGACGTTGTAGCTGCCGCCATCCTCGGGGCGGCGGCGGTTGACGGTGGTGGCATAGACGGTGCCGGTGCCCTTGGCCTCGACCCATTCCAGGTCGGTGGCGCCGGTGCCGGGCTCGGCCACGCGCGGATAGAACACATGGCGGCCGGAGGAGCGGCTGCGCTGGATCATGAACCGGCCCTGCGCCAGGAAGGCGCGATACTGGGCCTCGGGGCCGCCTTTGGGCGCGTCGGCGCTCATGCTGTCGGTCTCTCTGCGCTGGTGGGAGGGAACGGTGTCGAAGCGCGGACTATAAGGCCCTGGCCCGACCCGGCAAGCCACCGCGCCAGCGGCCCACGCCGACAGCCAGGGCGCCGACAGCCAGGGCGCAGCGGCCCCGTTCCCGCCGCCGCTGGGCGGAAGCGAAAACGGGGCGCCGGCGCAAAAACCGGTCGGGCGAAGGGTCGCGCGAAGCCGCTAGCTCTGCCGGTCGGGCGACAGCGCGATGCAGGCGATCTGCGAGGCGGCAAGCCGGGCGCAGGCGGCTTCGGCCGCGTCGCGCGAAAGGTTCATGAACCGCGCGCGATAGACCGAACCGCGCGGGGTGAGCGCGCCCACGACCGCAGGGCGCGCCGGGCGGAGCAGGTCGGAGGCAAGCCCGCGGGCGGTGCCGACCATCGAGCGGGCCTGCATCTCGTTGGCGAAGGCGCCCACCTGGATCGCCCAGGGGCCCGGCGCTGGCGCGACGGCGCGCGTCGCGGCCGGCGGGCCGGGGGGCAGGCGCGGCAGGGTGGCGGCATGGGCGGGCGGGATCAGGCTCCAGCCCGAGCCGCGCGACGCGGCAACCGCAGGCGGCGCGGCGGCCCGTGCCTCGGCCATCTGGTAGGCGGGGCGCGGCGCCACCGGGGGCGCGGGCAGCGCCGCCACCTGCACGCTGCGGCCATAGGAGGGCACCGCGTTGGCCGCGGGCACGGCGGCGATCTGGACCGGGCGGCTCGCCGCGACCGCGCGCGGCGGCATTGGCGGGCGCACCGAGGCATAGCCCACGCGGCGCGGGCCGCGAGGCACCTGGTCGGGAATCCAGCCGGCGGCATAGACCTCGGCCGCGGCGCGGTTCTGCGGCGCATGGCCACGGATCGCGGGGGCGATGCGTGCGACATAGTTGCGCGTCTCATCCGGCAGGCCGCGGCTGCCGCCGAGATACTCCTCAAGCCGGCGCGGACCGGCATTGTAGGCGGCCAGGAAGGCCGGCGAGCCGTAGCGCTCGTACATCTCGCGGATATAGGCGGTGCCGGCGAGGATGTTGTCGCGCGGATGGTAGGGGTCGTCGCCCAGGCTGTGCATGGCGCGCAGCTCGGCCCAGGTGCCGGGCATGAGCTGCATCAGGCCCATCGCCCCGGCCGAGGAGGTGATCGGGCGGCCATTCATGTGGGTGCGCCCGCCGCTTTCCTGGCGGACCACCTCGCGGATCCACTGTTCGGGCACGTCGAAGCGGGCCGAGGCCTCGGCGATATAGGGCCCCCAGGGATCGTGCGAGGGGCCGGGCGGGGTGTAGTTGGTCTGGGCACGCCAGGCATAGTCGGCGGCGGAGTCGGTGGGCGAGCGGCCGGTGCCGGCACAAGCAGCCACCATAAGGCAGAGACCCATCAGCGCCAGCCTGTGGATTGCCCGCCAGGAAACGATCCCGCCCGTCATACGCACTCTCCCGTCAGCCGGCCAGAATGGTCCCAACGGGCGGTTTACGACCCGTCATTGAGGCAATCCGGCAGCTCTAGACTCTAACTCCTTATTACAAAATGGGGTTTTGGGCAAGAGTATGGCGCTGCTCGGCGCCGCTTTTCTCGCAAACGCGGCGGAACTGCGACTCCTCGCCCGGACCACAAGAAGCTGGACACCACGCCATCTCCCGCTACCAGGGATTGCGAGCGTGGTCCCGCCCTGCACGCGAGACCGCAAAAAACGCCGCAAAGGGAACAAAGTCTCCGCTAAAATCGTTCGTAAAGGATGAGCCGGCCGGGAGGCAACCCTTCCGGCCCCAGAGGAGTGAGGACAGTTTCGCAATGACCAGCACCGCCCTGAGGCCCTATCTGCGTAGGCCCTATCTGCGCCTGGCCGGCGCCCTCCTGATCGGCAGCCTGGCGCTCGGCACCGCCGCTTGCGCGCCCTCGCACACGGGCGATACCTATTCCCGCGGCCAGCTCCAGCAGGCATCGATGGTGGGCTATGGCACCATCCTGTCGATGCGCGATGTGCGCGTCGCCGGCACGCAGAGCGGCATCGGCACGGCCGCCGGCGCGGTGGCGGGCGGCATCGCGGGCTCGGCGATCGGCGGCGGCTGGCGCGGCCCGGCGCTGGCGGGCATAGCTGGCGCGGTGATCGGCGGCATCGCCGGCACCGCGGTCGAGCGCGGCGTGACGCAGGGCATCGCAACCGAGTTCATCATCCGCGAGGATGGCGGGCAGACCATCGCCGTGGTGCAGACCAACGAACAGCAGCTCCAGCCCGGCGAGAGGGTGGTGCTGCTGCAGGGGCGCGAGCTGCGCATCGCGCGCGCGGCTGGCGAGTACGCGCCGCCGCCGCAGCCACGCCGCCCGGCCCCCTCGCGCACCATCCCGCAGCGCCAGTCCGGCGGCCTCAAGGGGTAGCGCGCGCCGGGAGGGGATTCCCGCCGGCCGCCGGGCACGCTGGCGCGCCTCTGTTCAGGGGCGGGTCGTCGGCGCCAGCGTCGCGTTCTCGCAGCGATGGAACACCGATCGCGTCGGCGCGGTGAACACGCGCTCGACGATGCGCCAGCCGCTCGCGCCGATCGCCCCCTCCCAGCGCCTCAGCGGCGTGTCACGGTAGCCGCATTCCCATTTGTGCCCGAGCGGATCGGGGTCGGGCCGGAACCGCCTGAAACCCGACCAGAGGCGGAAATGGGATTGCCGCCAGCCGCTCACGCCATTGGCGTAGAGTTGCAGGAAGCCTTGCGCGCCCGAATAGGGCACCGAGACGATCAGCGTGCGTGCGCCGGTGGCGGCAAAGCCTTTGAGCACATCGGGCACGCGCGCGAAGGGCAGATGCTCCAGCGTCTCGCAACAAAGGATCGCGTCGTGCCCGGCCAGCCGCGCCGGGTCGATCGCCAGCAGGTCCATCTCGACATGCGGGCCGGGCGGGTCGGTGAACTGGCGCGGGCCGAGATCGAGCGTCGTCACCGCATAGCCGGCATTGCCGAGCAGCGCCGTGACATAGCCGAGATAGGGCCCGATCTCGAGCACGCGGCGCGCCTCGGTGCGACCGATCAGCTCCAGCTGCATGTGCTGCTGGCCGGCGCGCTTCGGCCCGTAGTAGCGGTGCCATTCGCGCCGGTTGGCCTCGGCATCGGCCTCGATGTAGTAGCGCGAGCCCTCGATCATGCGGCTGGTCCGATCCCGATTGGCGCGCGGCAATCCTGCAGACCTGCGCGACCCGTTGGCGTCCGCTTAGCCGATCGCGCGCCCGCGCGCCAGATCGTCCCATAGCGCCCCGTAGCGGGCGATCACGGCGGGCAGCGCATACTCGGTCTCGACCCGCGCCCGCGCCGCCGCCCCGAGTGCGCCACGCTCGGCCTCGGGCAGCGACAGGAGTGCCGAAAGGGCACCAGCCAGCGCCGCCGCGTCGCGCGGGGCCACGACACGCCCGCAGCCGCCCAGGATCGCCCCCGCATCGCCGACATCGGTCACGACCGCCGGCAGGCCGCAGGCCATCGCCTCGCCGAGCGCGTTGGGGAAGCCCTCGCCGAAGGCCGAGGACAGGCAGAACAGGTCGAGCCCCGGCAGGATCGCCGCGACATCGCCGCGCTGGCCGAGCGCATGGACGCGCCCGGCAATCGCGGGCGGCACCGAAAGCGCCTCGGTGCCCTTGCCCACCAGCACGAGCTGCGCGCGCGGATGGGCGGGCGCGAGGTGCGCCATCGCCGCCATGAGCGTGGCGTGGTCCTTCATCGGGTCGGTGCGCGCGACCATGCCGACCAGCAGCGCATCGCCGGGCACGCCGAGCACGGCGCGGAAGGCCGCGCGCGCGGCGGGGTCGGGGCGGAAGCGCGCCGTGTCGAAGCCGTTCGGCACGATCGCGCTCGCCCGCGGCCGGTAGCCGAGCGCGATGTGCCAGTCGAGCCCGGCGCGGCTGTTGGCGGTGATGAGCGCCGGGCGGCGCGAGAGGCGCACCAGCGCGCGCAGCACGCGCCGCGTGCCGGGCGCATAGGCGCCAAGCTCCATGTTCGAGCAGCGCAGCGACCACACCAGATTGGCGCGCGGGGCGAAGGCGTGCGCGAAAGGCTGCGCCAGCGTCGCCATCAGGTCGGCATGGTAGAGCCAGCTCTGCACCAGATCGGGGCGGAAGCCGCGCCAGAGCCGCACCAGGCGCCAGAGCGCGCGCGGCATATCGCCCGCCCCGCGCATGCCGAGCGCATCCACCGCCACCCCGGCGGCGCGGATCGGCGCGGCGAGCGGCCCTTCCGCCTGCAGGCACACGACGCGCGCGGCATGGCGTGCCGGATCGAGCCCGGCCACGAGCTTGGCCAGCATCGTCTCCGCCCCGCCGACGCCAAGGCCGGTGATGACGTGCAGCACGCGCACGGGCGGCCTCGCCTCGCTCATGTCACGGCGCGTCCCTTGCTGCCGCGGCGGCCCCGGCGCTCCAGGCCGCGCGCCATTCCAGCCAGGCGATCGCGGTCCAGACGCGCTGGAAGCCCTCGCCCGTGGCCAGGAACCGCGCCCACGCCTCGCGCACCGCCCCCACGTCCAGCACGCCGTCGCCGGCAAGGCGCGCCGGCGCCAGCACCGCCTCGGCCCAGTCGCGCAGCGGCCCGCCGAGCCAGCGCCCGAGCGGCGCGCCGAAGCCCATCTTCGACCGCTCGAACAGTTCGCGCGGCAGGTGGCGGGCCAGCACCGTGCGCAGCACCTGCTTGCCGGCGATGCTCGCCCCACCGAGCTTGAGCCGCTCGGGCAGGCGCCAGGCGAAGCCGAGCACGCGATGGTCGAGCAGCGGCACGCGCACCTCGAGCCCGACCGCCATGCTGGCGCGATCGGTTTTCGTCAACAGGTCGTCGGGCAGGTGCGCGGCCTGGTCGAGCGCCATCATCGATCCGGCCCAGGACAGGCCGGCGAAGGGCGCGAGATCGACCGCGCCCGTTTCCGCCGCGCGCCAGGCGGGATCGAGCAGCGGCGGGACGCGCCAGGCGGCGATCGCCTCGCGATAGGTGTCGGAGGGCGCGGCGTCGAGATAGTCGGCCAGCCGCGCCAGCCGCGCCCCCGCCCCCGCCGAGCCGCCGCCGCCGGGCAGGAGCGGGGCCAGCCGGTCGCCCAGCCCGTGCGGCACGGCGCGAAGCGCGCGCGCGGCGATGCGGCTGCCGGCGGGCCCGAGGCGGCGGCGCAGCCGCTGCACCCGCGCGCCGTGGAAATAGCGCGGATAGCCGCCGAACAGCTCGTCCCCGCCATCGCCGGCAAGCGCCACCGTTACATGCGCGCGCGCCGCGCGGCAGAGCAGCGCCACCGGCAGGCTGGAGGCATCGGCGAAGGGCTCGTCGAACATCGCGCCCAAAGCGGGCACGAGCCGCATCGCCTCGGTCTCGTCCATCCGGATGGTCTGGTGCGCGGTGCCGAGTGCGGCGGCCACCGCCTCGGCCGGGCCGCTCTCGTCGTGGCGCGGATCGGGGAAGCCGATCGTGAAGCTTCGCACCGCGCCGGCCTTGCGCATCATCGCCACGACCAGCGCCGAATCGATCCCGCCGGAAAGGAAGGCGCCAATCGGCACGTCGCTGATCAGCTGCGCGCGCACGGCATCCGCCAGCAGCGCCGCCAGCGCCTCGGCCGCGCGCGGCAGATCGTCGGGCAGCGGGTCGGCCGCGGCCTCGGCGATGGCGCCGGCAACGCTCCAATAGCGCGTGATCTCGCTCCGCCCGTCCTGCCAATGCAGGATCGCGCCCGGCGGCAGCTTGCGCACGGCGCGGAAGATGCTGGCCGGCGCCGGCGTGGCGAGATAGCGGAAATAGTCGGCCACCGCCGCCGGATCGAGCGTCGCATCGAACCAGGGCAGGCAGGCGAGCGCGGTGATCTCGGAGGCGAAGGCGATCTGCCCGTCCGGCCCCTCGCAATAGGCGAGCGGCTTGATGCCGACGCGATCGCGCACCAGCGAGAGCCGTCGCTCCTGCCGGTCCCACAGCGCGAAGGCGAACATGCCGTTCAGGCGCGGCACGGCTGCGGCAAGCCCCGCCTCTTCGATCAGCGCGAGCAGCGTCTCGGTGTCCGAGGTGCCGCGGAAGCGCGCCCCGCGCGCCGCGAGCCCGGCGCGCAGCTCGGGGTGGTTGTAGATCTCGCCATTGTAGGTGATGGCGTAGCGCCCCGAGGCCGAGAGCATCGGCTGCGCGCCCGCCTCGCTCAGGTCGATGATCGCCAGCCGCCGCTGGCCGAGCCACAGCCCCGCCGCCTCGTCCTGCCAGCTTCCCTCGCCATCGGGGCCGCGATGGGCCAGGCGGCGGAGCATGCGCGCGGCGATGGCGGGGTCAGCGCCTCCGGCCCAGCCGGCGATGCCGCACATGGGCGCCCCAGCCCCCGCTCAGCCCGCGCGCGGCGCGGGCGGAGCGGCGCGCGCGAGCACGCAGAGATGCGTGGCCATCAGCCGCGCATAGAGCGGCAGGCCAAGAACGCGCAGCGCCACCTGCTCGATCGCGCGCTTCCAGCGCGCGGTGAAGGGCGAGAAGGGCGCCGAGGCGTAGTGGTGCACGCGCTCGACCGTGAGCCCGGCGCCTTCGAGCATGGAGATGAAGCTCGCACGCGACCAGAAATGCAGGTGCCCGACCGGGTTTCGCAGCCGGTCGCGCCCCGTCAGCCGGTAATAGGCGTTGGGCACGGCGGCGCTCTCGACCGGCACTTCGAGCACCAGCCATTGCGCGCGGGTGGCAAGATCGCGCACGCAGGCCGCCGGGTCGGGCACATGTTCGAGCACATGCGAGGCGATGATCGCATCGAAGCCGCGCGCGCCTTCCGGCAGGCCCAGCGCCGGGTCGAAGCGGGCGAAGGAAAGGCCCGGGCGGGCGAAGCTTTTCGCCGCATAGGCCACGCCGGTTTCCGAGACGTCGTAGCCGATGATCTCGGGGGCGAGCCCGTTCTCGTGCATCCAGGCGGTAAGGACGCCGTTGCCGCAGCCGAAATCGAGCACGCGCGCGAAGGGCGCCAGGCCGGCGGTCACGGCCTTTATCGCCGGGAAGCGGTCGCGCCTGGCCGCGTCCCAGGCATAGCGCAGCGTATAGTCGGCATCGGCCCAGAAGCTCTCGTAGAACGCAGCGGCATCCTGGCCAGGGGTGGCGGCCGGGGCGGGTGCCGCAGCGGCGGATGGGGGGGCGGTCGAGGGGCTGGCGGTCATGGCCGGCTAACCATAGCGCTTGATCAGATTCGCGCGCTTGGCGAAGTTGACCAGCGCTGTCGCCACGCGCGGGCCGGCAAGCAGCATCGCCAGCGCCGCGAGCGTCTCGGGCAGGCGGCCGAGGCCGCAGCCGGCGGCGAAGGCGCGCCAAGCGCCGGGCAGGCCGGCCAGGCGCCGATAGACAGCGAGCTTGAGCTGCTTCCTCTCGACCAGGCCGGGCGCGTTGGCGCGGAACAATGCCTCGTAGCGCGCGATCTCGGCTTCCAGGCATTGCGCGCTCTCGGCCGCCTTGTCGGCCCGCGCCCAGTTGGCCGAGACGCTGCCGGCGCGCCCCGTATCGTAGATGCGCAGTTCCTCGGCGGTGATGTGGATCGGCCCGTCCTGCAGCCAGCGCAGATAGGATAGGTTGCCGCAGCTTTTCCGCGTGCCGAGATCGACATAGGGCGCGGCGCGCACATAATCGCCGCGGAACAGCGGCAGATACTCCCCGGCATAGCGGTCGGAGAGGAAGGTGGCGAGCGAGAGCGGCCCGCGATAGTCGGGCACGCGGCGCGTGGGCTCGCCTGCGGGCGTGCGGCAGCCGGCGAAGCAGAGCCCTGCGCCCTCCGGCCATTCGGCCAGGATGCGCGCGAAGGCCGCTGTCCAGTCCGCCACCAGCGTGTCGTCGGCATCGAGCACGGTGACGAAGCGCCCCGTGCTGGCGGCAATGCCGGTATTGCGCGCCGCGCACATGCCGCGATTGGCCGGGTGCACCAGGAGGCGCACGGCGGGATAGGCCGCCAGCACGGCGTGCAGCCGCGCGGCATCGGTGCTGCCGTCATCGACGACGATCACCTCGATGCCGCCTTCGGGCGCAGGCGCGGCGAACACCGATTCGAGTGTCGCGCCGATCGTGTCGGCGGCATTATAGGCCGGCACGACGATGGAGAGGGCGGGCGCCGCGTTGGCGGGGGCAGTCATGACGCGAAGCGCCGTTCGAACAGGGCGCGCGAGGCGGCGCGCGAGGCCGCCAGCCGCGCCGGATCGCCGAGCGCGATCATCGCCGCGGCGAGCTTCTCCTCGAACGCCGTCGTGTCGAGCGCGGCGGCAATCGCGGGCGCGTCCTCAAGCTGCTTGTAGAGAGCGCCGGGGCGGAACCCGTCCCAGATCGACAAGGGCGCGGGCAGGAGCGCGCCGTTGACGCCATCCTCGACCATCTCCGGGATGGCGTAGAGGTCGGTCGCGACAATCGCCAGCCCGTGCGCCAGCGCCTCCAGCACCACCATGGCGAAGCTGTCGACATAGGTCGGGTGCACCAGCACGTCGGCCCGGGCCAGGAAGCGCGCCCAGGTCTCCGCGCGCGACAGATTGGCCGGATGCACCGTCACGCCCGGCTGGGCGGCGAGCGCCGCGCGCCCTTCCGGCAGGTGGGTGAGGAGATCGAGCCGCGCCCCGGGCAGTGCGGCGCGCACGCGCGCGAAGGCGCGCAACAGCGCCGCGCCGCCCTTGATCTCGAACTGGGTGGCGATGAACAGGAAGCGCGGCCCGTCCTGACCCGTAGCAGCGGCGCCGGCCCGCACAGGCAAGGCGGGGGTGGGGATGCGCGGATAATGCACGCTCGCCTTGGCGGCGACACGCGCGCCGAACTCGAGGCGCAGCGATTCGGCGCAGGCGCGGCTCATGCAGCGGATCGCCAGGCAGCGCGGCGCGCCCAGCATCGCGCGCAACAGCCAGCGCCAGAGCGGCAGCGCGTCGAGATTGTAGCCGGTAAGCGCATAGGGCGTGTCGAGATCGGCGATGAACGGCCCCGAGGCCACCACCCCGCCCCACACATACACCGCCGCCTCGGCCGGCAGGCCGCGCGGGCGGCGCTTGATGTTGGGCAGCGGCAGGCGTGCCAGGAGCCCGCCCTGCCGGCGCGCCGCTGGCGTTGCGCCGCTGCCGGCCAGCATCGGGCGCGTGCGCCCGGCCAGTTCCGGGTTGAGCGCGCGGCCCCCCGGCCAGCGCCGGATGGTGTCGAGTTGGCGCTCGCGCAGCTGCGCGTGCGGGTAGAACCACACCAGCGGCGCCGCTGCGCCATCGGCCGTCGGCTCGCCTGCCCTGGCCGTCATGCGCCCGCCTGCACCACGCCGAGCCAGGAGCTGTTCAGCCGGCGGTTGACCCGCCCGACCGCCGCGATCGCGCCCGAGACCAGCCGGTTGCGCAGGCTGCGCCGATCGACATGGCTGAAGAAATGCACCTCGCTCAGCCTGTGGCCGTGCCGGTCGCACAGCGCCTGCAGATGCTCGGGCGCCATCAGCGCCTGGTGGTCCCAATAGACCGAGGGCCGGCGCCACAGAAGCGTGCGCGCGACATCGCCGAGATAGGCAGGGTTGGGGGTCGAGATGTAGAGCGCACCGCCGGGCACGAGATGGGCGAGCAGGTTCGCCACCGCGCGCGCCGGGCTGCCGACATGCTCGATCACGTCGATCATCAATATGGCGTCGAAGCGCCGGCCGAAATCATGCGCCTCCGCATCGGCGTGCAGGATGGTGTGGCCGTGGCGCGCGGCATGCGCGATGCCGTCCGCGTCGATGTCGGCGGCGACCGCCTCGGCCGCCACCGCGGCGAGCCGCGTCTGGAACCAGAGCTCGGCGCGGTCGGGCAGGTAGTAGGTGACGCCACCGGCGGCACCGACATTGAGCACGCTCTGCCCCGCCAGCCGCCGCAGCAGGAAGGCGGGCAGATCGCCGATCCGGCCGGGCCTCGTCTCAAGCTGCACGGTATCGCCAACGCGCATCGTGGGCGGGTTTCCTTCGCGGTTCAGCGCTTCTCTGCGCGATAGAGGAGGGAGGGGTAGAGCCCGAGTGCGACCAGCAGGCGCGCGAGCGGGCGGGCCAGCCCCACACGCCCGAGCGTGCCCAGGATGCGCGCGGCGCGGCCATAGGCCTTCACCGCCGCCGCATCGCCGGCCGCCACCGCCATGATCTTCCCCGCCGCCAGGTTGTCGCAGGCGAGGCCGCAGGCGCGGAACTGCCGCTCCACCCGGCGCGGATGGACCAGTTGCAGATGCCCGACATACCAGGCGAGGGCGCCCTGCCCCTGCATGCGCGCGCAGAGGCGCATCAAGGGCTTGGGGCAGAGCGGCGGGACGAGGATCCCAAGGTGCGGCTCGTAGGGCCAGAGATAGTTGGGCGCCTCGATCAGCGCGACCCCGCCCGGGTGCAGCACGCGCGCCATCTCGGCGATGCTGCGCTCGACATCGCCGACATGCTCGAGCGTCGTCAGGCAGATGACCAGGTCGAAATGGCCGTCGGGCCAGGGCAGCGCCTCGGCCACGCCGATCTCCAGCGCCGGGCGCGGGGCGGCGGGCGCGATCGGCGCCTCGGCGATGATGGCCCGCCCGAGACGGATCGCGGCATCGTCGGGGTCGATGCCGGCGACCTCGGCCGCGGGGAAGCGGCGCTGGAGCGCGAGCGCCTTGAAGCCGGCCGAGGAGCCGATATCGAGGATGCGCGCGGGCGGGGCATCGTGCGGCCAGAGCGCGGCGAGGCGGGCCACGGTGGCGTCCGCCGCCTCGTTGCAGATCGCGGTGTGGCGGGCGAGGTCGGGATCGGTGATCTCGTAGCCGATATGGACGCGCTCGCCCGCGACCGCGAGCCAGTCCGACCATGCGGCCGCAAGCCGCGGCGGCAGGTTCGCGGTCGAGGGCGCGGCGCCCGGCGCGGCGGGCGCGCTGGCGGCGGCGGTGGCGGTGGCGAGGCCGGCAAGGCTCATGGCGGTTGGGTCTATAGCATCGGCGGGCCGGGCCTGTCGCGCCATGCGCGCTGGCCGAAGGCGGGCGCGGGCGGGCATGGGGCGCGGGGCACGGGCGGGCGCGGTGTCAGTCGCGGCGGAAGCTCGCCTCGATCTCGGCCCCGCCCCAGCGCCGCCCGAACAGCAGGCCGCGCCAGCGCCCATCGGTCAGGAGATCGAGGCTGATGCGGGTATGGTCGGAATGGAGGTCGGCCAGCGGCGAGAAGCCGGCCGCGATGCAGGCCGCGCGCAGGGCGCCGTGGGTGTAGGGGCGGACATGGGTGTAGTCGTCCCAGAACTGGTGGCCGACGCGCAGTATGTCGGGCGTGCGCAGGTAAAGCCCGCCGCCCGGGCGCAGCACGCGCCGGCACTCGGCCAGCAGGGCCAGCGGCTCGGCGATGTGCTCGATGACATGGTTCATCATCAGGAAGTCGATCGTGCCATCGGCGGCCGGCAGCTTCTCGCGGGCGATGTCGCGGACATGGAAGGCGATGCCGCGCGCGGCGAAATCGGCGGCGAACGCGTCGGCCGCATCGACGGCGATGCGGCTGAGGCCGAGACGGGTGCAGGAGAGCGCCCAGCCATCGCCGGCGCCGAGTTCCATCACCGCGAGCGGCCCCTGATCGGCGATGCCGGCCAGCGCCAGCGCGCGCGGCAGGAACAGGCCGAAGCGGTCGGCCTGGCCCTGCGCGCGGGCCTTGGCATCGAGGCGGTCGCGCAGCATGCCGGCCAACCGGCCGAGCGGGCCGCCGCCGCGCGTATTGGCCCGCGTCGCGCGGTAGTGGGCGAGGTAGCGCTGCGCCTGCTCGGCCTCGGCCGCCGCGCCGGTGCTGGCGGCCGGCGGCGCCGGTGCAGGGCGGATGGGGTCGGGACCGCTCATGCCGCCTCCTTGGCCATGCCGAGCGCCAGTTGCAGCGCATAGAGCTTCAGCACCATCTGCCCGGCGCCGCGCGCGACCTCGGGCGGGCCGTCGAGCGCGGCCAGCGCGCGCTCGGCCGCCGCCGGCTCGATCATGCCGTCGAGATCGTCGAAGGCGGCGAAGGCCGCCACGACCCGCCCGCGCCAGGCGCCGCGCAGTAGCTCGGCCTCCTGGATGTTGAAGCCGAAGCCGCGTTTCTCGGCGGTGAGGATCTCCTCGGGCAGCCGCCCGCGCAGCGCGCCTTTCAGGAAAAGCTTGAGATCCCCCGGCCCCTTGGCCGCGCCGAGCTTCGCCTGCCAGGGGATGCGGAAGGCGTATTCCAGCAACTCGTGGTCCAGGAAGGGCGCGCGCGTCTCCACCCCGGCGGCCATCGCCGGCAGGTCGCCCGCGATGGTGACCGAGGGCGCATTCTCCGACAGGAGCGCGATCACCATCGCCTCGTCGATATAGGCGGCCGGCGGGGCCGCACCGGGCATGGCGGAGAGCCAAGCGCCGATCAGCGCCGCCGGGTCGGGCCGCGCCTCGGGGCGCAGGATGGTGGGCCAGAGCCGCTCGGCCTCGCTGCGATAAAGCGCCGCACGCCTGTCGCCCGGGGCATGGCCGAGCACGAGCGCGCCATGCCGCGCCTGCTCCGGCAGGCCGGGCATCAGCCCCGCAAGCGTGCGCACGATCGGGCGCATGAAGGGCGGCAGGGACTGCGCCGCGCGGCTCGCCGCCGCCTGGCCGAGATGGCCGGAATAGCCGAAGAACACCTCGTCGGCGCCGTGGCCGGTCATCACCACCTTGACGCCGTCGGCGCGGATCGCCTGGCAGAGCCGGAAGGCATGCACCAGCGGCAGGAGCGCGATCGGCTCGCCATGTCGCGCGATCAGCTCGACGAAGCCGTCATGGTGCGTCTCGGCGTCGAACAGCACCTCGCGATGGGTGGTGGCGAACAGCTCGGCGGCGCGGCGCGCGCGCGGCAATTCGTCGTCGGTGGCGTCGCGGCCGAGCACATAGCTGCGGATGCCGCGGCTGCCGAGCGCGCCCATCGCCTGCACGACGGCGCTGGAATCGACCCCGCCCGAAAGCAGCGCCGCCACCTCGACATCGGCCAGCCGGCGCAGATCCACCGCCTCGTCGAAGCGCGACAGGAAGGCATCGGCCGAGACGGTCTCGAGCGGGTCGAAGCGCGGTTCCCAGTAGCACCAGATGCGCTCGACCCTGCCCTCGGCGATGGTCATGGCATGCGCCGGCGGCAGGCGGCGGAGACCGCGCCAGAGCGTCCAGGGGTCAGGCACATGGCGCAGGTGGCGCAGGAAGTAGAGCGCCAGCCCCTCCGGGCTGACGCCGCGATCGAGCCCCGGCTGGCGCCAGAGCGCCGGGATCTCCGAGGCGATCGCCACGCGCGCCCCGGCCAGGGTCGCGCCCTCGCCTGCGCCCTCGGGCACGATCTCGGCATAGACCAGCGGCTTCTTGCCCACCCGGTCGCGGGCGCAGAAGGCGCGGCCCGTGCGCGTGTCATAGAGCACGAAGGCGAACATGCCGCGCAGCCGCGCCAGCATCGCCTCGCCCTCCTCCTCGAACAGGTGGAGCAGCACCTCGCTGTCGGTGTCGGAGCGGAAGCGGTGGCCCTTGGCCTCCAGCTCCGCGCGCAGGGGCCGCCAGTTGTAGATCTCGCCGTTGAAGGTGAGCCAGAGCGTGCCGTCCTCGTTGGCCATGGGCTGGCGGCCGCGCGGGCTCAGATCGACGATCGAAAGCCGCGTCTGGCCAAGGGCGGCGCGCCCGTCCGGGGCGAACCACTCGGCGGCATCGTCCGGGCCGCGATGGGCAAGGCGCGCCAGGATCCCGGCCATCTGCGCAGGCAGGGCCGGGTCGGGCGCGGCGGCAAGGATGGCGGCGATGCCGCACATGGGCGGGCGGGCTCCGGGGTTGGCGTGATGCGACGGGGCGAGCGAAACGCCGCGGGCAGGCGGGCCGCACCGTGGCGCGCAGGCCCCGCGCCGGTCAAGCCCGGGCGCACGGAAGTGCTGGCCTGGCAGGGGCGGGGCAAGGGCGGAGCACGGGCGGGGCAAGGGCAGAGCAAGGGGCGGCAGCGCCGGCGGAGGCACAGGGAGGGGCACCGCCGAGCGTGCCGGCTGCCGCCGCCGCTGGCCCTGTCCCGCCCCCGTCGGTGGTCCCGGGTCGAGGCGATGCGTGCCGGCCCGGACGGGCCGGCGGCCGATGCCGACCGGCGCCCCGGGGCCGCGCCGGGACACGCGGGCGCGACGGCCGAGGCCGGGGCGCAACCGCCAAGGCCGCGCGCAAGGAGGCGCGGCCCGGCACCAGGGGCGCGGCACCAGGGGCGCGGGGCCGCCTTTCCGCCCGGCTGCGTCATCGTGGGCACTGCCTCGGAACCCGACCTCAGGCCGAGGCGACACCGCGGCCAATGCCCACGGGCCGCCGCCGGGCAGCGGCTCCTGGCATGGCCGATGCACCTGCGCTGGCATGCCCCGTGCCGCTCGCAGCCCAGATGCTCGCACGCCCCCGAAGCCCCCAGCCCAGCAATGGTTGGCGCGGCCCGGGGAAATGCGGCACTATCGCCCGATGCAGGGGTTGCCGGGGTTTCCGCGCCGCGCCCGATGGCGCGCGGTCGCGTTTGGCGTGATGCTGGTGGTGGGAGGGCCCGCCGCCCTCGTTGTTGCCTCGACTGCCCCCAGGCCCGCGCCATCCATGCCGGGCGCCGCCGCGGATCCACCGGCAGGCATCGCCACCATCACCTCGCCCGAAGCCGCCCGGGCCATTGCAGCCGCGAATCCGGCCTCTGCCGTCGCGCCCGCCACGCCCGTTCCCGCGCGGCCCGCGATCGCCGCCGCCCCCGCGACCGCCGCCCCCGCGACCGGCCCCTCCCCGGCCGCCCCGCCGACCGTGTCCGCGCTCGGCCCCGCCTTCCGTCCCGATCCCCTGCGCCCGCTGGCGGTGTGCGCCCCGCCCTCGGCGCTGGTCGCCCCGATCATCAGCTTCGACCGCCTCGCCGCCGCCATCGCCACCGAGCGGCGGGTGCGGATCGTGGCGATCGGCTCCTCGACCACCGAGGGGGTGGGTGCGTCATCGCCGGCCTACAGCTACCCGGCGCGGCTCTCCACTGAGCTGGGCGAGGCGCGCCCCGATATCGCCTGGAGCGTCTATGGCCGCGGCATCGGCGGCGAGGATGTGGCCGAGACCTTCGCCCGCTTCGACGATGATGTGCTGACGCTGCGCCCAGCGCTGGTGATCTGGCAGATCGGCAGCAACGCGGCGATGCGCGGCACCGATCCAGGGCACTTCCGGACCCTGGTCAAGCGCGGCGTGGAAATGCTGAACGCCGCCGGGGCGGACGTGATCCTGATGAACCCGCAATTCGCCCCGCGCCTGAACCGCCGCCCGCACCTGGCGCGCTTCACCGAGGCACTGGCGCAGATCGCGGTCAAGACCGAGGCGGCCTTGTTCCCGCGCTACGAGCTGATGCGCTTCTGGGTCGAGACGCGCGGCGTGCCGCTATCCTCGCTTCTGGTCGAGGACGAGTTGCATCACGGCGATTTCGGCTATGCCTGCATCGCCCAGGCGCTGGCGCGGATGGTGCTGGCCGGCCTGCCCGACAGTGCCGCGGCCCCGCGCGCCGAGGCGACACGCTGACGCGAAGGCACCGCACTAGGACCAATCGACATTCATGATTCACACGGCGCGGTTAGTGTGATTCATGGTGCACCAGGTTTTTCGGCCTGGGAGCCCGGAGATGGCAAAGCGATACGAGCTGTCGGAAGCGCAATGGCGGCGGTTGGCGGACCTTTTGCCCGGCAAGCCCGG
>JADZEB010000014.1 GCA_020850755.1 Alphaproteobacteria bacterium | reverse complement strand
GCACCGCCACTCTTCGCCAGGATCTTCGTGATCGCCGCAGTCAACGACGTCTTGCCATGGTCAACGTGACCAATCGTCCCAATGTTGCAGTGCGGCTTCGTCCGCTCAAACTTCGCCTTTGACATCGGCTCTCTCCGTCGGTGGCGCGCCCTTGCCGTGCGCCCTGTTTCGTCCTGTCGGGGTCCCGCCTGACGCTAGGCGCTGGCGGGCCGCCCGTGCTCACACCAGACCGCTACCAGCGGTAATGCGAGAAGGCCTTGTTCGCTTCCGCCATGCGGTGCGTGTCCTCGCGCTTCTTGACGGCGGTGCCGCGATTGTTGGCGGCATCCAGCAGTTCGCCCGACAGGCGCTCCTGCATGGTGTGCTCGCCGCGCTTGCGTGCCGCCTCGATCAGCCAGCGGATCGCCAGCGCCTGGCGCCGCTCGGTGCGCACTTCGACCGGCACCTGGTAGGTGGCGCCGCCGACGCGGCGCGAGCGAACCTCGACCGCAGGCTTCACATTCTCCAGCGCCTCGTGGAAGACGCGCACGGGGTCGCCGCCCTTCTTCTTCAGCACCTCGAGTGCGCCATAGACGATCGATTCCGCGACCGACTTCTTGCCGTCGTACAGAAGGCAGTTCATGAACTTGCTGACGACAAGATCGCCGAACTTCGCGTCCGGCAGGATCTCGCGCTTCTGGGGTGTGCGGCGACGCGACATCGCGTTCTCCTTACTCGGTCGGCCGGATCAAGCCGGGATCACTTCGGCCGCTTGGCGCCGTAGAGCGAACGGCGCTGGCGGCGCGCGGCGATGCCCTGGGTGTCGAGCACGCCGCGCAGGATGTGGTAGCGCACGCCCGGCAGGTCCTTGACGCGGCCGCCGCGGATCATCACCACGGAGTGCTCCTGCAGGTTGTGGCCTTCGCCCGGGATGTAGCTCACCACCTCGTAGCCGTTGGTCAGCCGCACCTTGGCGACCTTGCGCAGCGCCGAGTTGGGCTTCTTGGGCGTGGTGGTATAGACGCGCGTGCACACGCCGCGCTTCTGCGGGCAGCTCTGCAACGCGGGCACCTTGTTGCGCTTGCGCTTCGAGTGCCGGTCGTTGCGGATCAGCTGGTTGATCGTCGGCATGTCCTGGCTCTATCCCGCCAAACTGTTTCCGTTCATCAGCGCCCCGCATGCCGGCGCCCGCATCGGCCGCACAAACCGGATCGGCCGCAAGGACGGTGGGCCGCCACCGCCTGCGGTTGTTCTGCGCCTCCGACCTAGGCCGCCCGCCCCGCGAGCCGCGGCGTCGGAAGCAGAACAATGGAATTTCGTCACGACGACAACGCCCAGGCCACCCGCTTGGGGCGCCCGGCGCCGTCGAAGGCGCGCATATAAGCCGCGAGTCTCAGTTCCGTCAAGTGAAACAGGGCGGGAAAGAGATCCGCGCGGCGCGCATGGCAGGCCGGCCTGGTCGCAGAACCGCGAAAACGCCCAAGGACGGGCTGCGTCCGCCTCCGGGAGACACGCCGCGCGCCGGGAAGCCTCCCGCGGCGGGCAGGACGCGCCCGGGCGGCAGAACGGCCGCCCCACCTGCCGGCAGGACGGCCGTTTGTTGGAATGCGGTCCGCCGATACGGCGGCAGCCGCGGCGGCAGAGGCCCCTTCCCGACCCTATTCGGCGGCCGGGGCGGGTTCGCCCTCGGCGGCCGCCGGCCCCTCGATCCCGAGGGTCCGGTCGCGCTCGGCGGCGATCGAGCGCAGGCGGCTCATCACGCTGCCCGTGCCGGCCGGGATCAGGCGCCCAACGATCACGTTCTCCTTGAGCCCGCTCAGGATGTCGGTCTTGCCCGCCACCGCCGCCTCGGTCAGCACGCGGGTGGTTTCCTGGAACGAAGCGGCCGAGATGAACGAGTGGGTCTGCAGGCTGGCCTTGGTGATGCCCTGCAGCACCGGATGGGCCGAGGCCGGCTTCATGTTCTGGCGCAGCGCCTTCTCGTTCTCGGCGTCGAACTCCTCGCGGTCGATCTGCTCGCCGGCCAGGAAGGTGGTCTCGCCCGGATCGATGATCTCCACCTTCTGCAGCATCTGGCGGACGATCACCTCGATATGCTTGTCGTTGATCTTCACGCCCTGGAGCCGGTAGACCTCCTGGATCTCGTTGATGAGGTAGTTGGCCAGCGCCTCCACCCCCATCACGCGCAGGATGTCGTGCGGCACGCGCGGCCCGTCCACCAGGGGGTCGCCGCGGCGGACATAGTCGCCCTCCTGCACCGAGACATGCTTGCCCTTGGGGATCAGGTATTCGCGCGGCTCGCCCTGGGTGCCGTCCTCGGCCGGGTCGGGCACCACCAGGATGCGGCGCTTGGCCTTGTAGTCCTTGCCGAACTCGACGCGCCCGTCGATCTCGCTGATGATGGCGTGATCCTTGGGCCGGCGCGCCTCGAATAGCTCGGCCACGCGCGGCAGACCGCCGGTGATGTCGCGCGTCTTGCTGCTCTCGCGCGGCAGGCGGGCGAGCGTGTCGCCGGCATTGACCCGCGCCCCGTTCTCGACCGACAGGATCGAGTCGACGGACAGGAAGTAGCGCGCCTCGGTGCCGTTCGGCAGCTTGACGATGTTGCCCTTCTCGTCCTTGAGCACGATGCGCGGGCGCAGATCGGCCCCCTTGGCCGAGGACTTCCAGTCCACCACCACCTTGGAGGAGATGCCGGTCGCCTCGTCCATCTTCTCCTGCAAGGTCACGCCGTCGATCAGATCGACATACTCGACAATGCCGGTGCGCTCGGTGATGACCGGCAGCGTGTAGGGGTCCCACTCGGCCAGCTTCTGGCTTTTCGCGATCTGCGCGCCCTCGTCGGCGAGCAGCCGTGCGCCATAGGGCACGCGGTAGCGCGCACGCTCCCGCCGCTTGTCGTCCAGCAGCACGAGCTCGCAGTTGCGGCTCATCACCACCGGCACGCCCTGGCTGTTGAGCACGACGTTGCGGTTGCGCACGGAAACAGTGCCCTCGTAGGCCGCCTCCACGCTCGACTGCTCGGCACCGCGCTGGGCGGCACCGCCGATGTGGAAGGTGCGCATGGTAAGCTGCGTGCCCGGCTCGCCGATCGACTGGGCGGCGATCACGCCCACCGCCTCGCCGATGTTCACCGGCGTGCCGCGGGCCAGATCGCGCCCGTAGCAATGGGCACAGACGCCGCCGCGCGTCTCACAGGTGAGGACCGAGCGGATGTGCACGCTCTCCACGCCGGCGCGCTCGATGCGCTCGACATCGGCTTCCTCGATCAGGCCGTTGCGCGGCACCAGCACCTCGCCCGAGATCGGGTCGAGCACGTCGGCGCCGGCGGTGCGGCCAAGGATGCGCTCGCCCAGCGAGGCCACGACCTCGCCGCCTTCCAGCACGGCGCTGACATGCAGCCCGCGCTCGGTGCCGCAATCCTGCTCGATCACGATGCAGTCCTGCGCCACATCGACCAGCCTGCGCGTGAGGTAGCCGGAGTTGGCGGTCTTCAGCGCGGTGTCGGCCAGGCCCTTGCGCGCGCCGTGGGTGGAGTTGAAGTACTCCAACACGGTCAGGCCTTCCTTGAAGTTCGAGATGATCGGCTGCTCGATGATCTCGCCCGAGGGCTTGGCCATCAGGCCGCGCATGCCGGCGAGCTGGCGCATCTGCGCGGGCGAGCCGCGCGCGCCGGAATGGCTCATCATCCACACCGAGTTGGTGGGCTTGCGGCTGTCGCCCTTGGAGATGACGTCCATCATCGCCTTGGCGACGTTCTCCGTGCACTGCGACCAGGCATCGACCACCTTGTTGTAGCGCTCGCCGGCGGTGATCAGCCCGTCGAGATACTGCTGCTCGAACTCCTTCACCTGGTCCTGGGTCTGGCGGATCAGCTTCTCCTTCTCGCGCGGGATGATCAGGTCATCCTTGCCGAAGGAGATGCCGGCCTTGCACGCCTGGGTGAAGCCGAGGCCCATCAGCCGGTCGGCGAAGATCACGCTCTCCTTCTGGCCGCAATGGCGGTAGACGACGTCGATCACGTCCGAGATCGCCCGCTTGGTCAGCAGGCGGTTGATCAGCTCGAACGGCACCGCCGGATGGCGCGGCAGAATCTGCGCGATCATCATGCGCCCGGGCGTCGTGACGACGCGCTGCACGATGTCGTTGCCGTCGCGGTCGCGGGTGTGGAAGCGCGCACGGATCTTGCTGTGCATGGTCAGCGCGCGCGAGGCCAGCGCCTGCTCGATCTCGCCCATGTCCAGCATCGCTGGCGCCTTGTCGTCCGGCGTCTCGCGGAAGGAGGCGGAGTCGAGCGAGAGGTAGTAGAGGCCGAGCACGATGTCCTGGCTCGGCACGATGATCGGCTTGCCGTTGGCGGGGCTGAGGATGTTGTTGGTGGACATCATCAGCACGCGCGCTTCCAGCTGCGCTTCCAGGCTGAGCGGCACGTGCACGGCCATCTGGTCGCCGTCGAAATCGGCGTTGAAGGCGGTGCAGACCAGCGGATGAAGCTGGATCGCCTTGCCCTCGATCAGCACCGGCTCGAACGCCTGGATGCCGAGGCGGTGCAGCGTCGGCGCGCGGTTCAGCAGCACG
>JADZEB010000013.1 GCA_020850755.1 Alphaproteobacteria bacterium | reverse complement strand
CTTGAACTTGCCCGGCAGGATCGAGCCGCCATACATGAAGACCGAGGGCACGTTCAGCCGCACCATAGCCATCATCATGCCCGGCAGCGACTTGTCGCAGCCGGCAAGCCCCACCATCGCGTCGTAGCAGTGGCCGCGCATGGTGAGCTCGACACTGTCGGCAATGACCTCGCGGCTGACCAGCGAGGACTTCATGCCCTGGTGGCCCATGGCGATGCCGTCGGTGACCGTGATGGTGGTGAATTCGCGCGGCGTGCCGCCGGCGCCCTTTACGCCCACCTTCACGCTCTGCGCCTGGCGGCTGAGCGCGATGTTGCAGGGCGCAGCCTCGTTCCAGCAGGTGGCGACGCCGACGAAGGGCTGGGCGATCTCCTCCTCGCCCAGGCCCATCGCATAGTAGTAGCTGCGATGCGGCGCGCGGTCGGGCCCCACGCTGGTGTGGCGGCTCGGCAGTTTCGACTTGTCCCAACTCGTCATCGCTTCTGCACTCCGTTGCGTGTGCGCTCTATCGGTCCAGACTATTCGGCCAGCCGCGCCAGCGCCGCGCCGAGCTTGGCGGTGGCCTCGCGCGCGGTGGCGCGGCGTTCCTCCTGCTCCTCTACCACCTCGGGCGGGGCCTTGGCGCGGAACGCCTCGTTGCCGAGCTTGCGCTCGATCGCCTCGATATCCTTGGCCAGCCGCGCGATCTCCTTCTCCAGCCGCGCGCGCTCCTTGGCAAGGTCGATCACGCCGGCGAGCGGCAGGATCAGCGTCGCCTCGTCCAGCACGGCCTGGGCCGCGCCCCGGGGCGCCTCGCCCGCCAGCGCCTCGGCCGAGGCAAGGCGCGCGAGGCGGAAGATGATGTCGCGCCAGCGCGCCAGCCGCGCGAGCGTGGCCGGCGCCGCGTCCTTGAGCAGGATCGCCACCTGCGCGGAGGCCGGCACGTTCATCTCGGCGCGGATCGAGCGCACCTCGGAAACCAGGCGGATCACCCAGCCGATCTCCGCGGCCGCCTCCGCGTCTCGCGGCAACGCCGCCGGGTCGGGCCAGGCGCGGCGGATCAGGCGCTGGCCGCCGCGATCGGCCAGCTTCTCCCACAGATCCTCGGTGACGAAGGGCATCAGCGGGTGCAAGAGGTGCAGAAGCTGGTCGAGCACGAAGGCGGTGGTGGCGCGCGTTTCCGCCTTCTCGGCATCGCTGCCGCCGGCCAGGATCGGCTTGGCCAGCTCCAGGTGCCAGTCGCAGAAGCTGCCCCAGACGAACTGGTAGAGCGCGCCCGCCGCATCGTTGAAGCGATAGGCTTCGAGCGCCGCGTTCAGCGCCTCGGCCGCCTCGGCCAGCGCGCCCACGATCCAGCGGTTGAGCGGCAGCGACAGCCCCTCGGGCTTCCAGCCGGGCACCGGGCGGCACTCGTTCATCTCGCAGAAGCGCGCCGCGTTCCAGAGCTTGGTGGTGAAGTTGCGATAGCCCTCGACCCGGCTCTCGGCCAGCTTCACGTCGCGCCCCTGCGCCGAGAGCGCGATCAGGGTGAAGCGCAGCGCATCGGTGCCGTAGCGGTCGATCAGGTCGAGCGGGTCGATGACATTGCCCTTGGACTTCGACATCTTCTGGCCGCGCTCGTCGCGCACCAGCGCGTGCACATAGACGGTGCGGAACGGCACCTCGCCCATGAAGTGCAGACCCATCATCATCATCCGCGCGACCCAGAAGAAGATGATGTCGAAGCCGGTGACCAGCACATCGCCCGGATAATAGCGGGCGAGATGGGCGGTCTTGTCCGGCCAGCCGAGCGTCGAGAAGGGCCACAGCGCCGAGGAGAACCAGGTATCGAGCACGTCCGGATCGCGGCTCAGCGCCACGTCCTTGCCGTAAAGGGCGCGGGCGGCGGCGGCGGCCTCGGCCTCGGTCTTCTCGACGAACACCTGCCCGTCCGGGCCGTACCAGGCCGGGATCTGGTGGCCCCACCAGAGCTGGCGCGAGATGCACCAGGGCTGGATGTTGCGCAGCCACTCGAAATAGGTGTTCTCCCAGGTCTTTGGTACGAAGACCGTGCGCCCATCCTCGACCGCGCGGATGGCGGGCTGGGCGAGCGTATGCGCATCGACATACCATTGGTCGGTGAGCCAAGGCTCGATCACCACGCCCGAGCGGTCGCCATGCGGCACCATGTGCGCGTGGGGTTCGACCCTCTCGAGCACGTCCTGCGCCGCGAGGTCGGCCACGATCCGCTCGCGCGCGACGAAGCGATCGAGGCCGCGATAGGCCTCGGGCGCGGTCTCGTTCAGCCGCGCGTCGCGGTCGAGGATGTTGACCATCTCAAGCTTGTGGCGCTGGCCGACCTGGAAATCGTTGAAGTCGTGCGCCGGGGTGATCTTGACCGCGCCGGTGCCCTTCTCGGGGTCGGAGTAGCTGTCGGCGACGATCGGGATGCGGCGCCCGACCAGCGGCAGGATCGCGTGCCGGCCGATCAGGTCGCGGTAGCGATCATCGTCCGGGTGCACGGCGATGGCGGTATCGCCCAGCATCGTCTCCGGGCGCGTGGTCGCCACCGTGATGAAGCGATCGGCCATGCCCTCGACCGGGTAGCGGATGTGCCAGAGATGCCCCTTGATCTCGCGGCTTTCCACCTCGAGATCGGAAATCGCCGTGTGCAGCTTGGGGTCCCAGTTGACCAGCCGCTTGTCGCGGTAGATCAGCCCCTGCTTGTAGAGGGTGACAAACACCTCCAGCACCGCGGCCGAGAGCCCCTCGTCCATGGTGAAGCGTTCGCGCCGCCAATCGACCGAGGCGCCGAGACGGCGCAGCTGGCGGGTGATGGTGCCGCCGCTTTCCGCCTTCCATTCCCAGACATGGCGCAGGAATTCCTCGCGCCCGATGCGGCGCAGGTTGGCGCCCTTGCCGCCCTTGCCGGCGGGTGCCGGTGCGGCAGCCGCTTCCGCCCCCTCGCCGCCCTTGCCGGCGCGATCAAGCCCGATGCCCTGCTCGGCCAGGCGCCGCTCGACCACCATCTGGGTGGCGATGCCGGCATGGTCGGTGCCGACCTGCCAGAGCGCGTTGCGCCCCTGCATGCGCCGCCAGCGCACCAGCACGTCCTGGAGCGTGTTGTTGAGCGCGTGCCCCATATGCAGGCTGCCCGTCACATTGGGCGGCGGGATCATGATGCAGAAGGGCTGGCCCGGCGCGGCGGGATCGGCGTTGAAGTCGCCGCTTTCCTCCCACAGGCGCGCGAAACGGGCTTCGACCGCTTTCGGGTCGTAGGTCTTGTCGAGCATCTAGACGGGTTCCTGGCGGTCCAGCGATCGGCATGCGCCGCGCGCCGCGCAAGAAAAGCGAAATGCCGCCCTTCGTGCAAGCCCGCATCGGCCGCGCACCGCAAGGGCGCGCCCGTCCAGGGACCGGCAGACAGCGGCAATCGCGCTGGCGCGCTGGCGCCGGCCGAAGCCGAACCGCCTACGCGCGAAGGCTTGGGCCTAGCTCTGGCGCAGGTCCGCCGTCACGCGCTCGATCTCGCGCTTGACGATGCGCTCGACCAGGGGCGGCAGGTTCTTCTCAAGCCAATCCTTGAGAAGCGGGCGGATTTCCTGGCGGATCATGTCTTCAAGGGTCATGTTCACGTTGCCCATCGGCAATCCTCTGCTCTCGGTTTGGTTTCGGGCAAGCGAGGAAATCGCCCCCAGCGACGACAACGCCGCCGAGAGTGCGTTGTCGCTTACCAGCGGCTCGTCGCCGCTGCTCGTCATGCCCGCTGGCGCGGTGGCCGGCGAGGTTGCTGAAGTTGTCATGCTCACTCCGTGGCTGGCGGCGGGACGCTCAGGTTGCGCAGTGGTGGGCAGTGACGGCCGAACAGAGGGTGTGGATGGCGCGGACGGCGCCGGCGCTATGGCCGGCGGCATTGTTGCAGCCGAGGGGGTTGGGGCTGCGGCTGGGGCCGCGGCAGCGATCGGTGCGGCAATGGGTGCCGGGATGCTGGTCGGGGCGGTGGGCGCCGGCTTTGCGGCGGGCGGGATCGGTGGCGTCGGCGCTGCGGGCTTGCTGGCCGCAGGCGTGGCGGAGGGCGCCGCGGCCACCGGCGTCGCGGGCTTCGGCGGAGCGGCCGAAGCCGCCGCGGCTGGCGCCGGCGCCTTGGCCTGCTCGGGCTTGGCCTGCTCGGGCTTGGCCTGCTCGGGCTTGGCCTGCTCGGGCTTGGCCTGGGCACCCAAGGCCGGCTCGGTCTTGGGCGGTGCCGAGACGCCAGCCACCGGCGCGGGCGCGGGTGCGGGCGACTTGGGCAAAGGCGGCGAGGCAACGTCGATCGGCTTTCCGCCAACCGGTGCGGCCGGCTGGGCCGGCGAGGCCGCAGGCGCAGGCGCGACAGAAGCGGGCTTCGGCGGAGCAGCCGGAGCGGAGACTGGTAGAGCAGCGGGCGTGGCCGGCGGCGGCGTTGGCTCCGCCTGCCGCGCCGCCGGCGCCAGGGCCGCGGCAGCCGCAGCGGTGGCGGTGGCGGTGCCGCTGGCCAGCATGGACTCGTTCAGCGGCAGCACGTCCGCGTCCTCGGCCCCCGCCGATGCCGCCTCGGCGCGTGCGGTGGCCAGCATGTCCTCGGACAGCGGAAGTACGTCGGGGTCGTCCGACATGGCAGACGCGGATGCGGTGCCGACCGGCGGCAGGCTGCCGAGGGCCGAGCCACGGGCGGCGAGATTGACCGGCGGGGGTGGCGGCAGCACGCCGGGAACGGCCGGCAGCAGGGTGGCCGGCGGCATCGCCTCGTCCTCGGAGAGGATGCGGCGGATCGAGGCCAGGATCTCGTCCATCGAGGGCTCCGCCTCCTCCGCCGCGCTGGCCGCGGCAGGGACGGAGGGGTTGGCTGCCGAGGCGGCCAGCGGGCCATCCGCCGGCTTGCCCGCGTTGGGGCCACCCCCGGTCGCGGGGCGTGCTCCGTTGCTCATGCCAAGTCCTTCATCAACATGCCTTCAGGTCGGGCGCCCACCCTGGCTGCAAGGCTAGCAGCCGAGTCGGTATGATCAGTTTACTCGCCCTGGCCGTTCCGCGCGCGGGTGCCGAAAAGCTGACCGCGAACGGCACGATAATATGCTTCCATATCATAGATTTGCACCGGAAGCTTCAATTCCGTGGCGGTCAGTTGGCCAAGCGCCTGCGCCAGGGTGTAGGACGCCACGATCTCGTCGCGCTGCGCCCGCACCAGCGACACCCGCGCATCCAGCACTTCCTGCTCGGCGTTGAGGACGTCGAGGATGGCGCGCTCGCCCACCTGGGCCTCGCTGCGCACACCTTCGAGCGCGATCTCGGCGGCGCGGATCTGGGCCTGGATGGACGCCACCGTGGCACGGGTGGAGACAAGCTGCTCCCAGGCGCGCTGGCTCGCTTCCATCGCCTGCCGGCGGGTGTCGTCCACCTGCTGGCGCTGCTGGGAGGCAAGCTGGCGCGCCTCGCGCACGCGGGCATGCTCGGCGCCGCCCTGATAGAGCGGGACGGTGAGCTGTAGCACCGCCTGGCCGCCCTCGGTCAGGCCGCCGCGCAGCTGCGCATCGTAGTTGCGGAAAGCCTGGGCCTGGATCGCGAGCGTCGGCAGCAGTTCGCCGAACACCGCATCGATATTATCGCGCGCCGCCAGCTCCTCGAACCGCGCGGCCAGCACGGTCGGGTTGCGCTCGCTTGCGATGCGGGAGGCATCGCGCGCCGAGCCGACTGAAGCGCGATAAGGGCGCGTGGCGCGCAGCCGCCCTGGCATCTCGCCCACCACCCGCATGAAGTTGGCGCGGCTGGTCTGCAGGTCGCCCTCGGCGCGCGTGCGCTCGGCGCTGGCGCGGGCCAGGCGCGATTCCGCCTGCGCAACGTCGCTGCGCTTCAGCTCACCCACACGGAAGCGATCCTGCGTCGCCTGGAGCTGGCGTGTCAGCACCTGCACATTGTTGGTGGTGAGCTGCACCACCGCCTGGTCGCGCACGACATTGCTGTAGGCGGTGACGGTATCAAGCAGCACCTGCTGCTCGGTCGCAAGCAGCCGGCCGCGCTCGGCCAGGACCTGGTTCTCGGCGCGGCGGGTGGCGGCCTCGGTGCGGCCACCGCGATACAGGGGCTGCGTGATCGTGACGTTGGCGCTGCGCGGCGACCGGTCGGTATCCAGTGTCGCGGAGCTGCGCGTCGTACGCTGTGTGCCGTCGCCCCATCCAAGCTGGCCGGTGACGGTCACGGTCGGCCGCCATCCGGCAAGCGCCTGCGGCACCCGCTCGTCGATGGCGCGCAGGCGCGCGCGCGCGGCGAGCAGCGCCGGGTTGTTGTTGTAGGCGGCCGACATGGCGCTTTCGAGCGTCTGCGCCTGGCCCGATGCGGGCAGCAGGATGATGGCCATCGCCGCAGCGGCGATTAGGGCGACACCGCGAAGGATCGGCCGTGCGGAGGCGCGAGGATTGCGATCGGTGGAGACGGGCATCAGCAAGATCCTTGGGCCGGAGGGCGGACTCGGCCCTTCCCGTCGAACACTATAGGGAACCGGCTAGTAGGTGGAAACCGCCGGATCGATTTGGCGTGACCATGCGTCAATTCCGCCACGCAGATTGACCACGTCAGGCCGCCCGTGCGCGCGCAACCATTGTGTGACGCGCATCGACCGCCCGCCATGGTGGCACAGGACTACCACCGGCTGGTCGGACGGGATCTCGTCCAGGCGTGCGGGAACCTGCCCCATCGGTATCGCGAGAACGCCAGGCAGCGACGCGACCGCAACCTCCCAGGGTTCGCGCACATCGAGCACGGTCAGCGCCGCGCCGTCCGAACGGAGCTGCGCGAGCGTGGCGACATCGATCTCCAGCGGCAGCGGCATCCCCTCAACGTCCCCGGCCCGGCGGCGCGCCTAGAACACGAAGCTCGGTGCGGACCGGAACTCGGGAAGCACCGGCGTGCCGGCATCGAACAACGCGCGTTCCGCGTAGCCTGTGGCGAGCCGCACGCCGCGCACGGCCTGCCCCATCGCCCGCTCGTTCGCGGTTACCACCGCGACCAGCCGCCCGCCCGGCGCGAGCTGGGCCTTGAGCGCATCCGGGATGGCGGACACCGCGCCATCGATCATGATCACGTCGAATGGCGCGCCGGCGGCATAACCCTGCGCCAACGCGCCGCGCACCACGCGCGCCTTGCCCCCGCCATGCACGGCGAGCAGAGATTCCGCCTTGCCCGCAAGGCCCGCATCGCTTTCAAGCGCGATCACGCCGGCGGCGATACGTGCCAGCAACGCGGCGGCGTATCCGGTTGCGCAGCCAACCACCAGTGCCCGGTCCTCCGGCCCGATCTCGGCCGCCTGCAACAGCCTGGCGAGCACCATCGGCTCCATCACGTATCGGCCGCTGCCAAGGGCGATGTCCTCGTCGACATAGGCGGCCTGGCGCAACCCCTCGGGCACGAAGGCTTCGCGCGGGACGGCCTGGAAGGCGGCAATCACCGCCGGGTCGAGCAGCTTGTTGGGCCGAAGCTGGCACTCGATCATGTTCAGCCTGGCGGCGGCGAAATCCATACAGGCGCACTCCAGCTATCACGACACTGTGATCCCGGGGGCGAGCGTGCCCAAGGGACCGGCTGTTGGCCGCGACTTATACTGGCTGTGCGGGCGGCCAACAAGTTCGCGCCGGGGCCTCGACCGACAGGACGCGACCGGCGGCCCGCCAACCGACACGAAACGCCAAGACGGAGATACGCCGTGCCCACTCCTCGCCGCCTGCTGGTTGCCGCCGGCCTTGCCGCCACCGCCGCCCTTGCCATGCAGCCCGCTTCAGCCCAGCAGCCTGCGCCCCTGCCCGCGGCCGCGACCGGCCCGATCACCGAACGCAACATCTCGCTCTCGCTCGCGCATCAGGCGGTCATGGTGGCGGTCGAGAATTGCTGGGCACGCGGCTATCGCGTCACGGCGACGATCGTCGATCGGCATGGCGTGGTGAAGGCGGTGGCGCGCGCCGACGGCGCCACCTTCTGGACCCTCGACAGCGCCGAGCGCAAGGCGCTCACCTCGGCCAATTTCCGTGCCCCGACCGGCCGCCTGGCCGAGGGTGCGCGCAACAGCCCGGCGGTGAATGTCGGCCAGATCGGCCGTTCCCTTCTGCTGCAAGGCGGGGTGCCGATCGCCGCCGGCGGCGAGGTGATCGGCGCGATCGGGGTGGGCGGCGCGCCCTCGGGCCAGATCGACGAGGAGTGCGGCCAGGCCGGCATCGAGGCGGTGCGCGCCCGCCTGCAATAGCCAGCCGGTCTCCGACAAGCAGCACCCCCGGCATCGTCCGGCCCGCCCCCCCTCCCCCCGGTCGGGACGGCCCGCTCCGCCGCTATACCGGCGCCCGAGCGCGACCGGGTGCGGCGGGGCCTCGCATTCCTGGACCCGGGGCGGCCTTTTTCGGCCGGCTCGCTTGACCGGGGCCGGGCCAGGGGTTATGTCCGCAACCTCGCTTGGCGGCCCGGTGGCAGAGTGGCCATGCAGGGGACTGCAAATCCCCGTACGTCGGTTCGATTCCGGCCCGGGCCTCCAGCGCCGCGCCCGCTGCCGGCACCTCGCGCGGCGTGCCCCTGGCCGCTGCCCCTTGCCGTTGATTGGAATCAAGGCGGGCCGGCGAACCTCCATGCTGCGATGCGCCCCGGCTCGATTCGCCCTGGCCGAACGCGATCCTGGGGAACTACCGCGCGGAGGGTTTGAACATGGTCAAGCGCCTTCTCGGCGGCGTTCGTGGCCCGATGCGTGTTGCCGGCCTCCTGCTGGCTGCAGTGCTCGCGGCCTGCGCGCAGGGGGCAGCGGCGCCCGCGACCAGCGATGCAGGGGCGAAGGAGCAGCGCCTCGGTTCCCTGGCCTATCGTCTGCCCGACGGGCGAAACTGGCGCCAGATTCCCACGCAAGCCGATCCACCCGGACTTGTGCGACGCCAGGTCGAGGACGCCGCCACCTATGGCACCCTCGTCGCGCCGGGACACACCATCTTCGTGCGCCTGCGCACGCTGGCCGCGCCGAACGGCGCCATGCCGGCAGACGGGCTGGATCGCGTCTTCACCGCCCTGGCCGCGGCGTTCCGGAGCGATCCGCGCATCACCGTGGTCCACAGGCTCCGCCCCGAGGGGGAGCGCCAACCCCACCCCGGCGGACCCGCCTCGCGCATCGGCGCGTGCCGGCGGGCCGATCTCGGCGGCGAGGACACCGAACTGAGGGACGCCGAACGGCGCCCATTCGTCTATCGCGCCGCCCTGTATGCCTGCGAGTCCGCCGGCCGGTCCCTGGTGCTCACTGCCGAGTTGAGCGAGCGTGGCCCGCTGGGCAGCCTGGGATCCGTTGATGGTTTCCTGGCCGAGGCGGGGGCGGTATTCTCGCGCCTGGCTGTCCGGCCGTGATCCGGGCAAGCACGGCGACCGGGAAACCCCGACCAGGCGCCCAGCCGGGGCACCACACAGGCTTTGACGCGCCGGCCCGCTTTGGTATAAAGCGCGCCTTCAACCGCCGGCTGGCCATGCTCTCGGGCCGCGGGCGGCCCTGATCCCTGGTAGCTCAGTTGGTAGAGCAAGCGACTGTTAATCGCTCGGTCGTAGGTTCGAGTCCTACCCAGGGAGCCATTTCCGGAAAAGGCGCGATCCTTGGTCGCGCCTTTTCTGTTTCCCCCACGAGATCCCCCACACTCTGGCGAGTCTTTGCCCCTTCTCGGGGCGCAAGACGCAGGCCGGGCGGCTGCGAGGGATAGGGGGTCGAAAAGCTGCCACCCCCACCCGCCGAACCAACCGGCACCGACCGGGGCACGCGCCGACAATTGGCGCGGGGTTTTTTTGTTCCTTCTGCGTGCATCGGATGGGCAACCGCGTGGAACACCGGCAACTACCGAGGCCGGCACGGCGGGCCGGCTTGGCCCAGGACGGTCAGCGGCGCCGCGCCCGCAGGCGCGCGGCAATCCGGCGGGCAAGCGGCCCTTCGTCGCCTTGGAAGCTCCGGATCATCGCGTCGAGCATAGCGGCCGGGTCGAGCCGCTCGAAGGCCAGCTTGTGCCACGCCTTGGCGGCGACGCCGGCCGGCCCCGTCGCACCGAACCGCGCAGTTGGGTCGCTTGCCGCGACGCTACGGCCCCCGTTCGGCCGCGTGTATCCGGCGGTGCGCCGTAGCCAGCGCCAACGGCCTGGAACGTCGCCGCCCGGCTCGATATCATCGCCCGAGTTGCGGCGGCATGGGCTACCCGCTTAGGCTGGCACCAGTGCTCGCAGCTCCGGCGTCCGGCGCGGCGGGCCGGGCGGCGGGACAGGCGGCGGGCCGGCGTTCCGCCAGCGGGTCAGGCGAGCATGTCACGCACGCAGTCTCCGGCCAGGCCGGCCGACGATCTTGCGGTGCCCGCTGGGCGCCGCGACCGCATCGCCGAAGGCAGCAGCCTTCCGCGCAAGCTTGCCGACTTCATGCAGAGCGGGATCAGCGTGATCCTCGGCGCCGTCGGGGCGAACCGGCAGCCGGTCGCGGGCGTGGCGCTTGCCTGCCGCATCAAGGCGGACGGGCGCGTGCGCCTGCTGCTGCGAAGGCCGGCCAACCTCGCTCTGCTCGAGGCGCTCGCCGCGGGCGGGGCCGTGGCCGCGACGTTCTCGCGGCCGCACGACCATCGCTCGATCCAGGTCAAGGCGTCGCGTGCCAGCATCGTGCCGTGCCGCGCCGAGGATCTGCCCGAGCTTGCCCGCCAGTGCGCCGGGATGCGCGACGAGCTGGTCGGCGCGGCCTACCCGCCCGCCTTCGCCGCGGCCTATGTCGCCTACGAGCCGAGCGAGATCGCCGCGATCGAGCTGGACGCGGACCGCGCCTTCGTCCAGACGCCCGGCCCCGGCGCCGGCGGCGAGATCGTGCCGTGAGCGCCGTCACGCTCGAGGCGCTGCGCCGCTCGCTCGAAGGGATCGTGCCGGCGGTGATGGCCACGACCGATCCGGACGGCACGCCCAATGTCTCGCTGATCTCGCAGGTCCACTATGTCGACCGCGACCATGTCGCGCTCTCCTACCAGTTCTTCAACAAGACCCGTCGCAACCTGCTGGCCACGCGTCGCGCCTCGGTGGTGATCGTCGATCCGGCCACGGCGGCACAGCACCGGCTGGCGCTCGCCCATATCGAGACACGCACCGCCGGCCCACTGTTCGAGAGCATGAAGGCGAAGCTTGCCGGCATCGCCTCGCACACCGGCATGGAGGGGGTCTTCCGGCTGCTCGGGGCCGACCTGTTCCGCGTCGAGCAGATCGAGACGGTCCCGACCCTGACCCTGCCCGAGCCGGGCCCGGCACGCGACCTGCTCTCGGCCGTGCGCCGCAGCTGCGAGGAGCTGTCCGCCGCGACCGAGCTTGGCGAGCTGCTCGACCTCGCGCTCGACTGCCTGGCGCGGCGCTTCGCCATCGCCCACAGCATGGCGCTGGTGCTGGACCAGGATGGCGGACGGCTCTACACCCTCGCCTCGCGCGGCTATGCCAGTTCGGGCGTCGGCTCCGAGGTGGCGCTGGGCGAGGGCGTGATCGGCGTTGCCGCGCGCGAGCGCACGCCGATCCGCATCGGCCACATGACCAGCGAATACCGCTACGGCGCGGCGGTACGCGACAGCGCACGCCGCTCCGGCCTCGGCTGGAGCCACGCGACCGAGATCCCCTTCCCCGGCCTCGCCGCCCCGGCCAGCCAGATCGCCGTGCCGATCCTGCGCGGCGGGCGCACCATCGGCGTGCTGTTCGCCGAGAGCGAGGAAGCGATGCGCTTCGGCTACGAGGACGAGGATGCGCTGGCGCTGCTGGCCGAGCATCTCGGCGCGCTGATCGCGCTGTTGCCGCCCGAGGATGCGCTTGCGCCGCTGCCTGCGCCCGAGCCGAGCCCGCCACCGGCCGAGACGGTGCTGACGGTGCGCCGCTACACCGCCGATGACAGCCTGTTCCTCGGTCACGACTATCTGATCAAGGGCGTTGCCGGGGCGATCCTGTGGCGGCTGCTGCGCGAGTATGCGCAGAGCGGCCGCACCGAGTTCAACACGCGCGAATTGCGGCTCGACCGGACGCTGCGCCTGCCCGAGCATGCCGAGAACCTCGATGCCAGGCTGGTGCTGCTGCGCAAGCGCCTGGAGGAGCGCGCCGCCCCGGTCCGCATCGAGAAATGCGGCCGCGGCCGCTTCCGCCTTGCCATCGCCGCGCGCCTGATCCTCGAGGAGATCGGCGGGGCGGTGGCGGGGCCGCGTTTAGCAAACACTTAGCATTCCGTGCAGGAACACTAAGCAAGCGCCCGGCCGGGCATCGCTGTATCTGACCGCTCCAGGATCAATCACGGGCGCAGCCCGATGGCGCGCCCGCCACGGAGAGGTCGGATCATGATCATCGAGCAGCTGAAGGCCGCGCTCAGCGGCAGCGTCGTCACCGCCGAGGAGCAGGGCTTCGACACCGCGCGCGAGGCGCTGGTGTGGAACGGGCGCAAGCCCGCGCGGCGCCCGCGCCTGATCGTGCGCGCGGCCAATGTCGCCGACGTGCAGGCGGCGGTGCGCTTCGCCGCCGCGGCCGGCCTGCGCGTCTCGCCGCGTGGTGGCGGGCACAACTGGTCGGGCATCGCCCAGCAGGACGAGATCGTGCTTGATCTCGGCGCGCTCGATACGATCCATGTCGATCCGGCGCGGCGTGTCGCCGAGGTGGGGCCCGCCGCCACCAACCTCGACTTCGTCGCCGCACTCGAGCCGCACGGCCTTGCCTTCCCCGCCGGCCACTGCGCCTCGGTGCCGATGAGCGGCTACCTGCTCGGCGGTGGCTTCGGCTGGAACTCGGGCGAATGGGGCATGGCCTGCCACAGCGTCGAGAGCGTCGATCTGGTGACCGCCGATGGCGAGCTGCGGCGCGCCAGCGCCACCGAGAACCCGGACCTGTACTGGGCGGTGCGCGGCGCGGGCCCGGCCTTCTTCGGCGTCGTCGTGCGCTACCGCGTGCGGTTGCAGACCCTGCCGCGGGCGATCACCACCAGCGTGCGCACCTACAGGCTCTCCGATGCCGATGCGGTGGCGCGCTGGATGAAGGCGGCCAAGGCGGTGGTGCCGGTCAATGTCGAGTTCACCATGGCCATGAGCAGCGCGCCCCCGCCGCTCGCCGGCACCGCAGCCAAGGTGGCGAGCGGCATCGTCACCGTCTTCGCCAGCGACCTTGCCGAGGCGCGCGCCACGCTTGGCCGCGTTGCCGCCCTGGCGCCCGAGGGCGCGCTCGACGTGCAGGAGGAGATCCCCACGCCCTTCCCCGTGCTCTACGACATCATCGGCACCTTCTTCCCCAAGGGGGCGCGCTATGCCGTCGATGCCTTCTGGGCGGAGGAGAAGGCCGCGGACCTGTTCCATGGCCTCGCCGAGGCGATCGCGCAGGCGCCCTCGCCGCGGAGCTTCGCGCTCGGCGTGATCACGCCCTCCTTCGCGGACGAGCGTCCCGATGCGGCCTTTTCCATGATCGGGTCGGCCTTCGGCTGCGCCTACGCGATCTGGGACGAGCCCAGGGACGATGCCGCGAACACGGCCTGGCTGCGCCGCGCCGCCGATGCGGTGGCGCCCGCGGTGCGCGGCCATTATGTCGGCGAGGCCGATCTCGAGCGGCCGGAGCGGCTGCGCGGCTGCTATTCGGCCGAGGCGTGGGAGCGGCTGGCCACGCTGCGCGATCGCCACGATCCCGCCGGCATGTTCCGCCGCGCCGGCGCCACTGCCGCAGCGGCGCCGACGCAGCCCGGCGGGGCGGAGAAGGCGGCCTGAGCCCGCTCACCTGACGGGCAAGCCCGCCGGCAGTTCGGGCGGGCGGCGCGGTCCCGCTGGCCGCGCCGCCCGGCAAAGACCGCAAGGCTCCGCCCCTTGCGCTTGCCGCGCCTGCCGCGCCGGTACCGGGGACGGTCGGCCACGCGCCGGCTCGACAAGCCGGCCCGCGCGCTGGACACTCGCTGCCCGCACCCAAGCACGACGAGAGGCAGCGATGGCAAAGCCGGTCGAACCCCGCACCCTGAAGTCCTGGCTGCACCAGCCGGGCGAGATCGCGCTGCTCGATGTGCGCGAAGCCGGCCAGTTCGGCGAGGCGCACCTGTTCTATGCCGTGCCGCTGCCCTACAGCCGGCTGGAGCTCGATGTGCGCGCGCTGGTGCCGCGGCTCGCCACCCGCATCGTGCTGTGCGACGAGGATGGCGCCACCGATGGTGTCGCCGCCCGCGCCGCGCGCCGGCTGGAGGCGCTCGGCTACAGCGATGTCGGCATCCTGGCCGGCGGCACCCGTGCCTGGGCAGGGGCGGGCTATCGGCTGTTCGCCGGGGTGAACGTACCGAGCAAGGCCTTCGCCGAGGTGATCGAGGTCGATCAGCACACCCCCCATCTCAGCCCGGCCGAGGTGCACGCCATGGCCGCGCGCGGCGAGAAGATGGTGATCGTCGATGGCCGCCCCTTCAGCGAATACCAGAAGATGAACATCCCGGGCGGCATCTGCTGCCCGAATGGCGAGCTCGCGCTGCGCATCGCCCAGATCGCGCCCGAGCCCGACACCAGGATCGTCGTCAACTGCGCCGGGCGCACGCGCTCGATCATCGGCGCGGAGACGCTGCGCCGCTTCGGCATCGCCAACCCGGTCCATGCGCTGGAGAACGGCACCCAGGGCTGGTTCCTGGCCGGGCTGGAGCTGGAGCGCGGCGCCACACGCCGCTACCCCGCCGCCGTGCCGGAAGCCGCCCTGCGCGAGAGCCAGGCGCGCGCCAGTGCGCTTGCCGCCAGGGCCGGCGTGCCGCTGGTCGATGACGGGCAGGCGGCGGCCTGGCTCGCGGACGGATCGCGCACCACCTATCTGTTCGATGTCCGCACGCCCGAGGAGTTCGCCGCCGGCAGCCTGCCGGGTGCGATCCACGCCCCGGGCGGGCAGTTGCAGCAGACCACCGACCAGTGGGTCGGCACGCGCGGGGCGCGCCTCCTGCTCGCCGACAGCGAGGGCGTGCGCGCGATCATGACCGCCGACTGGCTGCGCCGCATGGGCCACGACGCCCATGTGCTCGCCTCCGGCGTGCGGGCGAAGCGGGCCGCGCCGGTGCCGCCGCGCCCCGCCCTGCCCGAGCTGCCGATTGTCGAGGCCGGCGCCCTTTCCGGCGAGACGCTGATTGACCTGCGCGACAGCGCCGCCTACCGCGCCGGCCACGCGCGCGGGGCGATCTGGAGCATCCGCCCGCGCATCGCCGCCGACGCCCGCGCCGCCAAGGCCGGCCGCGTTGCGCTGATCGCCGAGGACCCCATGCTCGCGCGCGCCGCGGCACTCGACCTGCACGATGCCGGCATTGCCTCGGTTGCGCTCCTGCGCGGCGAATTGCCGCAGGAGAAGTCGCCCGCCACGCCGCCCGACAGCGAGCGCATCGACTTCCTGTTCTTCGCCCATGACCGCCACCAGGGTAATCCGGAGGCGGCCAGGACCTACCTCAACTGGGAGCTGAGCCTCGTCGCCCAGCTCGACGCCGAGGAGCGCGCCGCGTTCCGCACCTGAAGCAGACCCCTGCCCCTTGCCCTGCCGCGCGAAGGGACGGATCATCGCGCGCCGACACCGCGACCAGGAGGCAGAGATGCCCGCCCGCAAAGCCCCCGCGCGCAAGGGCGCGCCGAAAGCCGCCATGCGCAAAGGCGCGCCGAAAGCAGCCGCGCGCAAGGGCGCGCCGAAGCCATCCGCTCGCGCGAAGGCCAAGCGCACCGCGATGCCGGCCAGCAAGCAGGCCGCGCGCAAGGGCGCGCCGAAAGCAGCCATGCGCGGGCGCGCCATGCCGGCGGCCGAGCGCGAGGGGCGGCTCAAGCTCGCCGCCGCCTATCGAGCGTTCGTCCATTTCGGCTGGGACGAGTTGACCGCCAACCACCTGACGCTGCGCCTGCCGGGCGAGAACCCGACCTTCCTCATCAATCCCTACGGGCTGATGTTCTCGGAGATCACGGCAGGCAACCTCGTGCGGGTCGATCTGCACGGCAAGGTGCTCGACAACAGCCGCTACCCGATCAACCCGGCCGGGCTGAACATCCACACCGCGATCCATATGGGCCGGCACGATGCGCGCTGCGTCATGCATGCGCACACGCCCGAGGGCATGGCCGTCTCCTGCATGGAGGAAGGGCTGATGTTCCTCTGCCTGGAGGCGACCGACTTCTACGGCCGCATCGGCTACCATGATTTCGAAGGTCCGGCGGTGATGGAGGATGAGCGGCCGCGATTGCAGCACGATCTCGCCAGCAACAGCGCGCTGATCCTGCGCAACCACGGCGTGCTGACCGTGGGCGAGACGGTGGACGAGGCGTTCCTGCGCATGTATCGCCTGCTGCTCGCCTGCCGCGTGCAGGTGGCGGCGCTGGCGACGCAACGCCCCCTGCTCCAGCCCTCGGCGCACATCCTGGAACTGTCGGCTAGGCGCCACGACCGCTTCTTCCGCATCGGCCCCCATGGCAAGGAAGTGCCTTGGGGCTCGATGGATTTCGACGCGGTGATGCGCCTGATCGACCGCCACTACCCAGACTATCGCGACATCTGAGCGGCGGGGCGCTGCGTGCCCGAAGCACGCTCGCCCCGCCGGTTCGCGCTCAGGGCAGGTCGCGACCCGGATCGAAGACCGAGCACACCTCGGCCTCGCGCGGCTGGTCGCGGCGCAGCCGGCGCGCCATCGCCAGCGCCCAGGGTGCCACTGCCACCAGCTCCTCCATGAACGGGCCGGGCAGGTTGAAGCCCGCGCGCTGCGCGGCGAGTTCGGCCTGCGCGCGCACCGCCGGGGCCACGGTCGAGGTGTCCGGCACCCAGGGCTGCACGTCGAACTTCGGGGGCTCGGCGCCGGCAACCAGGTTCGGGCGGCGTTTGATGAAGCCGGCCGCCTGCTCGAAGGCGTGGCCCGCGCGCAGCACGGTGGCATCGTCGAACGGCCGGCCGGCAAGCTGCATGCCCATCGGCAGCCCGTCCTTGGTGAAGCCGCACAGCACCGAGAGCGCCGGCCCGCCGGTGCAGTTGAAGGGCGAGGTCAGGTTCGGGCGCTGCCAGAACACCAGGATGTTGTGCTTGTCGAGCCGCGGCGCACCGGCGTTGCCGGCGGTCAGGAACAGGTCGTAGCGCTGATAGAGCGGGCGCATCTCGGCGATCATGGCACGCCGCTCGCGGCTGGCGCGGACATAGTCCTCGGCGGTGAACAGGCAGGCCGCCGTGCTGCGGGCGCGGAAATCCTGGCCGAACTGGTGCGGACGGGCGATCAGCTCGTTCAGGTGGATCGACATCAGCTCGCTCTCGGCCGTGACGATCTTCACATCCGAATAGGATTGCAGAGGGCGCATCCGCACATCCTCGACAATCGCGCCCATCTCCTTGAACAGACGTATCGCGGCTTCGAGCGCGGCCGGTAGCTCCGGATATACGGCCAGGTCCTGCTCCCAGAAATGGCGCACGACGCCGATACGCATCCCCTTCACGCCCGCGCCGATGCCGGCGGCGAAATCGGCCACGGGCCGCGGCGAGGAGCCGGGGTCGGCCGGATCATGCCCCGCGATCACGTTCATGATCAGGGCGCAATCCTCGCTCGTGCGCGCCATCGGGCCGCAATGATCGTAGGAGTAGCTGTTGGGCAGCACGCCCGCGCGGCTGACCAGGCCATAGGTCGGCTTGTGCCCGGCGATGCCGCAGAACCCGGCCGGGCCGCGGATCGAGCCGCCGGTATCCGACCCCAGGCTCGCCGGCACCAGTCCGGCCGCCAGCGCCGCACCCGACCCGGACGAGGAGCCGCCGGTGAAATGCGCCGTGTTCCACGGGTTGCGCGCGGGCGGCCAGGGCAGGTCGAAGGACGGGCCGCCATGGGCGAATTCGTGGGTGGCGAGCTTGCCGGTCAGGATCGCGCCTGCGGCGCGCAGCCTGGCGACCGTGGTCGCATCCTTGGCCGGCACGCGGTCGATGCAGATGCGCGAATGGCCCGAGGTCAGCACGCCCGCCGTGTCGTAGATGTCCTTCACGGCGAAGGGAATGCCGTGCAGGGGCCCGCGATACTTGCCGGCCGCGATCTCGGCCTCGGCGGTCTTGGCATCCGCCATCGCCGCGTCGAAGGTGCGGGTGATGAAGGCGTTGAGCTGCGGCTCCAGCGCCTCGGTGCGTGCGACCAGGGCACTGGTGTACTCGACCGGCGAGAGCTTGCGCGCCCCGATCAGGGCTGCGGCTTCGGCGAGGGTGAGATCATAGAGCGCGCTCGCGGTCATGGCTGGTTCCTTGGCGTTGCGGAACGGACAGCCTAGCGCAGTTGCGCCCGCCCGCCAGCCCCTTGCGCCGCGGCTTGTCGTGCTTGCGCCGGGCAGCGCGCGCGGCCGATAAAGGGGGCATGACCGAGATTGGCGGAGGCCAGGGCACAGCCGGGCCGGCGGACAATGCGGCAACGCGTTCGGCGCGCTGGCTTGGCTCGGAGACGATGCGCGCGGCGATCAAGGGATTGCTGCCGCGCTTCCTGTCCGCGCCGCCGGCGCCATCCCTGCCGGCCCCGCCCGCACCGCCGCCTGCCCTGCCTGCGCCCGATCCGGCAGCGGCGGCACGCACGCCCCTGCCCTACCCGGCCGAAGAGGTCGAGCGTGCCAGCCTGCCCTCGGGGCAGAGCGTCATCCTCCGCCCGATCCGCCCCGAGGATGCACCCGCGCACCGCGCCTTCCTCGAACGCCTGTCGGAGGAGGATATCCGCTTCCGCTTCTTCGGCCAGATGGGCGAGCTGTCCGGCGCCTTCCTGGAACGGCTGACACGGATCGACTATCGGCGCGAGATGGCGTTCATCGCCACCACCCCGGCCAGCAAACCGGGCGTGCGCGAGGAAACGCTCGGCGTGGTGCGCCTGGCCATCCTGCCCGACGGCCGGAGCGGGGAGTTCGCGATCATCGTGCGCAGCGACCTCAAGGGCCAGGGGCTCGGCTGGCTGTTGATGCAGAAGATGATCGGATGGGCGCGCCGTCGGGCCCTGCGCCGGATCGTCGGCCACATCCTGGCCGAGAACCGGGCGATGCTCGACTTCGTCCGCCGGCTCGGCTTCCGCCTCCGCCACTCGGAGGAGGATGCGAGCATCATCGAGGCGCAGCTCGATCTCGCGCCGGCCATGCAAGGAACGCACGCGATGCCCGACCTGTCGCACCTGCCCACGCGCATCACCACGGCCGAGGCCGACGCGGCACCATTGCCACCGGGGCGTCGTTCGGCCGAGCTGCTGGTCTCGCCGGGGATCGAGTTGCGATGGTATCGCCCACCGCAACCCGACCCGCAGACGCCGCATGATCGCGACGAAGTCTATATCGTCGCGCGCGGCAGCGGGCGCTTCCGGCGCGGGGATGTGGTGGTGACGTTCGGACCGGGCGACTGCCTGTTCGCCGCCGCCCACGAGGAACACCGCTTCGAGGACGCCTCGCCCGATCTCGCGGTCTGGGTGGTGTTCGGCGGGCCGCCGCGCTGAGCCAGCCCCGCGCGCGCCCGCCCGCCCCCGCCCGCCCCTAGATCACCGCCACGCGTGCGCCGATGGCAACGCCGTCCAGCGCATCGGCGCGGCCCTGGTTGACGGCGATCTCCATCAGCCCGTGCGCGTTCTCGTAGGCGAAGGCCGTGCCAGGCGCGACCGCGGAGAAGGTGCGGGCGCGGGCGAAGCGGTGCGGGCCGAGCGCAAGCCCCGCACCGGCCGGCACTGCGGCGGCACGCAGGCCGGTAAGCGCATTGCCATAAGCGTCGATGTAGATGATCTCGGCCAGGTCGGGCGGGCCATCGGCGCCGATGATCGGGCGCGGCATCGGCGTGGCCGGCAGTGCCGCACTGCCTGGCTGCGCCCCTTGCGCCAGCATCGCGGCCACGGGTGCGAACAGGTCGCGGCCATGGAAGCTCGCGCTGAGGGCGGGCGGGCGCCAGTCGATGCGCCAGGCCGCGTGCGTCTCCGCGCGCGCCTCCGCGCGCCCCTCCGCGTGTCCCTCTGCCACGCCGCGTTGCCAGCTCGGCGCGAGCAGGCCGTTGTCGGGGCCGACGAACCAGCGCCCGCCCGCGCGCAGCACCAGCGGCAGTCGCGCGCTGCCCACGCCAGGATCGACCACGGCCAGGATCACCGCCTCGGCCGGCAACGGATCGAGCAGTGCCGCGAGCAGGTAGCCCGCCGGCACCGGGGCGAAGGCCGGCGCATCATGCATCAGGTCGATCACCGCGACGCCGGGCGCGGCGGCGGCCAGCACCGCATGCATCTGCCCGACATAGGGGCCGCGGGCGCCGAAATCGGTGTAGAGCAGGATCATGCGCGCGCCATCCGGGCGGCGGGTCTGCGGCTGGCGGGCCTGCGGCAAGCGTACCGGCGCGCCGGGCGCCTACCGCTCGCGCACGGGGTCGATCGCGGCGCGCGCCAGCGCCTCGGCCCCGATCATGAAATCGGCCATGGTCATGGTCTCGCGCGGATTGTGGCTGCCATGCTCGTTGCGCACGAACACCATCACCGAGGGCACGCCCTGGGCCGCGAACACCATCGCGTCATGGCCTGCGCCCGAGGGCACGGTGGCGGGCTCGTGGCCCATCTCGGCCAGCACCTTCTGGCAGCGCTTCACCCAGCGCTCGTCCATGCGCTGCGGGTCGGTGCCGGCCCGCTCGTCGAGCACGAAGCGCACGCCGCGCTGCTGCGCCACCACCGCCGCCTCGGTCTGGAACAGGCGATAGAAGGCTTCCAGCGTGGCGATGTCCTGGCTGCGGATGTCGAGGCTGAAATTGACCTCGCCCGGCACCTTGGTCAGCGCATGCACCTTGGGATCGGTGCCGCAGATACCGAAGGTCAGCACCATGTCGAGCCCGCGCTCCAGCAGCACGCGCCAATGCTCGTCCAGCCGCATCATCAGGTCGGCCATCGCCATCATCGCATCGTGGCGCAGCCAGCGCGGCACCGCGCCGGAATGGGCGTTCTCGCCCATGCAGGCGGCGCGGTAGTGGCGCACATTGCCGCGGATGCCGGGCACGGTGGCGGCGGCCAGCCGTCGCGAGATCATCACCGGCCCCTGCTCGATATGGAGTTCGAGATAGGCGTGCACCTGCTCGGGGCGCAGCAACACCTCGCCCGCCTGCAACGCCGCCATGTCGCAGACGCCCGATTGCGCCATGTAGTCGCGCAAGGGCCGGCCGCTGTCGCGGCGCCTCGCGTCGAACTCCTTCTCGGTGAGTTGCCCGAACAGCCCCTTCGAGCCGAAGAATGACGGGCCGAACCAGGCGCTTTCCTCGCCGCGCAGCGCCACCGTGCGCACCGGAACGGGCAGGACGATGCCGTTGCGGCGCATATGCGCCAGCGCCATCAGCCCGGCCACCACGCCGGCGGCACCGTCATAGTTGCCGCCCTCGGGCACGGAATCGAGATGGCTGCCGATGCAGATGAAGGGTGCGTCCGCATCGCGCCCCGGCAGGTCGAGCCAGAGATTGCCGGCGCGATCGACGCTGGTTTCCAGCCCCTCCGCCTTGGCGGCGGCGGCCACGATATCGTGCGCCTTCTGCTCCGGCGCGTCGTAGCAGGGCCGGCTCACGCCCGCGCCCGGCGCGTCCGATGTGCGCGTCGCGGCATAGAGCTCGGCGAAGACGCGCTGCGCCAGCGCCTGGGTTGCGGCGAATGGTGCCGGCCCCTTGGTCGCGACCGAGGATGCGGTGGGCGCGATCGCGCCGGCGGGCGGGGAAACCGTCATGAAGCAAGCCACTCCGCGTGCGAGGGATCAGGGTCGAGGCGTACCGTGCCGACAAGATCGCGCACGCGCCCGATGCCGCGCGCCGCACACCAGCGCGCAAGCTCGTCGATCAGGCGCGGCATCGCGCCCGGTTCAAGGAAGGTCTGGGTGCCCACCTGCACGGCGCTGCACCCGGCGATGAGATACTCGGCCACATCCTCGACCGTGACGATGCCGCCGCAGCCGATCACCGGAATGCGCACCGCGCGCGCGCACTGGAAGGCCATGCGCAGCATGATCGGCTTCACCGCCGGGCCGGAATAGCCGCCCATGACGTTGCCAAGCCGCGGGCGGCGCGTCTCCACGTCGATCGCCATGGCCAGGATGGTGTTGGCCACCACGAGCGCATCCGCCCCCGCCGCCTCGGCCGCTTGGGCGATCGCTGCGATATCCGCCACGTTCGGCGTGAGCTTGGCCCAGATCGGCAGGCTGGTCGCGGCGCGCACCGCGCTCATCGCCGCATAGGTCGCGTCCGGAAACTGGGCGAAGGCGCGGCCATCGGCTTCCAGGTTCGGGCAGGAGATGTTGACCTCGATCGCACCCACGCCGGGCACGCTGATCTCGGCCGCGGCCGGGCCGAACTCGGCCACCGTGTCGGCCGAGAGCGACACGACCAGGGGCGGCTTGAGCCCGGCATAGGCGGGCAGATGCTCGGCGACGAAATGCGCCACGCCCTTGGACGGCAGCCCGATCGAGTTCAGCATCCCCTCGCGGGTCTCGGCCACGCGCGGGGTGGGGTTGCCCTTGCGCGGTGTCGCGTAGATGCTTTTCGCGACGAAGGCGCCGAGCCGGTCGAGGTCCATCACCCGCGCCAGGTTCTCGGAGAAGGTGCCCGAGGCCGGCATGATCGGGTTGGCAAGCCGCATCGGCCCGAGCTGGACCGAGAGATCGACCGCGGCGGCATCGGGCAGGCTCCCGCCTTCTGGCGCGGGCGCGGGCGGGCGGGCGTCGGGCCTTACCATGACAGCGCCTCCTGCAACGGGAACACCGGGCCTTCCCAGCAGACGCGGCGATGCTCGATCTCGCCATCGGCGCCGCGGAATGCGCGCACGCAGCAGAGGCACATGCCAAGCCCGCAGGCCATCTGCTGTTCGAGCGCCACCTCGCCGGCAAGGCCAAGCTCGCGCGCCAGCGCCTGCGATAGCTGCAACAGCCGGTTCGAGCCGCAGGTGAAGATCGCCTCAGCACCAGCGCGCGCCACCGCGGCGCGGATCAGGGCGGCGACCTTGTCGGGATCGCTCGTGCCCTCGCTGTCGGTGACGGCGAGCACGCGCGCGCCGGCCTCGGCCATGACCTCGCGGCAGAGCACATCCTCGGGCGAGCGGGCCGAGAGGATTGCGGTCACGCCGACGCCGAGCTGCGCCGCGTCCTGGGCAAGCGGGGCCAGCGTCGCGAGCCCGACCCCGCGCGCCAGAACGATGATGCGTCGCCAGGCCAGATCAAGGGTGAAGCCGCGCCCAAGCGGGCCGAGGATGTCGAAGCTGTCGCCCGGCCGCAGCGCCGCCATGCCGCGCGTCCCGTGGCCGGCGACCTTGTAGAGGAACTCCACCCGGCCGCGATCGGGACGGGCCTGGTAGACGCTCATCGGCCGGCGGAAGAAGGGCGCGGGCTCGCCCGGCGGGGCGGGGCATTTCAGGTGGAAGAACTGCCCGGCGCGGGCCGCGCAGGCCAAGGGCGGCGCCTCCAGCACCATGTGCCAGTAACGCGCCGAGACGGGCACATTCGCCACCACGGGGCAGCAATGGTCGCCCACCGAAACGGACGATCCATCCGCCGGCCCGCCCGGGGTCAGCGTAGCGAGGGTCGAATGGGCAACAGCCACGAGCCGATACCGCCCAAGAGGAAAGTGCGAGAATCGCAGTTTCCCAGGGGCTTGCCAAGCGGGTTTTGTGGCCTGCGTTAAGCCAGGGCCAGCCGCTGGCTGGCCGCCCTGCTCGTCACGGGGGCGAGGCTTCGGCCAGAAGGGCGCGCACTGCCACCGCCGCCGCCGGCCCGCGCTGGGCGTCGCGCCAAAGGTTCTCGAGCACCCGCTGATGCATGCTGAGCGCTTCCTCGGCCCCGGTGACCATTGCCACCCCCATCTGAGTTACGGGATGAGATTCGAGCTGGAATGGATTGATAATCAAGAATGATCTGTCTCGGCCACGCAGGATCTTGAAGGCCCCGTTCGGCTCGCCGCCGGAAAGGAGGCCGATCTGCACACCCATCGGCTCGGCGGCCATCAGCGCGGCGATATTCTCGATCTCGGCGCGCGCCACGCCCCGGCAGCGCCGCCGCAGCCCCTCCGACACGTTGAGCGCGCCCGCCACGCCTGCGTCGAGGAAGCGGCGGATCGAACTCGCGGTCATGACCGCGATCACGCTCGGGCGGCGTTGGGCATAGATGCGCTTGCGCTGGGCCAGCACGACCAGAACCTTGTCCGCCTCAGCGCGGGCCTGGGCCCCATCTGCCCCGACTCGGGCCGCGTGCTCGGCATAGGCCTCGGCCAGAACCCCGTCGAAGGCATCGGATGTGATGGGGTAGCAGATCGGTCCGAAGGCTTGCAGCACCTGGTCGGTGGTTTCCTCGATCTGGCGCAGCCGGTCGTAGTAGCTGGCAGCGCGCGGAAAATGCTCGACCCCGATCCCGAGCAGCGCAAGCGGGGAGATTTTCAGAAGCTCCGCCAAGCGCTTGATCGTGTCGAGCTTGATCACCTCGCCCTTCTCGTAGCGGTAAAGGGCGGCACGGGAAACGCCCAGCCGGGCAGCGATCTCTTCAGCCCGTAGGCCGGATTCCATCCGGTATTGCCGCAGCTGGTGGCCGATTTCGGTGAAGCGCATCGGAGGGCGAGCTCCTGGACGGTTGGAATGCTCAACCGTTGCGGCAGTGAACCAGCGGTCTGTTCAGCTTTCCCGCGAGATTCGGTCCGCAACAGCTGCCCTATTGATACACCGTCTCGGTTTTCGTGTCACGTCCGAAGAAAACCTTAACGGCGCTCAGCATCGACGGTTGCAGGCTCCGGGCGGGGTCGCGCCGCAGGGGGCGCCTAGTCGGCCACTCCATCTCTGGGCGCACGCGGGCCGGCGCCGCTCTCATAGGCCGCCACCACTTCGGCGAAACCCGGCTTCTTCATCGCCAGCACGGCATCCTTCAGGCCCTGCTGGTCCACCCAGTGCAGCTTGTGCGCCGTCGCCTCGGCCATGCTGTGGTCGAGCCCCATCGCCTTCAGCGTCTCGGTCACTTCCTCCATCTCGTGGGCGCGGCGAAGCGCGTGCTCGACGGTGCGCGGCATGGTGTAGTTGGCGCGCTCGACCCAATCGAGGCCGGGCAGCGTCTCCTTCACGCTGTCCAGCACCCGGTCGACCACCCCGTAGCGGCTGGCGGCGAGGATGCATTCGAAGAACAGCCCCTCGATCCCCTTCATCAGGATGGAGCGAAACATCTTCACTGCGCTCGCCTCGCCCACCTTCTCCGACATCACCTCCATGCGCATGCCGAGCGGCGCGAGCAGCGCCTGCAGCACGCGGGCTTCCCTGCCGGCGAGAAGGATCGGCACCCGGTGCAGGTGCGGCGGCACGTTCGACATCACGGCTAACTCGACGAAGCGCGCCCCCGAAGGCGCGATCGCGGCTTCGGCGGCCTGCTTGGCCATCGGCGAGGAGGAATTGATGTCGAGGAAGAAATGGTGCGGCTTCAGGTGCGGCTCGATCGCCTGGGCCACGTCCACGGTGGCGGCGCAGGTCACGGCCGAGAAGATGATATCGGCCTCGGCGGCGACCTCGGCCGGGCTGGCGAGCAGCCTGGTGCTGGTGGCCGCCGCGCGCTCGCGCATGCGCGGCGACAGCGCCGGGTCCTGCCAGGCGATGTCGTAGGCGACGAAGCCTTCCACCCCCTCGCCCTTGAAGCCGCGGGCGAAGCAGGAGGCCGCCTCGCCGAAGCCGATGAAGCCGATCCGCGGCGTGTTGCGCCTGTCCGACATGCTGCGCCGTCTTTCCGTGTGGCGCTATTCGGCGGCACGCGCAGCCGGGGCGCCGTCGCGGCCCATCGGCAGCTCGCGCAGGCTCGGAAGTGCCTCGGCCCGCCACAGCGCCGCCAGCATCGCCTCGGCCGTTTGCGGGCCGGTGACAGGGGCCACCAGCTCGCGGAACTTGCCCTCCAGCTCCGCATCCGAAAGCGGCGCGTCGGGATCGCCCTTGCGTGTCGGCTGGAACACCGACAGCGTGCGCCCGTCCTGCATGGTGATCGCCACCTTGGCCGCGCGCTGGTTGGGGAAGCGGCCGTCCACATCGGGGTCGATCTCGAAGGATACCTTTCGCAGCAGCGCCGCCGTGCGCGGGCAGGCGAGCCGCGCCGGGCCGAAGGCATCGAGCCGCACCGAGCCATGCACCAGGGCGGTGGCCACCACATAGGGCAGGCTGAACTTGCCCTCGAACACGGTGGCGTGCTTGTGGTTGCCGCACACATTCACCGTCGCCGAATAGCCGCCGACATGGATCTTCGCGACCTTGTCGGGATCGATGCCGTGCTCGGCCTTGAGCGCGAGCGCGCCATCGATCGCGGCGAAGGTATGCCCGCAGCAGGCATGGTTCTTCACCGTCATGCGGGTGATGTTGTAGCGGCTGCCGAGGCCCTCGGTGGCCTTGGACCAGTCGGCGTCCTGGCTCATCGCGACGCCGAAGCCGACCTCGCCCTCGAGGATGTCGAGCGCGCCGGTGACGCCGTGCTTGGCCCCCATCGCGGCGAGGCAGCCGGCATCGGCGCCGTGCCCGCCATGCACCGGCTTGCTCATCGAATCGGAGCGGAATGCCTGCTGGAGGCCGGCGGCCATGGTGGCGGCGGTGGTAAGGGCGTGGGCGAACTGCTCGCGCGAAAGGCCGAGCAGCGTGCCGGCGGCGGCTGCGGCGCCGAAGGTGCCGATGGTCGCGGTGTTGTGCCAGAAGCGGTAGTGCGGCCTGCCCATCACCACGCCGATGCGCGTCGAGACCTCGTAGCCGATGATGACGGCGCGCAGGAACGCCTCGCCCGAGGCGCCGAGCGTGTCGGCCACCGCCATCGCTGCGGCGACGGTGGGCGTGCCGGGGTGGTAGATCGCGTCGCGGAAGATGTCGTCGAACTCGACCGTGTGGCTGGCCGCGCCGTTGATGAAGGCGGCCGCGCGGGTGGTGGCCGCCCGCCCCGAGGGGAACAGCCGCGCCTTGCCGTGATCGAGTTCCTCGGCCATTGCGGCGGCGAAGCCGGTAGCCGGCATCACCACCGCGCCCGGTGCGGTGGCAGCGCACCAGTCGATCACGGCGCGCTTGGCGGCGTGGAACACCTCGGCCGGCAGGGCGCGCGTGCGCTCGGCGATCGCATAGTCGGCGATGGCGTGGATCAGCTGCATCGAACCTATACTCCTATTAGCCCGCGGACAGCACATGCGCGTGGATTGTAACTAGTATTTTTCTATTCCATAAACAATATCTCTTGCCCATTGGCATTCTTTTATTTTTGATATTTCCTGCAAGGCAGATATCAATTCTTTCTGACTCGCAAATCCTTGCGCGAGAAGATGACCAAATACCTTGGCCGCATTCCAACCATCAACATCTAGCCAATCTTGGCTGGAATTGCCTAATTCCGCTGGCCACTGCTGGCTCCATTTGTCGTATTGCCTTTGTAGATCAGGATCCTCAAGCGCAATACGCGGACAAAAAGCAACATGGACCGAGTGAACACAATTCTTGCTGGCGCTGGCTAAAGTTTTGAAAAGGATAGTGACATCCTTCTCAAGGAACAGCCCATCGTGAGTGATTTTTTGTATCCAATCTGGTGATTTCTCGATTGGATTATCACCCATTGCCTTGTCTCCCGTCGTCCCGAAAGCAGCCGGCACATCTGCTAGAACTGGCTTACATACTGGGCGGGGTCGATCTTCGCCTCGACGATCAGCGGGCGCGAAACGCCCTTGGCCGCCTGGGCCAGGATACGGTCGAGCCCGGTCTTGGTGTCGCAGAAGGCGCCGTCGCATTCCATGCTCTCGGCGAGCTTGGTCAGGTCGGTGCGCTCGATCCGCGTCAGGGCCGAAGGATACTGCTTCAGCATCTGCTTGATCTCGATGCGGTTCAGGCTCTCGTCGCAGAACACGACGACGACGAGGTTGAGCTTCAGCGCCGCGGCGAGCCGCATCTCGCCCTGCACCATCGCGAAGCCGCCATCGCCCACGGTGCAGACCACCGGCTTGTCGCGATGCAGGATCGCCGCCGTGATCGCCGCCGGCAGCGAGAAGCCCATCGAGGAAAGCCCGTTGGTCATCAGGAACTGGTTCGGCTTGGTCGCGGTCCAGCCCTGCCCGATCAGGAGCTTGTGGCTGCCGACATCGGTCGAGACGATCGCCCCGCCATTCGGATAGGCCTCGTTGATCGCATCCACGACGTCGGTCGGGTTCATCGCGTTGGTGACGCGGCCCTGGTAGTAGGCATCGCGCAGGCTCTGGCGGAAGGCCTTCACCGTGCCTTCGGCCCACTTGGCCTGGCCGCGATAGCCCTCGGCCAGCATGGCCAGCACGCTGGCGATGTCGCCCACCACCTCAAGCTCGGCCTCGTAGATCTGGTCGGTGTTGGGCGTGCTGTCGATATGGATCGCCGGCACGCGCACATCCCAGGCCTTGATCAGCTCGACCGAATCGAAGCCGACGCAGAGCAGCAGGTCCGCGGACTTGAGGAAGTCCCACACCACCTTGTTGCAGGCCATGTCCACGACCCCGGCGAAATAGGGATGCGTCTCGGGGAACACGCCCTTCGACATCGGCGCCACCACCACCGGGATGCCGGCCTTCTCGGCGAAGGCGACGAGTTGCTTCGTCGCGCGGCCATAGAGGGCCGAGATGCCGGTGAGGATGATCGGCTTCTGCGCCGCGGCGATGCGCGCCAGCGGGTCGGCCACGCCGCCATTGGCGAAGACCTGCGGCAGGCCCGCCGGCTTCATCGGCGGCAGGACGACGCGATCATCGGTCGCCTTGGCGGTGACGTGGTTCGCCGCCGCCGTGATGTGCACCGGGCCCGGCCGGTCTGCCAGCGCCACACGCAGCGCCTTGCGCATCACCGTGCCCGCCGTGTCGGGCGTGATGCGCGTGGTCCATTTGGTGATCGGCGCGTAGATGCGGTTGTGGTCGGCCACCTGGTGGGTGAAATAGGGCTCGAGCTTGGTGCTGATCTGGCCCGAGATCGCCACCATCGGCGCGCGGTCGGCATGCGCGTTGGCAACCGCGTTGACGAGCGAGGTCGAGCCCGGGCCGAGGGTGGACACCACCAGCCCCGGCTTGCCGGTAAGCATGCCATAGGCCTCGGCCATGAAGCCGCAGGTGCCCTCGCGCCGGCCGAGGACAAGCTCCAGCCCCTCGCGGCGGCATTGCTCGATCACCTCGATGTTCGGGTCGCCGGGATAGCCGAAGGCGTGGGTCACGCCGGCCTGGGCAAGATACTTGGCCATCACCTGGGCCATGTTCGGGGCATTGTCGCTCACGGATCGGTCCTTGAATCGGCTGGGATGAAATGGGCGGCCAGCGGCCGGGGCGGGACTATACGCCGGGCGCGGATGGGCAGCTAGCGGGCTGGCGGGTCCGCTCCGGCCTCGTTCGCCAGCGCCGCTGCCTCGCGGGCGCGGACATGCTCCCGCCAGGCGATATAGACGGTCGAGACCGCCACCACCCCGATCCCGCTCCAGGCCAGGGCGTTGGGTAGATCGCCCCAGATCGTGTAGCCGAACAGGGCGGCGAAGGCGACCCCGGTATAGGTGAGAGGGGCAATCACCACGGCGGGCGCGAGCGCGTAGCTCCGGCTCATCAGGAACTGCGAGATGCCGCCCATGAGCCCGATCAAGACCAGCAGCAGCAGATCAACCGCGCCGGGTGTGACCCAGCCGAAGGGCAGCGTGGCAGCCATGATCCCGGTCGAGAACAGCGTGTACCAGAAGGCCACGGCCGCCGCGCTCTCGCGCCGGGTGAGCTGGCGCATGTAGATGATCGCCAGCGCATAGGTGAAGGCCGAGAACAGCGCCGCCGCCGAGCCCCAGAGGTGGAAGCCCCCGCCTTGGATGCCGGGGCCCGGCTGCACGATCAGCAGCACGCCCAGGAAGCCGATCGCCACCGCCGCCTTGCGATGCAGCCCGACCCGCTCGCCCAAGAGCGGCACCGAGAGCATGGTCACGAACAAGGGGGCCGACTGCACCAGCGCCGATGACTCCGCCAGCGGCATCAGGTGGAAGGCAAGGAAGGCGGAACAGAGCGAGGCGAGCCCCGCGATGGCGCGCAAGGCGTGGCTCCATGGCCGAGGCGTGTAGAGATGCCCAGGCCCGCGGCGACGCAGCAGCCAATAGGTCGGGATCAGCGCGAACAGGACGCGGAAGAACACCACTTCCGTGACCGGGTAGGTCGCCATCAGCGTCTTGGCGAGCAGGTTCACGACCGAGAACACGGCCGCCGCGCCGATCGCGCACAGAATGCCCAGCGTGGGGTTGTCCTTTTCCACGTCCCGCCGGCCCGCCGCCCCGCGTCAGCCGGACTTCGCCGGCGCGGCGGGCGCGGGCTTGGGCCGCGTCTCGCGCCAGCCCAGGAATAGGCCGCTGCCGACAACCATCGCGATGCCGGTCCAGGCAAGCCAGTTCGGCCATTCGCTGAAGAACGCCCAGCCGAACAGCGCCGCCCAGACGATACTGCCATAGATGAAGGGAGCCACCACCGATGCCGGGGCGTGGCTGTAGGCCTTGGCGATCAGGGTCTGGGCGACGCCGCCAAGCCCGCCGGTGCCAAGCAGGATCGCCGCGTCGCGCAGGCTCGGCACGACGAAGCCCGTGAAGGGCAGCAGCGCCGCGCTCAGCACCACCGACAGCGCGGCATAGAAGCAGGCGATCGCCGCCGGATGCTCGGTGCGGGTCAACTCGCGCATCTGCAGGATCGCGAGCGCATACATCAGCCCCGACAGGAGCGCGAGCGCGGTGCCGAAATCGGTGGCGGGCGCCCGCCCCGGCTGGGCGATCGCCAGCACGCCGGCAAAGCCCACCAGCACCACCATCCAGCGCGAGAAGCCGACGCGCTCGCGCAGCACCGGTACCGACAGCAGCGCGATGAACAGGGGCGAGGAGAAGGACAGCGCCGTCGCCTCGGCGAGCGAGATCAGTTGCAGCGCCTCGAAGCTCGCCCAGATCGAGGCGAAGCCGGCGAAGCCGCGACGGATATGGCCGAACGGGCGGCGCGTGCGCAGCATGCGTACCCCGCCAGCCTTGAGCGCGAGCCCGCCCGCGGCGAAGGTGGCGGCGATGTTGCGCAGGAACAGCATCTCCGGCACCGGATAGATCGACCCGAGCCACTTCACGACCAGATTGGCAGAGGCGAAGATGAACACCGAGACCATGACGCAGGCGATGCCGAGCGCGACATCGTCGCGGCGCAGCCCCTGGCCCTCATCCTTCATGGTGCGCGGTCCTGGCTTGGTCCGCTTGCCTCGGTCCGCTCATTTCCGCCATGGCTCTAGCCAGCCGAGCCCGGCCTCGGTGCCGGCCCTGGGACGGTATTCGCAGCCAACCCAGCCGCGATAGCCGATGCGATCGAGATGGCCGAGCAGGAACGGCCAGTTCAGCTCGCCCGTGCCCGGCTCGTTGCGGCCAGGCACGTCGGCGATCTGGATATGGCCGATGAAGGGCAGCGCCGCATGCAAGGCGCGCGCGACATCGCCCCCGGCCATCTGGCGGTGATAAATGTCGAATTGCAGGCCGAGCCGCTCGGGCCCCACGGCGGCCACCGTCGCCAGCCCCTCCTCGATCATGGTCAGGAAGTAGCCGGGATTGTCGGTGGCGTTCAGCGGCTCGACCAGGAGCTTCACCCCCTGGGCGATGGCTATCTCGGCGGCGCGGCGGAGATTGGCCAGGAAGGTCTCGCGCAACAGAAGGCGCGGCACGCCCGGCGGGCAGAGCCCGGCCATGACATGCAGGCGCGGGCAGCCCAGCACCTTGGCGTAGGCGAGCGCCTGATCAAGCGTCGCCATGAACTCGGCCTCGCGGCCGGGATGGCAGGCCATCCCGCGCTCGCCCCGGGCCGCGTCGCCTGGCGAGAGGTTGAACAGCACCTGGCGCAACCCATGCGCCTTCAGCCGCGCCGCGATCTCCTCGGCCGGCCATTCAAAGGGCCACAGGAACTCCACCGCCCTGAACCCGGCCGCCGCCGCCGCCGCGAAGCGGTCGAGGAAGGGCCGCTCGGTGAACATCATCGACAGGTTGGCGGAAAAACGCGGCATGAAGCCTCCGGGCGGGGCGGGCAGGATGCGGGCGCGGCGCGAAACGGTTTCGCCGGCGCGGGCGCAACGCTAGGCTAGCCGCATCCATGCGCGCTGCCCATCCCGCTCTGTCGCCCTGATGCCGACACCCGCCCCGCCGCCGCCGCGCGCGCTCCGGCTGCGGCTCGCCTTGTTCTATGCGGCGATGTTCGTCCCGATCGGCGTGCATCTGCCCTTCTGGCCGGTGTGGCTTGCCGGGCGCGGGCTCGCACCCGAGCAGATCTCGCTCGTCCTGACGGTGATGCAGGTGGTGCGGCTGGTGACGAATCCGTTCATCGCGCGCATGGCCGACCGGCTGGGTGAGCGCAAGCGGCCGATCATGGCGGCGATCATCGCCGGCACGATCGCGGTAGCCGCCTACTGGCCGATGCACGGCCCGGCCGCGATCCTGGCGGTGACGGTGCTGCACGGCACCGCCACCGGCCCGATCCTGACGCTGCATGACACCCTGACGCTGGAGGCCGGGCGGCGCTGGCCGCTCGACTATGGCCGGCTCAGGCTGTGGGGCTCGATCGCCTTCATCGCCGCCGCCGCCGGTTCCGGATTCGTCCTGGCCGGGCGCAGCAGCGAATGGGTGCTGGCATTGCTGTTCGCCGGCGCGCTCGCCTGCCTTGCCGGCGGCGTGGCGCTGCCCGATCTCCGCCTGCCGCCGCGCGGCACTGGCGGCGGGACAATACTGCCCCTGCTCGCTTCGCCGGTCTTCATGCTGTTCTCGCTGCTGGCCGGGCTGGTGCAGGGCAGCCACGCGCTGCTCTATGGCTTCGGCACGCTGCACTGGCGCGCGGGCGGCCTGTCGGAATCGCTGATCGGCATGTTGTGGGCCGAGGGCGTGGTTGCCGAGATCATCCTGTTCTATCTCGGCGCCGCGGTGTCGCGCCGCCTCGGTCCGTTCGGCCTGTCGGCGATCGCCGCCGCCGCCGCCACCTTGCGCTGGCTGCTCGCCACCCTGCCCGTCTCGCTGCCGCTCCTGGTCGTGGTGCAGGCGCTGCACGGGCTGAGCTTCGGCGCCCAGCACCTCGCCTCGATGCTGTTTCTCGCCAAGGCAGTGCCGCCCGAGCGCGCCGCGACCGCCCAGGCGCTGCACGCGACGCTCGGCATCGGGCTGGTCATGGGCGCCAGCACCTGGGCCTCGGGGCGGCTCTATGCCGCGCTCGGGGCGCGGGCCTTCCTGGTCATGGCAGCGATGGCCGCCGCCGCGCTGCTGCTGGCGCTGGCGTTGGCGCTGGTGCTGCGCGCCAAGGGCGAGGCGGCGCCCGCCTCGCCCTAGCCGAGCGTGATCGCCGTCCCTGCCGCCTGGTCGACCGGCTGGCCCGCCACCAGCGTCGCCGCGATGCGCGGATCGCCAGGCCCGCGATCATCGACCAGCACCAAGTCGGCGCGCTGGCCGGGCGCGATCGCGCCGCGATCGGCCAGCCCCGCCGCGCGCGCAGCATTGGCGGAAACGAGCGCCCAGGCGCGGCCGAGCGGCAGGATGCCGCGCTCGGCCAGCCGGAACGGCGCCTGCAACAGGGCCGGGTAGAAATAGTCGCTGGTCAGCACGTCGCAGAGGCCGGCCGCGACCATGTCGGCCGCCGTGATCCAGCCGATATGGCTCGCCCCGCGCACGACATTGGGCGAGCCCATCACCACCGTCTCGCCCTGCGCGTGCGCCTCGCGCGCGGCGCCCTCGGTGGTGGGAAACTCGCAGATCGTGCAGCCACGCGCCCGCCATTGGATGCGCGCGGGTGCGTCGGCATCGTCGTGCGAGGCCATCGGGATGCCCGCCGCCCGCCCGGCCGCAGCCATGCGCTCGATCGCCGCCGGCACCTCGGGCGCGCGTGCAAGCATGCCCTCGGCCAGGCTGCGGAACTCGGGCACGCCCATCCTGGCACGCTCGGAGAACTTCACCGCCTTCTCCGGGATGGCCGAGCGCCGGGCGATGCTGGGCGTATGGTCGTTGAACGCCACCAGGTGCACGCGCCCGGCCGCGACATCGGCCTCGGCCTGTTCCAGCGCGTCGAGGGCAAAGGTCTCGAAGCGCAGATGCACGCGCATGTCGCAGCCGAGGCGCGGGCGCAGCCGATCGAGCGCGGCGAGGATCGCGCGCCAAGTCTCCAGGCTGCGCAGCCCCGGCTCCCAGGACAGGGTGATGCCGAGATAGGCGGTGGTGATGCCGTTCGCGCCAAGCTGCGCGTCGGTATCCAGCATGGCGAGATCGACCGGGAAGCCCACGCCGGGCCGCGGCTGGATCTGGCGCTCGAAGGCATCGCCATGCAGGTCGATCAGGCCGGGCGCAAGCAGCAGGCCGGCCGCGTCGAGCCGTCTAGCCGACCCCGCCGCCGCCGCGCTGCCGATTGCCTGGATGCGGCCCTCGGCGATCGTGAGCGCGCCCTCGCCGATCTCGCCCGAAGGCAGGAGCAGGCGCGCGCGGTCGATCACCAGGGGGAGATGGGCGTGCATGGCGGTCTTCTCGGCCTTCCTAGCAAAGGGTGCGGCGATTGGTAACGCGGGAGCGATGACAGTTTCGTTTCCGGCGGACCTCAGGACTCGACCACGAGCTGCACACGCCCCGACGCGTAACGCGCCTGGCCGAACTCGATCACCGCGCCCTTGGCATCGACATTCACCGCCTCGGCCACCAGAAGCGGGCGGTTCTGCGGCTGGCGCAGGAGGCGGGCCTCCTGCGGGGTGGGCATGCGCGCGGTGATGCGCGTCGTCTTGCGGAAATAGTCGGGCACGCCGGCCTCGCGAAGCGCCGCCGTGATGGAGCCGAGCCGGGCATAGGCATCGAGCAGGCCGGGCACGCGCTGGGCCGGGAAATAGTGCGCCGACACCGCCACCGGCCGGCCATCGACCATGCCCACCCGCTCGATCAGGTAGACGCTGCGCCCGCGCCGCACACCGAGCGCGGCCGCCACCGCGTCATCGGCGGGCATCTCGACCGCGCGCAGCAACTGGCCCGATGGCTCGCGGTTCTGGCGCGCCACGATCTCGGAAAAGCGCGTGCGCGGCCCGATCTGGTAGTCGAGCACATCCTCGGTGACGAAGCTGCCGCGCCCCTGCTCGATGCGCACCAGGCTGCGCCGCTCCAGCTCCTCCATGGCGCGGCGCACGGTGTGGCGGTTGACGCCGAAACGCGCGGCGAGTTCGGCCTCGGTAGGCAGGCGGCTGCCGGGTGGTGCCGCGCCGCCGACAATGTCGGCCTCGACGCTCTCGGCGATCTGGCGCCAGAGCGCGATGCCGGCGCGCCTGTCCATCGCGGCGGAGGCCGGGGCGGGTGCGTCGGAGGCTGGGGCTTTCAAGGCTCTCTCTTCACGCAAGCTTCACGCGCGGCCGTTGCCGGCGCCGCTAGGATGCGGCATAGTAGATGTCGGGACGTTGCAACGTCTAGACCTTTCGGCGCCAACATCCAGCCGCCCGAGCGCAGGACCGACCCGGATGCCCGAAGCCCCCCTCCCCTCGCCCGAGCGCAGCGAGCGCCAGCGCTGGATGGCCGTGCTGGCCCGCGCCCCCGAAGCCAGCCTCGCCGCCGCGCTCGCCGCCGAGCCGGACCTGCCCGCCTTCACCCATCTGCGCCGGCCCGAGATCGGCATGGCGATGACGCGCGGGCGCGCCGGCGGCACCGGCATCCCCTTCAACCTCGGCGAGATGACCGTCACGCGCTGCGCCGTGCAACTGCCCGATGGCACGCAGGGCCACGCCTATCTCGCCGGCCGCGCGCCCCGCCGCGCCGAGCTTGCCGCGTTGCTCGACGCGCTGCTGCAGGCCCCCTCCCGCCGCCCGCGCCTGATGGCCGCGCTGGTCGAGCCCGAGGCCGCGCGCCTGGCCGAGGCGCGCACGCTGTCCCTGCGCAAGGCGGCCGCGACCCGCGTCGATTTCTTCGCCATGGTCAGGATGGGTTGAGAGATGCGCGCCAACACCCCCGCCCTCGCGCCGGGCTTCGCCGATCCGGTGCTGGACTCGCAGGCCTGTTTTCGCGCCCTGCTCGATGCCATGGCACGGCCTGGAACGATCCACCCGATCCCGGCTGCCCTGCACCCGCCCGCCCCGCTCGGCGCCGCGATGGCGGCGGCGGCACTCACCCTGCTCGATCTCGATACGCCCTTCTGGCTCGACGATGCAGCGGCGACGCCGGACGCGCTCGGCTGGCTGCGCTTCCATGCCGGCAGTCCGGTGGTACGCGAACCGGCCCGCGCCGCCTTCGCCCTGATCGCCGATCCGGCCCGTGCGCTCCTGCCGCTCGACCGCTTCCCGCTCGGCGAGGACGCCTACCCCGACCGCTCGGCCACGCTGATCGTGCAGGTCGCGGCGCTGGAGGCGCGCGGCGGCTTCACCCTGCGCGGCCCCGGGGTCGAGGGCAGCGCGCGCGTATCCGTCTCCGGCCTGCCCGATGGCTTCGCCGCCGCCTGGGACGCCAACCGCGCCCTTTTCCCGCGCGGCATCGACCTCGTCCTGTGTGCCGGCAGCGCACTCGCCTGCCTGCCACGCACCACGGCGCTGGAGGGCTGAGCGATGTATGTTGCCGTCAAGGGCGGCGAGACCGCCATCGCCAACGCCCACGCCTTCCAGGCCGAGCAGCGGCGCGGCGATGCTGCGCAGGCACCGCTGACACTCGGCCAGATCGAGCAGCAGCTCGGCCTTGCCGTCGATCGCGTCATGGGCGAGGGCGCGCTCTATGATCGCGGCCTTGCGGCGCTGGCGATCAAGCAGGCGCGCGGCGACCTCGTGGAGGCGGCGTTCCTGGTGCGCGCCTACCGCACCACCCTGCCCCGCTTCGGCTACAGCCTGCCGGTCGATACCGCGCGCATGACCGTGCTGCGCCGCGTCTCGGCCACCTACAAGGACCTGCCCGGCGGGCAGGTGCTGGGCCCCACCTTCGACTATTCGCACCGCATGCTCGATTTCGCGCTCGCCGCCGATGCGGGCGAAGGCGGCGGGGGCGAGGCGCCGGGCGCCCCGCTGGCCGAGGCGCCGCTTGATCCGGCCATGCCGCATGTGACCGCGCTCCTAGACAGCGAAGGACTGATCCAGCCCGAGCCGCCGGCCGAGCCCGACGCGCCCCCACCCGGGGACATCACCCGCGACCCGCTGCTGTTCCCGGCTCCGCGCGATCTGCGCCTGCAATCGCTCGCCCGCGGCGACGAGGGCTTCCTGCTCGCACTCGGCTATTCGGTGCAGCGCGGCTATGGCGGCAGCCACCCCTTCGTGGGCGAGATCCGCCAGGGCCCGGTCGCGGTCGAGATCGTGCCGGAGGAACTCGGCTTCGCCATCGACATCGGCGACATCGACCTGACCGAATGCGAAATGGTGAACCAGTTCAAGGGCAGCCGCCTGCGCCCGCCGCAGTTCACGCGCGGCTATGGCCTGGTGTTCGGCTGGTCCGAGCGCAAGGCGATGGCGATGTCGCTGGTCGATCGCGCGCTGCGCGCGGGCGAGCTCGGCGAGGAGCGGCGCGGGCCGGCACAGGACGAGGAGTTCGTGCTCTACCACGCCGACAATGTCGAGGGCGCGGGGTTCGTGACGCACCTCAAGCTGCCGCACTATGTCGATTTCCAGTCTGAGCTAGAACTGATCCGCCGCCTGCGCGCGGAAGCGGAGGCAAGGCTCGCGCGCGCCTCCGCCGAGGAACGCGCCGCGGCCGACGCCTTCGCCACGGCGGCAGTGTAGGCGGAAAGGAGCGCATCCGATGGACACGCTGCCCGCCCGGCCCGCCACCGATCCCGGCTACAATTTCGGCTATCTCGACGAGCAGACGAAACGCATGATCCGCCGCGCGCTGCTGAAGGCGGTGGCAATTCCTGGCTACCAGGTGCCGTTCGGCTCGCGCGAGATGCCGCTGCCCTATGGCTGGGGCACGGGCGGGATCCAGATCACCGCCTCGATCATCGGACCCGCCGACACGCTCAAGGTGATCGACCAGGGCGCGGACGACACCACCAACGCCGTCTCGATCCGCCGCTTCTTCGCGCGCGTGGCCGGTGTGGCAACGACCGAGCGCACGGCGGTGGCCACCATCATCCAGACCCGCCACCGCATCCCCGAACGCCCGCTCTCGGCCGGCCAGATCCTCGTCTACCAGGTGCCGCAACCCGAGCCCTTGCGCCAACTCGAACCGCGCGAGGCGGAGGCGCGCAAGATGCACGCGCTTGCCGACTACGGGCTGATGCATGTGAAGCTCTACGAGGATATCGCCCGTTTCGGGCGCATCGCCACGAGCTACAACTACCCGGTGATGGTGAATGGCCGCTACCTGATGGCGCCCTCGCCCATCCCGGCCTTCGACAATCCGAAAATGCACCGCATGGCAGCCTTGCAGCTGTTCGGCGCCGGCCGCGAGAAGCGCATCTACGCCGTGCCCCCGCACACCGAGGTGCAGAGCCTCGACTTCGACGACCATCCCTTCAAGGTCTGGCGCGCCGATCGCTGCTGCGATCTCTGCGGCGCGCCCGACAGCTATCTCGACGAGGTCGTGACCGACGACAAGGGCGGGCGCATGTTCGTCTGCTCCGACACCGATCATTGCGCCGAGCGCCGTGGCGCAGGCCATCGCGGCCCGCTTGCCGGGCATGCGCTGCAGGAGATCGCCGAGGGCAAGTCATGAGCGCCGCCGAACCGATCCTGTCCGTGCGCGGGCTGTCGCGCCGCTTCGGCGCGATCGCCGCCGTGCGCGAAGTGTCCTTCGATCTCTGGCCCGGCGAGGTAATGGGCGTGGTGGGCGAGTCCGGCTCGGGCAAGACGACGCTTCTCCATCTCGTCTCCGGCAGCCTGCGCCCGGATGCCGGCACGGTCCTGTTCCGCGACCGCCAGGGCGCGATGCAGGACATCCAAGCCATGAGCGAGCCGGCACGGCGTATGCTCGCGCGCACCGACTGGGGCATCGTGCACCAGAACCCGCGCGACGGGCTGCGCATGAACGTCTCGGCCGGGGCCAATGTCGGCGAGCGGCTGATGGCCGTGGGCGCGCGCCATTACGGCAACATCCGCGGCGCGGCCGAGGACTGGCTCGCGCGCGTCGAGATGGATCTCGGGCGCATCGACGATCTGCCGCGCACCTTCTCGGGCGGCATGCAGCAGCGCCTGCAGATCGCGCGCACGCTGGTGACGCATCCGCGCCTCGTGTTCATGGACGAGCCCACGGGCGGGCTCGACGTTTCGGTGCAGGCGCGCCTGCTCGACCTGATCCGGAATCTTGTCGCCGTGCTCGGCCTCTCGGCCATCATCGTGACGCACGATCTTGCCGTCACGCGGCTGCTCGCGCACAGGCTGATGGTGATGCAGCGCGGCCAGGTGGTGGAAACGGGCCTCACCGACCAGGTGCTGGACGATCCGCAGCACCCCTATACGCAACTCCTCGTCTCCTCGGTGCTGGCTGCATGAGCATGACCCGCGAGCCCCTGCTGCTTGTCGAGAAGCTCCGCAAGCATTTCACCCTGCACCTGCAAGGCGGGCTGGTGCTCGGCGTGCTCGACGATGTCGACCTTGCCGTCGCGCCAGGCGAGTGCGTGGTCCTCGCCGGGCCATCGGGGGCGGGGAAAAGCACGCTGATGCGCTGCCTCTATGCCAACTACAAGCCGCAATCGGGCAGCATCCGCGTGCACCATCGCGGCGGTTTCGTCGACATGGCCAATGCCGCGCCGCACGATGTGCTGGCGGTGCGGCGCGAGACGATGGGCTATGTCAGCCAGTTCCGGCGCGTCATCCCGCGCGTGCCGGCGCGCGAGATCGTGGCCGAGCCCTTGCGCGCGGTCGGCGTGCCGGGGCCGGAGGCACTGGCGCGGGCCGAGGCGATGCTGGCGCGGTTGAACATCCCGCCGCGCCTCTGGGGCCTGCCGCCGGCCACCTTCTCGGGCGGGGAGCAGCAGCGCGTCAACCTGGCGCGATGCTTCGTCATGGCCTATCCCGTGCTGCTGCTCGACGAGCCCACCGCCGCGCTCGATGCCGCCAACCGGCGTATCGTCCTGACGCTGATCGACGAGGCCAAGCGCCGCGGCTCGGCCATCGTCGGCATCTTCCACGACGAGGAGGTGCGCGATGCCGCCGCCACGCGCACCTTCACCGTCCGACCGCAGACCGTGAGCGACACGACCGCCGCATGAGCACCGAGACCGTCTACACCAACGCCGTCATCGTCACGCCCGAGGAGGCATTCACCGGCACCGTGCTGGTCCGGGGCAGCACCATCGCCGCGATCGATCGCGGCCGCAGCACCCTGCGCGCCGCACTAGACCTCGAAGGCGACTACCTGCTTCCAGGCCTGGTCGATGTGCATACCGACAATGTCGAGCGCCACATGGTGCCGCGCGCCGGGGTGCGCTGGAACCCGCGCGGGGCGATGCTGTCGCACGACGCGCAATCGGCCGCGGCCGGCGTGACGACCGTGCTGGATGCGATGTGCCTCGGCGCGGTCGGGGCCGATCGCGGGCGCGAGCAGACCTTCGAGGAGGTGGTGGCCGAACTGCGTGCGCTGGTGCCGCGCGGCCTCCTGCGCAGCGAGCATTTCCTGCATCTGCGTTGCGAGGTGAGCGTCGGCAACATGCTCGACTTCTTCGGGCGGGTTGCCGACGATCCGCTGGTGCGCATGATCTCGCTGATGGATCACACGCCCGGGCATGGCCAGTATGGCGATCTCGATCGGTGGCGTGCCTCGCAGTTCAAGCGCTTCGGCACCTCGCGCGAGGAAGCCGACGCGTTCCTCGCGGAGCGGCGCGAGAGCCGCGCGCGCTGGCGCGACCATAATCGCCGCGCCGTGCTGCCCAGGGCCAAGGCGCGCGGCCTGCCGGTGGCCAGCCACGATGACCGCACCGTCGAGGAAGTGGCCGAGGGCGCGCGCGAGGGCATCACCATCTCCGAGTTCCCGGTCACGGCCGAGGCGGCAGAGGCGGCGCGCGGCGCCGGCATGGACGTCATCGTGGGCGCGCCCAACATCGTGCGCGGGGGCTCGCATTCGGGCAATGTCGCGGCGATCGAGCTCTTGCGCGCTGGCCATGCCGATGTCATCGCCAGCGACTATGTGCCCGACGCGATGCTGAGCGCGGCCTTCCATCTGTTCGCGGCGGGCGAGATGGGGCTGCCGGCGGCGATCAATCTCGTCACCGCCATTCCGGCCCGGATGGTCAAGCTCGACGATCGCGGCGCGATAGCGGTCGGCAAGCGCGCAGACCTTGTCTGGGCCCACCTCACCGACGGCGTGCCGCATGTGCGCCAGGTCTGGCGCGCCGGCCAGCGCGTGGTCTGAGCGTTCACGCGCCGTCATGTCCGCGCCGCGCTACGCGCTCTATCTCGCCCCGCCCCCCGACAGCCCGCTGTGGGCGTTCGGCTGCCGCTGGCTCGGCCGCGATGCGGCTGGCGGCACCGCCATCGCGCAGCCGGCTGTGGCTGGCCTTGCGCCGGAGCGGCTGCATGCGCTGACCGAGGATCCGCGCCGCTACGGCTTCCACGCGACGCTCAAGCCGCCCTTCGCCTTGCGCGCCGGCACGGACGAGGCGGGCTTGCGCGCCGCGCTTGCGGCCTTCGCGCGCCGGCAGCCGCACTTCCTCCTGCCGGCACTGCGCCTGACCGACCTCGATGGCTTCCTGGCGCTCACTCCTTCCGGCCCCTGCCCCGCCGTGCATGATCTCGCCGATGCCTGCGTGCGCGCCTTCGACGCGTTCCGCCAGCCGCCCGACGAGGCCGAGCTCGCGCGCCGCCGCAAGGCGCGCCTCTCGGCCCGGCAGGACGAATATCTGCAGCGCTGGGGCTACCCCTATGTGTTCGAGGAATTCCGCTTCCACATGACGCTCTCGCAGCGTCTGGCGGCGGAGGACAAGGCCCTGCTCTGGCCCGCCATCGCCGCCGACGCCGCCGCCCGCCTGGAGCGCGGGCCGGTGCCGGTGAACGAGCTCTGCCTGTTCGCCCAAGCCAGCCGCATCGCGCCCTTCGCCATCGCCGCGCGGTTCACGCTCGGGGCCTAGCGCGCCACGTTCGTCCCGCCGCCGAGGCAGCCGCGCAGCAGGGCGCAGAAGCGCGCCACTGCTTCGGCCAGGGACGCGTCATTGACGATCTCGGCCACCGCCACGCCCGGCGGCGCGGCGAAAGGTGCGGCGCGCGCCAGCCGCGCCTCGATCTCGGCGCGGCTTTCCCGCCCGCGCGCGGCCAGCCGCGTGGCCAGCACCGGGGGTGGTGCAGTGATGTGCGCGACCAGCACGGGAGGGAGGCGCTCCGCAGCTTCGGCGACCACCGTGCGCGAGATGTTGGCGATGCAGACCATGCCGCGCGCGCGACCGGCCAGCGCATCGGCCGGGATGCCGTAGAGCAGGCCATGCGCGCACCAGGACAGCGCGAAGCCGCCCGCGGCGCGGCGGGCGTGGAACGCGGCCTCGGACACGGCTTCGTGCGCCTCGCCGCCAGCCTCGGCCGGACGGGTGATGGCACGGCGCAGGAATCGCACGCGCGGCTCCGTTGCCAGAGCCGCGCGCGCCCCATCGAGGATGCTGTCCTTTCCGGCGCCGCTAGGCCCCACCACGAGAACCAGCGTTCCCGTCATGGTGGCGGCGCGGCCACCATCCCGCCGGGCGGTTCGGTATGCTACTCGGCCGCCGCGGCGCGCGCCCGCGCCGTGCCGTCGAGCAGGCTGCCGCCATTCCTGCCGGCGCCCGAAACGCCGAGCGCGTTGAACCCGGCCCAGAGCGTGCACTGGTTCGAGCACAGCACCGGCCGGCCGAGCGTGGCCTCCAGCGCGGCAAGCTGGTCCATCGCATGCAGGTTGGTGCAGGAGATGAACACCGCATCCGCCGCTTCCGCCGCCTTGCGGTTGGCGAGCACGAGCTTCGCCACCTCGGCCGAGGGGGTGTTGCGGATATCGACCGTGTCCTCGTACAGGAACGAGGCCGTGCCGGTGAGCGTGAAGCCCGCCTGGTCGAAGAACACCTCCTCGCGCTTGTTCAGGTCCTCGATATAGGGGGTGACGAGGAACACCTTGCGCGCGCCGATATGCTGCAGCGCCTCGACCAGCGCGGTCGAGGTGCAGAGCGCCGGCACGCCGTTGGCGGCGGCCGAGATCTTGGCGGCGAGCTTGCGATCCTCGCCCAGCCCATCCTTGAAGCTGGCCGAGGTGCAGGCGAACAGGATCGCTTCGGGCAAGGTGAGCGCGAGGCCACGGGTGACTGCCTCGACCGATTCCAGCATCTCGGTCAGGCTGTCATAGGTCACCGAGCGCGAGCGGCGATACATGCGCGCGACATGCATCTGCAAGCCGTCGGGCAGGTAGCGGGGAAACTCGTCCTCCACCACAACATTGCCAGGCGGGACCAGAACGCCGAACCGGCGCAGATTCGTGGACATCGCTTCCTCCCGTTGCCGAGGTGCAACAACGCGGCAGTGTCCTGCCAAGCACCCATCTCGGTCAAGCGGGATTGCGGCGCGGCAGGGCCGCCGCTAGGTTTCGAGCCATGAGAAACGAACGCCACTCCCGCGCCCAGTTCGACCCCGTGACGCTCGAGATCCTGTGGACGCGCCTCGTGTCCATGGTGGACGAGGCCGCCGCCCAGATGGTGCGCACCGCCTTCTCCACCATCGTGCGTGACTCCAACGACTATGCCGTGGTGCTGCTGGACACCAGGGGCCGCAGCCTGGCCCAGAGCACGCTGTCGATCCCGTCCTTCATCTGCACCCTGCCGGCTACCGTGAAGCACCTGCTCGCGGCCTTCCCGCTGGAGACGCTCAAGCCCGGCGACGTGCTGACGACCAACGACCCCTGGCTCGGCACCGGGCATCTGCCCGACATCAACGTGGCGATGCCGATCTTCCGCCGCGGCAAGGTGGTGGCGATCGCCGCCACGGTCGCGCACAGCCCCGATATCGGCGGTCGGCTGCGCAGCCCCGAGATCCGCGAACTCTACGAGGAGGGCCTGCGCATCATGCCCTCCAAGCTGCTCGAACGCGGCAAGCCCGAGCCCGTGCTGTGGCGCATACTGGAGACGAATGTCCGCGTGCCCGAGCAGGTCATGGGCGATCTCTGGGCGCAGGTGACGGCCAACCGATTCCTGGGCGAGCGCGTGGTGGCGCTGATCGACGAGACGGGCGTCGACATCGACGCGCTCGGCGCCGAGGTGCAGCGACGCTCGGAATCCGCCATGCGGGCCGCTATCCGCGAGGTGCCGGACGGCGAATACAGCTACCGGCTGGAAAGCGACGGCTTCGAGCAGCCGCTGGTCATCGCCACCAGGGTGCGGGTGAAGGGCGACACGATCGCGGTCGATTACACCGGCTCCTCGGCGCAGCTGCCAAAGGCGATCAACGTGGTGCCGAGCTACACCTTCGCCTACACGGCGTTCGCGCTGAAATGCCTGCTCTCGCCCGCCGTGCCGAACAACGAAGGCAGCTTCAAGCCGCTCACGGTCACCGCGCCGCCGGGCAGCGTGCTCAACCCGCACTATCCCGCGCCGGTCGGTGCGCGCGCCATGACCGGGCACATGCTGCCGCCAGTGATCATGGGAGCGCTGACGCCCGCCCTGCCCGACCGCGTGCAGGCCCCGTCCGGTTCGCCGCAATGGTGCGTGCATCTGGCCGGCGCGCACCAGGGGCGGCGCTTCGCGACGGTCTATTTCATGAATGGCGGCCAGGGCGCCTCTGCCCGGCGGCCGGGCCTGCCATCGATCTCCTTCCCCTCCAACCTCGCCAACACGCCGATCGAGGCGATCGAGACGCAGACGCCGATGGTGATGCTCGGGCGCGACCTGCGTCGCGGCTCGGGTGGCGCGGGTGCGCAGCCGGGCGGGGACGGACAGCGCTTCGCCTTCCGCATCCTGGCCGACACGCCGACGACCATGAGCTTCATGGCCAACCGCCTGCGCGCTGCCGCGCCCGGTCTCAATGGTGGCGGCGACGGCGCGCTCGGCGCAGTGCGGCTGAACGGCACGCCGATCGACCCGCGCCGGACGCACATCATCAACACCGGCGACGTGGTCGAGATCGACACGCCCGGCGGCGGCGGCTACGGCAGACCCGCCTGAGCGTTCCCTGCCGGGCTGTTCCCTGCCTGGCTGTTTCCTGCGGGGCTCAGGCGCGTTCGGCGCCGTAGTAGAGCGAGACGGTGTGCTTCGCCTCGGCGAAGAACAGCCAGCGCTCGACCGCCACGCCGAGGATGCCCAGGGCCGCCGCGACGATCGCGAGCAACGAGGCCGCAACGCCGCCCAGCAGCAGCGCCGCAAGCGTGAAGGCCGCCGGCAGCAGGAAGGCGGCAAGCTGGGCGATCAGGCGCAGCCGCGCCGCATGCTTGCGCGCGACGCGATAGCCCATCTCCTGCATCAGGAAATTGGTGCCGGTGTGCGGCGCCTCCAGCAGCCGAACGCGGCCGAAAGCGCCAAGCCCCGTTGCCGTCTCGGCCGTGCTGGCGGCGGGCGTGGCATCGATGAAGGCCCAGTAGCCGCGCTTGAGCAGGAAGCCCGCCGCCACCGCCGCGAGCGCGGCGATGCCGACGATCGCGGGCGCGCTGCCCTCGGGCGCAAAGGCGCGCAGCAGCGCATGCGCCGCGAGAAGGCCGGTCGCCGCGCCGAGCACGAGATAGCCCGGCACCACCCAGGCATTGTGCCACTGATGCACCGGCTTCAGCACGCGGTAGATCATGCCGGTCGAGTAGACCGTCAACACCGCCATCGCCGCCGTGGCAAGCCCGAGCACCAGCCGCGCGCCCGGCCCAGGCGTGAAGAACGTGAACAGCAGCGCGAGGAGACCGGCCGGGACGTAGGTGACCACCGCCGCCACACCCTCGCGCGACAGCCAGGAGCTGCGCCATTGCGTCAGCGCCCGCCACGCCCGCTCGGGATGGCCGAGATGGAAGGTCGAGGACAGAAGCCCGGCCGTGACCAGCGCCAGCGCCAGACCGAAGCCGGCGAGGCCAAGCCCGAGCCCGGGCGCGATCAGCCCGAAGGCCGCAAGCAGGGCGAGCGTGGCGAGCAGGCCGTAGCCTGCCCCCGAGGAGACGGTGAAGAAGATGACCGAAGCGGCGGGATGCATGGCGGCGCCCTCCCCTAGCGCGAGAGAACGCGGTCGAGCCAGCCGAGCAATCCGCCCGGCGCAGGCTCGGGCGCGGCAAGGCTGCTCGGCGCCCCGTCATGGCCGGCGCCGCACTGGCGCTGGCGTGGCGGCAGATACTTGTTGACGGGCTTGTAGCACATCTCCGGCATCAGGTCGTAGCCGCCCCGCTCGGCCACCAGGCGCGACACCGCCGAGCCCGGATCGCCGAGGTCGCCGAAATGCCGCGCCGAGGCCGGGCAGGTGGAGACGCAGGCTGGCACGCGGTCGGCTTCCTCCAGGTTCTCGTTGTAGATGCGGTCGATGCAGAGCGTGCACTTCTTCATCACGCCGGCATCGTGGTCGAACTCGCGCGCGCCATAGGGGCAGGCCCAGGAGCAGAGCTTGCAGCCGATGCAGGTATCCGGGTTGACCAGCACGATGCCGTCCTCGACGCGCTTGTAGCTGGCGCCGGTGGGGCAGACGGTGACGCAGGCCGGCTCCTCGCAATGCAGGCAGCTCTTCGGGAAGTGGACGGTGCGGCTGGCCGCGCCCTCGCCCGCCTCGAAGCTGTGCACGCGATTGAACCAGACGCCATTGGCGTTGGCCCCATAGGGGTCGAGATCGGTCAGCGGTGCGGAATGGCCGGCGGCGTTCCACTCCTTGCAGTTGACGGCGCAGGCATGGCAGCCGACGCAGACATCGAGATCGATCACCAGCCCGAGCTTGCGGGCCGAAGGGGGCGGCAGGCTGGTCATGGGCCGCTCCTTCCGCCGCGCCCGCCAAGCCGGGCGGCGCGGATCTCCTCGCCATAGCGCAGGATGCCGGGCCGGCGGCCGACGCCGGGCAGCACCGGCAGCGGCTTGAACGCCGGCTCCGACACGGCGGCGCCGGCGGGCGCCTTCTCCACCCGCACGCGCAGATCGTACCAGGCGGCCTGGCCGGTGATCGGATCGGCATTCGGCAGCCGGTGCCCGCCCTGCTCGGGCAGAAGCTCGGCGATCAGGTGGTTGAGCAGGAAGCCGCGCCGGGCCTCGGGCGCGCGCGGATCGAGATTCCACGCCCCGGCCCGCTTGCCGATCGCGTTCCAGGTCCAGACGGTGCGGTCGTTCACGCCCTCCATCAGCTTGACCTGGCACTTGATGCGGCCGTGATGGCTGGTGACATAGACCCAGTCATCATCGGCGATGCCGAGTGCCGCGGCGGTGGCGCGGTTCATGAACAGCCGGTTCTCGCCATGGATCTGGCGCAGCCAGGCGTTCTGCGAACCCCAGGAGTGGTACATCGCCGCCGGCCGCTGCGTCACCGCCGAGAGCGGGAAGGCCGCGTCCGACACCGCCTGGTGTTCGAAGGGCGGATACCAGATCGGCAGCGGGTCGAAATGCTCGCGGATGCGCGCGCGCAGATGGTCGGGCGGCTGCACCTTGCCGTGCCCGTCGGCGGCGAGGCGGAATTTCTGCATCGGCTCGACATACAATTGCAGCACGATCTGCTCGGCCTTGCCGATGAAGCCCATCGCCACCGCGTGTTCCAGATAGGCCTTGTTGGCGTGCTTGTAGTAGAGCGCCGTCTCGGGCAGTTCCTGCTTCCAGAAGCAGCCATTCTCGACATAGCGGGCGAGCTGGTCGGGGTTGGGCTCGCCCTTGCCCGCCTTGGCCCCGTCGGCGCCGCGCCAGCCGGCCAGGGGGCCGATGCCCGAGCCGGGCGGACGCTCATGGTTGACGAGATAGTCGGCATAGCCGCCGGGGAAGCGCGGATTGCCGTCCTCCTTGACCATGCCGGGCAGGCCGAGGCGGACGCCGAGGTCCAGTAGCACGTCCTGGAACGGGCGCACGTCGCGATCGGGTTGCAGCACGGGCTGGCGGATCGCATCGGCCGGACCATGCGCGCTGCCGATCGGGCGATCGAGCATCGACACGCAGTCCCACCGCTCTAGATAGGTGGTGTCGGGCAGGATCAGGTCGGCATAGGGCACGGTCTCGCTCAGGAACGCATCGGCGTAGATGATGCGCGGAATGCGGTAGCGCCCGCCGGCATCCTTGGCGGTCAGCATCTCGATCGTGCCGGCGCTGTTCATGGCCGAGTTCCAGGCCATGTTGGCCATGTACATGAACAGCACTTCGATCGGGTACGGGTCGCCCGCCCAGGCGTTGCGGATGACGAGATGCATCATCCCGTGCGCGGCCACCGGCGCTTCCCAGGAATAGGCCTTGTCGATGCGCCGCGCCGAGCCGTCCGCTTCCAGCAGGAGATCCTCCGGCCCCATCGGGAAGCCGAGCGGCGGCCCCGGCATGGGCTTGAGCGGCTCGACCTGGCCGGGCTTGCCGGCCGGCTTGAGCGGCGGCGGGCAGGCGCGCGGATAGGGCGACTTGTAGCGGAACGCGCCGGGTGTATCGATCGCGCCCAAGAGCATCTGCAGGACATGCAGCGCGCGGCAGGTCTGGAAGCCGTTGGCATGGGCGGAGATGCCGCGCATGGCGTGGAACGCCACTGGGCGGCCGATCATCGTCTCGTGCCGGCGCCCGGCCCAGTCGGTCCAGGCGATCGGCAGCTCGATCTGGCGGCTGAAGGCGGCGTGCGCGATCTCGGCCGCCAAGCGGCGGATGGTCGCGGCCGGAACGCCGGTGACGATCGCCGCGGCCTCGGGCGAGTAGCGGCCGTCGATATACTTCTCGGCGAGCAGCGCGAAGGAGGGCCGCGCGGCGCGGCCGTCGGGGAGCCTGTGCGTGCCCGATAGCGCCGGCTGCACATTGGGCGACAGGGCCGAGGCGACCGCGCCGCTCTTGTGGTCGAAGCAGAGCGGACGTCCCTCGGCGTCGCGCGCGAACAGGCCGTGCTCGGCGGTGCCGGGCGCCTCGATCACCAGCCAGGGCGCGTTGGTGTAGCGCACCAGGAAATCGAGATCGACCTTCTGCGCCTTCAACAGTTCGTGCACCAGCGCCAGCACCAGTGCGCCATCCGTGCCGGGGCGGATGCCGATCCACTCGTCGGCCACGGCGGCATAGGCGGTGCGCACCGGGTTGACCGCGACATACTTGGCGCCGCGTTCCTTGAGCCTGGTCAGCCCGGCCTTGATCGGGTTGCTGTCATGGTCCTCGGCCACGCCGAACATCATGAAGTAGCGGCTATGCTCCCAGTCCGGCTCGCCGAACTCCCAGAAGCTGCCGCCGATGGAATAGAGGCCGGCCGCCGCCATGTTGACGGAACAGAAGCCGCCATGCGCGGCGAAATTGGGCGTGCCGAACTGCTGCGCCCACCAGCCGGTCAAGGACTGGCTCTGGTCGCGGCCGGTGAAGAAGGCAAGCTTGCGCGGATCGGTGTTGCGCACCTCGGACAGCCATGTGGTGGCCAGCCGCAGCGCCTCGTCCCACTCGATCTCCTTGAAGTCGCCCGAGCCGCGCTCGCCCACGCGCAGGAGCGGCTTGGACAGTCGCGCCGGCGAGTAGTGCTGCATGATCCCGGCCGAGCCCTTGGCACAGAGCACGCCCTTGTTCACGGGGTGCGCCTTGTTGCCCTCGATATAGCGGATGCGGCCATCCTTCAGGTGCACGCGGATGCCGCAGCGGCAGGCGCACATGTAGCAGGTGGTGGCCTTGACCTCGTCCGAGACCGAGGGCGAGGTGTCGATCACCTCGGGATTGGTCCACCCCATGCGCCCCTGCCCTTTCGTTTCGTGCGGCGCGCCGGTCCCACTGTGGCGGCGCCGTGGTGGCGGACACTAGCAACCCGCCCGGGGCCGGTGAAGCCCGCATGCGCGCCCGCCGCCACCTCTGGCCGCGCGCGCACCTTGCCGTGCACACCTTGCCGGGGCGCCGGGCTGCGTCTAGCGTGCCCGGCAGCGTGCGCCCCACGATGCGCGGCCTCGGCGCGCAATTCCCGGGGCAATTCCCAGGAGGGACTTATGGCCTTCACCACCCGCCCCGAACTTGCCGGCACCTTCGGCATGGTCGCCTCGACCCACTGGCTCGCCTCGGCCGCCGGCATGGCGATCCTCGAGCGCGGCGGCAATGCTTTCGACGCCGCCGTGGCGGCCGGCTTCACCCTGCAGATCGTCGAGCCGCACCTGAACGGGCCGGGCGGGGATTGCCCGATCATCTTCCATTCCGTGCGCACCGGCCGCCAGCAGGTGATCTGCGGGCAAGGACCCGCGCCGGCTACCGCCACCATCGCCGCCTACAAGGCGCTCGGGCTCGATCTCGTGCCCGGCACGGGCTTCCTCTGCGCCGTCGTGCCAGGGGCGTTCGACGCCTGGATGCTGATGCTGCGCGACCACGGCACCATGCGCCCGCGCGAGGTGATGGAGATCGCCATCGGCTATGCCCGCAACGGCTATCCGCTGGTGCCGCGCATCAGCGCCACGATCAAGACCATGAAGCCGCTGTTCGAGCAGGAATGGAAAAGCTCGGCCGAGATCTACCTGCCCGGCGGCCAGGTGCCGGCGCCCGGCTCGATCTTCCGCAACCCGGTGCTGGCCGACACCTATGCGCGCATCCTGAAGGAAGCCGAGGCCGCCGGCGCCGATCGCGACCGCCAGATCGAGGCCGCCCGCGCCGCCTGGTACAAGGGTTTCGTGGCCGAGGCGGTGGACCGCTTCTTCCGCAATACCGAGGTGCTGGACGTGTCCGGCCGGCGCCATCGCGGCTTCCTCTCGGCCGATGATTTCGCCGGCTGGCAGGCCACCTACGAGGAGGCGCTGCGCTACGACTATCACGGCCACACCGTGCTGAAATGCGGGCCGTGGAGCCAGGGTCCGGCCTATCTCCAGCAGCTTGCTCTGTTGCGCGACATGGATCTTGGCGCGATGGACCCGCTCGGCCCCGATTTCGTCCACACGGTGATCGAGGCGGCCAAGCTCGCCTTCGCCGACCGCGAGGCCTATTACGGCGATCCGGATTTCGTGAAAGTGCCCTTCGATACCCTGCTTTCCGACGCCTACAACGCCGAGCGGCGCAAGCTGATCGGGGCCGAGGCCAGCCACGAGTTGCGTCCCGGACAGGTGCCCGGCTACAGCGTGTGGGTGGATGACGAGGCCCCAAAGCGCGGGGCCAACAACTACGGCTCCAACTACGGGCCTGGCGCGGGCGAGCCCACGGTCGCTCGTCTCGGCGCCTCCTCGGGCGACACCTGCCATCTCGACGTGATCGACCGGCACGGCAACATGATCTCGGCCACGCCTTCGGCCGGCTGGCTGCAATCCTCGCCGATCGTGCCGGGCCTGGGCCTCTGCATGGGCTCGCGCGGGCAGATGTTCTGGCTCAAGGAGGGGCTGCCCTCATCGCTCGCGCCGCGCAAGCGCCCGCGCACCACGCTGTCGCCCAGCTTCGCGCTGCGCGACGGCAAGCCCTACATGGCCTATGGCACGCCGGGCGGCGAGCAGCAGGACCAGTGGTCGCTCACCTTCTTCCTGCGCATGGTCCACCACAACATGAACATCCAGGAAGCGATCGACTGCCCGAGCTTCCATACCGAGCACTGGCCGAGTTCGTTCTGGCCGCGCGGCAGCCGGCCGGGCAAGATCGTGATCGAGGAACGCTTCCCCGCCGAGACCGCCGAAGGCTTGCGCGCGCGCGGCCACAAGCTCGATGTCGGCGGCCCGTGGAGCGAGGGGCGGCTTTCCGCCGCGCGCCTCGATGCCGGGCTGATCAAGGCCGGGGCCAATCCGCGCGGCATGCAGGGCTACGCCGCCGGGCGCTAGCAGGGCCGGGCGCGGCCGGGCGCCGCGCAGCGCATCGCAACCACGGGACCGGGGAGGCAAGCGCGCCGATGCGCGCCGTGCTCGCGCCGCTTGCCGCCTTCCTGATCATCCGCACCGCGGGATCGGCGGCCTTCCTGTGCCTCCAGGTTGCAAGCCCGGCCGCCTCGGCGGAGATGGGCATCGACCCGCGCCTGGTGGGCCTCGTCTCGGCGATGGCCTTTCTGGGCTCGGGCATCGGCTCGCCCGCGGCATCGGGCCTGGTCGGGCGCGCCGGCGCCTTGCGCATCATGCAGGGATCGCTGCTTGCCGGCGCCGCCTCGCTGGTGATCGCGAGCCTCGGCCATCCGCTGTTCTATCTGCTCGGCGCGGCGCTGATCGGCCTGTCGAACGGCCCGATTACGCCTGCCGGTTCCGACCTCCTGGTGCGGCGCACGCCCAAGCACCTGCTCTCGACCGTGTTCGGTATCGGCCAGACCGGCGTCACCTTCGGCACGGCGCTGGTGGGCGTGCTGGTGCCGGCCGTGACCGTGCGCGCCGGCTGGCAGGCCGGCATCTGGTGCGTGGCCGGGCTGAACCTGCTCGCGGCCCTCGCGGCCGAGCCCTTGCGCGGCGCGCTGCGCGACACCCCCTCGCCCACCGGCCATCGCGTCGGGCTTGCGGTGATCATCGACTCGACACGCATGGTGCTGCGCCATCCGCTGCTGCGCGAGACCGCGATCTGCTCGGCGATCTATGGCGCGATGCAGTGGAACTTCGGCAGCTTCCTGGTCACCTACCTGGTGGACGAGCTGCGCCTGCCCTATGTCACCGCTGGCATCTCCCTGTCCCTGGCGCAGATCTCGGGCGCGGGCGGGCGCGTCGCCTGGGGCGTTGTGGCCGACCGCATCGGCGACCAGCGCAAGGTGCTCGGCATCATCGGGCTGATCATGACCGTCTGCGGCGCGGCCGTGGCGCTGTTCTCGGACGCCTGGCCGGTGCTGGCGATCCATGCCGTCTGCGTGGTGCTGGGCTTCACCGCGATCGGCTATAACGGCATCTATCTCGCACGCATCGCCGCCCTTGCCCCCGTGGGGCAGAGCGCCTTCGCCACCGGCGGGGCGCTGGTGGTGTTTAACATCGTTGCCGTTGTCTCGCCGCTGGTCTTTTCCGGCATGGCCGCGGCGCTGGCCCGCTACGGCTACGGTTTCGCCCTGCTCGCTTTCGGCACTCTGGTCGCGGCACTGGTCTTCCTGCGCCCGCAGCCGCCGGCTGAGACGCAGGCGCGCGTGCCGGCGCGAGCCGAACGCAGCTAGGCCAGCGTGCGCAACAGGTCGATCATCAGCGTCTGGCGCGGCACCAGCTTGCTGATGAAAATGTGTTCCTCGTGCGAATGCCCGCCCGCGCCATCGGCACCGAGCGCATCGAGCGTCGGAACCCCCAACGCGGCCGTGATGTTGCCGTCCGAGCCGCCGCCAGTATGCACCTCGGGCAGCGGGAAATCGATCGCGGCGGCCAGCTTCTTCGCATGCTGGTAGAGCACGTCGATGGCAGCATTCTTGGTGTAGGGGTCGCGCGTGATCTGCCCCTTCACGCTCACCTGAACATCGGCCGTGACTGGCTTGAGGCCAAGGATGCGCCGCGCCATCTCCTCCTTCTGGGCTGGGGTGGTGATGCGCAGATCGACCTCGACCGAGCATTCCTCGGGCACGACATTGGCGCGCGTGCCGCCCTTGATCGTCCCGACATTGACCGACACGCCCGAGGGCCAGTCGTTCATGCCCTGGAGAGTGATGATCTGGTGCGCCATCTCCAGGATCGCGCTGCGCCCGTCCTGCGGGCGGGAGCCGGAATGCGAGGGCCGGCCCTTGCACTGGACCACGAACCGGCCCGAGCCGCGCCGGCTGGTGACGACCGAGCCGCCATCGCGGCCGGGCTCGGTGACCAGCGCATACTTGGCGCGCTGGCACTCGCGCTCGATCAGCCAGCGGCTCGTCAGGCTGCCGATCTCCTCGTCGGAGTTGAAGACATAGACCACCGGCAGCTTCGGCCGCTCGCCGCGCTCGTGCAGCCAGCGTAGCGCGTTGTAGCCGAGATAGGCGCCCCCCTTCATGTCGGCGATACCGGGACCGTAGGCGCGGTCGCCCTCGACCCGGAAGGGCAGCTTCTCGGTCAGCGTACCGATCGGATGAACCGTATCCAGGTGCGAGAGCATCAGGATCGCCTTCGGATCGGCGCCTTCCCAGCCCCAGGGGCTGACGCAGCAGATATGGTCGCCCCGGCCGTTGCGGCCCGGCACGCGCTCGACACGGAAGCCGATCGCCTCCATCTGGCCCTGAACCTTGTCCATCATCCGGTTCATGGCGGCGGGGTCGGTGGTGGGGGATTCGATATCCACCCACTCGCGGATGCCGGCCAGGATGGGCTCAGGCGACAGGCCAAGAACGTTCTTTACCATCAGTGCGTTACTCCGCTGCCTTGAGGCGGCGCGCAAACCGATCGCCACGATCGGCCCCGGCCGCGAACCTGAGATGGCGTGTCAGCTCCGAGACATGCGCCAGCGTCTCGAACCGCGCCAGCGCCGCGCGCACGCCCTGATAGTCCGCTTCGGAAACAAAGCCTTGCAGGCAATCTTGCAACTTGGCTTCGACATCGGCCGGGGTGAATGGCCGATGCCGTGTGCCTACCGCATGGTGCGTCTCGTTCTTCAGCACCCGCCCGTCCTTGAGCCGCACCGCGAGCGTCGCCGGCGCCCGCTTGTCGGGATCGGTCTGGCTATCGTCGCGCGGCAGGCCGACCGTCTTCACGAGCGGCATCAGCGCCCGCAGCTCGGGCCGCTGCACCGCCGCCGGAGTGAAGTCGGACAGGCTCAGCCGCCCGAACCTGAGTGCCACCGCGACGCAATAGGGCATCGAGAAGCGGGCCTGCATCTCGTCCTGCGGGTTGTCGTACATCAGGTTGCGGGCGTTACCGAAGGGCACCACGGTCTCGATACCGGCGACATCCCCCGCCCCGAAGCCATGCTCGGCCATCAGGTCGAGCAGCCCGTCCACGGTGCGGTGCGCGCTGCCGCAGCAGGGGTGGCGCTTGGGCGAGAGCCCGTGGCTGACCAGGCGCAGCGGGTTGGCGATCTCGGCCAGCGCCTTGTCCCAGCCATTGGTGTTCTCCCCGGCCATCAGGCGGCGGAAGCCGAGCGGCGCGTCGAGCGGCTCCTTGCCGGCAGTCAGGCCGTTGGCGGCAAGCTCGGCCGCCAGCACCGCCGCCTTGGCGGCCATGCCGGCATGGAAGGGCTTGGCCATGCTGCCGAACTGGCTCTTCATGCCCCCGGCCATGGAGACAGCGAGCCCGATGGCGTGCTTCATCCGCCCGGCATCGAGACCGAGCAGCCGCCCGCACCCCGCCGCCGTGCCGATCGCACCGATGGTCGAGGTGGCGTGCCAGCCGCCATCATAGTGGGCGCGGTTGACGCCCTCGGAGATGCGCGCCTGCACCTCGGCGCCGACGATATAGGCTTCCAGGACCCGCCGCCCGCCTGCCCCGATCGTCTCGGCCAGTGCCAGCAGGGCGGGCATCAGCACCGCCGTGGCATGGGTGGTGGCGGGGGTGAAATTGTCGTCATAGTCGAGCGCGTGCGCGGCGGTGCCGTTGGCCAGCGCCGCCCAGGGCGCCGGCGCCCCGCCGGCCGCGCCGAACACGGTGGCCGGGCCGCTGCCCCATGGCAGCACGGTCTTGCGCACCGCCGCCGCCGCCTCGTCGCCGGCGCCGGCGACCATGCAGGCGATGATGTCGGCGGTCGCGTCCTTGGCGCGGTCCCAGGCGAGTTGCGGCCAGTCGGGCTTGGCCTCGGCGGCCCAGCGCGCGAAAGCTTCGGTCACGGCGGCCATTGGCGGGCTCCCTTATTGTTGTGCGGCGCTTCCTGGACCGCGAGCGTAACGCCCGCCCTGCCCCGCGGCAAGAAAGGGCCGACCTTCCCCCACCGACCTCAGCCCTTGGGGGCGGGCTTCTTTGCCGCGCCCGGGCGCTTGGCCTTGGCCGCGGGCGCGCGCACCGGGCGCTTGCGCGGCGCGGGTTTGGGCGGCTTCGGCGCCAACCCCTTCTCTGCCGCCGCCTTGGCCCTGATCGCCGAGAGCGTCGTGCGCGTGTTGATCACATCCGGGTCCATGCGCAACTCGATCAGCGCTGGCTTGCCCGAGGCGACGGCACGCTGGAACGCGGGGCGGAACTCGTCGGTGCGCGAGACGACCTCGCCATGGCCGCCGAAGCTCTCGATGAAGCGGGCGAAGTCGGGGTTGGTCAGCGCCGTGCCCGAGATGCGGCCGGGATAGTCGCGCTCCTGGTGCATGCGGATCGTGCCGTACATGTTGTTGTTGAACACGATCAGGATCGGGTTGACGCCGTGATGGAAGGCGGTGGCGATCTCCTGGCCGGTCATCATGAAGCCGCCATCGCCGACCGCGCACACCACCATGCGCGCCGGATCGGCGATCTTGGCGCCGATCGCCGCCGGCACGCCGTAGCCCATCGCGCCGTTGGTCGGCCCGACATAGCGCTGCCCGGGCTTGAGGTTGAGGAAGCGCGACACCCAGCCGTAGAAGTTGCCGGCATCCGAGGCGATGATCGCATCCCCTGCCAGCATCGTCTCCAGCTCGCGCATGACGCGGCCGAGATCGAGCGCCCCGCCATAGTTGGGCGGAGCGCGCCCGGCCTCGCGCAGTTCGCGCAGGGAGCGCGCCCAAGCAGCCCAGCGCGCGCCATCGACCGGCTTCATCGCCCGCGCCGCGGCGGCGAAATTGTTCGCATCGGCCTGGATCGAGAGCGTGGGCTGGAACAGCCGCCCGATCACGGACGGATCGGGATGGACATGCACCAGCCGCGTGCGCGGCGCGGGCGATTCCATCAGCCCGTAGCCCTGCGTCACCGGCTCGCCCAGCCGTGTGCCGATGGCAAGGATCAGGTCGGCCTCGCGTGCCTTGGCCACCAGCGCGGGGTCGGAGCCGACGCCGAGATCGCCCACGAACAGGGGATCGGTGCCGGGCAGTATGCCCTGGCGGCGGAAGCTCACCGTCACCGGCAGCCCGTTGGCGGCAGCGAAGGCGGCGATGTCGGCCCGCCCCTGCTCGCTCCAGCCGCTGCCGCCGACGATCACCAGCGGCTGGCTTGCCCCCGCCAGCAGCGCTCGCAGCCGCGCCATCCCGGCGGGATCTGGATAGGGCTGGACCAGGCTTGCCGTGTAGGGCGCGCCGTCGGCCACGGTGACGCGGTCGGTCTGCATGTCCTCGGGGATCACGACCACGACCGGGCCGGGCCGGCCGCTTGCCGCGACGACGAAGGCGCGGTGCATCAGCTCCGGGATGCGCCTGGCATCGTCGATCTGCACCACCCATTTCGCGGTAGCGTCGAACAGGCGGCGATAGTCGATCTCCTGGAAGCTCTCGCGGTCCATCTCATCGCGCGGGATCTGGCCCACCAGCAGCACGAGCGGCGTGCTGTCCTGCATCGCCGTGTGCAGCCCGATCGCGCCATGCATCGCCCCGGGCCCGCGCGTGACGATCGCCACGCCCGGCTTGCCGGTGAGCTTGGCGTAGGCCTCGGCCATGTTCACCGCGCCGGCCTCGAAGCGGCAGGTGATGAGCTGCACGGCGTCGCGCACGCCATAGAGACCGTCGAGCAGGTCGAGATAGCTCTCGCCCGGCACGCAGAAGACGTGGCGCACGCCATGCAGCCTGAGCTGGTCGGCGATCACCTGCCCTCCCGATCGTGCCTCCGGCTCGCTGGCCTTGCGCATCCTGCGCGGCGCGGGCCGCCCCCTGCTGCGTGTCTTGGACATGGACAAAGCGCCCCGTTTCGGTTGAATCGTTCCCGGCCTTTATACGGGAGAGCCGCGCGGACGCGAAGCCGCCGGCTCGACCCGGTTCGCAACGATGGGAGAGCGCGATGGCAGCCGCGGCGGCCGGGAACCCGGCATTCCTTGAACTCTGGCAGGTGGCAGAGGCAATCCAGGCAGGGGCGATCAGCGCGCGCGCTGTCGTGGAAGCCTGCCTGGAACGCGTCCGCGCCCATGACGGCAAGCTCAACGCCTTCCGCCGGCTGGAGGCCGAGGCGGCGCTCGCCGCCGCCGACACGGCCGACGCCGATCTCAAGCGGGGCAGGCTGCGCGGCGCACTGCATGGCGTGCCGCTGGCGCACAAGGACATGTTCTACCGCGCCGGCAGGGTGGCGAGCTGCGGCTCGAAGATCCGCGCCGATTTCGTGCCCGCCGTCACCAGCACGGCGCTCGCCCGGCTCGATGCCGCCGGGGCGCTCAATCTCGGCTCGCTCAACATGGCCGAGTTCGCCTTCAACCCGACCGGGCACAACATCCATCACGGCCCCGTCGGCAATCCGTGGAATCCGGCGCACATCACCGGCGGCTCCTCCTCCGGGTCCGGGGCAGCGGTCGCGGCGCGCTTCTGCTATGGCGCGCTCGGCTCGGACACCGGCGGCTCGATCCGCCTGCCGGCGGCGATCTGCGGCGTGACCGGCATCAAGCCGACCTGGGGCCGGGTCAGCCGCGCCGGGGCGATGCCGCTGTCCTGGTCGCTCGACACGATCGGGCCGCTGGCGCGCTCGGCCAAGGACTGCGCCATCCTGCTCGGCCTGATGGCGGGGCCCGATCCGGCCGACGCCACCGCCGCCGCCCGGCCGGTGCCGGACTACACCACCGGGATCGACCAGCCCTTGAAGGGCCTGCGCATCGGCGTTGCGCGCGACTTCCTCTATGACGGCATCAAGCCCGAGATCGAGGCAGCACTGAGCGAAAGCCTGCGCGTCTATCGCGATCTCGGCGCAAGCGTGGTCGATGTCGTGGCGCCGCACCTGCACGATATCCGCGCGCTGGTCGGCGTGATCATGTTCGCCGAGGCCGCCAACATCCATGCGAAATGGCTGCGCGAGCGCCCGGACGACTACACGCCCGTCGTGCGCCAACGCCTGGAGAGCGGCCTGATGCTGCCGGCCTCGACCTATCTCGATGCGCTCAGGCTGCGCCCGATCCTGGCCGAGCGCTTCTGTGCCGAGGTGTTCGCGCGCTGCGACGTGCTGCACGCACCGGTGCTGTTCGAGCCGGTGCCGACGATAGCGCAAAGCGACGTGACGGTTGATCCGCGCCACTCCACCGTGATCCCGCGCAACACGCGCATCGTCAACTATCTCGGCCTGCCAGGCCTTTCCGTGCCGTGCGGGTTCGACGCGAACGGGCTGCCGATCGGGCACCAACTGGTGGGGCCCGCCTTCGCCGAGGGCCTGCTTTTCCGCACCGGCCACGCCTTCCAGGGTGCCACCGACTGGCACCAGCGCCTGCCGCCCCTCTAGCGCCTCAGTTCGTCGGGCGCTCCTGCCTTGGCCAGAGCAGCCAGACGATCGAGAGAAGGTGCAGGACACCCTGGCAGATCAGCGCGACGCGGTAGCCCTCGGGTGCGTAGCCGCCACCGGGCGGGCGCGGCCAGAGGTCGATCACGATGCCTACGCCCCACTGCATGGCGAAGCTCGATGTCAGCACCAGGAGGTTGAGGGCGGTGGTCGCGCGGCCCGCAAGTGCCGGGGGGAAATGCTGGGTGAGCACGCCATAACTCGCCGAACTGGAGGTCGCGAAGAACCCGAACACGACCCACCAGACCCACGGCCAGGCGCCGTGGGTCGCGGCAATGACCAGTTGCAGCATGGCGAGGGTCCCGGCGAAGGCGCCGATTGCCACCAGGGCCGACTTGCCGCGCGCCTGCAGGCGGCTGGCGAACGATCCCACGACCACGAGCCCCACCATCTGCGCGCCATTGGCCATCAGCAGGATGGTCGCGGCCGCGGTGGGGGGCATGTTGGCCACGTCGCGCAGCCAGCCACCGACCCAGAGCGCGAGCCAGGCATGCATGATCGCCGAGGACAGGGCGCCGGCGGGCGCGACGCGCCAGAAGAAAGGCGCGGTCCAGATACGCGCCACATCGCGGAGCTGCTCGGCGATCGAACTGCGCCGCGAGCCGGCAGAAGGATGGTCGGGCAGAACCAGCGCTATCCAGATCGCCGAGGCAATCGTGACCGCCCCGATGATGTCAAACAGGCCGCGCCAGCCGACGATGCCCACCGCCCACTGCGCCGGCAGGGTGGCGGCAAGGCCGCCCGACGATCCCACTGCCATGAACCATCCGTTCATCACCGGAATACGCTGCTTCGGCCACCATTGCGCGTTGGCCGTGAAACCCGCCATCAGGCAGGCGCAGATGCCGATGCCCATCAGCACGCGCGCGCCGATCATCTCCGGCAGCGCCGTGCTGCGCGCGAACAGCAGGCAGGCGACGGCGCCGATCGTCAGCAGCACCACCTGCACGCGGCGCGGCCCGAAGCGATCAAGCGCCAGCCCGAGCGGCACCTGCACGAAGCCAAGCGCCCCGAACAGGGCGCTCGCCATCAGCCCAAGGGCGGAGGCGTCGAGGCCGAGTTCCTCGGCCATCGGCGGTCCGACCACGGCCATGATGTTGCGATAGACGGCCGACAGGAAGAACGCCCCGGCCAGCGGCATCAGCACGCGCACGATGATGGCGCGCGGGGCCAGCATGACGGCGGTCATGGTCGGGTTCAGTGTCCCGCGGGAGCGGTATCGCGCTTGCGCGGCACCAGAAGCCAGATCACGGCGATTGCCTGAAGCACGATCGTCATTACCAGCGCCCAGCTGTAGCCGCGTGGATCCCAGCCTCCCGTTGCGGTGCGCGGGAATATGTCGAGGATCACGCCGATCAGGTGCTGGAAGGTGAATACCATCACCAGCATGCAGAGGTTCATGGCGGTGGATATCCGTCCGGCCATGCTGGGCGGATACTCCTGCCCGACGATCGTATAGCCCGCCACCCCGGCCGAACCGAAGAAGGCAAACAGCGCCCACAGCAAGGGCGAGATCAGCCGCAGTCGCGCGGCGAGCAGCATCTGGACAACCAAGAGCGCAATCATCATGCCAACCACAGGCACGATCGGGCGCATGCCGCGGCGCTGCAACGCGCTCACGATCGTGCCGGTGGTGAAGGAGCCGGCCACCATGCCCAAACCGTAGAGACCCAGCACCCAGGCGCGCGCACCCGCGTCCAGGCCGGCGACATCGCGCAGCCAAGGACCTGCCCACAGCCCTTGATAGGTGAAGTTCATCGCCGACAGGAAGGCAACCGCGGGCACGGTGCGCCAGAACCGCGCCTCGGTAAAGATCTGCAGGGCGACGAGCGTTTCCTGTCCGAGGCTCGTCTTGGGCCCCGTCGCCGGCGGACGATCAGGAACCGAGCGCCAGATCCAGACCGAGGACGCGATGGCAATGGCAGTCACGCCCCAGAACACGCCGCGCCAGCTGGTGAAGCCGAGTGCCCACTGCACCGGCACGGTTGCCATGATCCCGCCAAGCCCGCCAAGCCCTACGCACCAGCCATTCACTGCCGCCGCACGGTCCTTGGGCAGCCATTGCGCATGGGCCTTGAGAAGTGCCATCAGCGCCGCCGCGATGCCGATGCCGATGAAGATGCGCCCGAGCGCCAGGCCGAGATAGCCCTCGGCGGTTGCAAACAGGGCGCAGCCCAATGCGATCGACAGCGCCAGCACCGCCTGGACGCGTCGCGCCCCGAAGCGGTCGAGCGCAATTCCAAGCGGGATCTGGGTTGCCGCGTAGGCCACGAAAAGGATCGCCGCCAGCGCCCCGAGATCCGAAGCCGAGAGGCGGAATTCGCTCGCCAGATCCGGCCCGATCACGGCCGTAACGGCGCGCATCGCCTGGTTCATGAAGCCGATCGACACGAGCGGCAGCGAAACAGTCGCAAAAACCCCGGCAACCGTCATGGCCGGGGTTCCCGATCCACCGGGCCTCGGTGTGCCCTGGCTTTGTGCAGTCGTCATGACAACAGAGGCCGTCCTCAGCGCGGAAGCGCGCGGTCGGTCCCAACGCTGGCCGTCTTGCGCGATGCCGTCAAGCCCGGCAGGCTATGGTTCTGCACCGGAGGACCAGCATGGCCGTTATGCGTCTCGATCCAATCACCACGGAAATCCTTTGGACACGTCTGATCGCCATCGTCGACGAGGCGGCAGCGACGATGGAACGCACGGCCTTCTCCACGCTGGTGCGCGAGAGCAACGACTATGCCGTGGTGCTGACCGACATCGAGGGCCGATCGCTGGCCCAGAACACGAAAAGCATCCCCTCCTTCATCGCCACCCTGCCCATCACCGTGCAGCATTTCCTGCGCCGCTTCCCGCTCAAGACCCTCCGCGAAGGCGACGTGCTCTGCACCAACGATCCCTGGCTGGCGACCGGGCACCTGCCGGACATCACCGTCGCCATGCCGATCTTCGTCAAGGGCAAGCCGGTGGCGATCGCGGCCGCGTGCAGCCACATGCCCGATATCGGCGGGCGGGTGCGTAATATCGGCATCCGCGAGAACTACGAGGAGGGGCTGCGCATCCCGCCCCTCTATCTCATGCGCCGCGGCAAGGTGGACGAGGCGATCGTCGCCATGATCCGCGCCAACAACCGGGTGCCGGACGAGACGATGGGCGATGTTTGGGCGCTCGTTGCCTCCTGCCGGATGATGGCCCGGCGCATCGACGGGCTGCTCAAGGATACCCCGGTGGAGTTCGCCGCCCTCGGCCGCGAGATCCAGCGCCGCTCCGAGGCGGCGATGCGCAGCGCGATCCGCGCCGTGCCCAACGGCACCTATCGCGCCACCATCCGCAATGACGGCTTCGATGGCGAGCCGATAACCATCGCCTGCGCCGTCACGGTGAAGGACGACAGCCTGGTCGTCGACTATACCGGATCGACCATGCAGCTGCCCAAGGGTGTCAACGTACCGCCCAACTACACCTTCGCGCTCAGCGCCTATGGCGTGAAATGCGTGCTTTCGCCGAGCGTGCCGAACAACGAGGGCAGCTTCCGCACGGTGAAGGTCCACGCGCCCGAGGGCTCGATCCTCAACCCACGCTTCCCGGCGGCCTGCGGGGCGCGCCATGCGGTGGGCCACCTGCTCGCACCTGCCGTGATGCTAGCACTGGCCGAGGCGGTGCCGAACCAGGTACGCGCAGCACCCGGCTCGCCGGGCTCGGCCTTCACCCTCTCGGGCGAGCACAAGGGGCGGCGCTACGCGATCCTCACCTTCGTGGCACCCGGCCTTGGCGGGTCGGCGCACAGCCACGGGCATAGCGCGGTGCACTACCCCACCAACCTTTCGAACACTCCGATCGAAGTGATGGAATATCTCGCCCCCTTGCGCTTCCACGAGCGCTCGATCCGGCGCGGCTCGGGCGGTGCCGGCCGGCACAGGGGCGGCGACGGCATGACCTTCTCCTTCGATGTGCTGGCCGACCAGCCCGGCATGGCGACCTTCATCCTCAATCGCCGCCACGAGGCCCCGCCCGGCCTGTTCGGCGGCGAGCCGGGCAAGCTCGGCCGCTGCGAGGTGAACGGTGCGGCGGTCGATCCCGCCCTGCACCACGTCCTGAAGGCGGGCGATCATGTGCTGATGGAAACGGCCGGCGGCGGCGGTTACGGCAAGCCGCAATAGCAGGCACGCGGTCGCGGGCAGGTCGGCCGCTGGTGCCGATCACGCCTGCGCGAGCGCCCCGCCCGTCACGGCGATGTGAGAGCCGGCCGGACGCGGTTTGCGGCATGCTCCGCGAGCAGGATCACGCGCCGCTCCCGGCGCCCGCCCCGGAGGACCAGGCCATGACCAGGCCACGCGCCGCCGCCCTTTCCCTGTCCCGCCGCGATGCATTACTCGCCCTGCTGTCGCTCGGTCTAGCCGGCACCGCCGCCCGCCACGCTGCCGGCCAGGCGGCACCACCTGCCGCCACCAGCGCCGTGAACGTCGAGGATGGGGTGGCGATCAGGGGCACCGATCCGGTCGCCTACTTCACCGATGGCCGCCCCGTGGCCGGGCGGCGCGACATCACCGCCGAATGGGGCGGCGCCACCTGGCGCTTCGCCTCGGTCGCCAACCGCGAGCGCTTCCTGGCCGAGCCCGCGCGCTACGCGCCGCAATATGGCGGCTTCTGCGCCTGGGCCGTGGCCGAGGGCTACAAGGCGCCGATCGACCCGCGCGCCTGGCGCATCGTCGATGGCCGGCTCTACCTGAACTACAGCGCCTCGATCCAGCGCCGCTGGGAACGCGACGTGCCGGGCAACATCACGCGCGCCGACCAGAACTGGCCGCGTATCGCCGTGCAATAGAGCGGCACGACGCGGCCGCCGCCCCGCTCAGGCGAGGTAGCGTCCGCCATTCACGTGCAGCGTCTGCCCGGTGGTGAAATCGGCGTCCGGCAGCACGAAATAGCGCACCGCCGCCGCGATCTCCTCCGGATGTCCCTTGCGGCCCATCGGCGTCTCGTGCTGGCCGGGGCGGGTCTGGGCGTTCTCGCTGCGCACCGTTTCGATCGGGCCGGGCACGACGCAGTTGCTGGTGATGCCCCTGCCCGCGAACTCGGTCGCGATCGCCTTGGTGAAGCCGATCAGCCCCGCCTTGCCGGTGACGACATGGGCGCGCTCGGACGCACCGGAATGGCCGGTCAGCCCGCCTATATTCACCACGCGCCCCCAGCAGGCCTTGAGCATCGGCGGCAGGCAGGCCTGGGTGCAGAGGAAGGCGCCATCGAGGATCGTGCCGGCGATCTCGCGCCACTCCTCGAACGGCATCTCCAGGAACGGCACCTGGCGGCGATAGGCGGCATTGTTCACCAGAATGTCGAGCCGCCCGAAATGCTTGAGCGCGGCCTCCGCCAGCGCCTGCACATCGGCCGGCTTCGTCACATCGCCCATCTGCACCACGGCGCGCCGACCCATGGCGCGCACCGCCGCGGCCGTTTCCTCGGCCAGCGCGGCCGAGGCGCGTGCATTCACCACCACGTCGCAGCCTTCCTCGGCCAGCATGGTGCAGATCGCGCGGCCGATATTGCGTGCCGCGCCGGTCACAACGGCAACCTTGCCTTCAAGCCTAGCCATGCCTTTGGGTCCCTGTCTTCGTCTCGGGAGCAGCGAGGATATGGCGCGCCACGCGCCGAAAACTAGGCGGCGGCGACGAACGCCTTGAAGTCGGGCACGAGGTCGCCCACCGCCGCCGCGACCAGCCGCTTGCCCACCTCGGGCGTGGCAAGCGAGGGGTCGGAGCCGATGCGCCCATCGGGATGGAGCGAGCGCAGGTCGCGCGAATCGGTGTAGCGGCGCGGCCGTGGCCCCACCGGCTCCATGCCCACGCGCTTGATCGCGTCGGGGTGGATGAACTGCGTCACCGCCACCTCGGACGGTGTCGCGTGGCTGCCCTCGCGGCCGGTATACTCCTTGGCGCTGATCGCCTTCACGCCGGTGGTTTCGTACCAGTTGCGCTGCTCGCAGCGCACGCGGCGCAGTATGCCCGTGGTGTCCAGGCTCTGCTCGGCATAGAGCTCGTTGAAGGCCGCGCCCAGCGTGGCGACAGTGCCGCCATGGCCGTTGATGAAATAGAAGCGGTCGAAGCCATGCACCGCGAGCGAGCGCACATAATCGCGCACATAGGCGATCATGGTGGTGGGCCGCATGGTGATGGACCCGGCGAAGGCGAGGTGGTGCTGCGCCATGCCGATGCCGATGGTGGGGCCTACCATCGCGTCCGCCTGCTCGCCCACGCGATGGGAGATGTACTCGGCGCAGATCGCGTCGGTGCCGATCAGGCCGTTCGGCCCGTGCTGCTCGGTCGAGCCGATCGGCACGATGATCGCTGTGGATCGCTTCAGATAGGCCTCGCATTCGGCCCAGGTCTGCAGATGCAGGAGCATGGTCAAGCCTCGCGCGGGCCGGCGTGGTGGCGGAAGGGTGCCGCCGGGCCCCGGGGCGGAAGAAACCATGCCCGGCGCCGTTTGGCCAGAGGCGGGGGCGCCGCCCTATCGGGGCGATAACGGCGTCCCGTCGGCGCCGTCGAGCGGCAGGCCGAGGAAGCGCAGTGCGGTCGGCGCCAGGTCCACCGGCGCGGTCGGGTCGAAACACTCGCTGCCCGCGGCGACCCCCGGCCCCTTCAGGAACAGCATCGGCCCCTGGGCATGGCGCCCGAGCCCGCCATGCTGGCCGTGGCCGACCGGATAGTTCTCGCCATCGACGCGGTTGTGGCAGACCAGCGTCCGGCCCGGCACGCCGAACTCGTTCGGGGCATCGTCGTGGCGCATCGACACGGCCGCGACCAGCGCGCCGCCCGCCGGCAGGCCCTTGGCGGCGAGATCGTTGCCGGCCACCACCCGCCCGGCCCAGGGCTGTGCGCGCAGGAAGGCCAGAACCTCGGGCGCCCGCCTCTCCTGTCCCGGCGCGGCATAGACCAGCGCCGAGCCGCCGTTCGGGGCGAGCATGATATCGGCCGAAGTCAGGTCGGCCTTGAGCCCGGCCGCGACCAGCTCGGCCTCGATATCGACCGAGCCGCTGATCGTCTCGTGCCCGTGGTCCGAGCAGAGGATGAAGAGCGTATCGCTGAAGCCCGGATCGACCGCAGCGATCGCGGCATGCACGGTGGCGACGTTGCGATCGGCCAGCGCCAGGGCCGCGAGGTGCCTGGACGAGCCGAGCGGGGCGTTGTGGCTGGTCTTGTCGGGCTCGGACAGCCAGATCACGGCGACAGGTGGCCGCCGCCCGCGCACCACCTCCTCGGCGAAGCGGGCGGTCATGGCGGTATCGCCCTCGCCTCCTCCGGCAACCGCCAGCGGCTCCATCTGCTTGAGGCCGGGCGCCCAGGACCCGGCGCGATGGTAGAGATGGCCGAACCCGTCCGGGTCCTGCGCGTAGGCGGCGCCGGGCGAGACGTTCGAGCAGATCACTGCCCCGCCTATGGCCGCCACCCGCTCGGCCAGGGTGGGGCGGTGGAAGGTGCGCCCGCCATTGGCCTTGCGCAGCCGGTCGCGGAATTGCGGGTGGCCCGAGTTGAGCACCACCGGCCCGCCGGCTTCTGCCACCACCATGCTGTTGCCGACCAGACCGTGGCTCATCGGCCAGGAGCCGGTGGCGATCGAGGAGGAAACCACACGCGTATTGGACGGGAAGACACTGCGATGGTGGCGGAAGCTGCGCGCCTCGTGCTGCAGGGCGTGGATGAAGGGCGTGGTGTCGGGCCGCACCAGATCGGCCCGCATGCCATCGCACACCATGATCACGACGCGGCGCATGAATGCCTCCTTGAACGGCGCGACGAACAGCCCGGCAGGGCCGCGGGCGGTTCCCTCAGGCTGGCTTGTACCAGGCCGGTTTGCGCTTCTGCAGGAAGGCGGCGAAGCCCTCCTTGCCCTCCTTGGAGGCGCGCTGCATCCAGCTTTCATGGGCGAGCCAGTCCATCGTCGCTTGCTCGAGCGTCCAGCCATTGGCGGCAAGCATGCTTGCCTTGCTCATGCGGATGGCGGTCGGGCTGCCGAGGAAGATGGCATCCACTATCTCGGCCACCCGTGCCTCGAGCTTGTCGCGCGCCACCACCTCGTGCACGAGGCCGATGCGGTGCGCCTCCTTGGCGTCGAACCGCTCTCCGGTCAGCGCGTAGCGGCGCGCATGGCGTAGCCCCATCGCGTGGACCATGTGGGTCGAGATCGGCGTCGGCGCTGCGCCCACCCGCACCTCGGTGATACCGAACAGCGAGCCTTCCTCGCACACCACCACGTCGCAGCAGCAGGCGATGCCGATGCCGCCTCCGAAGCAGGCGCCGTGGATCTGGGCGATGGTGGGCAGCGGGAACTCGTTCAGCCGCTGCATGGCACGGGTGGTCAGCATCGAGCCGGCGAAATTCTGCTCGGGTGGCAGCTCGGCCGTCTCGGCCAGCCAGTTGATGTCCGCGCCGGCCTGGAAGTGCCGCCCTGCACCCCGGATCACCAGCGCGCGAACCTTCGGCTCCTTTGCCAGTTGCTCCAACCCGTCGATGATGGCCTGGAGGACAGCGCCGTTATAGGCGTTGTTCACCTCCGGCCGGTTGAGGGTGACGGTGGCAACCCCGCGCTCGCTGATGTCCAGCAGAACGACGGGTGCGGAAGGCTTGGCGCTGCTCATGCGGGTCTCCTGTCACGCGATCGATGCGCGACAGTGTGGCGCAGCCGGATGAGGAGCGGAACCCCTCGCGCAGCGGCTCGCCCCGCCGCTACTCGGCCGGCTTGGGCGCAGGCTGCCCGGGCACCGCCTCCGCCAGGGCCTCAGGCGGCGCTTCCGCGGCAAGAGCCGCCTGGCGCGCCTCGCTGCCACGATCCATGTCGGCCAGACGCTTAGCGATCGCGTTTATGGGCTTGGTGAAGGGCGCGAGCAGCAGGTAGAGCGCCGGCACGGCATATAGAGTGACAACGGTCGACAGCATCATCCCGCCCATGATGACGATGCCGAGCGCTTCGCGGCTCTCGGCACCCGCGCCGCTCGCGAATGCCAGCGGCACGGCACCGAAGATGGTCGCGATCGAGGTCATCAGGATCGGCCGCAGGCGCACAACCGATGCCTCCAGCACGGCGTCGTAGACCGATCTGCCTTCGTCGCGCAGCTGGTTGGCGAACTCCACCACCAGGATCCCGTTCTTCGTCATGAGTCCGATAAGCAGCACCATGCCGATCTGGCTGAAGATATTCAGCGTCAGCCCCTGCACGTACAAGGCGAGCATACCGCCCGTAACCGCCAAGGGCACCGACAGCATGATCACGAAGGGGTGGACGAAGCTTTCGAACTGCGCCGCCAGCACCAGGAACACGATCAGGAGCGCGAGACCGAAGGTGATGTAGAGCTGGGTCGAACTCTGCTTGAACTCCAGCGACTGCCCGCGATAGGTGATGCGCGCATCGATCGGGAGCACCTCCTTGGCGAGTTGGTCCATGAAGCTGAGCGCCTCGCCGAGCGTATAGCCGGGCGCGAGCGAAGCCTGGATGATGATCGACCGCAGCCGGTCTTCACGGAAAAGGCTTTGTGGGCGGGCGCGCTCCTCGATCTGGATCAGGTTGGACAGCGGCACGAGCTGCTGGGTCGTGGTGGAACGCACGAAGATGTTGGAGAGGTCGGATGGCGTGACCCGATCCTCGATGCGCGCCTGCAGAATGACCTTGTATTCCTCGCCACGCTCGACGTAGCTGCCCACTTCGCGAGATCCGAGCATCGTCTCGATCGTGCGGCCGATCTGCTGCACCGAGACGCCGAGATCAGCGGCGCGGCGCCGGTCGATCTGCACACGGAACTCGGGCTTGGTTTCCTTGTAGTTGGAATCAACATTGAGGAGCCGCGGATTCTGGCGCGCGCGCTCCAGCATACGGTCGCGCCACTCGGCCAGAGTGTCGAAGTCGGGGCCACCGATCACGAACTGCACAGGCGCCTGGAACCCGCGTTGGCCGAAGCTGCCCGGGTTCGTGGCAAAAGAGCGAACGCCCGGAAGCACGGAAAGCTGCGGGAAGATCTCAGAGACGATCTGCTGCTGCTTGCGCGTGCGCTGGTCCCACGGCGCAAGACGCAGGAAGACGCTTGCCTGGTTCGCCTGGGGCGGGCGGGCGAAGCCACCGACGATAGCGAACAGGGCATTCGCTTCGCCCCGGTCGAAATAGGGCTGGAGGATACGTTCGATCTGTATCACATGTTCGCGCATATACGCGTAGGACGCGCCTTCCGGCCCCGTCGTCGGGATCGCGATGGCGCCGCGATCCTCGGTCGGCACGAGTTCCTTGGGCAGGGCGAGGAACAAGACCACCGCCAGCGCCGAGAGAACGCCCGAGCCGAACAGAACCAGCACGGGTACCTTGAGGCACTGGCGAAGCGTCCAGCGAAAACCCGTATTCATGCCCTCGAACACTGGTGCCGTGATGCGCGCAACCACTCCCGCATGCTCGTGGGAACGCAGCATCTTCGAGCACATCATCGGCGTGAGTGTCAGCGCCACCAGCGCCGAGAAGAACACCGAGGAGGCAAGCGCAAGGCCGAACTCGGTGAACAGCCGTCCGACATTGCCCTCCATGAAGCTGATCGGCACGAAGACCGAGATCAGCACGAGCGTCGTGGATACGACCGCAAACGCGATCTGCCGCGCACCACGATAGGCGGCGAGCAGCGGCGGTTCGCCCTCCTCGATCCGCCTGTGGATGTTCTCCAGGACCACGATGGCATCATCAACCACCAGCCCGATCGCCAGAACCAGGCCAAGGAGCGTCAGCACATTGAGCGAGAAACCCAGCGCCGCGAGAGCAACGAAGGACGCGATCACCGAAACGGGTATCGCGACAGCAGGTATCACTGTCGCCCTGAAGCTGCCAAGGAACAGATAGATCACGCCGATGACAAGGCTCAGGGCCAGCATCAGGGCGTGCTCGACCTCATATATCGACTGGCTGATGAATAGGCTCTCGTCATAGCCGATGATCAGGTCGATTCCGGGCGGCACTGCGGGCCGCAGCCTCTCCACCTCCTGCTTGACGCCATCCGCGACCGACAGCGTGTTGGCTGTCGACTGGCGCAGGATGCCTAGGCCCACGGCCGAGCGGCCGTTGATGCGCATTTCTCCACGATCGTCCTCAGGGGCGATTTCCACCCGCGCCACCTCGCCCAGCAGCACCTGGGCACCCTCGCGCCGGGAGACAACGATCGAGGCGAACTGGCTTGGCGTGTTCATGCGCGTATCGGTGCGCACCGAGAATTCGCGCGCGGTGCTCTCGATCCGCCCGCCTGGCAGTTCCACATTCTCGCGTCGGATCGCATTCTCGATATCGTCGACGGTCAGGTTGCGCGCACCCATCGCCTTGCGATCGAGCCAGATGCGCATCGATGCCTTGCGCTCGCCATTGATCTGGACCGAGGCCACGCCATCAACGATCGCCAGCCGATCCTGGAACAGGTTTCGCGCGACCTCGGTAAGCTCCATCGGTGTCTTGCTGTCCGATGTCAGCATCACCCATAGAATCGCGCGCGCATCGGCGTCGACTTTGGCGATGACAGGCTGGTCGATACCGACGGGCAGCCGGGAAAGGGCGCGCGCCACGCGGTCACGTACGTCGTTGGCTGCCTCGTCGATCGAGCGCGTCAGACGGAACTCGATGGTGACCTGGCTGCGTTCGTCGCGGCTGGCCGAGGAGATGGTCTTGATGCCCTCGATGCCGGCGACGGCCGATTCGATGATCTCCGTAACCTGGCTCTCGATCACCGGCGCGGAGGCGCCACGGTAGGTGGTCGTGATCGACACAACCGGCGGATCGATCGCAGGATATTCGCGGATCGGCAACTTGAGGAAGGCAGCAAGCCCCATCACGACAAGAAGCAGGCTGAGCACGGTCGCGAATACCGGCCGCTTGATCGAGACATCGGAAAGGACCATGACTGCCCCTCGCGGTATCGCCGCGTTTCAAGGAAGCAATGTTGCTAGCTTGCCGCCCGGCGCATCGTCTCGGTGACGTTCACGGGCGCACCGTTGCGCAGCCTTTGCAAGCCGCGCACGACGACGACGTCGCCCTCGCGCAGGCCCTCGCGAACCTCGACCTCGCCCGGGATCCGAGTGCCGAGTTTCACCTCCTGGCGCATCGCACGTCGATCGCGGACAACATACACGAAGGCGCGGTCGCCCACCGGGTCGATCGCGTCCTCCATCACCAGGAGTGCGTTCGGGCGTTCATCAAGCGTGATCTCGACCGTCATGAACAGGCCGGGCCGAAGCTCATCGTCGGGGTTGTCGAACTCGGCCAGCATGCGCACGGAGCGCGTGACCTGATCGACGCGCGTGTCTACGACGGCAACCACCCCAACAAACCGCCGGTTGCCGAATGCCGCGGAACTCGCTTCCACCGCAATGCCCTGGCGCAGGCGCTGGACGAACAGCTCGGGCACCGAGAAGTCCACCCGGATCCGGCTTGTGTCGTCGAGGGTCGTGACCGCTTGGCCCGGCTGGATCAGCGCCCCCAGGCTGACACTGCGCAGTCCCACACGTCCCTCGAAGGGCGCCACGATGCGTAATTCGTCGAGACGGGCCTGCACCTGCCGCAGCCGCGCCTCGGCCTGGCGGAGGGCGGCGTCGAGTTCGTCAAGGCGGGCCTCGGTTACGCTGCCGCTGCCTCGCAGCTGGCGCGAACGCTGCAACCGCACCCGCGCATCGTCGACATTGGCCGCAACCTGGTCCAGTTCGGCCTTGCGCTCGGTCTGGTCCAACTCGATCAAGACCTGCCCGGCGCGAACACGCTGGCCCTCTTCGAAGTGGATCGCAGACACGATTCCCGATTGGCGGCTGGTGAGCGTGACCGCCTCTCGAGACCGCGCCGTACCTATCGCTTCAAGGCGATCAACAACGGTTCCCCGCCGAACGGAAGCAACCACCACATCAACCACGCCTGCCCCGCCGCGGGGCCGGTCATCTGTCCCTTCCTGAGGCTTGGACAACCCGGCAAGCTGCAATGGATTGGGAAGCCCGAGGCGATCGCCGAAGGCAAACCATCCGCCACCTACTCCCAAAAGCAGGGCAATCGTGGCAAGTTGGGTCCCTACCCGCATGTATCAAAAACCCCTTCTACGCACTCGCAAAGCGCGCGTAGCACAGCATCCCCCGGCTCGATCTTATAGCGCAGCAGCAACGAGGGTAGCTAGGGGCCCCTTGTATCAATAAGTAACCGTATCGGTATTTGAGACGCAGTCATTCAAGGCTTCAAATAGCGCGCGGACGCCAGGGCCTTCCAGATCGTCTCGGCACGCGCGGGCATTTCCACAGGGCCGGCCCCCACCTGGGCGAGGGCGTCGTTGACGGCATTCATGATCGCGGCGAGCGAGCCGCTGCAACCGGCCTCGCCGCAGCCCTTGACACCGAGCGGGTTGGTGGCGGTGGGCACCTCGTGCGCCACCCAGGCGATGGGCGGCATGTCTGTCGCCCTCGGCACGCAGTAGTCCATGAAGCTGCCGGTAACAAGCTGGCCGGTCTCAGGGTCGTAGCGGCAGTCCTCCACCATCGCCTGGCCGATACCCTGGGCGATGCCGCCTACCACCTGCGCTTCCAGCAGCATCGGGTTCACCACCACGCCGAAATCGTTCACGGCGATGAAGTTCAGCAGCGCGGGCGTGCCGGTGTCCGGGTCGATCTCCACCTCGGCCGCGTGGCAGCCATTGGGCCAGTTCGGCCGGCGCTGGACATTGTGGAAGCTGGCATCGAGGCCGAGCGACTGCCCGTCGGGCACATTGTCCCAGGCGAAGGACGCCTTCGCCACCTCCATGATGGAGAGGCCCCGGTCGGTGCCGGCGATGTCGAAGCGGCCAGTGCCCGGGCTAAACACGATGTCTCCCTCGGCCGCCTCCAGGAGCTTGGCCGCGATCGCCTTGCCCTTGGCCTCGATCTCCTCGGCGCAGCGCAGGATGCCCACACCGGCAACCGTTACCGAGCGCGAGCCGCCGGTGCCGGAACCGAAACCCACCGCATCGCTGTCGCCCTGCACGACGCGGATCTTCGCGAACGGCACGCCCAGGCGCTGGTGCAGGATCTGGGCGAAGGTGGTCTCGTGGCCCTGGCCGTTGGTCTGGGCGGTGAGGAAAAGCTGGACCGAGCCGCTCGGGTCGAACGCGATGCGCACGCGCCCGTCGCGGAATCCCGAGGGATCGCAGTAGGAGGACAGGCCGAAGCCGCGCAGCTTCCCTGCCGCGCGCGAGGCAGCCTTGCGCGCCGGCAGGGCGGCATAGTCGGCGGCCTGCAGGGCGAGGTCGAGGTTCTTGGGGAAATTGCCGCAATCGATCACCTGCCCGCTGCCCATGCGCCAGGGCATCTGCTCGGGGCGGACCAGGTTGCGCAGGCGCAGTTCGGCCGGGTCCATGTCCAGCTCGCGCGCCGCCTGGTCCACCGCGCATTCGAGCGCGTAGATCGCCTCGGGCTTGCCGGCGCCGCGATAGGCGTCGATGAATACCGTGTTGGTGACGATGCCCTTGCTTTCGCACACCGCGGCCGGCACGGCGTAGGTGCCGGTAACCAAGCGCGGGCCGCCCAGCGTCGGGATGAACGGCCCTGACTGGGTCAGGTAGGCGCCGAGATTGGCGAGCCAGACCGTGCGGATGGCCAGGAACCGCCCGTCCTTGTCGAGCGCGATCTCGACCGTGGTCTCGTGGTCGCGCGCCTGCGCATCGCACATGAAGCTGTCGGCGCGTTCGGCATACCATTTTACCGGACGGCCCAGCTTGCGCGCGGCCCAGGGCAGCAGGAGCTGGTCGGGATAGGCATAGTTCTTCATGCCGAACCCGCCGCCGACATCGGTGGTGACGACACGAAGCTGGGCCGCCGGCACGCCAAGACCATAATCGGCCACCATCTTGTGGACCTCGGTCAGGCCTTGGGTCGGCGTGGTCAGCGTGTAGCGATCGGTGGCCGTGTCGTACTCGCCCAGGCCCCCGCGCGGCTCCATCGCCGCCACGACCAGGCGGTTGTGGACCGTGGTGCGGCGCGCGACATGGTGGGCGGCGGCAAAGGCCCTGGCCACGGCCGCGGCATCGCCCTGCATCCAGTCGAAGGCGACATTGCCCGGCGCCTCGGCGAAAAGCTGCGGCGCGCCGGGCGCGGTCGCATCGGCGATCGTGGTCACGGCCGGCAGGATCTCGTAGTCCACCGCGCCGGCCAGGGTCTCCGCCGCATCGCGCGCCTGCTCGCGGGTCTCGGCCACCACCATCGCCACCGTATCGCCGACATGGCGCACGACATCGCGGGCAAGCGCATGGCGCGGCAGGGTCTTCATTGCGCTGCCGTCGCGGTTCTTCACCGCCGCCTTGGTGGGCATCCCGCCGAGCCCCTCGGCGGCTAGGTCGGCGCCGGTGAAGACCGCCAGCACGCCCGGCATGGCGCGCGCGCCCGCCGCATCGATGCCCTGGATGCGCGCATGGCCGTGCGGGCTGCGCACGAACCAGGCATGGCACTGGCCCGGCCGGTTGACATCGTCGATGAACCGCCCTTGGCCCTTGAGCAGGCGCGGATCCTCGATCCGCCTGACCGACTGGCCGATGCCGAACTGGCCCGCCGCAGGTTCCGCCGCCATCTCGCCCATGCCCTTACCCTCCAAGACGGCCGACACCGTATCAGAGCATGGGCGGCCAGCAAGCCCGCCCGTTCGCTGTTGCAAGGCTCGTTTCATGCGCCCAATAATGCCCCTCAGCATCAGGCGCGCCCGCGCGGCGGGACGCCCGTGCCCACCAGGAGGACGCAAGATGAGCGACGCCGGTCCCGAGAAGCTCGCCCGCTGGCGGGGCGTGATCCCGGAAGCCGAGCTTGCCGCCTACCGCGACGCCGGGTTCGGCCAGCGTGTCGGCTATGGGCGGCGCGCCGCGCTCGTGAACATCGACACGACCTGGATCTTCGTCGATCCGAAATACGCCATGTGCGGCCACGAGGACCCGGCGCTGATCGCCAACCTGACGCGGCTCACCGCCGCCTTCCGCCGCCTCGGCCTGCCGATCTACTACAGCCGGCGCGACGACCGCTCCCACCCTACCCGGCGGGGCCTCTGGAACCTCAAGCTTGCCGGGCAGACCAAGCTGCGCGAATACACCTCCGATCCGCGCGCGGATGAATGGCCCGAGGGCTACGCGCCCACCGCCAACGACGTGACCATCCCGAAGGGCAAGCCTTCGGTCTTCTTCGGCACGCCGCTGATCGACTATATCCGCTACGACCGTGTCGATACGGTGGTGTTGTGCGGCGTGACCATCTCGGGCTGCGTGCGCGCCGCCGCGGTGGACGCCTTCTCGCACAATCTGCGCGTCATCGTCGCCGAGGAAGCCTGCGGCGATCGCAGCCCCTGGGCCGGGCGGCTCAACCTGTTCGACATGGACATGAAGTTCGCCGATGTCGAGCCGGTCGATCGCGTGATCGAGGGAATCAACAGCCGCTACGCGCCCAAGGCGGCGGCCCTTTCGGCGGAGTGAGGAAACCATGTCCGCACGTCTCGACAGCATCGAGAAATGGCGCGGCCAGATCCCGGACGAGGAACTGGCCTCCTACCACAAGGGCTCGTTCGGAGGGCGCATCGGCTTCGGCGAGCGCCCGGCCCTGGTGATCGTCAACGCCGCCGCCGCAGCCGCCGCCGCGCCTGAAGCTGCGGAGGCGATCGGCCGGCTTGCCGCTCGCTGCCGTAGCGCCGGGCTGCCCGTGTTCCACATCATCCCCGACGACCGCGGCCATCCGATGCGCCTCGGCGCATGGGCGTGGAAGCCGGCGGCGCAGGTGAGTGCCGCCCCTGCCGACGCACCGGAGCCGTGCCGCCCGGCGGCGGGCGATGTGGTCGTACCGGCCAACAAGCCCTCGGGCTTCTTTGGAACCCCGCTCGGCGCCTTCCTGAATGCCGCCGGCGCCGACACGCTCCTGCTGTGCGGCGCCAATACCTCGGACGCAATCCGCGCCACCGCCACCGATGCCTTCTCGCACAATATCCGCGTCATCATCCCGCCCGAGGCCTGCGCCGACCGCAGCCCCACCGCGGCGCGCGCCAGCCTGTTCGACCTCGACATGAAGATGGCCGATGTCGAACCCCTTGCCTGGGTGCTGGCAGAGATCGAGGCCCGATGCGACCCTGCTGGCCGTTAGGCCGCCTGGATCGATTCCTCGACAAGCACGCAGCGCGCAGTGCGGTCCGGCCGCGGCTTCCGTTCGGTTGGCTCCGACGTCTGACACACATCCATGGCTTGCGGGCATCGCGGTGCAAAAGCGCAGCCAGTCGGGAGCTCGGAGAGGCTTGGCGGTGAGCCCGGGATCGCGGTCAGGCGCTGGCCGCGCATGCCGCCATGGACGGTCGAACCGAGCAGCCCCTGCGTGTACGGGTGTAGCGGTCCTTCCATCAAGTCCACCACAGGGCCCGTTTCGATGAAGCGCCCGGCATACATCACGGCAACCCTGTCCGCGATCTCCCCAGCCACGCCGAGATCATGCGTGACGAAGATCACGCCCATGCCGAGATCCTCCTGCAGACGGCGCAGCAACAGCAAGATCTGGATCTGCACCGTCGCGTCCAGCGCCGTCGTCGGCTCGTCGGCGAGCAGCAGGCGCGGCCGGCACGAGAGCGCCATCGCGATCATCGCCCGCTGGCGCAAGCCCCCCGACAGTTCGTGCGGATAGGAGGCAAGCCGCCGCTTGGCGGACGGGATCTGCACCAGTTCCAGGAGTTCGAGCCCCCGCTTCTCCGCCTCCGCCCAGCTCGTGCCTTCATGGCGCACGATCGTCTCGGCTATCTGCTGCCCGACCGTGAATACCGGATCGAGCGCGGTCATGGGCTCCTGGAAGATCATCGAGGCGACGCCGCCCCTAAGCCTGGCAAGCTCGTTGCCGGCCATCGCGATGACATCGCGCCCGTCGACCCGCACTTGGCCCGATATCCGCGCCGTCTCCGGCAGAAGGCGCAACAAGGCACGCATTGTCACGCTCTTGCCGGACCCGGACTCGCCCAAGATGCACAGCACTTCGCCCGCAGTCAGCTGGAAGCTGACACCGTTGACGGCATGGACCGTCGCGTCCTTGCTCACGAAACGCACCGACAGATCGACGACATCGACCAGGGGAGCGGCGCTATCAGGTACGGGCGAAGGTTGCTGCATCAGGGGCACGCTTTCAGGCTAGGCCGCCCGCATTTTGGGAGAGCGCAGGTGCCAGTCCGTCGCCTCCTGGTATGCGTGCGCCGCCTGCATCAGCCGCCCCTCTGCGAATGGCCTGCCGGCGAGTTGGAACGAAATAGGCAGCCCCGCCTTGCCGAACCCGCACGGAACGGCGATCGAGGGAAGGGCGAGGTAGTTGAACGGGCGTGTCGGGCGGGTGATGCGTCCAACCATGGCCGGAACCGCGCCAGAAACCTGGACGTCGGTTTCGGCCCGCGTCGGCACCGGATGGTCGATCACTGTCGCTGCCACCATGTCAACCTTCGAGAAAACCTTCTCGACGAAATCGCGGATAACCGGCCCGCGCATGGCCTGCGCCTCGATATATCGCATCGCAGGAATGTGGAAGCCCGCCTCCGTACGCGCGAACAGCTGCGGCGAGTAGTCCTTCGGCCGCTCAGCCATCCAGCGGCGATGGATCACCGCCGCCTCCGTCTTGGACAGCGTGTCTGCGCTCTCGAACATCCGCGCCGGATCAGGCACGGTGATCGGCACCACGATAGCGCCCAGATCCTCGAGGACCTTCAGCGCAGCGTGGATCGCGGCGACGGTCTCAGGATGCGCGCTATCGAAGTAGAAATTCTTCGGAAGCCCGATACGCAGCCCCTTCACGCCTGCGCCCAGCATGCCTTCGTAGTCCGGGACGGGCTCGCGCGAAGAGGTGGGGTCCATCGGATCATGGCCTGCGAGAGCGCGCATGAAGCGGGCGCAGTCACGCACCGTGCGCGTCAGCGGACCCACACAATCCAAGCTCCAGGCGCGCGCCATCACGCCATAGCGCGAGACGCGGCTCCAGGTCGGCTTGAGTCCGACCACACCGCAAGCGGCCGCAGGCAGACGGATCGAGCCGCCCGTGTCGGAACCGAGGCCGCCATAAGCCATGCGTGCGGCAACCGCTGCGCCTGTGCCAGACGACGACCCACCGGTGATATGCGCCGGGTTCCAGGGATTCTTGCAGTCTCCGACATGGATGTTGTGCCCGGTGGGCCCGCCAGCCCATTCCGCCATGTTCAGCGTACCGAGATCAACGGCGCCCGCGGCATCGAGATTCGCCAGCGGCGTGCAGGTGAAATCAGCCTTCCACTTCTTGCGGATAACCGAACCGCAGGTCGAGATCTTGCCCGCTCTGTAGTACATGTCCTTGTGTGCCAGCGGCACACCATGCAGCACCCCGCGGACAATCCCCCGAGACAAGTCCCGGTCAAGCGCTCGCGCCTGCTTGAGCGCCTCGTCGCCGCGCACGTCGATGAAGGCGTTGGTATAGCCCTGCCAGGCAGCGATACGCTTGAGGTTCGCCTTCACTACCTCGACGGACGATACCTTGCGCGCACGGATGAGATCGCCCACTTCGGCAAGCGAAAGTTCGGTCAAATCAGTCATCGGAGACATCCCTTCACGACGCGTCGCCGCGTCAGCCCTTGAGTGCGCTCAGAAACCGGGCGAACGCGCCGGGTTCGTCGTCGAATGTGAGAATGCCCTCGGCCACCCCGCGAACACCCGAATTGATCTTCTCCACCTCCTGGGCGAGCTCGGTCGAACGTTGCGGCGTGAGCCTGATTCCATGCAAGGCCTCGGCCTGCTCCTTGATCAGCTCCGGAGTGATTTTTTTTGCCATGAGAGGTTCCTTCCCTTGTATCTACGCGGTGTTGCTAGCGAGAACTGTCTTCGAATGCCCCGAATCCGGAGCCAGCATGTGACAGGCAACCATATGCGCGTCGAGGCCGCCGCCCACAGCGTCGCTGGCTGCAAGCCGGGGCTCCGCGGTGCTGCAAACGCCCTCTGCGAACGCGCAACGGGTCCTGAACCTGCAACCGGAAGGCGGATTGATGGGATTGGGCGGGTCGCCCGTTAGTGGCGCCTCCGTGGTGCGCTGGCGCGGATTCATCGACGGACGCGATGCCAGCAGCGCACGCGTGTAGGGATGGCGCGGGTTCGCATAGATTTGGTCCACGGGACCAACCTCGACCACCTTGCCAAGATACATGACCAGCACTCGGTCGCTGACGTACTGCACGACATTCAGATCGTGCGATATGAAGACATAAGTCAGCCTGAATGCATCCTTCAGGTCCACCAATAGGTTCAGCACCTGTGCTTCGACCGACTTGTCGAGTGCGGAAACTGGCTCGTCCAGAACGACCACGCGTGGCTCGAGCGCGAGAGCACGCGCGATGTTAACGCGCTGGCGCTGCCCACCGGAAAGCTCGTGCGGATAGCGGCGGGCGAAAGTGGCCGGCTCAAGTCCAACAGCACCGAGCAGGCGATGGGCACGATCACGCGCCTCGCGCTTCGGAATCCCGTGGACCCACGGCGCGAAGGCAATCGTCTCCTCTATCGGAAGGCGCGGATTCAGTGAGGAGTAACTGTCCTGAAAGACCATCTGCAACACGCGGCGCATATCGCGCAGAGCCGCGCGGTCCCGCTTGTCCACGACGCGGCCATCGAAGGTAATCGTGCCGTCGTCCGGCTCGATGAGGTGCATGAGCAGACGTGCGGTGGTGGACTTGCCGCAGCCCGACTCACCTACGATGCCAAGCGTCTCCCCTTCCCGCACCGCGAAGGAAACATTATCCACGGCCTGAACAGTGCCGATCACGCGATTGAGTATCCCGCCACGAATCGGGAAATGCTTGCGGAGACCGCGAACGTCGAGCAGCACACTGCGGCCTTGAGTGCCTTGCACCCTGGTGCGCGGCGTGTCGCTCATAGACGCACATCCATGGCGCTGCGCAGGCCATCCGAGAGCATGTTGAAACACATCGAGGTGATGAAGATCATCGCTCCTGGCAGCGCCGCAACGTAGGGGTTGACGTAGATGGATTGACGCAATGTGGCGAGCATCAGGCCCCAGTCCGCCTCCGGCGGACTCACGCCAAGCCCGAGGAACGAAAGGCCCGCTGCGATGATGATCGAGAGACTGATCTTCGTAGACGCATAGATCAGGATCGGGCCCAGCACATTGCCCAGTACATGCACGCGAATCAGGGTGACAGCCTTGGCACCGGATGCCCGCGCGGCCTCCACGAAGTCGAAACTTCGCACCTGTGTGGTCACGCTCTCCGACACTCGGGCGATCGGCGGGATATGCACGAGTGTCAACGCGATCAGGCCGTTGCGCAGCCCTGCGCCAAGAGCACCGGAGATCGCGATCGCCAGCAGCACCGACGGAAAGGCGTAGAACACGTCCATCACACGCATGATGAGCATGTTGGTCTTGCCGCCAATGAAGCCAGCTATGATCCCCAGGCTCCCCCCGATCAAGGTTGCCATCACAACCGGAAGAAGACCCATTAGAAGCGAGATTCGCCCCCCGTAGATCAGACGCGAGAGCATGTCTCGTCCAAGCTCATCGCCCCCGAGCACCCGGTCAGGCGATCCGAATGGCGCCAGCCGGAAGCGGACAGAAGTTCTATAAGGATCGTGCGGTGCGATCAGCGGTGCGAAGATCGCCGCCAGGAAGATCAGCAGGAGAATGGCGGCGCAGGCGAGAGAGACCGGATCCCGCCGGAGCCGTTTCCACACCGAGGCCCAATAACCTTGCGCCCGCGCCCCACCGACCGGCACCTGGGTGCCGGTTACATCGACGAAGCGGCTGGTGCCTGCCGTACCGTTGGCCATGGCGCCCCTAACCTCGCTTGATCCGTGGGTCGACCCAAGTCTGGACAACGTCGACCACCAAGTTCAGCGTCACGAAGAACATTGCTAGCAATAGGATCGTCGCCTGAAGCGTTGGCAGGTCTCGCTTGAAGATGGCCTCGTTCAATAACCGGCCGGTCCCAGGCCAGGAGAACACGGTTTCTATCAGGATTGAGCCACCCAGCAACTGACCAATCTGAAGGCCGGTCACGGCAAGGACCGTGGGCGCGGCGTTCTTCACGATGTGCAGCAGGATCCGACGCCCAGCCAGACCTTTCGCACGCAGCGTCTGGACGAACTCCTGCCCGAGGATCTCCAGTACCGCCCCGCGCGTTGTTCGCATGATCGTTGCCATCGGGATTACCGATAGCGCGATCACGGGCAGGATCATGTGCTTCACATGCGTCCAGTCCAGCTGCCAACTCGACGACCCGTCCGGCCCCATCCCCATCGCCGGCAACGCACCCAACTCGACCGAGAATACGATCACCATCACGATCGCCAGCCAGAAGTGCGGAATCGAGACGCCTGCAACGGCAAATGCCGTGACGATCCGGTCCAGCCACCGGCCGTGGTTGAAGGCCGCAATCGAGCCGAGAACGAACGCCACGGTGGCTGACAGGAACATCGCGACAATGGCGATGCGGAAAGTGTTGCCTATCGCGGGCAGAAGATCCTCGATCACAGGCCTGTTGGACTGGAGCGAGTTGCCGAACTCCCCGGTCACAGCCCGCCCGAGCCACATGAGGTACTGCACGGGAATTGGCTTGTCGAAGCCATAGGCGATGCGAATCCGCTCGATATCCTCGGCAGTGGCGTCGTCCGGGACCACCGCTTGTATCGGGTCGGTTGGGCCGATGTATATCAGCGAAAAGCAGATAATGGTGACGCCGAGTGCGATCGGAATCGCATACAGCACTCGTCGAAGAATGTATGACCCCATAGCACTGTCCACCGAATGCGCGGATCGTAGCATTGCCGGCAAGGGCATCTTGCGGCGGCATGAGACACCGACCGCGCCCACATGACAAGCCCGGACGAGACGGTCTACCGCAACGGGCAGACAGACCAGCCGCGTGCGTCTACACTGTTGCGGTTCATATTCCAGCGCCAAGAGGAAAGCGCCCATGCAACGGACCACCTCCAAACTTCGCGCCCTTCTCCGGAAGAAGGGTTCCTTCCTGTACATGCCGTCCTGCACCGACCCGATTGCTGCGCGTCTGGCGCAGTCTATGGGCTGCCCGGCTGTCTACACTGGTGGGTACATGACTGGCGGCACGCAGCTCATCTCCGAGCCGCTGTTGACCATGACCGAGCAGATCGAGATCGCGGGCCGCGTGGCGCAGGCCGTTCCAATCCCTCTCCTCGCAGATGGCGGCGCAGGCTTTGGCGAGCCTTTGCACACGATGCGGTCGGTGCGTGAGTTTATCCGCGCTGGAATTGCGGGTATTCACATCGAGGACCAGCTCTTCCCGAAGCGCGCGCACTACCACAAGTACGTGGCCCATGCGATCGACGCCAAGGAGTTCCAGGACAAGATCCGCTTTGCCTGCCGCGCCCGCGATGAAACCGACAAGGACTTCGTCATCATCGCGCGCTCGGACACCTGCCGCTTCTACGGCGTCAAGGAGGCCATCAAGCGCGTGAACATGGCTGCCGACGTTGGCGCCGACCTTGGCCTGATCTTCCCGCGCGATCTCAAGGAAACGCGTGCCGCACCCAAGCTGAGCCGCATACCGTTGGTCTATGTGCAGAGCCGGGGCAATCGTGATGGTCGCCCGAACTTCACGAACAACGAACTCCGCGACATGGGCTATGTCGGCAATATCGACGCGCAGCTTCTATTCCTGGTGGCCTTCGCCGCCTGGAAGCGTGCCCTCGCCGAGGTCCAGAAGCAGGGTGACTACCTGTCGCTGAGTCACGAGCAGTTCCGAGACATCCGCCAGGAAATCGAGGATCTGATCGGGCTCGAGGATTTCTACCGGGTCGAGGAAGAGACGGTCGAAAAGAAGAAGTGGGGCAAGCGGTAGAACTGCCTGACTGGACGTAGCAAGCAGCGGCGCGCGCCCGTGCGGTGGGCGCCGCTGCTTCTGTCAGGACGTCCATCGCGCGCAGAGCGTGTAGGGCGCCATGGCATCGCCGGTGCAGTCACTATCTAGGCAGGGCCCGGCAATGTTCAGGTGGCATCCGCAGCCAGACCACCGAGCCAACGTCAATGCTCTGTATCGTGTCAGTTGTCAGCCGCACCTGATGGCCCGAATCCTGTTCGACAAGGTAATCCCGGGACGCGCCAAGATAGACTTGGCGAACGATGCGCCCACGAATGACGTTGTCTGCTGCCGCGCCTGGGTTTGCTTGCAGCATCTGGACCTTGTGCGGTCGCACGGAGACAGCCGTCTCCCCCTCCCTGGCGGGCTCTCCTTGCGCGCAGAACAGGCGAAATCCTTTGCCTTCGACAACGCCATCGCCGATGTGACGCCCCCTTAGGATATTTGTGCCGCCTATGAATCGCGCGACGAACTCACTCGCCGGTCGCTCGTATATCTCTTCCGGGCTCCCCGCTTGCTCGATCCTGCCCAGGTTCATGACAACGATCATGTCTGCCGTGGTCATTGCCTCGGATTGATCGTGCGTGACGTATACCGTTGTGTAGCGAAACTCATCGTGGAGCCGTCGGATCTCGAAGCGCATCTCTTCGCGCAAGTTGGCATCCAGGTTGGACAGGGGCTCATCCAGTAGCAACGTCTCCGGCTCGACCACCAAAGCCCGAGCCAATGCCACGCGCTGCTGCTGGCCGCCAGACAATTCGGATGGATAGCGGTCGGCATACTCCTTCATCTTGACGACGCCAAGCATGGCGGAAACCCGCCGCTCGATATCGTCGCGTGGCAGCCGCCGCAGCTTCAGTCCGTAGGCCACATTGTCCCAAATGGTCATGTGTGGCCACAGCGCATAGCTCTGGAAGATCATGGACATGTTACGCTTCTCAGGCGGAAGCGTCGCATTCGGGGTGGAAACGATGCGACCATTGACGGCAATCTGCCCGTCATCCGGATCGATAAAGCCGGCAAGCAGTCGGAGAGTCGTCGTCTTGCCGCAACCCGAAGGACCCAGAAGGCAAACGAGAAGTCCGTGATCTACCGTGAGATCCACGCCATTCACGGCAGCATTGGCCCCGAACCTCTTTGTCAGCGACGACAGCTTCAGAGATGCCAATTCATGCCTCCATGACGCGCGCAACCCCGGCGTGCTGCCTGCCCTTCGGTAGAGCCGCTATGCGACCGTCTCGGTGCCCTTGACCTGGGTCCGGTGCATGATTCGACGGGAGCCCGGATCGAACTCGTCACGACGGTGCAGCACGGACAGATTGTCCCAGATCAACAGGTCCCCGGGTTGCCATTTGTGGATCATCGTGAACGCTGGTTGCGCGGCGTGAGCCCACAGCGCGTCGAGTATCTTGTCGCTCTCGGACACATCAAGTCCGACGATCCAGGCATTCGGCCGCCGGCCGAGGAACAAGCACTTTCTGCCTGTCCTCGGATTGGTGCGCACAAGCGGATGGCGTGCGCCCGGCGTCTCCCGAACATCCGTGATCGGCTTGTAGCCCTTGCGCAACATGCCTGCCGAGTTGTGCGACGCGTCATGCACGCAGCGTTTGCCCTCGATCGCGGCCTTCATGTCCGCTGGCAGTGCCTCGTACGCCGCATACATGTCGGCAAACCAAGTGTCGCCTCCTTCACGCGGGATCTCCAACGAGTAGAGGATCCCTGCCTTGGGCGGAATGTCGACATAGGTCATGTCGGCGTGCCAAACGGCTTCCCCGGCACCAAGATTTCCGATCGGCCTTCCGTTCTCGACAACATTCGAGATCACATTGATCTCGGGGAACTGCTTCAGGAACGGTTCACCATAGGGATTGGGGCCGGGAGGATCGAGCTCACCGAACAAGCGGGAAAACGCGAGAAGCTGCGGGTCGCTAAGTGCCTGCCCCCGCAAGACTAGGACAAGGTGCTCCCTCCAGCAGCTCAGCAGCCTCTTGCAAACGGCGGGGTCCAGCGGTCGAGAAGCGTCTACGCCCTCGACAATCGCGCCGAGCGGCGCTTCAAGCGGCCTTACGCGAAGTGCCATCACGCACATCTCCCAGAAGACAAGACGCCAATGCTGGATATTTTTTTGGGCAGCTAGCCGAATGTGCCGAGCATCGTCAAGGATGCTTGATTGGCACGTTCCAGGGCCACTAGCATGAGTTCCGCAACCCAGGAGACATGCAATGCGCCCCGTGTTCATCATGATAAAGTGCGACATGGGAAAGGCCTACCAAGTCGCCCAGGAGGCCGTTGACACCATCGAAGAGGCGTCGGAGATCTATTCAATCTCAGGCCAGTACGACCTGCTTGCGAAGTTCTATCTTGAACCCGATCAGGACATCGGTCGTTTCGTGACGGAGCGGGTTCAGACTCTCGCGGGCGTCAAGGATACGTTCACCTTGATAACGTTCAACGCCTTCGGCGGATCGGGCGCATCTTAGAGGCAGCCGAGCCCTTGTCGCACCGCAAGAGACCAAGTGTGCCCGTGAACAGAGGGGACCCTGCACGGCCGAGTGCCTCCAGCGCCTCGAAGTGGTTGCAGTTCGGCAGTATCACCTGCACCGCATCGGCCCCACGATGATTCCAGGCGCACGCCAAGTCGAGTGTCTGGCGCAGGAATTCCTGGCTCTCCGCACCACCGACGGCAAGAATGGCTGGAAGAGCGGAAGGCGGCTGCATGTGCAACGGAGACAATGAGGCCGCAATTTCCCTGGTCAGCCTCAACGCTTGGTTGAGCGAGGTGGCCAGCAACGGACCGAGGTCGAACACCCCAGATATCGTGACGCAGCCCTTGAACATGTGACTCGGGATCGCTGACGAGATCCCGCGCCAATCGGTGGCCGCCAATGTTGCCGCGAGATGGCCTCCTGCCGAGTGGCCGCTGACCACCCACTCGCGCGACAGCCCGAGTTCCGGTGCTCGTCGCCACAAGCAGGCAACTCCGACGACGACATCGCGAACCAGACTCTGGATCGATACCACGGGACAGAGCGGATAGCCGACCAGCGCAACGGCACAGCCGGCCTCGAGCCATGGTGGGGCAAGCCATGCGAACTCTTCACGTGTCCGGCGCTGCCAGTATCCTCCGTGCAGGAAAAGCAAGACCGGCGGCTCCGCGACGCCATGCGGAATCAGAATGTCTACTGCTTGGCGCTCTCCGCGCCCGTACCGCATTCTGCGATGCTGGTACTTCCGGAAGGTGGCTGCTGCCTCACGTTGCCAGCGTTCAAAGCGTCTTGTGTTGGAAGGGCTTCCTGGATTCGTGTCATACTGATTTTCTAGGAATCCGAAATCACGTCCCGGCGGCACGTTCCCGCCCCGTTGCCTAGGCATCGGGGCGCACGAGCGTTGCCCCAATCATCGAATCCCGCGAAATAATCGCCGCCAGCCGCTCCTCGCTCCAACCTTCGGTGCCTTCCGGACGGCGCGGCAGCACAAGATAGCGAAGATCCGCGGTACTATCGTGAACACGCACTTCAACATCGTCGGGCAAACTCGTCCCGAACTCGGCCAGAACCGTCCGCGGTTCGCGCACGGCGCGGGAACGATAGGCGAAGCTCTTGTACCAGTCTGGCGGTATTCCAAGGAGCGTCTTCGGGTAGCAAGAGCAGAGCGTGCAGACGATCATGTTGTGCACCGTTGCCGTGTTCTCGACGACAAACAGATGCGTCTCCCCGAGATCGATCCCAAGCTCGGCGCAGGCCGCATTCGGTGTGGTCAGCAGGCGCTTCTTGTACTCTGGATCGCACCATGCCCTGGCGACCACTCGTGCCCCCATATGAGGCCCTCGCGCATCGACGATCTCGATCTGGCGGCGCACCTCGTCGGCGGTAATGATGCCCTTCTCGATCAGCAGTTCCTTGAGCGCGCGGGCGCGTACTGCCGATTCCGTGCGGTAGGATAGATCCTCCTGTATCGGGCGGTGCGGGTGGGGCTGGCCGTGCTGCTCGCCGTGCCCGTGCGCATGGTCGTGATCGTGGCCATCATGCGGAGCCATGAAACCCTCCTGCAAGGCCCACCGATCGGGCGGGCACAAGGACTCAAGCGGCAGAAACGAGCCAGTGCTGATAGATCTCAATGTCGATCGAGTCATCCGGCCTGCCCGAATAGTCTGGCCAGATGTCTCGCTGCATGAACCTGACCCTGTACAACGGTTGGGTCGGCAGGCCGTCGCCACCCAGGGCAAGGGTTTCCGGATTTCGGAAACTCCCAACGGCGACGGCAACCACGCCTGTCTTGCCGCGAATATAGAAAGGGGTCCGGATATGCGGCTTGCCGACAGACATCGGCGGCGCTTCCGGCAGCACATGAACCTCCTGCCCCACCCTGAGCACTGCCGCTTCGGCGGGAATGGCGAACGTCACGCTCATGCCCCCTCCTTGAGATGCTCCGGGCGCGTCTGCACCGCAGCGACCTTCCGGGCAAACTCATCGCGCGTAAGAACGCCCTTACGCTCCATCGTCGTGAGGATCGATTCAATCCAGCGATCGTAGTAGGCGAGAGTGTTATACTCCGCCTCGCTCAGGCTTTCGATCCCGAGGCGAAGTTCGTCCGACGTCATCAACCGCCTCTTCTTGTCGCCAAGAAGATTGCGGATGGCGTCGACCTCCTTCTCCCACGGCGAAAGCACATGCTCCTCGCGCGGGACCGAGCCGGCCGGCCGGCCGCCCAGGTCGTGATGTCCACGGGTCATCCGGTGTCTCCTTCGCCCCAATTCTATGGGCGGCCATCTGGCTCATCAAGGCTCGGTTGCCTTGCCTTGGTCATTTTCTGGCCCGCCTGCGGACACACGTCACCAAGAGGATGGATCGTGATCCGTCAGCGACGCGATCGACCGGAGGCCATCATGCGCCACATCCTAGCCAGCCTAGCGCTCGCCACCAGCCTTGCGACCAGCGCCTGCACGCACCCCGACGGACAGGTGGATTGGGGCTCGACCGCACTTGTCGGTCTTGGTGCCGTAGCTCTCGGCACAATCGCAGTCGCCGCAAGCAAGGATGATCGCCGACACGACTGCCGGTATGGGCGCTGCGGCGGCTACGGCTATCAGCGTAGCCCGCACGCCGGCTACGCCTATTCCCGCCCGCCCCATGGCAGCTACCGGCGCTGGTAGCCAGCCGGTGATCACCTAGCCGAGGGTGCCCACGCTCATCTCCGCCAGGTTCGGGGCCTTGAGGAGCTGCGTGAGGTCCGGGCTCGGGCGCATGAGGGTCGGGTGGGCAGAGAAGTGGCGCTCGAGAGCGGCGGCGACACCCAGTAGGAAGCGATCTCCGCCACGTGGCCCAACGATCTGCAGCCCGAAGGGCATGCCGCTCCGGTCGAGGCCGCAGGGTATGGCGATCGCCGGATGGCCGATCAGCGACGGACCATAGGCAAGTGCCAGCCAATGGAAATACGACCGCGTTGGCCTGCCGTCGATTTCTGCGGGATACAACTCGGTCCAGAGCCGCGGCGAGATCGTGATTGCGGGCGTGATCAGCACATCCCACTTGCGAAAGAAGCCCTGCGCAGCCCTGTAGATACGCGTCTGCTCGGTGTGGGCACGGGCAAAATCCGCAAGGCTGTAGCGCAACCCCTCCTCCACATTGGCGCGCACATTGGGACCGAGATCGTGAGGCCGCGTCCGGTACCATTCGAGATGTTTGCTCAAGAAATTTGCAGCCCGGATCACCTCGAACGCCTCGTCCGCGCCGGCCATGTCGAGTGCGGCATCTTCAACCGCGCCGAATACATCGCGGAACATGCCGATGCGCTCGCGAAACACCTCGCGGACGTGCCTTTCCGTCGGGGCGAAGCCCATGTCCTCGCTGACAGCCACGCGAAGGCTGGCCAGGTCGATAGCGGGCGGCGTGGCGAATGCGGCGGGGTCGCGCACCGTGGCACCGTGCACCGTGGTCGCCAGCGGATCGCAGCCGTCATCCGATACCATGGCTGACAGGAGCAGCGCCGTGTCGGTCACCGTCCTGCCCATCGGGCCCTTGACCGAGATCACGGTCCAGCCGAGCCCGCGTTTCTCGGTCGGCACGAGGCCGGGCGAGCCGCGAAACCCGACCACCCCGCAGAACGCCGCAGGGTTGCGCAGGCTACCGCCCGTGTCGGATCCGGTTGCAATGGGCACCATGCCCGCCGCAAGCGCAACGGCCGACCCGCCGGACGAACCCGCCGATGACTTGGTGGGATCGAACGGGTTTCCGGTAGCGCCATAGACCGGATTGCGGGTATTGGCCCCCGCCCCCCATTCAGGCGTGTTGGTTTTGCCGACGACGATCGCCCCTGCCCGGCGGACCGCCGCAACGATACGCTCATCCTTCGCTGGCACATGCGAGGCGAAGATCGGGCTGCCATAGGTCGTGCGCAGTCCCTCGGTGTCCTCAAGATCCTTGATGCCGACCGGCAACCCGTGCAGGACGCCAAGCATGTCGCCGCGCATCACGGCCGACTCGGCTGCCTTCGCCTCGGCGCGTGCCCGATCTATGCAAAGTGCCACCATCGCGTTCACCGCGGGATTGACTGCCTCGATTCGCGCGATGCAGTCCTCCAACAGATCGACCGGCGACAACGCCTTGCGACCGATCAAGCGCCGCAGCTCGACGGCGGTCAGGTCACAGAGGCCTGTCTTGGCTGTCATGAAGTCCTCCTGGGACACGAGTGCTGCGCGTTCCGGTGGCGCCAACGGGAGTTGTCGAAGCCGAAACGGTGCCGGGCAATCGACCAGTCCGGAAAGGGGGAGCGCCGCCCCCCGCCCCGCCCGGTTGCCGTGACGGCATCTTTCCGCAGGAATGGGAGACGTGCCAATAATAAGGGTGATCGCTCCTGCGGAACCTCTGGTCGCTATGGTTCGAGCTAAGACCCAATCACGCCATCAGCCGGCCTTGCCGACTTCCGGGCGCAATCATGCCGGCCGGGCGGCTCTCAGGACCCCGGATCGTCACGCCCTTCTGAAGCCGACTTGGCCATCTCCCCCTTTTTTCGGACAGTAGACAAGGACCACGACATGTCAGGAACCCGTAATGGCGCGATCGCGCGTGCCCGCTCCCGCATGGATGACGGCTCCTTTCTCGAGGATCTGCGCCGACGCGTGGCGATCCCGACCGAAAGCCAAGTGGAGGGCCGCCAGCCCGACCTCTACCGCTACTGCACCGAGGAGATCGGCCCCTCCTTCAAAAGAATGGGCTGGCAGGTGCAGATCTTCGACAATCCGGTGAAGGAGCGCGGCCCGTTCCTGGTCGCGGCACGGATCGAGGGCAAGGGCCTGCCCACCATGCTCGGCTACGGCCATGGCGATGTCGTGCGCGCGATCAAGAGCGAGTGGCGCGAGGGCCTCGACCCCTGGGAGATGAAGATCGAAGGCGAGAAGATCTATGGCCGTGGCGTGGTCGACAACAAGGGCCAGCACACGCTGGCTATGCACGCCCTCGATGCGGTGGCCGCGGAGCGCGGCGGGCGGCTTGGCTTCAACGCCAAGTTCATCGTCGAGACTGGCGAGGAGCAGGGCTCGCCTGGCCTCGAGGCCTTCATCACCACGCACAAGGAGTTGCTGGCGGCCGACTTCTTCCTCGGGCTTGACGGGCCGCGGCAGAGCTTCTCGCGGCCGGAGCTCAATCTCGGCTGCCGCGGCGGGGTGATGTTCGACCTAATCTGCGACCTGCGCAAGATCGCGCTCCACTCCGGCCACTGGGGCGGGGTGATGAAGGATGCCGGGCTCCGGCTGGCGCAGGCGCTCGCGCGCATCGTCACCGAGGATGGGCGCATCCAGGTCCCCGAACTGCTGCCCAAGGCGGTGCCGGAGAGCGTGCTCCGCGCCGCGCGCGAGCTGCTGATCGACCCGGTGCCCGGCATGCCGGAGCCGGACAAGGATTGGGGCGAGCCCGGCCTCTCCAAGCCCGAGAAGGTGCTGGCCTGGACCTCGTTCATCGTGCTCGCCTATTCCTGCGGCAATCCGGACAATCCCGTGAACGCAGTGCCCGGCTATGCCAAGGCGCGCTGCCAGATCCGCCATACTGTCGATACCAGCCGCGACGAGTTCCTGCCGGCGATAAGGCGGTTCCTGGATAAGCACGGCTTCCAGGACATCGCCATCGGCACCAGGGTCGGGCGCGACCAGTTCACCCCCTCGCGCACCGATCCGGACCATCCCTGGGTGCGGTGGGTGGCGCAATCCATGTCGCGCACCATGGAAGCGCCAACCAACATCTCGCCCAACTCCTCGGGCTCGAACCCGTCGGAGATGTTCCGGGCACATCTCGATTTGCCGGTGATGTGGGCCGGGCAGTCCTATGCAGGGTGCAGCCAGCACGGCCCGAACGAGCATGGGCTGCGCACCCTCTTCTGGGAGGGACTCGGGTACATGGCCGGGGTCTATTGGGACCTCGCCGAGGGCGGCACGCCCAAGCCCCGTGGCGTGACCTGAGACCGCTAGCCAAGTGCGGCCTGGTAGGCCCGCAGCGTGGCGGCGCTGAAGCATGCAAACATCACGGAACAATAAGGTATTGTAGATAATTCCTCAGAGACTGCCCTAACTGCGATCCGGGTTGCCTCAGCCAGCGGGTAGCCGTAGATCCCGGTCGAAATCGCCGGGAAGGCAATGCTCGCAAGCCGCTGTTGCGCAACGATCTTCATGCAGGCGCGATAGCAGGAGGCCAGCAGCGCCGCCTCGCCCTGCCCGCCGCCGCGCCAGACCGGCCCGACCGCGTGGATGACATGGCGCGCCTTGAGCCGGAAGCCGGGAGTGATCACCGCCTGCCCGGTAGGGCACGGCGCCAGAGGTTCACAGGCCGCCCACAGCTCTGGCCCGGCGGCACGGTGGATGGCGCCGCACACGCCCCCACCCGGCGCCAACTCGCTGTTGGCGGCGTTGACGAGGGCATCAACGTCGAGCGTACTGATGTCGGCTTCGATCGCCTGCATGGGCATGGCCCGGCCCCTCCATTCTGGGCTCCTGGTCGCCGCACCGCGATGGCGCTCGCGTCAGAAACCGAGGGCGCAGCCATCCTTGCGCGGATCGGAGCCGCCCACCAGTACGCCCCGCTCCCAGTCGATCAGGATCGCCTGCCCGCCGCCATGAGGCTTGGACACGGTGCGCACGGTGTGCCCGAGCCGCGACAGCCCGTCGGCAGTAGCCTGCGGCAGGCTGGTCTCGATCTCAACCGGCCCGACGCCCTTGGACGGAAAGACACGCGGGGCATCGAGCGCGGCCTGCACGTCCATGCCGTAGTCGAGCAGGTTCGACAGGAACAGGGTGTGGCCCATCGGCTGGAAGTGCCCGCCCATCACGCCATAGGGCATGACGCAGCGCCCATCCTTCCAAAGCTGGCCCGGGATGATCGTATGCATCGGCCGCTTGCCGGGCGCGATGCAGTTCGGATGGCCGCGTTGCAGGCGGAAGCCGAAGCCGCGATTCTGCAGCATCACGCCGGATTTCGGCGCCAGGATGCCGGAACCGAAGCTCTCGAAAAGCGAGTTGATGAACGAGCACGCATTGCCCTCGCCGTCGACAACGCAGAGATACACCGTATCAGCGTGCCGAGGGAGTGCCTCGGCCAGACCCGCCGGGGGCAACTGGCGGATGGCCCGCTCTGGATCGATCAGACCGGCGAGTTGTCGAAGGTAGCTCTCGGACAAGAGCCGCTCCACGGGCACCTCGAACTTGGCTGGGTCCGCGACGAAGGCATTCCGATCACGGAAGGCGAGGCGCGCTGCCTCGACATGGCGGTGCATGCGCCCGACCGACAGCGCGCCTCCGCCCGCTGGCTCCGGGAACTGATCGAGAATACCGGCAATCATCAGGGCCACGATGCCGGAGCCGTTCGGGGGGCACTGGAAGACCCTATGCCCCCGGAAATCCCGCTGGATCGGCTCGACGAACTCGACGGTGTGCGCTGCAAGATCCTCCTCCGTCAGAAGACCACCCTTCTCGTGGAGGATCGACACAACGTCGCGCGCAACGGGTCCTTCGTAGAAAGCCTTCGACCCGTCCCTGGCGATCCCACGCAAGGTGGCCGCCAACTCAGGCTGCCGGAATACCTGCCCTTCCTGCGGGGCGGCTCCTCCTGGCAGGAATCGCGCCTTGGTGGTTTCGTGCTTGGCGAGTTTGCCGACCGAATTCCTCCAGTCATCAGCGGTCCGCTGGTGGACCGGATGACCGTCCTCCGCCAAACGGATAGCGGGCTGCAGCAGATAGCCCAGCTCCTTTCGCCCGTGCCCATTGACCAATGCTTCCCAGGCTCGGATCGCCCCAGGGACCGTCACGACATGCGGGCCGTTCGGATCGAGCTCCTTGATTCCCTGGTTCTCGAACCAGTCGATCGTGTACCCGGCCCCAGCCCGCCCTGATCCGTTAAGCGCAATGACACGGCCGCTCCCCGCGGGCGCATAGAGGCAAAAGCAATCGCCCCCAATGCCAGTGGATTGCGGCTCCACCACCGCGAGGACCGCAGTCGCCGCCACTGCCGCATCCAAAGCGTTTCCGCCGTCACGCAGAACATCAAGAGCCGTAAGCGTGGCAACCGGCATCGAGGTTGCAGCCATGCCGCGCATGCCCCACACAGGCGAGCGGCCGGGGCGATGGAAATCACGCATGCGCATTTGCTCCATAGGATTGTCCAGAAGGGGAGGATGGTTCAGCTACTGCGCCGTCCACCCGCCGTCCACAAGCAACAAAGTGCCCGTGATCAAGGATGCAGCAGGGGAACTCAGGAAGATCACGGCGCCGCACACGTCCGAAACACGGCCAGGCCTGCCAAGCGGAATACGTGCCAGGATGTCGGCACGCCGCCTCGGATCTCCGAATGCGGCCGCTGTCATTGGCGTCTCGATGAAAGTGGGGCCGACTGAATTGACACGAATCTCATATTCGGCCAGTTCGAGTGCCATCGCCTTGGTCATGCCCTCGATTGCATGCTTGGTCGCACAATAGACGCTGCGGCCTACGCCACCCACAACCCCCATCTGCGACGACATGTTGACGATCGCCCCGCCTGTTCCCTGCGCAACCATTCCCTTTGCGACTGCCTGGGCAACGATATAGGCGGAACGAACGTTGACATCCAGCAGCCAGTCCAGCGTTTCCTCGTCCATCTCCAGAAACGGCTTGGGCCGATTGACGCCGGCATTGTTGAACAGGAGGTCGAACGGGCCGGCTGCAGCAAGTTCGCGCTTCACTGCGGCACTGTCCGTCACATCGAGCGCCAATGCGCGCGCCGCGAAACCTTGGTGGCGTATGCTTGAAACCAGTGCATCGAGGTCTGGCTGCGAGCGTGCGACAAGCGTTACATCCGCTCCAGCTGCTGCCATCGCGATCGCGCAGGCACGTCCGATGCCTCTGCTCGCCCCCGTGACAAGCGCCCTTTTGCCATCAAGGCGGAAACTGCCCATCACAGCCTCTTCAGTTGCTTCCTGCACCACACACGCTCCTTCTTCCGCCGACTGAGCACAAGTATGCCCAGTCCGGCCGACTGGCCAAGGTCGCTTGCCCCATGCATTTGCGGCAAGTAACGTCAGTCCGTTCGTTCAAGGATAGCCGACATGGATGACGCCGAAATCGACGCCCAGATCGATATGTTCATTGCGCGATCCCGGGAACTGAATGGCCGCGAAATCTGGGAACGGGAAGTATGGAACCACAGCGCCTCCGCCGACGCCATCCGCCACTTTGCCTACGGCACGGATGACGACAACCCCCTATGGCTGGATGAGGCCTATGCCCGCAGGACGCGGCATGGGGGTTTGGTCGCGCCGCCCTGCTTTCTCGTTTCCGTACTCTACCCGATGCTTCACGGCGCTGCGATGAAAGCACCGCTTTCCTCCCTAGTGGGTGGGGTCGAGTACGAATGGACGAGACCGATCATGGCCGGCACACAGATCCGGCCCATTCCTGTCCAGACCAACTGCTACGAGAAGCGGGGATCGGGCGGCCGTCGGCTGGTCTTCATCATCTCCGAGGTCCGCTATGTCGACCATAAGGACGAACTGATCGGACGCGCCAAGGGCACCATCATCCAAGCCAAGCAGCTCGGGACCCAATTGCAGTTCGACCGTCCAGTGCATCGCTACAATGCAACGGAAATTGCCGCCATCGAGGAGGCCTGGCGTGGCGAGGTGCACACCGGCGATCGGCCTCTCTATTGGGACGACGTAGCTATTGGCACAACCATCCCGCCGATCGTGCGCGGCCCCCTCACGATGGGCGACTTGGTTGCGTGGAACAGCGCCATAGGTCCGTCTTATCGCGCCGGGCGATCCGGCTGGATCCAGATCCAGGAGGCGCAACACCTGCTTGTCACAAACCCCGTGACGAATTGGAGCGTGAAGTCCTCCCAGCAGCACGAGGACGGCAACCTTTCAGCGTTGCGCGGAATGCCGGGACCATTTGATCATGGCGTGATGCGATTTGCCTATGTGGCTCCCTTGATCACGAACTGGTGTGGCAATCATGGGCATCTCAAGCGTCTCTATGTCCAGGTGAAGCGACCAGCGATCTATTACGACACACAGACCTTCAGTGCGATTGTCTCGGGCAAGACGCGCGGCGGCATCGTGTCGCTCGACATCACCGGGACCAACCAAGCCGGCGAACTGACCACAGTTGGCTCAGCCGACGTGATTCTGCCGCCGCGATGATCCCTGTCGGGGTTGAGAGTCCGAGCGCATTACCGACGAGAAGCGATGTCCGCCCTGCGACCTGCCCTCCCCGACTTCATGCGAGGTAACTCCATGTCTCTTGCCACTGACAATGCCGTTGCAAAGAATGTTCTGGCCCTAGCCCAGGACATCGTTGCTTTGGACAGCCGGTACTTCGTCTCGAACCTGCCCGTAGCCGAGCGAATCGAGAAAGAGCTGCAGGGCTGGGAGATCGAGCGGCTCGACTACAGGGACCAGAATGGCGTCGCGAAACGCGCCTTGGTTGCAATTCGACCCACCAACGGACGCCCCATGAGTGCGGGGCTAGCCCTTTGCGGACACATGGACACTGTGCCGGCCACTGGCTGGACAACAGACCCCTACGATGCCCGTTTCTCCGACGGCGTTATTTATGGTCTTGGCAGTGTGGACATGAAGGGTCCGGTGGCTGCGGCCGTGATCGCTGCCAAGAGCGTCCCAGCAGGCATTCCGATCTCGCTGATGCTGACAACAGATGAGGATGGCGGCAACAAGCTCGGTGCCATCGCAATATTCGAGCGCAGCGCTCTTCTCAGGAAGCATCCACCCAAGGCCATCCAGATCGTCGAACCGACCCGAATGATACCGGTTCGGGGACATCGGGCATCAATCAATTTCACTGGGATCGCCCACGGTGAACAGGCGCACTCCTCCACCGGGAAGGGCCGGAATGCCAACCTTGCCTTGATCCCGTTTCTGAGCGAACTCCGCTCGATCCACGATTGGCTGCGCACCGATACCACAACGCATGACCGAGCCTACGACCCAGCCTTCTCTGACTTCAACATCACGATCGACAACCACGGCACTGGGCGGAACGTCACGGTCGGCAAGGCAACTGTGACAGTGAAGTATCGCTACTCGCGCGGCCAGGATCCGGAACCGGTAATCGATAGGCTCGAGGCCGCCGCCCGGAAGTGCGGCGTCGAACTTCATGTCCACCGCGATGGAGTGCCGTTTGAATCGTCGCCCAATGCGCCATTGGTCAAGATCGCAGAGGCAATCACTGGCAAGCGCGCGGAGACAGTGCCCTACGGAACGGATGCCTCGGTTCTCGCGCCTATGGCACCCACGCTCATCCTTGGGCCGGGCGACCCGGACTTCGCCCACAAGCCCACGGAACAGGTACGCCTGCAGGATCTCGTCGCACTTGTTCCGCTGACGTCAAGAATGGCGGTTGCCGTCGATGCCGACCCCACCTCGACCGGAAACGGCAAGGACACCGAAAGCTAGTCAAGGTCCGGAGATGACCGAAGCCGCCCGGAGCCTGGCGATCGCGGGCTCGTCGTAGCCGAGCGCCAAGAGTATCGCATGCGTGTCCTGACCTATCTTCGGAAGGCCACGGCGCTTGGGTAGTTTGAGGCCCGAGTACTCGATCGGCAGGCCGGGAACACGCACAGGCTTGCCTTCCGCAGTTTCGAGTTCGTGCATCTGCCCACTCCGCACCAAATGCGGGTCGTCAATCAGATCTTCGGGCCGGTTGATCGGCGCGAACGGAAGCTGCGCCTTCTCGAGCCTTGCCATGATCTCATGGGCGTTGCTGCTCGCGAAGATGGCAGTGATGACTGGCATGGTGCGTTCTCGTGCATGCACCCGCTGGATATTTGTTTTCAGGGTTGCGTCCTCAAGGAACTCCACGAGCCCGAATTCATTGCAGAAACGGATCCAATTATTGTCGGTGACAAGGCCTAGGAATACTTGCACACCATCCTGCGTCTGAAACACATCGTAGACCGCCCAGGCCGATAGCCGCACAGCCATTGGTGGCATGGCCTTGCCGGTTACAGCGAGATAAGCCATGTGTTGGCCGACAAGATAGGTAGTGCTTTCAAACAGAGCCGATTTCACGAAGCGTCCCTTGCCATCCCTGTTCCGAGCGTGCAACGCAGCAAGAATCGCGATCGCACCAAAGGTCCCCCCCAACACATCGATAACAGATGCTCCGGCCCGAAGTGGCCGCCCCGGAAGACCGGTCATATATGCCAGCCCACCCATCATCTGTGTGACTTCGTCGAGGGCCATCCTGTTCTCGTAAGGGCCTGCCAGGAATCCCTTAAGCGAACAGAAGATGAGGCGCGGGTTGCGGCGCGACACGTTGTTCCATCCAAGGCCCAACCTGTCGATCGTTCCGGGACCGAAATTCTCGACCATCACATCCGCGGTCGCCACCAACCTTCGGGCAATCTCCAACCCGTCTTCGGACTTCAGGTCAACGGCGATGCTCGCCTTGTTCCGGTTGAACATGCTCCAGTAGCCGGCACCCGACGCGGTCAGTCGTCGCGTAACGTCTCCTGTTACCGCTTCTACCTTGATCACGTCCGCGCCGAGGTCTGCGAGAACGAGGCCGCAAGAGGGCCCCATCACCGTGTGCACGAACTCGAGCACTCGAACTCCACGCAGCGGAAGATCGGGTTCGCTGAGATGCCTTTGGCTGGTAGCCGGTGTCGGATTCATGGGCGTGTCACTCGATGGTCGCGGCTCTGCGGGCGTTCAGGGCCACGATGGATTGCTTGTGAAACTAGATGCCTTGCATTCGGACGAAGGAATCAAGCGGCGCGCGATCAGTCACATAGTTCCAGAGAGGATCATGTTCGTTCGCAAACCCAAGCGCCATCCCGCACACGACCAACTCCGTCTCGGGAATTCCGAGCAGCTGGCGGAAAGCATGGTGCCAGCCGCGGAACGCTGCCTGCGGAATCGTGTGCAATCCCTGCCCTCTCGCCGCCAGCATGATGTTCTGCATGAACAAGCCCAGATCAATCCACGCGCCCTGCTCCATGTCGCGTTCCAATGTGAAGATCATGCCGATAGGCGCGCCCCAGAAGTCGAAGTTGCGCCCGGCGAACTCAAACGACGCGACCCTGTTGCCCTTCTCAATCCCCGCAAGCCTGTAGAGACCCCAACCGCAGGCGCGTCGCCGCGAATGATACGGTTCACGCCACTCGCGCGGATAGTATTGATACTCCTCCCGGGAATCCTCCGGATGCGCAGCGCGGTGGGCCTGGATTGCGGCTGACACCTGCTGCCGCACGTCACCGCCCAGGACGTAGACCTTCCAGGGCTGGATGTTGCTTCCCGACGGTGCACGGCTTGCAACCCTGAGAATGTGCTCGATCGTGGCGCGCGAAACTGGATCAGACTTGTACGCTCTGCATGAGTGGCGGCTTGCGATGGCCTCGTCGACGCTGATCTGCATTACGCATCATCCCTCGCGGACCAACACGTCGATCGCCGCGACGCCCTTCCCCGCAGGCATCACAAGCAGAGGATTGAGCTCGATTGCCTGCACACTCGATGGCAAGCGCTGTAGGATCGAGCCGAGTGAAAGCGCTGCGCGAGCAAGAGCCTCCGTGTCGGCGGACTCTGCTCCGCGGAACCCAGCAAGGAGTCGGCTGAGTTTGAGAGTGCCGATGCGTCTCTTGACCTCGTCTGCCGACGCGGGCAAGACCACATAGCCCACATCACCAAGAAGCTCCACCAGAGTGCCGCCGGTGCCGACGGCGAGGATCACACCGAAGTCGGGGTCGCGAGCTGCGGTGACCACCGCCTCCACACCCCCGCTCACCATTTCCTGCACGAGCAGCGGCCCGCCGCGAAGCCGGGGGTCCAGCCTAGCCAGACGCTCCTGCATAGCGATTGCTGCAACGGCAACGGCATCTGCGTCCGGAAGGTTCAGTACAACCAAACCATGCTCTGTCTTGTGCTCTGCCTGCTCGGGCATCGCTTTGAGGGCAACCGGGAATCGCAAACCATTGCACAGCAACCCAAGATCCGCCCCGTTCTCAAGGATTCTCCACGCCGGCTGGGATATGCCTGCGTCAGCAAGAAGCGACATCGTCTCCTGCCATGATCTTGGCACTGCTGGAAGAGGCGGCCTACCCGCCCTCTCGGTGTCAAGCGGCGGCCGTGCCTGATACTCGCGTGCCCGGTACAGCCAACCGAAATAGCGCATCGCTTCGGCCGCGTCCCGTGCCACTGCAACGCCCTGCTTCGCGTAGTCGACGAGAAGCGCTTCATCCAGCGTATCGCCCAGCAGCGACAACACAACGGGCAGCCCTGTCTTTCGGGCTAGGCTCGTGAAGATCTCTCGTCTTTCTCTCGCCTCGCGGATGCCACCATTGCCGAACTGAATAAGAAGGCCCTCGCTGTTCGCATCGCCCGTTCCCGCATCGAGGGCCCGCTCGAACAAAGTGTGGTCACCGACCACCTGGCCTGTAATGTCCACCGGGTTCCTTGGATAGCCGAATGCAGGCACGACCTTTGCAAGCGCGGCGACCGTGCTATCCTCAAAGGTTGCCAGCGGGACGCCCAGCTTCTCGCCCATGTCGGCCATGATCGAGCGGGGTCCCCCCAGCACCGAAAGAACCGCCACCCCTCCCTTGGCACCGCGGGGTGGCGGTAGTGGCATGGAGCAAAGCAACTTCGCGCTCTCGATCAGGTCTGTCAGACTTTCGACACGGACGACGCCGGCCTGATCCAGCGCGGCATCGTAGATCGCCCCCGCCGTCGAGATCTTGCCTGTATGTGTCGCAGTGGCAATACGCCCGACAGCGGAGTTCCCCGACTTCAGTGCCACTAGATGGATGCCGCGCGCCCGCGCCTTCGCCGCTGCCCGTATGGCTTTCGCGCCATCAATCAGACCTTCGATGAACATGACGATTACCCGGACATCGTCCTGTTCTGCGAGCCAGTCGATGTAGTCTGCGGTCCCGGTGACAGTCTCATTGCCGACTGACACGAAGTAGCTGCAACCAAAGCCGCCATCCTGGAGCCGTCTTGCGATCGCGCCGCCGATCCCGCCCGACTGGGTCAATGCGGCTATCGGCGCATGGTGCAATTTCTCGCGCCTTGCGGCCGACCCGAAGGTCAGAATGGTGCGCCGCTTCACGCTCCAGAGCCCCTCGCTATTGGGCCCAACGATGTGCATGCCGTACTTCCGGCCGATCTCGCCTACGCTCCTGGCAATGTCGGCGCCTCCTTCGACCTCCTCGAATCCCGAGGAAAGGATGACCGCCCCCTTTATTCCCTTTCTTCCACACGACTCCAGAACGCCGGGAACGAGTTTCGCAACCACCGAAATAAAAGCGCAGTCGGGAACCTCCGGCAGTTCTTCGACGCTGCGAAAACAAGGCACACCCTCGATACGTTCTTCGCGCGGATGCACACCGTATAGCTGGCCTGGATAGCGGTTCTGAATGGCAATCCGCAACGGGGCCCCGGCGGTCTTCTTCGGATCGGCCGAGACGCCGACAAATACGATTGATCTCGGGGCAAAAAGGACATCGAGGGGATGGGCGTGCTGTGTCACGGCATGGTCTCCTGTGCGCCCGAATACCATCCCACACCCCGGCAGGCGTCAAGGTGCGCTGCTCTTCCCGGGAGAGGGAAATGATGCAACACTGAACGGTAGTTGGAAGTAGGAGTCATGCCATGAATGTCGTCAGCAAGAGCAGTTCATCGGGAGTGAGTGCACAAACCGGCCGATCGACGCCGGGAGCAGGGCTAACGCCCACGAAGGCCCTTTCCGCCCATGCAGCGGGCTTGCGCTTTACCGACCTCGATGCGGCAACGGCGCACGGGGTCCGACGGCATACGCTGGACACACTCGCATCATGTATCGCAGCCAGTCGCGAACATGTGACGCGCGTCGCCGAAAGTACGCTGACAGCCATTGTTCCCGCGGGGACTATCCCTGTGCCAGGGCTGAAGGGCCGGTTTGACGTGCTCACAGCGGCATACCTCGGTGGCGCAGAGGGGCACGGCCTTGATGTCGACGATGGCTACACACCGGGAAGCGTTCATCCTGGAAGTGTCATGGTGCCGGCTGTGCTGTCGTTCGGACACGACCGAGGCATCAGCGGCCAGCAGGCTATGACCGCCATTGCCGTTGGCTACGAGATTGCCGGACGCATCGCCCAGGCCACCCACCCGAAGCCCCGGTGGCGAGGCTTCCACAATACTGCTGTCGCTGGCGTGTTCGGTGCTGCAGGCGCAATCGGCAATCTGATCGGGAGCAGCGCGAAGACCATCGAGGACAGCTTCGCCCTTGCGGCCTCAAATGCCTCGGGGCTGTTCACGTTCCTGCATGGAGCTGGTGACATCAAGCGCCTGCATGCGGGGCAAGCTGCGCGTGACGGCATTCTCTGTGCGCTCCTGGCCAAGAACGGGATCCCTGGCGCCGAGAACGTGCTTGAGGTCAAGGATGGCTATTTCCATGCCTATGCGGGCGGAGACGTTGATCCCGCGCGCTACGCGGACATCGACATCTTCTTCGGTGGCCAGCCCTCGGTCGTGTCGCGCTGCTACATAAAGCCCTATCTATGTTGCAGGCATATCCACACCGCGCTGGATTGCCTGATCGCGATCATGCAGCAACACAAACTTGCCGCCGCAGACATCAAGGATGTTCACGTCGGCACATACGCGGTGTCCGCCTCACATGCAAAGGTTGGCTGGGATAATTTCGCCCAGGCGCAGATGAGCTTCCAGTTCTGCATGGCGACCGGAATGCATTACGGCGCCGTGGCACTTGAGCATTTCTCGCAGGCCGCACTACGCAACCCTGCTGTACTCGCGGATTGCAGCAAGTTCAAGGTCGAGACGGATCCGGAGTGCGACGCGGCCTATCCCAAGGCGCGGCCTTCGGTTGTCACGGTGCGGACAATCGACGGGCGCACGCTAACCATGAAGCGGAATGACCCGAAGGGCGATCCGGCCGATCCCCTCACGGACGAGGAGCTGTTTGTGAAGTTCCACGCACTTGCCGATCCCGTGTTCGGTCGCTCAAAGTCAGAGCGCGTGCGTGACATGGTGTGGGGTATAGATGAGCTTGCCTCGGTCAGCGCCCTCACTGAAGCCCTTGCCGGCTAGGTGCTGTCCACGCAGAGCACCAAGGTCGGGCCTACTTGGCCCGACCTTTTTCTTGCCCGCGATCTGGCCTCCCCTCGGCTAGCTGCCAACCTCCTCAACCTCGATTGGGAAAAGCGGGGCCAGATCATCTACTTCCATGACATGGTATGCATTGAAGCGGTAGGCCGACCCGCATGAGATTTCAGGAGGCGTGAACGGAAAGGCGATGTTGCCGCCTGTGGACAGGCGACCCGGAAAGCCATGATGCAGAAGGAACTGCTTGGTGGTCTTGGCGACGGCCATTGCGCGCCCTTCGGTCGGAGCGATGATCTCAGCCATGATGAAGACCTCCCTCGGGTTCACCGCTGGGGGCGTCGGCCATGGATAGACACCGTCAAGCCCATAGCGGCGGAACAAGAGGGAATAGTCGGGCACTTCGCCAGGCTCGCATACAAGCCCGCGCACGACCTCTTGTACTTGCGGCAGGATGCTGTCGAGATTCGCAATGAAACGAGGATCGGCGCTGCCGCACACCATGATGGCGCGCTCGCCAACGCGCCGCGCCCCTTCGATCTTGACGCTCGGCTTGCGCGCATTTTCCCAGCGAGCACCGGACACGCGGCAGCGGCGATCATCAACAGCCTGATAGTCCGCGCTGTCAACGAACAGCACACCTTCGGGCTCAGCAACCCGCACCGGATCCGACTGCTCGTAGAGGCTGTGCGCAGCGACGCTCATCGGGGTGGCACGGCGCTGCGGGTTCATGCTCTCGAGGACAAAGGAGGCGCCCTCCAGTTCAGCAATGATCGCGTCCCTGCCGCCTGGAACGCAGCAGATCGACGCACACTCGATGATCTTCGACATGTGCATCACCGGCCCGAGCGGGAAGCCGAGCATGCTCGGGATGGCAGCGAATATCGCGGTGTCGCAGGCTCGCCCGGCGATCACGACGTCTACATCCTTCTCCAACGCCCGGACGAATGCCTCGGTTCCCATCTGCCCCACCAGGTTGGAGCTGGCATCGATCTCCTCGTCCGTGAGTTCACCGATGATGCCGCCAAGCGGCGTGATCTTTCCCGCCGCCCGCTGCTTCTTCACGAAGTCGCGCGGCATGTCCGCCCGGATGCTGGCAAGCCGGAACCGTAGCCCCTCCTCCTTGGCGATCTCGCGCACGAGCGCAAGCGTTGCATTAAGATGTTGGCTTGCACCCGCGCAACCGGCAGAGCCGATCAGTAGCGGAATATCGGCGCCGCGCGCACCGAGCAGGACACGCTTCAGGTCGCGCTTGGTTGTCTCCGCGGCGGTGGCCAGCTCGCCCGAGCCGAGATAGGCCGGGCCCGGGTCGATTGACCCCATGTCGCAGCCGATATAGTGCGGCTTGCGCCTGAGGCCCTCGGCAAAGGCGTCGGCTGGAACGCCATAGCCAAGCTGACCCGAGCCCCCCATCGCGCGAAGCGCCTGCTTCGATACTCCTTTGAACTGGTCGAGAAGCTTGCCGATAGCGCTCATGGCTCAGATCTCCAATGCCAGAATGGGTGCGTGCTGTTGCGCGCCGTAGACATCGCGATCGCCGGGATCGCCGGCAACGATCTTCCGGTCCATGCTCACTTTGATCGCAAGGGCCTTCGGATACGGCATGATCTCGACACCCGAAGCGGGAATGCCGTAGGCCTTCCCGATCGCTTCCGTTGAGAAGCCCGGCGACTGAAGGGCACGATCATAGTCCGCACGATCCTCGAACATGACGTCCAGAGTGATCGTCAAAGGGCCCGCGTTCTTGCTGCGCACCACGCGTGCGAGGCTGTCCAAGCGTGTCATGTGGAACTCCTTGTCGAATGCGCTTGTTCTTGTCCTAGGCAACGACACCGGCTTCGCGCAAGCGCGCAACCTCAATATCGGTGTAGCCCAACCCCGCCAGCACCTCGTCGGTGTGTTCGCCCAGTCGCGGCGGCGGGGAGGTCACCATTGCATCTCCGCTTGACAGCCGGAAGGCCGCAACCGGGACAGTGGCCGGCGCCTCCAGGCCGGGCACATGCTCATGCCTGTGCTGCGTGTTGCGACTTGCCAACTGTGGCTGGCTGACGGCCTCTGCAAAGCCCTTAACCCGGGCAGCTGGAACATGGGCTGAGTTCAGGTGCTGCTCCCACTCCTCGGCAGTTCGCGTTAGCAGGATCCTCCCAATGACCTCGAACATCATTTGCCGCCTGGGACCATGGTCATCGGCCGCCTGGTAGTCGTCGGCAAGATCCGGGCGCCCCAGTGCTACCATCAGGTCGCGACACTGCGCCGGTGTGCTGGCTCCGAGCATCAGCAAGCTGCCGTCGCGCGTCGGAAAGCAGGAGGACGCTGCCATATGATGGTTGTTTCCCTTCACGGTCTCGGGTTTCCCGGTCGCGAAGAACCCCGTGATGAAGTTGCTCATGAGCAGTTGCGCCGTATCCATCATGGCCATGTCGATATGGCAGCCCCGACCGGTCCGCTCGCGCTGGAACAAAGCTGTGGCGCAGGCAAATGCCGCCATCGTTCCGGACGCATAGTCCAGCACCGGGGGCCCCACCTTCAGCGGCGTCGTTTCGTTCGTTCCATTGACGCTCATAAGCCCCGATGCCGCCTGGACAACATGATCATAGGCCGTGTGCTGCCCCTTCGGCCCCCCCCGGCCGAACGCCGTCATGGAGCAGTAGATCAAGCGCGAATTGAGAGCTGCCAAGTCATCGAATCCCAAACCCAATTTCATCAGAGCGCCAGCACGAAAATTTTCAATAAAAACGTCCGCCGATCGAATGAGTTCCAGCACCAAGTCGCGTCCCTTCGGGTCCTGAATATTGATCACGATTGACCGTTTGTTCGAACCCTGCGCCAGGTAATTGGTTCCCATATTGACACAATTCCACTCCTTCTTCTGCCCCCGGCGCCGGACATGATCCCCGCCCGGCATCTCGATCTTGAGGACATCGGCCCCCCAAACAGCGAGCTGATAGGCACAAAAGGGGCCCGCGAGGATATGGGTCATGTCAATGACCTTCAGGCCGTCGAATGGGCGCACGTTGCCCTCCTTATGCTGCGCGCCTGCATTCTCCCCTCCCACCCACGCGGCGACAAGCGGGCTTGGTGCCACGGTGGCGCCGGTATATGAACAGCCGGATCAGGGAGCAGCTCACATGACCGATAGGCCCATTCATGCGCTCACCGCCACTGACGCAGCACTGAAGATTGCCCGCGGCGAGTTGACGTCAGAACAGCTTGTCCGCGCCTGCCTTGAGCGCGTCACCCTCCGCGAAACGCATGTGCGGGCATTTGCGCATATCGACTTCGACAAAGCCATCGAGCAGGCACGACACTACGATCGCGGCCCCCATCGTGGGCTGCTGCACGGCGTACCAGTTGCATTCAAGGACATTGTCGACAGTGCCGACTTTCCTAGCACCTACAACTCGCCGATCTGGGCCGGCAATCAGCCCAGGTCTGACGCCGCTTGCATCGGCATGAGCAAGGCCGCCGGTGGCGTGGTCGTTGGCAAGACGGTTACGACCGAGTTCGCGAACATCACGCCAGGCCCGACCCGAAATCCCCACGATCTGTCACGCACGCCTGGAGGGTCATCTCAAGGATCGGCGGCTGCTGTCGCCGATGGAATGGTGCCACTTGCGATCGGAACACAAACGACCGGCTCGACCATCCGTCCCGCAGCCTACTGTGGCATTGTCGGCTACAAGCCAACCTTCGGCGACTTCGTGCGAGGCGGAATGAAGGTCGCGTCCGACAGCCTGGACACGATCTCGATCCTGGCCAGGTCGGTCGACGATTGCGCCCTATGGCGCGCTGCGCTGATCGGAACCACCCTGCCCGACCTTCGCTGGCCAAAGGACAGAAAGCCAAGAATTGCTGTCTGCCGGACCAAGGTGTGGAACGAGGCCGATGCAGCAACCCAACGCATGATCGAGGAGTGCGCCGAACGCCTCGTAAAGGCCGGGGCCTCGGTCGGCGAGGCCCCCCTTCCCCGAGAGTTCGATGGCCTTTGGGATGCCCACAGAGACATCAGCAGCTTCGAGGCGGCCCGCAACTTCACGTGGGAGCGAACGACCCACCGAGATCAGCTTTCCCCCGCATTCCGGGATGGACGAATCTCACAAGGTGAATCCTGTCCGTACGATCGCTATCGGTCGGCCCTCGAACTCGCCGCGCGCTGCCGCTGGGAGATTGGGGCAATCTGGGATCGATTCGACCTCCTGCTGACCCCGGCCGCGCCAGGTGAAGCTCCTGTCGGGATCACAGCGACTGGCAGCGCCGTGTTCAATGGCATCTGGACACTTCTCTATACGCCTTGCATCACCATACCCGGATGGAGCGGGCCAGCCGGGATGCCAATCGGGCCTCAGCTCGTGGCGCCACGCGGCGAGGATATCCGGCTTCTGGCGCTCGCACGATGGGTCCAGGAGCGGCTTGATCTGTCCAGGAACGCCCCGATCGCCAGGATCGTCGAGGCCAGCACGAGTGCCGATAGCTAGCTTGCCGACGCGCAGGCCCGTTGCATTTCGTAGGATCAGAAGCGCTTTTCAGGTGACGGCACGGGAGGCGCCGGAGCCTTCTTCTCCGGGCTTCTGGCCGCTCTCTGGCATGAGCTTCTTCATCTCGAAGACATTATCGGGCGAGACGGCGGCGTATTGCATGTAACCGAGGCGCGCAATGGGTCGCATCGCACCGACGTCGACCATCCCGTCGCGAATGAAACGGTCGTCGATGTGCACGCCGATCACGGTACCGATGACCATGACATTGCGCGAATCCGGACGGTGCCCTGGCAGTTCCAGATGCGTGTGGTAGGTGCATTCCAGGGCCACCGGAGAGCGCGCCACCCGCGGAACTCTCACCAGCCGGCAAGGGGCCATCTCAAGGCCCGCCAGATCAAACTCGTTCACCCCAGGAGGAACGACCTCGGAGGACTTGGTCATCTCCTCGCGAAGATCCCAGGTGACCATGTTCACCACGAACTCGCGGGTGGCGATGGCGTTGGCAACCGAATCCTTCGTGCGCCAGTCGGGGGGATGGCCGCCTGATGCGAACATCACCATCGGCGGCGCCCAAGCAACGCCGTTGAAGTAGCTGTAGGGCGCAAGGTTCGGCCGCCCGGCGCCATCAACCGTCGAGATCCAGCCGATCGGGCGCGGCACAGTCAGTGCCTTGAACGGATCGAACTGCATTCCATGATTGCGCTTGGCAGGCTCGTAGAACATTTGAAAACTCCAAGAGGCTTATCCCGCGAAGACATCAGGCGGGTATCCGGTGCGCAGTGTGTTTCGCCCTCGCACATGGCGCAAGGCCCGATCTTGGAGGAAAGCTCTTGACGATGACCAGCAAGGCCACCGCGGCGAACATGGTTTCCTATGCCGACTTCGAGAGAGTGAACATACGCGTCGGAACCGTTCGGCGCGCAGAGGCCTCCCCGAGGCGCGCAAGCCTGCCATCAAGCTATGGATCGATTTCGGCCCGCTTCTCGGCATCAAGACAAGCAGCGCCCAGATCACCGTCCACTACGAGCCAGAGACGCTTGTGGGTCGGCAGGTCGCGGCCGTCGTGAACTTCCCAGCGCGCCAGATCGGCCCCTTCATGCCCGAGGTCCTGACACTGGGATTGCCGGATCCGAACGGTGCGGTTGTACTCGTCGGCCCGACGCTGCCGGTCCCCGACGGCGGTTGGTTGTTCTGACAGACAGAACGCTCAATCGGCCCTGCCGCACGATGCGAACACCCGATCGCACCCAGGCTTCAGCTTGCCAATTGCCAAAGTCGGCGCTATGGCGTCTCTAGTCCTATCAAGGAGGACGACGTGGCGACACCAAGAAAGTTCTACACCGTAACTTGGGATCAGCTTCATCGAGACGCCCGGGCCTTGGCATGGAAACTCGTCGGCAAGGGCCCATGGCGCGGCATCGTGGCCATCACGCGAGGTGGGCTCATTCCTGCGGCGATCATCGCCAGGGAGTTGGATGTTCGCTTGGTCGACACAGTCTGCATCGTCACCTATCGCGCCGAGTACGAGGTCGGCGAACCGAAAATCCTGAAAAGCCCGGATGCGGCCGATATGGGTGGCGAAGGCTTCCTGATCATAGACGACCTGGTCGACAGCGGAACGACTGGTCGTGTCGTTAGGAGCCAGTTGCCGAAGGCCCACTTCGCAACCGTTTATGCCAAGCCCAAGGGCATGCCACTCGTCGACACCTTCGTGACCGAGGTGAGCCAGGACACATGGATTCTGTTTCCGTGGGATTCAGAGCCTCAGCCGGTTCAGCCAATCGTCGAGATGCACAGGCGAGGTTAGCGCAGAGTGACCGAATTCGGGCGTGTCCGCGGCCAACGGACGCCATGGCGGGTGGAGCAAGTGCACCGGGGCCGCGTCGGGCCTCCCGCCAACGGGGGCGTTGCTGCCCATACAGAAGGAACTTACCAATGCCAGGACTGTGGTTCGAGGACTTCGCCGTTGGCGCAATCTTCGATCATCCTATCCGGCGAACCGTAACCGAGATGGACAATACACTTTTCTGCGCCCTCACCTTGAACCCGGCGGCAATCCACTTGGACGCCGAGGCGGCCGCGGCAACGGCGTTCGGCCAGCGGATCGTGAACAGCATCTACACCCTGGGATTGATGATCGGAATATCGGTGCACGACACGACCCTGGGCACCACGGTGGCCAACCTCGGGATGGAGAAAGTGGTTTTTCCCAAGCCTGTCTTCCACGGCGACACGCTGCACATTCGTACGGCAGTACTCGGCACGCGCGCTTCGGCTTCGAGATCAGGCCAAGGCATAGTCAACTTCAGGCACGAAGCATTCAACCAGCACGACGATCTCGTGGCCAGCTGCGAGCGTGCGGCACTGATGCTCTGCCGCCCCACGGGCTGATCAGGTACTTGATGCAACCCTGCACGAAGGAGACTGCACGCTATGCGATCCGCGCTTTTCGTTCCGGCTGATTCCGAGAAGAAGCTCGCCAAAGGTCCCGAGGCAGGCGCCGACGCTCTTCTCCTGGATCTTGAGGACGCCGTTGCACTCGCGCGCAAACCGATCGCGCGGGCAATGGCTCGGGACTTCCTGCGAGCGCGGAAGCACGAGTGGCCAAGGCTTATCGTCCGGGTCAACGCCTGGGACACCGGGCTGACGCTTGCTGACCTCGCCGAGGTTGTGACTGCCGCACCCGATGGCATCATGCTGCCGAAGTGCAATGGGGCCGAGGATGTGAAACGCCTTGATTGGGCGCTTGCCGCGCTTGAGGCCCGCGAGGGACTGCCGGTCGGCGGCATAGGCATCCTGCCAATCGCGTCCGAAACCGCCCAGGCCCTATTCGCGTTCGGGACCTATGCCGGCACGTCGACCCGCCTGATTGGCCTAACTTGGGGCGGCGAGGACTTGGCTGCCGCGGTGGGCGCACGCGCCAACAAAGGGCCCGATGGGCAGTTCGATGACCTGTTCCGGATGGCCCGCGCCTTGTGCATCGCCGGGGCGGGTGCTGCGGGCATTCCCGCCATCGACACGGTCTTTGTCGACTTCCGAGACGAATACGGCCTGCGTGCCGAAGCGACAGAAGCAAGGCGCATGGGGTTCGGCGGCAAGGCCGCCATTCATCCCGCCCAGGTCGGCCCGATCAACGAGGCGTTCACACCCACATCCCAAGAGAGGGAGTGGGCCAAGCAGGTGCTTGATGCCTTCTCTGCCGCTCCGGATGCGGGAGTGGTAACCCTCGGCGGCAAGATGGTGGACAAGCCACACCTGCTTCAAGCTCGCCGCATCCTCGGCAGGAGCTAGGCCGCAGCTCTAGTCTTCGGCGACGGCCTCGGGCTCCCTGCGCACCAGAACCTTGTCCACGCGCCTACCGTCCATATCGACCACCTCGAAGCGATAGCCACCCCAGACGATCTTGTCGCCCTCGCGCGGGACCCGCCTTAGCCTCTCCAGCATGAAACCGCCAACGGTGTGAAAGCCACTGGCGCTCGAAATGCCGCCCTCGGCGCCGATCAGTTGCATCAACTCATCGGTGCCGAGCATCCCATCGACTAGCCAACTGCCATCGTCACGTTGCACACTTTGCGGGGCATCCCCAGTCGCGGAACTGGCAAGTTCGCCGACAATTGCCTCAAGACAATCAGACGCCGTGACGACGCCCTCGAACGACCCGTACTCGTCCACGACAAGCGCGAGACCTATCGGCGTCTGGCGCAACTTCTCCAGCGCATCAAGGGCAGTCATCGTATCCGGGACAAAGATCGGCGCGCGGATCGCCGCCTCAAGGTCGAACGGAAGCCCGTCAAGCAGCCTGTCCAAGAGATCCTTAGTCAAAACAATGCCAACGATGTTGTCTCGCCGGCCATCGGAGACGAGCAACCGTGAGTAGTGCGTGGTGCGCAGCCTGCTGATCGTCTCCGTGGGCGGATCCGCGCGGTCGAGCCATACGACATCCGTTCTAGGGGTCATGATCGCACGGACGGTCTTGTCGGGCAGCCGCATGACCCGCTCGATCATCTGGCGCTCTTCATGCTCGAGAACGCCGGTCCGCGCGCCCTCCTGAACAAGCGCGCGGACCTCATCCTCGGTGACAACCGGCGCTGCGCCGCCCCCGCCCCCGATGGTCCACAAGACCAGGCGTGACGAAACGCCCAGAAGCCACACAATTGGGGCCGTGAGGCGTGCCAGGGCATAGATGACCGGCGCCACGCTGGAGGCGACACGTTCTGGATGGCGAAGCGCAATCTGCTTCGGCACCAACTCCCCGATGATGAGAGAGACATAGGTGATCACCGCCACGACGGTCCCGAAGGCAATCGTGTCCGCCGCTGGCGCCAAGCTAGGAAACTTGCCCAACCACGCAGCCAGCGGCGCCGCCAGTGTCGCACCGCCAAACGCCCCGGCAAGAACGCCGACCAATGTAATGCCAATCTGGATCGTGGGCAGGAACCGCGACGGCTCGCCGGCAAGGTCGAGCGCAGTCCGTGCCCCTGAGATGCCTGCACGCTCCATTGCCTGCAACCGCGCGCGCCTCGCGGACACGATTGCCAGTTCCGCGAGAGCAAGAAAGCCATTCAAAAAGATCAGCAGAAGAACCACAACGAGTTCAGTTAGCAGGCCCATTCCAGCGACAACCTAGATTAAGACTCCAGAGCGACTAAATGCAATGTGGCATCCTTTTCAAAAGAATACCACACTCTGATATTGAGCCCTGCCAGCGAAAGTGCGAGAGGATAGCCCACATGCCCGCTTGATTGGTCGTGACGACGGGCTTGCCGAGCTCGAACTCCAGACGGTCCAGAAGAGCCATGCACGGCATGTTTCCGCCGGGAATCACGACTGCTTGGGCATCGCGATGGTCGGCAGCATGGACAAGCTCCATGACGGCGGACGGAGGAATGTCCGCAATCCTTGCGTTCTCGCGAATACCCAGAAACGAGGACGCCACGACCTCGAGCTGATTGCTATGCATGTATTGTATTGTTCGTTCCCCAACTTCCTTCGGAAACGGGGCGGCGATGCTGACCCGCAAGGTGGACATCGCACGAAGGGCGCTTATCAGCGTGCCTGCCGCTGTCAATGCGGCAGCGCCAGCCGCTTCCTCCATAGCGCTCCTTGTCTTGCTGTCCCAATGACCTCCGAGCCAGAAACTAGCGGCAGTTTGACATAAAAGCATGAGGTTCATTCTGGCATCAGCAAGGCGGCGGGAGGCCCCCGCAACCTCAACAGCCTGCGCTTTGATCCCTTCATCGGTAAGGGCCGTCATCGACAGACGGTCGAAATGAAAAGAGAAATCACGCGGCATTATGCTATAGTATTCCCGCTCGATTGTCGTGTTCGAAGACGGGATCAACATGCCGATACGGTAGCGTGCTGGTAACAGATCGGAGCGCACGTGCAGATCCTAGTACACTGGTGTCAGTTCCTTCCGATATGCAGGATCCTTGCCACGAGCCGCCGCTTCCAGAAGTTCCTGCAACCGCCTGGTAATCGGACCGGGCTTCCCGCTCCCAACAGCGATGCGATCAACAGACACAATCGGGGTAACCTCTTCCGCCGTTCCGCAGCAGAAGATCTCGTCCGCAATATACAGTTCCGTACGGTCCACGTTGCGCTGCTCAACGCGCATGTTATGGTATTTCTCGTACAAGCCAATCACGAACTTCCGCGTGATACTCTCAAGAATACCCGCGGTAACAGGCGGCGTTATGAGCTGTCCCTCTCGCACCATCATGACCGCCGCACCGGTCGCCTCGGCCAGGGAGCCATCCCGGTTCAGGATCAAGGCATCATCATACCCATTTGTCCGGGCTTCCATCGCTGCTAGGCGGTTGTTCTGGTAGTTTGCGCCCGCCTTCACTCGCGCAGGCATCACGTCGTCGGAAATCCGCCGCCAGGACGACACTGCGACGTGCAGTCCGTGGTCGAGAGCGTGCTGGTGCCGGCGCGGACCGCCGAATATGACCGCCCCGAAGTCGATTTCATCCGCCTTGAATGCACGAACACCGCCAGAGCCCCCGTCCCCGAGATACACAACCAGACGGAAATGGACATCCTCGCGAAACTCGTTGGCGCGCGCCCAATCGAGCGCACCCTGCTTCAGGCTATCCTTGGTGAACTGCGTTTCCATACGCATGATCTTCATGCTCTGGAACAGGCGGTCGATGTGTTGATCCAGTTTCCAAACGTTCAACTGGCGCGCATCGGCATCCCAGTAGCATCGGATGCCTTCATAAACGTTGGCTCCGCGCATCGCCGTCTGCGTAAAAACGCTCACGGACGCTTCCTCAGGCCGCACGACCTTGCCGTTGAGCCAGACCTTGTACTTCTTTTCGCTCATTGCGCCCCTCTCATGACGTTGGCTTGGTTGAGATCAGAAGAGACTGGCCTGCAAGTCGCCGCACGCTCATTCCAGGTGGCACAACAGTCGTGGTGTCCATCTGCTCGATGATCAGCGGTCCGTGCATCATGCCATGCCTGCTGATCGATTCACGCTCATAGGTCGGGCAGTCGGTCCAGCCGCCGGCCTCACGAAACCAGACCCGACGATGGCCCATGGGTAGCGCGACGGACGAGGCTGCAGGTCCGCCATCAGGCATGGACGCTGCATCAGGCATGGACGTTGGCGGCCGAGCAACGGACACAAGCAGTGTTAGTCGGGCCGTCACCAGTTGCATGGGTGCATCCGAGGCGTAGCCGTACACACGCGCATGCTCATCCTTGAAACTCCGGGCCAAAGATGCCGGCAGGTCCCTCGCAGCGACATCTGGCAGCCCGATGGTCAGTTCGTGGCTCTGGCCAAGATAGCGCATGTCGACCGCCACCTTGAACGAAGCGGCACCGGCGTCGATATCTTCCTTCCGGAGCCACTCGGCGGCCTGCTCCTTCAGTTCATCAACAGTTGCAAGAAGAGCCGGCACCGAATCCTCCGACAGAGGCAACAGCCTCGTACGGCTGAAATCAGTGCGGATGTCAGCAACCAGCAGACCAAGGGCGCAAAGAAGCCCCGGGCCTTCCGGAACGATCACCTCCGAAATGCCAAGTTCAGCAGCCAAGGGTTGAGACAATAGCGGTCCGGCGCCACCGAACGACACCAAGGCGAACTGACGCGGGTCATGCCCCTGCTCGACGGTGATCAGACGCACGGCCCGAACCAGGTTCTCGTTGAGAATGGTCAGGATGGCGGAGGCTGCCTCCTCGACCGAGAGCCCCATGGGCTTCGCCACATGGGTCGCGATCGCCAGCTCGGCCAGGTCGCGGCGGATTGGCATGCGCCCACCAAGCAGGCGCTCAGGGTGTAGCCGTCCCAGGACAACATTGGCGTCTGTGACCGTAGGCAACTGGCCTCCACGCCCATAGCATGCTGGACCGGGATGGGCGCCAGCACTCTTGGGGCCGACATGAAGGAAACCTCCCGAGTCGATCCACGCAATCGAGCCGCCACCCGCACCGACAGAGTGGACATCCACCATCGGAAATCGAACAGGCCAGCCTCCGAACTCGCGCTCGCGAGCAACCATCGGCTGCCCATCCTGGACCAGGCAGACATCCGTGGACGTGCCGCCCACGTCGAACGTGATGATGTTCGGAAAGCCCGCGGCATGGGCCATGTGTATTGCACCAGTAACTCCAGCTGCCGGCCCAGAAGCCAGGGTCCGCACGGGCTTTTCGCCAGCTTCACGTGGTGACGCAACCCCGCCATTCGACTGCAGGATATGCGGGCCGCAGCCCAACCCGATCTCCGCCGAACGTTCCTCCAAGCGGCGGAGATAGCGGCTCATCACCGGGCCTAGGCCGGCATTCAGGACGGTCGTGGAAACGCGCTCATACTCCCGGAACTCGGCCAGGATATCGCTTGAGACACAAACGAAGGTCCCGGGCAGCGCCTCACGGATCCATCCTTCGACCAAACGCTCATGCTCCGGGTCGAGATAGCTATGAAGGAAACACACTGCGATCGCCTCGACCTCGTCGGACCGAAACGCTTCGATCACCCGGTCAAGTTCGCTCCGGCTCGGCCTGATACTGTCACGCTCCACCAGGAAACGGCGCTCTGCCACTTCGAACCGCAAGTGCCGCGGCACGGGCGGCTTCGGCTTGGGGATCTTGATATTGTAGTTGTGCGGCTGGCGCTGCCGGCGGATCTCAAGGATGTCACGAAAGCCCTGCGTCGTGACCAGACCCGTGCGACCAGTCTTTCCCTCAATGAGGGCATTCGTGGCGACTGTCGTCCCATGACCGAACCAGTGCACGCGCGCAGCCTGCGCGCCTGCCTTGTCCAGCAGCTCCGCAATGCCCTGCCCCATCGCATGCGAGGGATCGTCTGGCGTAGACGAAACCTTGTGGACGGTCATGGCACCATCGGATAGCCGAATAAGGACCAAGTCTGTGAAAGTTCCCCCGACATCAATGCCAAGGGCATAGCGGCTACTGGAATCGGTCGTCATTGCCGGATCTTCTCGCTACGAAGCTTCTCAGTTGCAGCATGGTCCAGCACGCCATTGGTGATGACGACCCCGTAATGGCGAGCCGCCTCCGGCGCAGAGACCTTGCCATCGCGCACATCGGCCAGTACCGCGGAGGCATCCCGGTCCACAGGGGACCCGAATCCGGCACCCGAAGGGGTTTCGATGCGCACAACCTGCCCGGGCTCGATCGGCAGATCCGAGAAGGTTGCCTCCAGCTTCTTGGTGTTCTGCGTGCCTGGGGCGAATTCGAAGCGCCCAACACGTCCGGACGCCCCACCACCAAACCCCTTCGCTGCCGCAACCTGACGCAGACCGCGACCGACAAGACGGCCGTCCTTGGCGAACACCTGCACGTCCCGGCGAGTGCCAAGGCCTCCACGGAACCTACCCGCCCCGCCCGAATCCGGAATCAATTCGTATGCAAGAACCGCCAGTGGGAACTCGTGCTCGGCGGCCTCAACCGGCAGGTTTGCCGCACCGGAAATGTGAACTCTGACAGCGTCTTTGCCATCCTGGTCGCACTGGGCACCCGCCGCCCCAGCATAGGTTTCATAGTCGACGAAGTACCGATTGGTCCTTGGATCGACGCCTGAGAACGTCATGGCTGCGAGCGGGCCACATCCGGCCATCACACGGTCCGGCACGGCCTGCGCAAAAGCCCCGAACAAGAGGTCACCAAGCACATTCCCAAGCGAGCCACGATCGCCGACGGCTGCAGGGGGCGCCGCGTTGAATATCGAGCCCTCCGGCGCCTTCACGACGATCGGACGGAAAGTCCCGCTGTTTGGTGGCAGGTCCGGATCCACCAGCGCTTTCACCGCGTAATAAACCGCTGCCATGGTCGCGCCCAGCACCATGTTACGGCTGCCAGCCATCTGTGGTGCGGACCCAGAAAAGTCGAATACCAGCCTCTCTGGTTCGATTGTCACGGCGACACGCGCGAGAAGACTCGCAGGGCCCAGACCATCACTGTCGATAATCTCCGTGTTCTCAAACCGTCCACGCGGCAGTGCCTCGATACCTGCGCGCGCCCGCGCCTCGCCATGATCGAGGATCGCGGCGAAGGCCTGTTCCGCATTGTCGGCGCCGATCCGATTCAAGAGCTCCTCGAGGCGTCGGACGCCAATCACATTCGTGGCGATCTGGGCCTTGATGTCGCCCGCGCGCTCCTGGGGCGTCCTGGTGTTGAGCAGAACGAGGTCGAAGATGTCCTGCTGCAATTCCCCTCCTCGCAGCAGCATGACGGGAGGGACGCGTATCCCCTCCTGGAAGATCGATGTGCAGTCGGCGCTCTCGCTTCCCGGCACCTTGCCGCCAACATCGGAGTGGTGCGCGATGTTGCAGACGAAGGCTCGCACCGAGCCATCGACAATCACAGGGCTTGCGAGCGTCAAGTCAGGGAGGTGCGACCCGCCGCCGTTATAGGGATCATTCGCGAGGATCGCGTCACCAGGGCGCAAGACCTCTAGCGGGAAACGCCGCACAAGATGTTCAACCATCCCGAGCAGCGACGAGAGGTGCAAGGGCGCAATTGCCGTCAACGCGAGGAGTTGGCCCTTCGCATCGAATATACCCACCGAACAGTCACGCCGCTCCTTGATGTTGGGCGAATAGGCCGTCTTGACCAACGTCGCCATCATCTCGTCGGAAGCCGATTGCAGTCGATGTGCGACAATCTCGATCGCTACCTTGTCTGATGGCGACCATGCGCCCGTGCCGGATCGATTCGGCATTCTCTCCCCTTTTCCGTTGCCGATGTGCTGGTACTGAAAGCTAGCTGACAGTCTCCTCGACAACATCTGGAGTGATCAGGTTGTAAAGCAGGCCGCGCCAGCGGTTGAACTCATTGCTGAGGATGTCCCTGGGCTTCGGGAGATCTACGTCGATGACGGTCTTGATGCGCCCTGGACTTGGGCTCATGACAACGATCCGGTCAGCCAGAAAGACCGCCTCCTCGATGTTATGTGTGACGAATATCACGGACTTCCGGGTCTCTTGCACGATCCGCAGAAAGTCGCCCTGCAGCTTGCGCCTGGTATGCTCATCAAGAGCTGTAAATGGCTCGTCCGCCAGCAGGAGGTGAGGATCATTTGCCAGTGTGCGAATGATCGCGATCCTGTGCCGCATGCCACCCGAAAGCTGATACGGCTTGTGATTGCGGAAGTCCCAGAGATTGACCATCCGCAAGAGCGATTCCGCTCGCGCCTCCGCGGTCCGACGATTCTCTCCGCGAACCTCCGGCCCGAACAAGACATTCTCCCAAACCGTCAACCACGGGAACAGATTGGGGTCTTGGAAGATCACCCCTCTGCGCGGGTTCGTGCCAGTGACTGTCTCGCCGGCCTCTAGGATTGTCCCCGTGGTTGGCGCCTCGAACCCAGCAATCATATTGAGCAGTGTGGTCTTGCCACAGCCAGAAGGGCCGATCAGCAAGGTGATCTGTCCCTCAAAGAACGAAGCAGTCACTTCAGTGAGCGCCAACGTTGTGCGTCGATCGCGGGCGCTGTACTGCTTCGTGACACCGGCTACCTCGACGATCGGTCGGCGATCCTGGCTCACAGCTGCGACCCCGCGATGTCTTGTGCCCAGGCGAGCTTTCGGCGGCCAACCCAAACGATGACACGATCGGACAAGAAGCCGAAAATTCCGAGCATTATCATTCCACCGAGCACGATATCCATCCGCATGAACTCGTAGCCGCGCCATAGCACGTAGCCGAAGCCAGCCGATACCGCGAACATTTCGGCCAGGATCATGAGGGTCCAGGAGTATGCGATGCCCAGCCGCAAACCGGCGAATATGTATGGCATAGCCCCAGGCAACACTACCCGACGAAGCACCTGTGCGTGCGACGCACCCAGCATGTAAGCCGCGCGCTTCCAATCGCGGCTGACGAGCTTCACGCCGGTGACAACCTGGATGTAGACCTGCAGAAACACGCCATAAACCACCAAGAACAACGCCGGGGTGTTGCCCAGTCCGAAGAAGATGATCGCGAACGGGAGCAATGCCGTTCGCGGCATCGGTCGCAGCAGTTGCACGGTAGGATCGAGGAAGCGTTCCGCAGTCCGGCTCCATCCGACCCATATCCCAAGAAGGACTGCGGCAACCGAGCCGATCGCGAAGCCGATGAGAGCCCTGAATGCGGACCCGAGCGCGTCCGTGACCCAGGTTCCCGTGAAGTATGCCGGGCGGCCTGAGCCCCAGGCGGGGCTGATCCACTCACCAATCGTGGCGAGCACTTCCCATGGTGCCGGGAGGAGAACTCGTGGCATAACCTCCCAGAGATACGCGAATGTCCATGCCAGCAGAACGCCAACGGGAAGGGCAAGGCCCAGCGGATCAAAGCCGGGAAACCTCCACGTCCTACGCGGACTCTGCGCGTGCCCCACCGATGACGTCAATTGAGACCCCGGCTTAAGGGCTTGAGCCCTCTCGGGAGGCGCAGCTGCTGCCGCATCAGGCGGCGACATAGCCAAGCTGCTCCTTGGTCCGCCCTGTTACCCTCTCCAGGAAGGAGTAGTTGACACGCGATTGGATAACACCCGAGACATCGCGCTCCTCAAGCCCCAGTTCGAAGACGGCGCGGCAGATTTTCCGAATCGTATCCATGGGCATATTGGGTGAAGGTCGCGAATTCTCGACCGCGAGTTGCGCGATCTCCCTAGTCTGCCCCATGACGCGTTGAGCCAACGCGATATAGGCCTCCTTGTCGCTAGTCAGGAACTCGATCGCCTTCACAGTGGCACTGACGATAGCCTCGGTCTGCTGCGGATACTGCGAAACGAAGGCCTCGCGCACATACAGCCCGCCATGGGACGACCCGAAAGCCTCGGTGTTGAAGTCGGTGATCATCGTGGCGCCCTGTTGGGCCATCATCACAGAACCGAATGGCTCCTGGACAGACGCAGCATCGATGTCGCCTCGCGCCAATGCCGCTACGATGCCCCCAGGGTTGCCGATCGCAACGCGCGTTACTTCGCGCATCGCGTCGATGCCAATCGCCTTCAGCGCGTAGATCAGCATGATATCCTGGCTGTTGAGTTGGAGCACGCCAACCCTTCGCCCCTTAACATCCGCCAGTTTGGTGATCCCCGAGCCACGCCGTGCGACGAGGCGAGAGCCGCCACCACCCACCCCGCACACCGCAACGCCTTTGAGATCCTTCAACTCGATGGTCGCAAGGTAGTTCCACCCGGTCGCAAAACCATCAAGGTCACCGCGCGTGAACGCCGCTACCCGCGCATGGCCCACCGAACCCACGCGCACCATCTGCCAACTCAATGGAGCACCCTGCGGGAGGCGTGATTCGATCAGGTGAGTGGCCAGGTAATGGACGGCATTGATCTCGTCCATACGGAATGGGACCCGGGACTGACCACGCGCCACACCGCCTGCGAAAACCGCGCCAGATGCAATCGCGAGCATCAGGAACTGGCGCCGCCTTGCGCCATGCCCACCCGCCGCAACCCAGTCGCGCCCCGGATCAAAAGCCGCGGCGCGCTCTGCGGCCTGGTTGTAGAGACGCTCGCATGCGGAACCATGCCCAAGTCTATTGCTCGTTTCGCTCATTGCCGCCTCCCATTTGTCGTTGATGCCGGCATTGATAATCCGGTCAGCTCCCTCTTGGCCGGGATGCGCCTCCATCAAGCATGAGGTCATGCGTCGAAAAGCTGCCTTCCCCGATGACCGCGGATCCAGCAGCCCTATGTGATGCCCGAAATCCCCGCAACCGAGCGAACATCACCTTGCCCTGATCCGCTACCGTATCGAACGACAACATCCGCCGATCCGCCTGTCAAGCAAGTCGGGCCGACCTATCGTTCGAACCTTCTGGCAGCTGCACGGACAGATTTCGCAGGTTCATCACATCCGCGGCCTACCTCATGGCGAAGGGCGGGCCGTGGTCGCCGGTATGTCTGCCCCCTCCTTGCCATAAAGACACCCAGTCCCCGCCGCAGTCGTGGGCTGAAGTGCTTGCTGACGACGCCCAAGGCGCCTGGCCCCGCAGCCGTCATCTGCGACACAAACCGAACGTAAGTCTCATGAACAAATTCAGCGCATCTACGACATCACAAAGCCCCGCAAATAACTTGCAAAAAGTGACTCGAACGCATTTGGCAGGACGCCCCATGTTTATTTCATATATTGTGCTGGCGTTTACAGCACTGCTGAACGTGAGCATCTGGTATGTCTGGAACCGGCCGGTGCCTGCCCCGGATTTTGACGGACCGGTCGCTGGATTGGCGTTCAGTCCTTACCAGCGTGGGCAGACACCGGAGAATGGGAGTGGGCCGACCGCAGCGCAGATCGAGAGCGACCTTGCCCGCGCAGCAACCATCACGCGCTCGATCCGCACCTATTCCGTGAACGGCGGGCTCGAGCGGATTCCGGCACTCGCAAACGACATAGGATTGCGCGTCACGGCGGGCGCATGGCTTGACCGCCGGCTCGAACGCAATGCAACGGAAATTCGCAGGCTCACCGACGTTGCCCGCGCCAACTCCAATGTCGAGCGAATCATGGTGGGCAACGAAGCGGTTCTTCGCGGGGACCTCACGGTCGCACAACTCGCCGGCTACATCGCGCAGGTCAAGCGGGCCGTCAGGCAGCCAGTCTCGACCGCAGAGCCGTGGCACGTATGGCTAGATCATCCTGAACTGGCCGCCTCGGTCGACTTTATTACGGTCCACCTCCTGCCCTACTGGGAGGGCCTTCCCGTCGACGACGCCATCCGCTTCACGTTCGAGAAGCTCGATGCAGTCCAAGCAGCATTTCCACACAAGCCGGTCGTGATTGGTGAGATCGGCTGGCCATCGGGAGGCCGAGACATTGGCGCAGCTCGCGCATCCGTGGTGAACCAGGCGATCTTCATGCGCCGCTTCTTCGACATCGCACGCACGCGCGGAATCGACTACTTCGTCATGGAGGCTTTCGACCAACCATGGAAGACCCCATTTGAAGGGCGGGCCGCAGGCTATTGGGGCATGTTCGATCTCGATCGACAGGCGAAGTGGCCCCTGACTGGCCCGGTGCAAGAACGCCCTGATTGGAGCAACTGGGCCGCAATTGCCGCAATGCTCTTTCTGCTCCTCGCCGTGCCGATGCTACACCACCGGCCCGACATCGCCGTCAGCGGTAAGATCGCATTCGCGATCCTCACGCAGGCCTTCGCAGCGACACTTGTCGCCACGATCATGACCATGACGGAGACATACCTCAGCGCACTCGCTGCAGCCATTTGGACTGGGCTTATCATCACACAGTTCCTGCTGCTGATGCTCCTAGCCTCGGATGCATTCGAAATGACCGAGGCAATCTTTGGCAGGCGGTGGCAACGGATCTGGCCAGCGCGCTTGTCGCCCCAAGGGGCGCGGCTTCCAAAGGTCTCGATACACATCCCAATCTGCAACGAACCCCCGGAAATGGTGCGGCAGACACTCGATGCGCTTGCCCGCCTGGACTATCCTGACTTCGAAGTCCTCGTGGTGGACAACAATACCAGCAACCCCGATCTCTGGCGCCCGGTCGAGGAGCATTGCATCCGCCTGGGCACGCGCTTCCGCTTCTTCCACCTCGGCAAGTGGCCGGGCTACAAGGCCGGCGCATTGAACTTCGCGCTGTCCCGCACAGCCTACGACGCCGAAATCATTGGCGTCCTTGACAGCGACTATGTCGTCGCCGCTGACTGGCTCAAGCGCATGGTGCCATTCTTCAGTCGCCGCGAGGTTGGCTTCGTCCAGTCGCCTCAAGACTATCGCGATGGATCGCAAAGCGCATTCAAGAGAATGATGTACTGGGAGTATGCCGGTTTCTTCCATGTTGGAATGGTCACGCGCAACGAGCGCAATGCAATCATCCAGCACGGAACGATGACGCTTGTGCGTACGTCTGCCCTCAAGGAAGTCGGAGGCTGGGCGGAATGGTGCATCTGCGAAGACGCCGAACTCGGACTGCGTCTTTTCCGGCAGGGATGGCAAGCTGTCTATGTTGCCGAAAGCTTCGGACGCGGCGTGATGCCGGATGACTTCGCGGCATACCGGAAGCAGCGCTTCCGGTGGGCCTACGGCGCCATGCAGATCATGCGAAGGCACGCCACCGCGCTGCTTTCACCCCGTGCGACGGACCTCAGCCTTGGCCAGCGCTGGCACTTCATGATGGGCTGGCTGCCGTGGATTGGCGATGCCCTCGGCCTTCTGTTCCTGCTCGCAGGGCTGGCCTGGTCGATCGCCCTGATCCTGGCGCCAACGCGCTTTGAGTTCCCGATTGAGTTGTTCATGCTCCCAAGCATTGGCCTATTCGCATTCAAGGTCGTGCAGGTTCTATCGCTCTACACATTCTGCGTTCCAAACGCCAAGCCAAAGGACCGGCTGGCGGCAGCCATTGCGGGCCTCGCGCTCACGCATACCATCGCGAAAGCCGTGCTTCAGGGCCTCGTCGTCCGCAGCAAACCATTCTTGCGCACGCCAAAAATGGAGGACGCACCGGCGCTGGTCCGCGGCCTGGCGATGGTCCGCGAGGAGCTGGTCCTTCTTGCAGCGATTTGGGCTGCGATGATCGGCGTCGGTGTCACGCACATGTTCGCAACTCTTGAAGTGAAGCTTTGGTGCGCCGTCCTGTTCACACAGTCGATCCCGCACATTGCTGCGGTCGTGACCTCCATCATGGCGGCGCTGCCATCGGCCAGGCCTGCTACGCTTGCTGCCCCCGAGCGCTTGGGTCGCGAGGCAAACCTCAAGTCTGGCTACCGTGCCGCCCTGCCCCAAAACCCGCCGACGGCACCATAGATGGCCGCCCGACACATGTGACCGACTAACAACGCAACCTTCGCGGTGATCAGGGCCCTGACAGTTTTGTAGTCATGGTAGGGCGCGCCAACGCAGAACAAACAATCCAGCACCAGTGCGTCAGCGCTGCGCGCGGCGAATAGCTTGCCAAACCCGAAGTGGCGTCGCCGGCATGGCAATGTCCTCGACACCAACGTCGCTCAGCGCATCGAGCACCGCCCCGACCACTGCGGGCGGCGAGCCAATCGCACCGACCTCTCCGCATCCCTTCACCCCGAGCGGATTGTGGGTGCAAAGAGTCGTCTCGGTTGCAACTGTGACATTCGGAACGTCAGAGGCCCGCGGCAGGGTGTAATCCATCATCGAGCCTGATATCAGGTTGCCGCTTGCATCATAGACGGCACATTCCAGCAGCGCCTGCCCGATCCCCTGGACAACGCCACCCTGAACCTGACCTTCGACGATCATCGGATTGATCACGCGGCCAACATCGTCTACCGCGACAAAATTGACGACATCCGTCCTGCCTGTGTCCGGATCGATCTCCACTTCGCAAACATGGCATCCTGCCGGGAAAGTGAAGTTCTTAGGATCGTAAAACGCTGTTTCCTCCAGCCCAGGCTCAAGCTCGTCGATGGGGTAGTTGTGCGGTACATACGCAGCAAGTGCGACATCCGCGAAGCTCTTGCTCCTGTCCGTACCCGAAACCGTGAATCTGCCATCCTTGAACTCGATGTCACCGACGTCAGCCTCAAGCAGGTGAGCGGCGATCTTCTTTGCCTTGGCGACGATCTTGTCCATTGCCTTGACCATGGCCGACCCGCCCACCGCCAAAGAGCGGCTTCCGTATGTGCCCATGCCGAATGGGATCTTGTTCGTGTCGCCATGCACGACCTCGACCTGATCGATGCTCAAGCCGAGCCGGTCGGCCGCAAGTTGCGCGAAGGTCGTCTCGTGCCCCTGGCCGTGGCTGTGCGTTCCGGTGAAGACTGTCACGCTACCTGTCGGGTGAACGCGGATGTTTGCGACCTCATAGAGCCCCGCGCGCGCGCCCAGCGCGCCCGCAACCGCCGACGGGGCAATGCCGCATGCCTCGATATAGGTGGAAATGCCGATCCCGCGCAGCCTGCCCCGCGCCTTACCCGCGGCCTTGCGTGCGGCGAAACCCGTCCAATCGGAAAGCCTCAATGCCGTATCAAGTGTCGCGTGATAGTTGCCGCTGTCGTACTGGAGGGCTACAGGGGTCTGATAAGGAAACGAGTCCGGAGAGATGAAATTGCGCCGCCGGATCTCGACGCGGTCCAGCCCGACAACGCGTGCACATTCATCGACGAGACGCTCCAGAAGATAGGTGGCTTCCGGGCGGCCCGCACCACGATATGCATCAACCGGCGCTGTGTTCGTGAAGACCGCGCGCACCTCCGCATGGATCGCCGGAGTCCGGTAAACACCGGCAAGCAGCGTCGCATACAGATAGGTCGGAACGCACGGCGCGAAGGTGGACAGATAGGCGCCCATGTTCGCGATCGTCTTCACCCGGAGCCCGAGGAACTGCCCCTTCGCGTCCATCGCCATCTCGGCAACCGAGACATGGTCGCGCCCATGCGCATCCGCCAGGAAACTCTCGGACCGGTCGCCGGTCCACTTGACCGGCCGCGCGAGCTTGCCCGCGGCCCAGGTCACGATTGCCTCTTCGGCGTAATGGAAGATCTTCGACCCAAACCCGCCACCGACATCCGGTGCCACGACGCGCAGGCGGCTTTCCGGGATGTGCAGGACGAAGGCCCCCATCAGTAGACGGATGACATGCGGATTCTGGCTTGTCGTGTAGAGCGTGTACTCACCCGTCGCACGGTCGAAATCTCCAATCGCCGCCCGAGGCTCCATCGCATTGGGAATGAGGCGATTGTTGCTTATCTCGACCCGCGCAACTTTGGCGGCACCACGGAATGCCGCATCGGTTGCGGCCTCATCGCCGATCGACCAATCGTAGCACGTGTTTCCGGCGGCCTGCTCCCACACCAGCGGCGCACCGGGTGACACCGCCGCGTCGATTGTTGCAACAGCGGGCAACATCGCGTACTGCACCTCGATTAACTCGGCGGCGTCACGTGCCTCCGATAGTGACTGCGCAATCACAACGGCGACTGCGTCGCCGGCGTATCGCACCCGCTCAACCGCCAGAGGAGGATGGGGCGGCTCCACCATGTTCGAGCCGTCCTTGTTTTTCACCAGCCATCCGCAAGGAAGTCCGCCCACCCCGTCAGCCGCCATGTCAGCGCCGACATAAACGGCCACCACGCCCTTCGCCGCCTTGGCGCGTGACACGTCGAGCCGAAGGATCCGTGCATGCCCATGTGGGCTTCGCAGGATGTGGACAAAAAGCTGCCCAGCACGTGACACGTCATCCGTGTAGGTGCCGCGACCCGTGAGAAACCGGAAATCTTCCTTGCGACGAACCGCCGCACCAATCCCATCAGGAGCCATTTTTCGATCCCTCCACAGCCTGCGGCGCGAACTAGCGCGGGTCGTACGTCTTGGCTCCCGGTCTCTCTCACCATCCACTGGTAGAGCAATGCGACGGATTAGAGAGCCGCCTTCGCAGGCGGGTCCAGGGCACGTGCCCATTACCGACATCCGGGCAAGGAAGTCCCGCGTCCGTGGTCATGCAGCAGGAAAGAAGTCTCGGCTCGCGCCGCGCATGCAGTCAAGGCAAATGTCGCGAGCACCCGGGCTAGGTCTCAGGAAGATCTATCCTAGGCATGAGATGCAGCGCATCTCCTCCAACTCCCGAAAACTGGCCGGTTCGCTGCCTCAGGACCTTGCAACCTCAACTGCCTACGTGAAGTGGGACCACCATCGTACGCAATGCCGCCATGATGCTTGGCGCAACCATCCGGCTGGTCTTCGGGTTCGTCTTCGAAGGGTAGTTACGGCTTATAAGGGTCAGGCTGACATCGCTGGCGTCGACATCCACTTGGTGCTGCGCGCCTGGGATCGTGTCGTCACACCAGACCTCGATCTGAGTGCGATCGAAGCCGATGCCCCCAAGCGAGAGGGTAATGGCAACGTTGAAGTGACGGGGGAAGGAGGCCGCAGCCTCCCGCGCGCTGCCTTCAAACACCTTCACCGGTTGCGGTGGTGGCGACGTGAAGTCGAAGCCTCGCGCCCGAATATACGGCTCACTAGCCAAACTCTCTGGCTTGAGCAGCGTTCGCAGTCGCACGCTGGAAATCGTGCCCTCGGCCGCCGCTCGAATTGCATCGAGTCCAGGCAGCGCACCCGATGCTATGCGAACTTGGCCACCATTCTTCTCCGCTATCTCGAGCATGTCCGGACAGTTCGGTACACCACCTACTGACACCGTGACCAGCCGGCGCCCAGCCGACAACACGGCACGCGCGATGTCGGGGAACGCCTCCGCCGTTGCGGCCTCGACAATCACCTCGGCATGCCCCGCAAGCTCCGACAAGGGCACAACCAGCGGCGCTGGCGCCAGGCTGGACGCGTTTCGCCTGGCACGGGCAAGATCTCGTGCCGAAACCGCGACAAGCCGCGCTCCTGGCAGGTCGCCGGCGCAGATGCGGCGAGCAACCTCTTGTCCGACCGTGCCGAATCCCGCGATCCCAACCGTAGTACCGCTCGACGACATCATGGCACCTCAGTTCCTGCTGGAGCGCGCATCAGGGCCGCCAGGCGCGAAATGCTTGCCACAGTGCGCAGTCGGGCCAACTCATCCCTCAGCGCTGCCAGCCGCCCTTCGGGAACGACCGAGCCTGCCAGCTTGTTGAACTTGCCGATCAGCTCGTCGGCGGACATCGGGTTCTCCGGATAACCCCTGGCGATATCGTTCCGCTCTGCCCATCGCCGGCCATCAACGGCTTCCACTTCTAGGACCGTCGCGTACCGGTCCGGGAAGAGCCGGTCGAGTTCGCCCTCGTCGGCAACAACATCGATCCGCTCGGACAACGAAGCGACCCGAGCGTCATCCAGCCGTCGATCCTGGAAAATGTCGGCCACCTCTACACTGCCTCGCGCCATCGCTACTGCAAGTATGTACTGGGCGCAGTGACTCTTGAGCGGATTGCCATCAACACAATGGGCCCCCGCCTTTGGGAAGCGTAGCGTAATGCGCTTGACACTGCCGGCATCAAGATTCTGGGACTTGCGGAGATCGAAGAGAATGTCGAGGGCTGGATGCAGGAATGACACGGACGAGTACGGCTTGACTGCCAATTCCGTGATCCCGTCCCAGGCCTCTCCGAGATCGCGCACCAGATGGTCCGGTTGGGGGTCCCTGGAGAATGCCCGGAAAACCGTGTGCCCTTGATCGAATACTGCGGGTGGGCCGCCGAAGCCATCTGCCGCCAGCATCGCGGCGGTGATCCCATTCCGCGCTGCCATGCCCATCTGGAAGGGGCGCGCATTCTCGGTAGGATAATCTTCCCACGCCATCATGCCGCTCGCCTGGCACGCAGCTAGCCCGAACGCACGTGTCACAGCCTCCTGTGACAAGCGCAGAAGGTAAGACGCGGCTGCCGCAGCGCCGAAGCAGCCGGCAACCGCCGATGGGTGGAAGCCGAGCGCATACATGGCACGCGGATTGATTGCCATGGAGACGCGATACTCCACCTCGCAGCCGAGCGCCACGGCTCCAAGGAACGCCGCGCCGCCGGCGCCAGTTCGCTCCGCAAGCGCCAGACCGACCGGCACCATGATGGCGACCGGATGAAGGATCGCCTCCGGATGGTGGGGCTCCATGTCGCAGGCATATCCCATGGTTCCGTTCGCCAGAGTCGCCGCCGTGACCGAGGTCAGGAACCCTCCTCCCACAACACTGGCCTCGGGCCGCCCGCCCTGGTCTAGCGCAAAGCGCGATATGACACGTCCCGTCGAGAACGCGGGATTGGCCGCTGCTAGCAGGCATCCGACGCCATCTCGCACAATCATCTCGGTAGTAGCGAGCACCGGATCCGGCAGTGCGCCAGACGTGAAGCCGCCAACAAACTCCGCGAGTGCGGCCGTTCTGGCGCCGTGCGTGTGCCGAGTCATTCTGGCCGCTCTGGCATGGCTGGATGCTCCTGGCTAGAGTGTGAGGCCACCATCGACATGCAGCGCCTGGCCGGTGATGTAGCCCGCATCCTTGCACAACAGGAAGTCGATCGCTGCCGCGACATCGTTGGGGCTGCCTAGGCGACCGAGTGGGATTCGCTCGGTTACTGCCCGCCAGCCTGCCTCATCGAGGGCGCGGTGGGCTCCAGCCTCCTTCTGGATGTAACCTGGCACGACGATATTGGCCGTGCCCCGAGTCTGTGAAAGCTCGGCGGCTACGGCGCGGGTATACGCCACAACGCCTGCCTTCGCTGCGGCAGACGCCGCGAAGATGTTGCCTCGGAATACATGGGCGACAAAAGATCCCACGGTCACGAGCCGCCCGCTCTCTCTCGCCGCCTTCAGGGACGGCAGAACTCCGCGGACCAGTCTGTGGAGCCCCGTCACGATACCCTTCAATGATCGTTCCAAGCCGGCATCGCTTAGCTCAGCAATAGGGGTCTTGTCAGCGAATCCGGCATTGGCAACAAGCGCAGTCAGGCCACCCGGCAACGCATCAGCAGCGGCGACCAGGTCCAATGCCGTCCTCGAATCGGCGAGATCCCCCAGGACCAAGGTCACCGCAGCACCAAGCGCGCGCACCTCCTCGGCGACCACCTCAAGCTTTGCCCGATTCCCCCGCGTATGAAGCACGAGCGACACGCCAGGCGACGCCACCCGCCGGGCGAGTGCCGCCCCTATCCCGCTTGCGGCTCCGGTCACCAGTATTCCCCGCCCGTTGTCCGTCATGCTCGACTCCCACGACCAGGTGCCGCGCTGGCGGCAACGAGAAGCACGCCCCGACCGCCGTCGACCTCGACCAGGTCCCCGTCGCGGAGGAGCTGCTCGATCGGTTCGGCCACTTCGCAGATGATCGGGATGCCAGCAAGAATCGCCCCTTGCACCACGGACGGATCCGGCGGCTCCCGCGTCACCAGCGCCGCGGGCGCCGCGCCGTGCTTGAAGAGCTGGTACAGAAAGCGCCATGCGCCCGCCGAACCGATCGTCGCCGGGAACACGAGGACCCTCCCCTTGACGCTCTTGCCTTGCGCAGACGGCAGGTTTCCCACGATGCGACCCGAACGAATGTCGAGATCCCCAAGGAACGAGATCGCCTCCTTGCAGACCAGAACCTCGCCCTGTGCAACGCCGCGGACAATGCCGCGCCCGAAAACCTCCCGGGCTTCGCTGTTGGCCATTGCTTTCCCTCGCACCAGCGCCCTCATGATACTGCGTGAATGCGCCGCGGAACGAACCGCCCGCTCAAGGCAGTTTCTACGGCTTCGCTCGTGCCAGTGAACAACGTCGCGCACTGGATCATGTCGCGAACGTACTTGGCCTGCTTGGCGCTATCGAGCACGACTGAACGCAAGCGCGGCGGTGACACCTCGAGCGCGGGGTCCGGCGAGACTGTTCGCGCGAAGTGGCACGAGATCGGGCACGTATCAGAGATGATCTTCGCGCCGCTTGCTTCAAGCACGCTGACGATACCGGCCTCCGACGCCATCGTGCGAACCGCGCGACTGGTCGTGATCCAAAGCTCAACGCCTCGCGCGATCTTCTTGTCGGCAAGCATTTCCGCATAGAGCTTCATCTCCTCGAAGCTTGCGTGCGGACAGCCGAGATGAACGAGGTCGAACTGCTCGTCGGGGGCGTTACATAGCTCTGCGTAGATCTGCGAGATCTCGCGCTCGCCGACGTCGATCGTTACGGGCGGCAAAGTACCACCAAAAGCGTCTGCCACCGTAGTGAATGGTGGAGTGACACCCGGAACTATGAACAGCGCCACCCCTCCGGAAGTGGCTAGAGCTGCCCCCAGCGCGTCGAGATCATCCAAGGACGGACGTCGCGAGAATGCCGGCCCCTCGAACACCGGAACCCCTGAGCCAACCTGCCGTCCGACAAAGTAGCCGAGAGCAGACCAGTCCGAGGTGACACATGGACTTGCCGAGACATGCACCCGGTGGGTCCCACGACGGTTCTCGTCCAAGTGGTAGCCGAACTTCGGATATCGGCCTGCAATTGCCGCATAGACAGCAAAGAAGCCGTCGCGATTGCTTCGGGCTCCCAGCACCGAGTTGCAGAATATCGTGACCGTCGACTCGATCGAGGTCATGTGCGTGTTCCAGGTCGGCCAGTGACCTGCCCAGTAGGGCGTGCATGTGAAGCTGCACGATGCCCCCAGGCGGTGCTGGGCGGTTGCCGCCCGTTGCTGCAGACGCGCGAGTTTCTCTGGCGCGCCGGTCTGTGCCCAGTTCACGGTATCGGCATTAGCGATGTTCACGGATGCCGGAACAGCCATCCGCGCGCCCAGATCCGCCAGTTCCTCCATCAGTTCGACATCATGCAGATAGAGCGCCATGCCGGCATGGACATGCGCATAGCCGATCGGCACCATCTCGGCTGCGCCAAATGCGCGCCCGAGCTGGACTAGGCCGTCCATCGCGCGCTGGACCGCAGGACCGCGCACCCCGGACAGCATGGCCTCTTCTTCCGCCGTAAGCCGCATTGCTTGCCCCCTCGGTCCGCCCTGTCCCGTGTCTGGCCATCGGCAGCCACCGGCGCTATGGTCGAGCCCATGCCGGCCGCAACCGGAACAACACCACGCCAGACAAGGACGGACAAGGGGATGAGCGGCAATCAGCTTTCGGGAGCAGAAGCGTTCGTGCGGATGCTGGCGGCTCACGACGTCAAGCATATCTTCGGGCTTTGTGGCGATACGAGCCTGCCCTTCTACGATGCGCTCAAACGTCTGAACCATGGCATGACCCATGTGCTTACACGAGACGAACGATGCGCCGCCTACATGGCCGATTGCTACGCTCGTGTTTCAGGAAGGGTGGGCATCTGCGAAGGGCCTTCGGGTGGCGGAGCGACCTACATCCTGCCGGGCGTCGTCGAGGCTAACGAGAGCAGCGTGCCGATAATGGCGGTAACAACCGACATCTCGGTGAGCGCGCGCGGCCGATACACGCTCACCGAACTCGATCAAGAAGGGCTGTTCCGGCCCCTCGCGAAATGGACCCGGGTCATCGACCGTGCCGTCGATATCCCGCGCACGCTGCGCGCCGCCTTCACGCAGATGACGTCCGGACGGCCCGGGGCATCGCATATCGGCCTCCCGTTCGACGTGCAGAAGGACCCGGTGGACGAGAGCGAGATCTGGGCAGACCGTTCGCTTGGCAGCTTCCCCGCCAGGCGCACCGGACCTGACCCGGAGGCCGTCAACCGATGCGTCGAGCTTCTGTCGCAGTCGCTCGCCCCGGTTATCGTGTGTGGTGGGGGCGTCGTCTTGTCCGGGGCCGAGGCCGCGCTTGAGCGCCTTGCAAATGCCCTGGAAGCCCCGGTCGCGACGACCGTTTCCGGCCAGGGTGCGATCGCCGACGATCATCCGCTGGCCGTTGGCGTGGTAGGCTCGAATGGCGGCGTGCCGGCAACTCGGGCGATTGTACAGGCTGCGGACCTGGTAGTTTTCGTCGGCTGCCGCGCGGGCTCGGTGACGACCGAGCGCTGGCGCTACCCTGCTCCCGGACGGCAGAAGGTGGTCCACATCGATGTTGATCCGGCGGTCATCGGTGCGACCTATCCAACCGATGGCTGGCTTGTCGGCGATGCGCGGCTGTGTCTGGCAGCGCTCGCCGACGCTGTCGAGGCGGCGAAGCCTGATCTCTCGCAGCGCAGTCTGGGGCGGGCGGAAGTTGCAGCCCGACGCCGCGAGAAGTTCGAGGCGTTCATGCAGCTTGCTGGCTCCGACGATACCCCGATCCGTCCCGAGCGGCTGGTGCACGCCTTGAACGAGGCGCTCCCGGCGGATGCCATCCTGGTGGCCGATCCCGGCACGCCCTGCCCCTACTTCTCCGCCTATTGGCTGAAGCGCCGCACAGGCCGGCATTTCATCTCGAACCGCGCTCATGGAGCGCTTGGCTATGCTCTGTCCGGAGCAGTGGGCGCCGCGATCGGCCGGCCGTCGGCCAAGGTGGTGTCCGTTATGGGCGACGGCAGCTTTGGCTTCACCTGCGGCGAGTTCGAAACGGTGGTCCGCCTCGGTCTTCCGATCACCTTCGTGGTCGTGTCCAACGCATGCTTCGGCTGGATCAAGGCCGGCCAGAAGACCGGCTTCGGTGGCCGGTATTTCTCGGTCGATTTCGACCGAACCAACCATGCCCGTGTTGCCGAGGCCTTCGGCGTCAAGTCCTTTACGGTGGCGGATCCTGCCGCCCTGCTACCAACACTACGCCAAGCGATCGAGTATCCCGGACCGACCTGTGTCGACGTGATCGCCCAGCCCCTGCACGAAGCACGCGCGCCTGTGTCGGAATGGGTGGCCTGATTCGAGACTTGACGTGATGCGCCCACCGGCCGAGCAAGAGCGCATGGGCGCATTCCGGCCACGTGCCACTGTGAGAGCCTGTAGGTTCATCAATAGCGCTGGGCGCGAAACGGAGAGAGATCGCAAGCGGTCGGACGGCCAGCGACAAGGTCGGCGACCGCGCGGCCCGTACTTGCACCGGCGGCCAGCCCGATATGGCCATGCCCATAGGCGTGAATCGCTTGGCGCGTGCGCCGTGAAAAGCCAATCACCGGCATGCTGTCCGGCATCGATGGCCTGAAGCCCATCCAGAGCTTCACACGGCTTTGGTCGATCTCCCGAGGCAAGCCGGGAAAGATCCGCTGGGCATGCCTCTGCATCAGGCGCGCTCGCTCCCAGTTGGGCGGTGCGGCGAAGCCACCGAACTCAACCGTGCCGCCAATGCGCAGGCCCCAATCCATCCGCGTGATCGCGCACTTCGCATCGGTGACAATCATGGGGGTGCGCGGGCCGGCTTCGGCATCCTTGTAGAACCAGTGGTAGCCGCGCTCTGTGTCAAGTGGGACAGCATCGCCAAGTGCCCGGGCAAGCGCCTTGCTGTGGGCGCCCGCGGCAAGCACAACGCGATCGCACCCGACCGTCCCAGCGTCGGTCTCTATCCCGGTGAGGTCTTCTCCCGACCAAACGAAACCGCGGGCCCGTGCCGGCAAGAGCTGCGCGCCGCTGGCAAGTGCGGCTCTGACATAGGCTGCCGCCAGCCCCCCGGGGTCGCTGCAATGTCCGCCCTGATCCATGTACACCGCGAAACTGTAGTCGCGGTTCAGGTCAGGCTCGCGCTGGCGCAGTTCGTCCTGGTCGAGCTCCAGCAGCCTGATCCCGTTGTCGCGACGGATGCGCCAAACGAGAGAGTCGCGCTCGTATGCCGCGCGGTCGCGATAAACGTACATCCCTCCGACACGGTGAATCAGGTACGAAACCCCTGCCTCGCGGGCAAGTTCGACGTGATCGGGATAGCCGGCCGCGAGCAGGGGTGTCAGCGCTCTGGCAATGCGCTCGACTTCCGCGAGCCGGCCAGCACGCAGGAAGCGGATCAGCCAAGGCGCAAGCGCCGGCAGGTACCCCCACCGGATCGCAAGCGGCCCCAGCGGATCGCGCAGCATCTTCGGCGCCTGCTTCCAGAGGCCGGGCAATGAGACGGGCAGGATCGAATGGTCAGATAGCCAGCCGATGTTGCCGTAGCTGGCCATGGCCTCGCCGCCGGGATCGGCGGGGTCGATGAGCGTGACCTGATGTCCATCTCGAAGCAGCCAGAGTGCAGTCGAAGCACCAACGATGCCTGCACCGATAACCACCACGCGCAAGGGATTACTGCCCATCGAAGTCTCCCCGCCTTTGGTCCCAGCAACGGCTGGACGCTTGCCGGAAACGAGCCGTGCCACTATAGGGCGTCGGCCGGCGCGGGCAATCTGCGCCGCAAGTCGGAGTTTGTGGCGATGCCGCTAGATCCGGCCGTAACGGCCTTGTCGTCCGACATGATCCAGTGGCGTCGCCACTTGCACGCTAACCCCGAATTGTCGGGGCTGGAGACGGCTACTGCCGCCTTCATCGCGGAGAAACTGCGCGCTTGGGGGCTGGAGGTTACGGAAGGCATCGGCGGACATGGCGTGGTCGGCACATTGCGGCACGGCCAGCAGCATTCAGGCGCCCCCGGCCGGGCCATCGGCCTCCGGGCCGACATGGATGCCCTGCCGATCACGGAAGCGAGCAACCTGCCGCATCGGTCGACCAGGGCCGGCGTCATGCATGGGTGCGGACATGATGGCCATGTCACCATGCTCCTTGGTGCGGCAGCGGTCCTGGCCAGGAATGGCGGCTTCAGTGGCACGGTTCACTTCATATTCCAGCCGGCCGAAGAACGCGGAACGGGCGCGCGCGCCATGATCGCCGATGGCCTTCTTACACGCTTTCCGGTTGGCCGCATCTTTGGCCTGCACAACTGGCCAGGGCTTCCAATCGGCCAGATCGCCATCCACGATCGGGCCGTCATGGCCGTAACGGCTGTCTGGACGATGACCGTCGTTGGCGCCGCCTCGCATGCAGCCATGCCCCACTTGGCGCGGGATCCCATCGTCGCGGCGTCGCAACTCGTCATGGCACTTCAAGCGATCGCGTCACGCAACGTCGATCCCCTGGACGCGGCGGTTGTCAGTACAACGATGATCAGCGGTGGCGAGGCCCAGAATCAGATCCCACACCAGGTCGTGGTGAAGGGCGTTGTCAGGTGCCTTCGCACCGAGGTGCGCGATCTGATTGCGGCACGGATGCGCGCCGTTGCTAAAGGTGTGGCAGATGCCTGTGCCCTCGAGATCAGTCTTGAATTCGATCCGCGCAACAACGGAACCTTCAACTCGCCCGAGGCCCGCGACGAAGCGGCAAGCGCCGCGGCATCGGTCGTTGGGGTAGGGAATGTCAGGCGCGACCTTCCGCCAAGCATGGCCGGCGAGGATTTTGCTTGGTACCTCTCCCAGGTTCCTGGTGCGTTCCTATGGGTCGGCAACGGCCCAGACGAGGGCGGCAGGATCCTCCACAACCCTGCCTACGACTTCCGCGACGAAGCCGCGCCAGTGGGCGCAAGCTTCTTCGTGCGGCTCGTTCGCGACCTGATGCCGGAGTGATGCCGAGCAACCGTCCCAGCAGGCGCGTCACTGCGGAAGCCCAGACCACCGAGCGCGGTCCGCTCGGCACCCGCCTCGGTCAGTCTACGGCCCGAATCGCCTCGGACAGGATCGCGAAGATCTCGTCGATCTGCGGCTTCTCGATGGTCAAGGGCGGCGACAGGGCAACGATGTCGCCGGTAACGCGCGTCAGCAGGCCCTTTTCGAAGCACCGCACGAAGATCTGGTAAGCGCGTTCGGTGGCCTTACCGGGCATGGGCGCAAGCTCGACTCCGGCCACGAGACCGATGTTCCTGACATCGATCACGTTCGGCAGTCCGCGAAGGGCGTGCGCGCAATCCTCCCAGTAGGATTCCAGGGCACGTACCCGGCCAGAGAGGTCCTCCTTGCGATGCACGTCGAGCGTCGCGAGACCAGCCGCACAGGCGAGCGGATGCGCCGAATAGGTGTAGCCGTGGAACAGTTCGATACCGTCGGGTGCTCCGTTAACCACCGCGTCGTACAAATGCTCGCGGCAGATCACGGCCCCCATCGGCACGGCCGCGTTCGTAATCCCCTTGGCGCAGGTGATCATGTCTGGGATGACATTGAAGCGCTCGGATGCGAAGTTTGCGCCCAGCCGCCCAAAACCCGTGATCACCTCGTCGAAGATCAACAATATCCCATGCTTGTCGCAGATGGCGCGAAGCCTCTCGAGATAGCCCCTGGGTGGAATCAACACGCCGGTCGAACCGGCCATCGGCTCAACGATCACGGCGGCGATCGTGTCCATATGCAGTCCGACCAGGCGCTCGAGATGGTCCGCAAGTTCGGCACCGTGCTCGGGTTGACCGCGCGCGAACGCGTTCTTGTCGAGCATGTGCGTGTGCGGCAAATGCGACACGTTGGGCAGTGTGGCGCCAAACTGCTTCTTGTTTGCACCAATTCCGCCGACTGACATGCCGCCAAATCCGACACCATGGTAACCACGCTCGCGACCCACGAAGCGCGTCCGCTGCCCTTGCCCGCGGGCCCGGTGATAGGCCAGCGCGATCTTGAGCGCGGTGTCTACGGCTTCGGAGCCGGAATTGCAGAAGAACACGCGATCGAGATCGGCGGGTGCCAGTTCCGCCACGCGCGCCGCCAGTTCGAACGCCAACGGGTGCCCCATCTGGAAGGTGGGCGCGAAGTCCATTTCCGCCGCTTGCGCCTGGATGGCCTCTGTTATCTCGGGCCGGCAATGCCCCGCATTGACACACCAGAGACCGGCCGTGCCGTCGAGAACCTGGCGACCTTCAGGGGTGAAATAGTGCACCCCACTTGCCTTCGCCAGGAGCCGCGGCGCGCCCTTGAAGCGGCGGTTGGCCGTGAACGGCATCCAGAAGGATTCTAGATCGTTCGGGCGGGATGCGGTCACAACCGACATGGTGCGGATCTCCGAGAACAAGAGGCAGAACGGAACCGTGGCAGAGACGACACAACACGACAAGATACAGTCTTGCCCCTTGATGTCTCGCACAGGCCAACCCGATATCCCGCCAGCCCAGGGTATCGGGAGGCGTTGACGCGGGCAGCGCTAGCTTGCCAAGATGATTAAAACAAGGAGCCACGGCCTGTGGGGCGGTCGGTTTCCGAGCAATGCGGGAGGAGAATCATGAATTTTTTCAAGACACTAGCGGTCGGCGCCTTCATCGCCGCGTCGGTCAGTGGGGCCGCACTGGCCCAGCAAGCGACGTTCGAGGCCGTGCGCGCACGCGGCATCCTGAACTGTGGCGTCAACACCGGGTTAGCCGGGTTTGCTGCCCCGGATAGCCAGGGCAACTGGCGTGGGTTGGACGTGGATATGTGCCGCGCGGTCGCCGCGGCGATCTTCGGCGATGCCTCCAAGGTCCGCTACATTCCCACAACCGCTCAGCAGCGCTTCACGGCCCTGCAATCAGGCGAAGTCGACATGCTGGCGCGCAATACGACCTGGACCTTCCAGCGCGACGTGCAGCTCGGCTTCGATTTCGTTGGCATCAACTTCTATGACGGCCAGGGCTTCATGGTGAAGCGCTCGGCAAACGTGTCGTCGGCGCGCGAATTGAACGGCGCCACGATCTGCGTTCAGCCCGGCACGACGACGGAACTCAACCTTGCCGATTGGGGGCGGGCCAACAACATCCGCTTCACCCCGGTCGTCATCGAACGTCTTGAAGAAGTGAATGCCGCCTACTTTGCCGGGCGCTGCGACGCGCTGACGACCGACGTATCCGGCCTTGCTTCCGTGCGCGCAAGCCGCGCCGGAGAAGCCAACCAGCATGTGATCCTGCCCGAGGTGATCTCGAAGGAGCCACTCGGCCCAGCCGTCCGCCATGGCGACAATCGCTTCGCCGACATCGTGCGTTGGAGCCTGAACGCCATGATTGAGGCCGAGGAGCTTGGCCTCACGTCGGCGAACATCGAGTCGAAGCTGTCGGAGCGGAATCCCTCGATCCAGCGTTTTGTCGGCGCTACGGGTGATTTTGGCCGCATGCTCGGCCTCGACAATCGCTGGGCCTTCAACATCATCAAGCAGGTGGGCAACTACGGCGAGAGCTTCGAGCGCAATGTGACACCGCTTGGCATACAGCGTGGTCCGAACCGGCTATGGACCCAGGGCGGGCTGATGTACTCCCCGCCCCTGCGCTAGTGGTCTGGGTGCCGGGTTCGTGCCACCAGTTGGCTTGAACCCGGCACGCCTCCAATCCCAGCAAGCTACTCTGCGCGAGCGCCCAGCCATGTCCGGCGAGAGCCCCCGCAGACCGCCACGCCAGACACTTTCCCTCGGCCATCCTATCGTCAGAAGCATAGTCTGGCAGGCGGTGATTCTGGGCACCATTGGGTGGTGCGTGTGGTGGCTGGTCGCCAATACCATGCACAACCTCGAGGTGCGCCGAATCGCGTCCGGTTTTGCCTTCCTGCACCGGGAAGCGGGGCTGCCGATCGGCGAAGCGCTGATCGATTACTCTCCCGAGAATTCCTATCTGCGGGCGCTGTTCGTGGGCGTCCTGAATACGCTCAAGGTCGCCGCTATCGGAATCGTCCTGGCGACGATCCTCGGCACCTTGATAGGCGTGGCCCGGCTGGCAAGAAACTTCCTCCTTGCCAAGCTGGCCTCCGCCTACGTCGAACTCCTTCGCGATCTACCACTCCTTCTGCAGCTTTTCTTCTGGTACTCGCTCCTTCAGGGATTGCCGGGACCCAGGCAGGCACTCGCCCTGGGCGGCGATGTCTTCCTTTCCAACCGCGGCATCTACTTCCCATGGGTGGAATGGACCGCTGCCCATTGGGCAGCAACGGTCGCGGCCCTTGCCGGTATCCTTGCCTCGGTCGCGCTTACTCGGCGTGCAGCACGAATCCAAGAGGCCACTGGTGACCGTCCGCATGTTCTGCTGCCCGGCCTCGTGTTGATCGTGGGGCTACCGGCCCTCGTCTTTTTCGCCGCTGGTGCCCCGTGGCGGCCGGATGTCCCGCTGCTTCGCGGTTTCAACTTCCAGGGCGGCGTGCGCGTCACGCCGGAGTTCGCAGCGCTGCTCGTCGGGCTGGTGACATACACCGCGGCGTTCATCGCGGAGAATGTCCGCGCGGGCATCCTCGCGGTGAACTGGGGGCAATGGGAAGCGGCCGGTGCCCTTGGCCTGTCACGCGGCTTGCAATTGCGTCTGATCGTACTGCCGCAGGCGCTTCGCGTCATCATTCCACCGACGACGAGCCAATACCTGAATCTGACCAAGAACAGCTCCCTGGCGGTGGCAATCGGCTATCCGGATATCGTCTCGATCGCGAACACGACCTTGAATCAGACCGGGCAGGCCATCGAGGGCATCGCGATCATCATGGCGGTTTATCTTACGATCAGCCTGTCCATCTCGCTTTTCATGAACTGGTACAATGCGCGTGTCGCGCTGAAGGAGCGCTAAGGCATGAACGCTCCTGCACACGAAGCGGTCCAAGCCGTGCAGTCAGCGGACCCACCGATGCGCCCGCCTCCGATGCTCCAAACCGGAATCGTAGGCTGGCTGCGCGCCAACCTGTTTTCCTCCTGGATATCCACGGCAGTTACACTAGCCCTCGCATACCTCCTCGTGCGGTATGCGATAGCTTTCGTGGATTGGGCATTCATCAATGCCGTCTGGAGTGTTCCCGGGCAGGATACGAGCGCATGCCGTGCCGTCGAAGGCAGTGGCGCATGTTGGGCGCTCATCACAGAAAAGCACCGCTTCATCCTGTTCGGTACGTATCCGTACGATGAGCATTGGCGGCCTGCGCTCTGCTGCGTCATCTTCGTTGGCCTGTATCTGATCAGCGCGAACAAGAGGTTCTGGCGGCGAGAACTGGCCCTGATCTGGCTAGTCTCTCTGGGAGCGATCGGGGTACTGCTGTGGGGTGGGATACTGGGACTCACATACGTCGAGCAGGAACGCTGGGGCGGACTGGTTATCACCCTGGTCCTGGCAACCTTCGGCATAGCGTTCGCGTTCCCGCTTGCCATTGTCTTGGCTCTTGGCCGCAGGAGCACGAGCCTGCCGGCAGTACGCGCCCTTTGTGTCGTCTATATCGAGTTGATCCGTGGCGTGCCGTTGATCAGCCTTCTATTCATGGCCTCGGTGATGTTCCCTCTCTTTCTTCCCGAGGGGCTCAACATCGACAAGCTGTTGCGCGCCCAGGTTGCCATTATCCTGTTCGCCGCAGCCTACTTGGCTGAGGTCATTCGTGGCGGCCTGCAAGCCATTCCGCGCGGGCAATACGAGGCTGCTGAAGCCCTGGGACTGTCCTACTGGAAGAAGACCGGCCTGATCGTTCTGCCGCAGGCCTTGCGCCTCGTTATCCCGCCAATGGTCAACAACTTTATCGGCTTGTTCAAGGACACCTCATTGGTTCTCATCATCGGGATCTTCGACTTGTTGAACGCCGCAAAGACCTCGATCATCGAGCCCGCCTGGCAGGGCTTTGGCGTAGAGGCCTATATCAAAGTATCGATCATCTACTTCGTCTTCTGCTACGCGATGTCCAAGTACAGCCAAAGGCTGGAAGCGGAGTTGAACCCTGGGCGGCGCCGTTAGCGAATGGAGCACGACGTGAACAATGCACAGCAGCAGTCCGCCTCTCGCCAAGTTCGTGCCATGAGCAAGGGCGATCCCATTATCGAACTCGATCGCGTGAACAAGTGGTACGGCCAGCTACACGTGCTGCGCGACGTCAGTCTGAAGGTCGGCCTTGGCGAAAGGGTCGTCGTTTGCGGACCTTCGGGGTCGGGAAAGTCCACGATGATCCGCTGTATCAACCGCCTGGAAGCGCACCAGGAAGGGCGGATCCTCGTCGACAGCATCGAACTTACCGACGACGTCAAGAACATCGATGCCATCCGCAGCGAAGTCGGGATGGTGTTCCAGAGCTTCAATCTTTTCCCTCACCTCACGGTCCTCGAGAACCTGACGCTCGCTCCCATCTGGGTGCGCAAGATGCCCAAGAAGGACGCTGAGGAGTTGGCCCGTTCCTTCCTTGAAAGGGTGCGGATTCCGGAGCAGGCGGCCAAGTACCCTGGGCAGCTTTCTGGCGGCCAGCAACAGCGAGTAGCAATCGCGCGAGCCTTGTGCATGCGACCGAAGATCATGCTGTTCGATGAGCCCACTTCCGCGCTTGACCCCGAGATGATCAAGGAGGTGCTCGATGTCATGGTCGAGTTGGCGGAAAGTGGCATGACCATGGTTGTCGTGACGCATGAGATGGGGTTCGCAGGCAAAGTGGCTGATCGCGTGATCTTCATGGATAAGGGCGAGATCGTGGAAGCTGCGCCCCCTCACGAATTCTTTGGGGCACCCAGAAGCGATCGCCTCAAGCTGTTCCTTAGCCAGATTCTGAACCACTGATCGAACTGGCCGACCTGCGGGAATCACCACTGTTTGCCATTGCGGTCGGTTGGTTTTGCGTCCGTCTTGACCGCACCTCGTTTTTCCGGGCGCACGGGACACCTGTCGGTCATTCGAGCCGGCGCGGCTCGGTGGTGCAGCAGGATGGTGCGCGAAGCGCCCCAAGGCGCATCGCCCGGTCCTACTGCGTGGCGAGAGCACGGAGCGAGGCTAGGCAACTTGCTGCGCAAGCCCGACCAGATCCACCGGTCGCCCGCTACCATCGCGGCGGCGGAGACGGCAGTATGAGCAACCCAGGGCTCTCATAATCCGTGAGGGACTGACCTGAGCCCCGACTTTCATCCAGGGGCAGGTAGAGTCCTGTCGTGATTTGAGCCTGGCTGGCTCTGTGGTGCAACGGGATGGGGCGCTGAGCCCTCGAGATCGCGCAGCGCCCCATCCCG
>JADZEB010000012.1 GCA_020850755.1 Alphaproteobacteria bacterium | reverse complement strand
GGACTGACCTGAGCCCCGACTTTCATCCAGGGGCAGGTAGAGTCCTGTCGTGATTTGAGCCTGGCTGGCTCTGTGGTGCAACGGGATGGGGCGCTGAGCCCTCGAGATCGCGCAGCGCCCCATCCCGTTGCATCGTGGGAGCGCCGAGCGTTGCGTAGGTCAGGGGCGCCAGGTTGCCGAGCGCGCTGTGCGGCCTGACGGTGTTGTAGTCGTGCTTCCAGGCCGCGAGCAGGGCACGGGCGTGCACGAGCGAGGTGAAGAGCGTCTCGTTCAACAGCTCGTCCCGCAGCCGCCCGATGAAGCTCTCGACGAAGGCGTTCTGCTGCGGCTTGCCCGGCTGGATGTAGTGCCACTCGACCCCGCTCTCCTGGCACCAGCGCAGGATCGCCATGCTGGTCAGCTCGGGGCCATTGTCGGAGACGCAGCTCGCCGGTCGCTTGCGCACCGCAGTCACCGCGTCGAGCTCGCGGGCGACCCTGGCGCCGGAGAGCGAGGTATCGGCCACCAGGCAGAGACACTCGCGGCTGAAGTCGTCGACCACGGCCAGGATCCGGAAGCGCCGGCCGTCGCTCGTGGCATCGCTGGCGAAGTCGAGCGACCAGCGCTGGTCCGGCCCCTGCGGGATCGCCAGCGGCGCCCGGGTGCCCAGCGCCCGCTTGCGGCCGCCGCGGCGGCGCACCTGCAGCCGCTCCTCGGCATAGAGCCGTCGCAGCTTCTTGTGGTTGAGCGCAATCCCCTCACGTCGCAGCAGGACGTGCAGCCGACGATAGCCGAAGCGCCGGCGGCTTGCCGCCAGCTCCCGCAGCCTCACCCGCACCGCGCCGTCATCGCGTCGCCGGCTGCAATAGCGCACCGAACTGCGGTCCGCACCGATCGCCTTGCACGCCCGCTGCTCGCTCACCGCCCAGACCTGGCGCAGGTGAGCCGTGGCCTCCCGCCTGGCGACGGGCGTCACCATTTTTTTCCGGCAATGTCTTTCAGCATCGCATTGTCCAGCATCGCCTCGGCCAGCAGCTTCTTGAGCTTCGCGTTCTCCGCCTCCAGCGCCCGCAGACGCCGCGCCTCGGACACCTCGAGCCCGCCATACTTGGCCTTCCACTTGTAGAACGTCGCGCTGCTGATCCCGTGCCGGCGGCAGACCTCCGCCGTCGCCCCGCCCGCCTCCTGCTCCCGCAGAATCGCAATAATCTGCTCCTCGCTGAACCTCGATGCCCGCATCGTCCGCCTCCTCATGGTCAGCGGACTCTACCCAAATCCGGAGGAGTTCGCGGGGCTCAGGTCAGGACCAGCGGGGAGCAGGTCAGATCGATGGCCCTTGCGGAACGGCTGTAAGCAGCCATTGCCCGCTAATAAGCGAGTGCGCTGGCCACGGCTCAGGTTCTTGAGGAACTCATCCAGATCGCCAGGGACCTTAAGGGGGGCGCGGGCGCGCGGCGAAGAGACAACCCTGACCGAGGAAGAGGACGCCTTTTCGATGCGTTGGCTGAGAACGAAAGTGCGCGCCAAGTGATGGGCGAGCCAGCGTTCAGGGCGATCGCACACGAACTCCTAAACAGCACTCGGGGGAGCAGCTCCGTCGACTGGCCCCACCGCGAGGCCGCAGGGGCGCGCATGCGCGTGTTGGTGAAGCGAGTTCTTCGGAAGCACGGATACCCTCCGGACCTGCAGGATGCTGCCGTCCGGACCGTTCTGCAACAGGCTGAGGTCTTATGAGCTGCATGGGCGGCATGGCCGCCAGGACGACGCGATGGCTTGCCACACACCCTTTCGGCGACTGCCTCCTCCGCCAGTCCAAGAGCGCTCCGACCGATCCCACACCTCCACCTTGGTCCACCGTCGCGCGCGCCGGAGGTATGCGCTCAGTTGGTGGCGAAATCGAGCACGACCTTGCCCACCACGCGGCGCTGTTCAAGCAGCGTGTGCGCCTCGCCCGCCTGCCAGGGCCTGAGCACGTGCGAGACCAGCGGGCGCATCCTGCCCGCGCCGCACAGGCGGAACGCCTCCTCGATGTCCTGCTGGGTGTACCCGTTCGAGCCGAGCACTTGCAGCTCGCGCGTCCAGATGTAGCGGATGTCGGTCGGCGGATCGTAGCCCGCGGTCGCGCCGCAGGTGATCAGCCGGCCGCGCTTGCGCATCGCCCGGAGCGAGGGCACCCAGGTGTCGCCACCGGTATAGTTCATCACCAGGTCGACACCCTTCTTGCCGCTGAGGCGCCAAGCGGCGGCGCTGAAATCCTCGGCGGCGCTGTCGATGACATGTTCGGCACCGATGCTGCGCAGGGGCGCGAGCTTCTCCTCCCCGCGCGTGACCGCGATCACCCGCGCCCCGGCATCCACGGCAAGCTGGATTCCGGCGGTGCCGACGCCGCCGCTCGCGCCCACCACCAACACGAGCTCGCCCGCCTGGAGGTGGCCGATCGTGTGCAACATGCGCAGCGCCGTGCCGAAATTAATCGGGATCGCCGCGGCGGTGACGAAGTCCATGCCGTCGGGCACGCGGATCAGGTGCGTCTCAGGGATGCGCACGAGCTCGGCCATGCCGCCCAAGGCCTGCTCGCCCACCATGCCGTCCGGCGTCATCGGGTTCACCGCGACGCGATCGCCCACCTTCCAGCGCGTCACCGCGGCGCCCACCGCCTTGACCACGCCGGCGATGTCGCCGCCTGAGATGAACGGCATCGGCACCGGGAAGCCTGGCATGCCGCGGCGCACGAAGATGTCGAGATGGTTGAGCCCGACCGCCTTGACCGCGATCAGCACGTCCGTCGGGCGCGGCTCGGGGTCGGGCCAGTCGCGCCAGGCCAGGTTCTCGACGCCCCCCTGCTTCTCGATCACTACCGCCTTCATCGCGACATCGCTCCTCGCGCTGGAAACCGAACCTGCCTGCCGACCGTGCCGGGCGGCCGTCTCAGGCGGCGCGGCCGCCGATCTCGGCCACCTTCCACGACAAGAGTCGCTCGGCCCCCGCCACCAAGCCGTAGAGCACCAGGCCGAGCACTACGGTGAGCAGCACCGCGACGAACATCAGGTCTGTGCGCATAGTCTGCCCGCCATAGAGAATCAGGTAGCCGAGCCCGCTGGTGGCGCTGACCCACTCGGCCACGATCGAGCCGATCACCGCCGCCGCCATGGATATCTTCAGCCCGGCGAAGAAATAGGGCACCGCGCTCGGGAACTGGACCTTGAAGAACAGCGTGCGCTTCGAGCTGGTGACGAGGTTGACCAGATCGACCGCGCTCGGGTCGGTCGAGCGCAGGCCCTGCACTACGTTGATTGCGGTGGGGAAGAAGCAGAGCAGCACGATCACGATCACCTTGGGCGTGAGCCCGGTGCCGAACCAGATCACCAGGAGCGGCGCGATGGCGAGCTTGGGCACGGTCTGCGAGACGATCAGGAACGGGTAGATCAGCTTCTCGGCGACAGGGGACTGCACGATCGCGTAGGCGATGATCACCGCCAGCAGGTTGCCGACGGTGAAGCCGACCAGGATCTGGTAGGTCGTGGTCCAGACATGGCCGAGCAGCGGCAGGCCGAAGCCGAACGCGGCGTTCAGCACACGCAGCGGGCTCGGCAGGATGAAGTGGTTGACCTCGAAGGCGTTGGTATAGACCTGCCAGACCAGCAGCAGGCCGAGCATGCTCGCCGCCGGCAGGGCGAAGGCGGCAAGCCCGCCCAGCGTGCGCATCGGTTTGGTGCCGTTTGCCACGTCTCGCCCCTCCCTGGTTCAGACGCCGAGCGCCGCGTCGGCATCGAGATCGTCGAACAGCCGCTTGCAATGCTCGACGAACTCGCGCTCGTGGCGCTGCGCCTTCGAGCGCGGGCGGCCGAGCGCCACCGGGCGGACCACGCTGATCCGGCCCGGGCGCGGGCTCATCACCAGCACCTCGTCGGACAGCAGCACCGCCTCCTGCACGCTGTGGGTGACGAACAGCACGGTCTTCTGGTCGCGCTTCCAGATGTCCAGCAGTTCGAGCGCCATGCGGTCGCGCGTCAGGGCATCGAGCGCGCCGAAGGGCTCGTCCATCAGCAGCACCGACGGGCCGAAGGCGAGCGCACGGGCGATCGAGACGCGCTGTTGCATGCCGCCCGAGAGCTGGTAGGGCATGTGCCGCTCGAAGCCGCGCAGCCCGACCAGGTCGATGAACTGCATCGCGATCGCCTCGCGCTCTGTGCGCGCCACGCCCTTGAGTTCGAGCAGGAAGGCGACGTTGTCGATCACCCGGAGCCAGGGCAGCAGCACCGGGCTCTGGAACACGACGCCGAGCATGCCGGTGCTGCGCGCGACCTCGGGATCGACCCCGCCCACGCTGATGCGCCCTGCGGTCGGACGCAGGAAGCCGGCAAGCAGGCGCAGCAGCGTCGACTTGCCGCAGCCGGACGGGCCCAGGATCGAGACGAAGCGATGCTGGCCCACCCCGAAGCTGATGTTGCGCAGCGCCTCGACCGCCGAGCTTGTTCCCGCCGCGTAGGTCAGCCCCACATCCTCGAAGCTGACGAAGGGCGGCACGGTGCCGGCAGCCTGGCTGTCGGTCAAGACGAAGGCTCCCCGGCGATCAGCCGAGATTGGCGATGATCTCGCTCGGCTGGAATTGCCGCTCGATCAGGTTGGCGGCGTTGAAGGTCTGCAGGGTGCGCTGCCAGCCCTCGACCGTCTGGCTGCCGAACGGAACCGAGCCGCCGCCCAGCGGGCGCGTGCGCGGGATGATCTCGGTCCACTTGTCGATCTCGGTCTTGACGTCGGTCGCCGGCACCGCCTCCTTGAGCGCGGCGATCGCCTCGGGCACGTTGCCGATCGTGTATTCCCACGAACGCAGTGTGGCGCGGCGCATGCGCGCGGCAAGGTCGCGGTCGGTCTCGACGATGCGCTGGTTGCCGAACAGCACCTGGCCGTAGGCATGCACGCCGTGGGCGCCAAGATCGATGATATTCAGCTTGATGCCGTTGTTGCGCATCGCCACCACCTCGTTGGTGGCAAGCGTGATGGTGGCATCGATCGTGCGCGCGATCAGCACGCCGGTCGAGGCGGTGGCGCCGAGATCGGTGAAGCGGATGCGCGATTCATCGAGGTTCGCGGCGCGCACGAACGCCTTCCAGAAGGCGAACACGGTGCTGCGCGAGGACACGCCGACATGCTTGCCGTAGAGATCCTGCGGTGTCCTGATGTTGGTCTGTTCGAGCGAGACCAGCACGTTCGGGCTCTGCTGCAGCAGCACCGCAAGCGAGGTCACCGGCACGCCGCGCCCGCGCCCCGTCGCCACCGAGTCCGACACAGCCACGCCGAACATCTCGTTGCCGGCGCCGACAAGGCGCACGGTATCGTTCGAGCCGATGCCGGGCGTGATGCGGAGGTCGATGCCCTCCTCGCGGTAGAAACCCTTCTTCACGCCGAGATAGTAGGGAGCGTGCTCGGCATTCGCGACATAGTTCAGCCGGAAGCTGACCGGCCGCAACGCGGCGCCTTGCGCGAGAACCCGCCGGGGCGCCACAACGCCGCCGAGCGCGACCGCCGCCGTGCCCACCAGAAGGCCTCGCCGTCCGATGATGCTGTCGATCGCCATGACCCGTCCCTCCATGCCGCCGTTACACATCGTTAATGAATGTGTATCATCTGCGGCGCGGCTTGCCTACCCAGGACTTGGCAAGCCGGTGGGTTCTTGTCTTGTCGAGCGGCCGTCGCGCCCGCACCGCTAGGTGGCGGCCCTGGACAGACAAGGGCTTCGCTTGCATGCTGCCAGGGGCACTCATGTCCGGAGCAGGCGCTTGAGATGGTTGAGTGCAGCCACAATGTGCATTCCGGGCGGCGAGCGAACGCGCGCAATTGCGGCCAATCGCTGCGACACGCGCTCGCACGGGCTGGTGGTGCATCGGCGCGGGATTCCGTGCCGCAGGCAGCCCCGCCGCATCTGCGCTCCTCGCTGCTACTCCTTGGCCGTGCGGTAGACCACGCGCCCGAGCGCGGCAAGCTTGCCGTTATGATCCAGCACCTCGATATCGACGATGCCGAGCGTGCGCCCGACGCGCCGCGGCCGGGCCACCGCCAGGAGCGGCGCCACTGCGGGGCGCAGATAGTCCGTGCGCAGGTCGATGGTCGGCATGCCGATGCCGGTCACGGCATTCAGCGCCGCATGCGCGGCAAGGTCCACCAAGGCGGAGATCACGCCGCCATGCACCGTCTCGGCGGTGGGGGAGTGGCGCAGCTCCATCCGCGCCGGCAACGCCACCCGCACCTCGCCCGTCTCGGGATCGTGCGCGGTGACATGGCAGCCGAGCCACTGGTGGAACGGCGCGCGGGACATGAAGGCATTGAGCCGGGCAACGCTGTCCAAGGGGATCCTCCGTCATGAACGAAGCCGCGCCGCCTGCGCGCCGGGCAAGTGCGCTGGAACTCATACCGGCCCTGCACCCGACGGGCAATCTCGGCGCGTTCTTCCACATGGCGGTCGCCGCCCGCCCGGACGCGGTTGCGCTTGTCGACCTGACCGGGCCCGGCCACCAGCCGGCACCGCGCGAGCTCAGCTTCGCCGCGCTGGAGGACGAGATCCAGCGTGCGGTTGCCGTGCTGCGGGGGGCGGGCCTCGGCCGCGGCGGGCGGCTCGCGCTCGCGCTCGGCAACTCCGCCACCTACCTCGTCGTCTTCCTGGCGGCGATGCGGCTTGGCGCCCTGCCGGTGCCGCTCAACCACAAGCTCGGGCGCGACGCGATCGCCTTCATGCTGCGCGATTCGCGCGCCGGGGCGATCCTGGCCGATCCGGCCGAGGCCGCCACCTCCTGCGAGGCGGCGGAGCAGGCGGGCCTTGCCCTGCGCCTGGTCACGCGCACCCCGCGCGCGGGCTGGCAGGATTTCGACGCCCTGCTCGCCGCCGCCGCGCCCGACCCCGCGATCGAGGCGGTGGCGTTCGACGAGCAGGCCTTCCAGCCCTACACCGCCGGCTCCACCGGCATGCCCAAGGGCATCGCGCTGACCCATGGCGGCATGCTGTGGGGGATCGAGCATGCGCAGGCATACTGGCCGGTCGCGTCTGCCGAGCGCGGCATCGTCGCCGCGCCGATGTTCCACAAGAACGCGATGCGCGGCGTGATCAAGCCGATGCTGCGCGCGGGCGCCTCGGTGGTGATCCTGCCGCGCTTCGAGGCGGCAAGCTTCCTGCGCGCTCTTGCCAACCACCGCGTCACCATCGCCGGCGGCGTGCCCGCCATGTATGCCGAGATCGCGCGCCACGAAGGGCTGATCCGCAGCCTGGATTTCGCCGCCCTCAAGCTCCTGTCGATGGGCTCCTCGGCGGTGCCGGTCGAGCTTCTCGACCGGCTGTCGGCGCTGTTCCCCGGCATCCTGGTCAAGGAGAGCTACGGCCTGACCGAGGGCGGGGGCGTGCTGCGCCCACCGCTCGACGGGCGCAAGGTGCCGCGCGGCAGCGTCGGCGTCGTGCCGCCGGAAACCGAGGTAAAGCTGCTCGGTCCCGACGGCGCCCTGCACCCGACCGAGGGCGAGCTCTGGGTGCGCTGCCCCTATGTCCTCAAGGAGTATGTCAACCGCCCCGACCTTACCGCTCAGCGCATCCGCGACGGCTGGCTCTGCACCGGCGATCTATTCCGCATCGATGCCGAAGGCTTCTTCTATTTCCTCGGCCGCAGCGACGACATGTTCGTCTGCGGCGGGGAGAATGTCTATCCGAAGGAGGTCGAGAACCTGCTGCTCGGCCACCCGGAGGTGGACGATGCCGTGGTGGTGCCGCTCGCGCACGCGACCAAGGGCATGGCACCCGCCGCCGCCATCCGCCCGCGCCACGGCACGAGCCCGAGCCCGGCCGCGATCCAGGACTATTGCGCCGCCAACGGCCCGACCCACACCATCCCGCGCGCCGTGCTGATGGTCGAGGACCTGCCGCTCACCTCGGCCGGCAAGCCCGACCGCAAGGCAGTGCAGGCACTGTTGCAGCAGCGGTTCGGCGTACTTGCCTCTCGGCGCGAGCGGGACAACTGAGAGTACCGAACAGATCCGCATTGGAATAAAGCAGCAAAGCGGGCGCAGGTGCTCGTTTTGTTGCAAGGTCCAGAGCAGGCTCGGGCGCGAGGCTTTGAGCAGACCCGCCAAGTGGCGCTGGTGTTCTTCCTGCGACAAGGGCTGGCCGAACGCGCCGCGCTGCTCAGGCTCGATCGCATCGCGTTCTGCAAGCGCGTCGGGGTCGCCCGCATCGTTGGCAGCTTGAAGCGCAGGGTCACTGGCGGGGGCTCCGGCGTTTCCATGCCTTTGGCATTGGCGCCGTTAGTGTCGATGGATCGGTCGACACCCACGGACCCGGAGCTATCGACGCTACCGACGCTATCGGCATGGACCTGTTCCGCCCGGATCACGGCCAAGCGGGCGCACCATGCCGTCATTGCACGGACCCGCGAAGTGCCGGGTTGATCGCCCAATCCTTCCGCTTTCGCCCGGACTGATCGCCCGCCCGCTGCGGCGCTGCCCGGCACCAGCCCGCCGCTTCCAGTTCCTCCAATGCCGTATCCATCCGGCCGGAAGTGCAGACCCCCGCCTCGTCCGCCTTGCCCTCGATCCGCACCGCCCCCTCGCGCCGGCTTTCACACTGCGGGGCCGCTGTTTGCACCGGGGATTTGTTCTGCGCGAACTGCGGCAGCCCTGTTGCGGACCTCTCGCCGTTGCACGCGCTGCCACCCGGCCCGCGCGCGGCCACGCAACCCGCCGCGGATGTCCCGACACAGACAGGAGACCGCGCATCGACGGAACGCGAAGCAAGGCTCGGTGCCGTCGGGCGCGGAATGACGGTCGTGGGATGGGCGGCGCTCGCCGCGGCGGCCTGGGCCATCGCATTCCTCGGTTGGACCTGGGCCGAAACCCTGGCTGATGCGCGCGACATCCGCTGGGACCCGCTCCTCGACCACTACTTCGCCAATGACGCGAGCGGCCTCGTATCAAGTACCATCCGAGTTGCGGTTGGCGGCGGCACCTCCGGTGCCCTGAGCATGCTGGCAGCCGGACTTGCAGTGGGCTGGCCGCGCACGGCCCTGCGCCCGTTCGCGCTTGTTCCCGTTGCCGTGCTGTACGCAGCCCTTCTTGCCGTCGCCGGAATCCCGGCAACAGCGCTCCTCGCGGTCGCGTTGGATGGCGAGCTGAACCAGGCCAAGGCGAAGGCCCTCTTTTCGTTGACCGCCAGCGGCTCATGGATCACCGCCAGCCTTCTTGTCGGCTACGTCTTCTGCCGGCGTGCCCGCCGGGCGGGCGAACGGGGCCATGCCTGAGCCGCGCTTGCCGGTGCATCGGGATGAGCGATCGCTGCGTTTGTCGGCCTGACCGCGGCGGCACGGATCGGGCCTAGTCCATGGTGACAGAAGCTGGGGCGGCCTCATGGCCGGGAAAGCGATGCAGCCGATGAACTGTCCCGCCTGCGGCACAGCCCTCCGTCCGGGGATGCCGTTCTGCCAGGCCCGCGGCGCGAGGATTGCCGGCGCCGCCACCGCTCCCGGCGCGGATCGCACACCCCGGGCGCCGGATGGCGGTACCCACGAACACCTGGTCAGCATGACGCTCCGGCTGCTCGCGCGCAGCTCGGGGCTGTCCTGGCTGGTCAAGGACATGGGCGTTGCGGAGTTTGTCGTTCTGTGCTGGTGGGTGGTGCTGGGCGGCGCCGCCGTGGCGGCGGTGATAGGCTTCTACCCCTCGCACCTAGGGCATATCGAGACGACGCCGTTCATCAATCTCGTCATGCCCTTCATCTCCCGCATCAACCCCACACTCGGGGTGTTGAGCGCGATCGCTTTCGGCGTGGCTGATTTCATCGAGAATTTGGTCACCAACAATGTCTACTACGAATCGCATGGCGGCGGTCTTGGCGACTATATCGGCGCCCGGATCCGCTACATCATCGCCTACTCTGCAGTGGCGGCATGGACGGTTCTGCCCGGCCTCCTCTCCCGCGCCCGGGGCGGCCGCGTGCGACGCTGGGCCGAGGAGCGTGCGGCCGCACGCTCGATTGGCGCCGGCGCAGTCCCGACCGGGACCAAGCGATTCCTGGAGCTGGCCGCAGGCAGCGTTGGAGCAGCCATCGGTGGCGGGCTTGCCAACGTGCTGAATATCGGGCTGCAGGCGCCCGCATTCATGCTTCGCCCGACACCAGATTTCTCCTGCTTCAACGCAGCCATCAATCACCTCCTGGACCCGTCGCTGTCGACCGGTGTCCCGGCCACCGCCACCGGGGCGGCGCCGACTGGACCTGTGGCGGTCTCGGGATCGGTCTCGCCGGATGCTGGGGCGCCGGCGTCGCGATTCCCCACGCGCCGCCAACCACGAAGCGGCCGCCGACCACAGCCGCGTCTCGGCCCAGGGAGGCTCGTGTAAGATCGTCGAGCTTTCAGCGCTGCGGCGCTTCCAACATCGGTGCCCAAGGGCGATGCCTGCTTTGCGACGCGCCGCTTCCAGCACCGAGCGCGACCTGCGACAGATGCGGCGCAGAGCTGCGACCGGGTGCGAGATATTGCGTAACGTGCGGCGCAGCGGTTGCGCAAGTGCCGGCGGGCACACCTCGCCGCGAGCCCGGCACCTGCCCCGCCTGTGGCGCGGCGCTGCGTCCCGGGACGCGGTTCTGCACGAGATGCGGTCACGGCGTTGCCGCATGAACCGGCCGGATCCGCAGGGAGCCGCATACCCGGACATTGACTGGTTGGCACCTTCGCGCGCATGTCCGGAGAGCATCACCGCATCCGCATCGAAGCCGACGAGGGCAGTAGGCATGGGACAGGAGCTTCTCTCGGCGCTGCCGATGCTGGTGGTCCTGCTGACGGTCTACGCCGTTCTCGTCTGGCCGCAACAGCGCAGGCGCGCCCGCCATAGGCGGCTGGTTGCCGGGATCGCCCTCGGCGATCGCGTAACGGTTTCCGGTGGCATTCACGGCGTGATTGTCGCTCTGGCGGACAAGCTGGTCACGATCGAGATCGCACCCGGAACCAGAATCGAGATCGAGCGCGACAAGATGGAGGCACTGGACCAGCCTGCCGCCGCGAACCCCCGAACCGCGACCCGGACACCGGGCATGCCGCCCGCCTCCGCTCGCTGTCTGCAGTGCGGCGCCCCGTTGGCGGCAGGTGACAGGTTCTGCGGTGTCTGCGGGCAGGCAACGGGTCGCTAGCCGGCAGTACGCCGCCAAGCCACTATCTCGAAGGAGTACAGGCCCGTCCGTGTGCGCACGGGCGAAGCGATCACGGCGCATGGTTTCTGCAGCAGCGTTAGAGACTGGGCAGGCGAGAGCACACCGCACCCGCGGGAGGTGGTGGAGATGGAGCTTGCGCACATGCTTTGCGACAAGGTGGAAGCGGCCTATTTGCGCGGCAGCCTGATCGCCAAGAGGGCAAGTTGATGGCGGATTGGGCCGGCATCTGAACGCGCCAGCCAGCCGAGATGGTGCCGCTGCGCGGCAAGCGGGACGGCAACGGCGCCTAGAACGGCCAGCCAACGCGCCACGATGGACGTGGAACGCGGCGAAGCGGGAGGCGGGCCGAGGGCCGCCCCGCCCCGGTGCCCGACAAAAGCGCGCCTGGGGCCACCCCGCTGCTGACGACGGGAACGACGCGAACACCAGCAGCAAGTGCAACGGCGGGCGCGGCGCATCTCCGGCCACTACCGTGGTATCGCGGGCCGTGCGCAACGTGATATCAATGCGCGGATTCACGTCCCGGCCTGAAGCCGCCAGCACGGTGCAACGCACGCAGTTCGAGCGTGCAGCGGCGGCGATGTCCGTGATCTCGAGACGCACTTGTTGCGCAGTCGAACGGACTTGGTGCAACATTCCGGCCGTGTGGCGAACGGGCCGGAGCCGGGGTGCCATTCTTCGCGGATCGCGCTCCTTCTATCGCGGGTCGACCAGGGTCGGCACGCAAGGAGTAGAGCAACTGCGAGAATGACGGAATTTGCCAGGCCGCACATTGCCTGTGGTGCGGCTGCACATCCCTGAAGCGAGGCCGAGATGTCGTCCACGCTTGAACAGATCGCTGATGCCTTTGATCGCATCGACAGGGACAATCAGCGCTTCATCGAATCCGAACTCAAGCAGAACGTCCAGAATGCGGCCAACCGATATGGCGTCGACGATTAGCGCACAACGGGTATTGCGGTGCACGCTGGCCTCCTTGATGCGCAGTACAACTTCCTGGCCTCGATGGGGCGGGGTTTGGTCGATGTGTTGCGGCTGGGAGAGTCGATCCGCAAGCCAAGCGTCGGTGCCGTGTTCCGAGACGGCATGCGGATTCTCACCATCCTGCCGGTCGGGCGGATAGTCAAAGTTGGCGCGCAGGCGCTTGGCATCCGCGCCGCCGTGGGTGGACCAATGACATGCGTCATCACCAGTGACACTGTGGCCGCCCGCATTGCCGGCACGCGGCTCTTCATCACGCTTGAGGAGCTCTGGAGTGCCGCGAATGGCGGCAAGGTGTTTTCGAAGATCACCAGTCTGATGGTCCAGGCTTTTCGCGCGACTTTTCCTGGCCTTGCCAATTGGCGCGCGATGGTGCCGGCGTTGAAAGGCTTCGGCGTTACCGTTGAAGAAGTGGGTGCACAGAACATGGCCCATGTCGCAGACGCCGCCCAACTCGGCCGCGGCCCTGTGGTTTTCGCGGTCCGGTGGGTCGGTCGCGTCGGCACCCAGCTTGAGCAGATGGGCGGGCATGTGATGTGCGCGTTCCGCACCATGAAAGGCGAGATCATGATCGCCGACCAGATGGGCGTACGGCCCCTGGCCCAGTTTCTCCAGGAGGTCGGCCCCTTCACAGTGCAGGGAGGCTACATCGTCCGCTATGCGCGTTGGATTTCGGATACGGAACTACTGCTGCGCGGGGCCCAGTTCGGGCGACAGTTCGGGCGGGTGCCGGAACTCAAGCAAGCCACGGGCCTCTTTATTCCAGGCATTTCGCAATGGGGGGCCGAAGCCGAGCAGGAATGGCTGGCCAAGCATCTCGATCTGGGTTTCTACCACCTTGCCGGCCCGATCGCGGCGCGCATCGATGCTGAGGCGCGGCGCGCCCTCGGTCGCCCGCAGCGTCGGCCGCACAAGCCGGGCCCCTTCACGCCGCCCACGTCCACATTGCCGCCGCTCTGGGACGATCCGAACCTCGAAGGCGCCAGCCGGAACGTGCGCCAGCTTTGGGAGGCGTTCCGCGGGCTCAGCGGCGGCACGGGCCAGGCCGTAACCGTCGAGTAATTGCTGCCGGCATCGAAGCTGCCGCTGCGCGAGTATGAGGATGCGATCATGCAGCTGGAGTGTGTCTATCGCCGGGTGCATGTGACTCTGGAGCTGGTCGAAGGGGGCAAGCAACGCGTGGTCTGGACCTACAAATTCATTGGACCCACCTAGACCTGGTCCTGCGATCCTGTGGCATGCGCTCGGTCCCCTGCTCGCCAAGCGGCGTAGGTTGGGGGAAGGTTGGGCCGCCTTCTGCACGCGCGCACCGGCCGCGGTGGTGCTGCTGCACGGCAAGCGGGACTGGCACGGCGCATAGAAGGCGCCGCCGTCGCGCCACGATGGCCTTGGAACGTGGCGAAGCGGAAGGCGGGCACAAAAGGAGATCCCGATGCCCGACAGAAACACGCCTAGGGTCAACCCGCCGCCGCGCCGTCATCGCCCCCCCTGCGCCCTTGGTCAGTTTGGCAAGCAACAGGAGCCAGTCCCGCACATGGTCACGCGGCATCGTCGGTGCGCTCCATGTTTCCGAGTGCGCCGGGAACTTGCGCATGACGGATGTGGGTCCCATTTTTCAGTATCCCTCCAGTTGCCATAGCCGCACCCGATGCACCCGCATCCGCGCTCGCATTGCCTGGCGCACCGCGCCAGCGTCCCTCGGCGCCGCGCTTGCCACGCACGCACCCTACCTCTCGGCCGGCCAGAGCCGCGGGCGCCTTTTCGGTCAACACCAGGTGCCACAGCCGGCTGTCGGAGAACAGCGGCCAGCCGAACCGCCGGCGCGTCGAGGCCAATTGCCGCAGCCGCAGACGAAGCCCTGCATCATCAGGCCGGGAACTGGTGTAGCGCACCGATGACCGGTCGAAGCCCAAAGAGTGGCAGGCCCGCCACTCGGATAGGTCGAAGGCAGCACCCGCATGCGCGCCCGCGCAGCAGGCACTTGGTGGTTCCGTGTTACCTCCGACACGCCATATTGCACGATCCGAAATCGTCAGTTACGGTCGCGTATGAATTTTGTCGACAATCCTCTCAATGCCAAGGTCTGGGCGCGGCCTCTCAGCGATGACCGCGGCCTTGCCGGCAAGATCGCAGCCGAGATCCGCAAGGCGATCCTCGAAGGCACCATCGGCGCCAACCAGAAGATCAACGAGGAGGAGATCGCCGAAGCCTTTGCCACATCGCGCACCCCGGTGCGCGAGGCGCTGCGTCTGCTGGAGCCCGAGGGGCTGGTCACGGTGATACCGCGCCGTGGGGTGCGTGTCTCGCCACTCCTGCCGGACGAGGCCGCTGATACCTATGTCTGCCGCGCCTATCTCTATGGTTTGGCTGCCAAGCTGGGCGCGCGTCGGCGCAGCGAATGGGACATGGCTGCGCTCGCGGCGCTGATGACCGAGCTGGGCACGGTAGCCGGCAAGAAGGATCGCGCGGCATACCTCGCTGTGATGGCGGGCTTGAACGAGTGCATCGTCCGCGCATCGCAGAGCCCGCACATACGCGAGGCGCTGCGCCCGCTCGATCTCAAGGCCGTGCGCTATCGCCATCTCACGATCACCCTGCCACACCGGATGGAGCAGTCGCGCCGCAACTACCAGCGCGTGGTGGACGCGCTCAGCAAGCGGAAGCCTGCGGAAGCTGAAGCGGCGATGCGCCACGCCATCGCCGATGCCGGCGAGGCGCTGCTCAAGCACATCGGCGGGGCACGGTTGGCCAAGCACCTGAGCATAAGGGAATACCTGTGATGCGCGACTTCGCGGCCCTCAAGGTTTCGATCGTCGATCAGATCGCGACAGTCAGCCTGAATCGACCGGAGGTGTTGAACGCGCTCAACCGCATGCAGCGCCTCGACCTAGCCGAAGCACTGGGCGAACTCGGCAGCGATGCCGGTGTGCGCGTGATCGTACTTCGGGGCGAGGGACGCGCCTTCTGCGCCGGCCAGGACCAGAAGGAAAGCGCCGGCATGGACGCCGCGGCCGCGCATGACCGCATCGAGCACTACGCCCAGCTCTACGCGTGCTTCCGCGAGCTTACCAAGCCGATCATCGCCCGCCTGCACGGCCCCGTAGCGGGCGCGGGGCTACAGCTGGCGCTGCTGTCCGACCTGCGTGTCGCCGCCGCGGATACGCGGCTCGGCATGACCGAGCTGAACATCGGCTCGGCCGCCATCACCGGCAGTGCGCTGCTGGTACCGGTGGTGGGCGAGGCAGTGATGAAGCGAATGGTGCTGACGGGCGAGTTCGTGAATGCCGAGGAAGCGCTGCGCACCGGCCTCGTGCACGAGGTGCTGCCGGCGGACCAACTCGATGCGCGCGTTCAAGAGCTCGCCGTGAAGATCGCGGCCAAGCCGCCCGGCGGCATGGCACTGACCAGGAACTGGTGGCGCGTCATGACCGACACCCAGTTCGCGCAGACCATCCAGCATGCGCACGAAGCGCACGCCAAGAACTTCGCCGCCGGCGCCTTCAGCAAGGGCTCGGCCGCCTTTGTCGCTGGCAAGAGGGGCTGAACGATGGAGGGGCCGCCGCTTGCCGGCATACGGATACTCGACCTCACCCAGGCCCTGGCGGGCCCCTTCGCCTCGATGATCCTGGGCGATCTCGGGGCAGAGGTGATCAAGGTCGAAGCCGCTGGCGGGGATCTCACCCGCACCAGCCCGCCGCATTATGTCGATGGGACGTCGGTCTATTTCCTGACCAACAACCGCAACAAGCAGGGCATCGTCCTTGACCTCAAGTCGGATGCCGGCCGCGCGGCACTCCATGATCTCGCGCGCATCTCGGACGTGATCGTCTACAATTTCAGCGCTGGCGTGGTGGAGCGCCTGAAGATCGACCCCGACACATTGCGCGCGATCAACCCCAGGGCGGTCGTCTGCAACATGACGGGCTATGGCCGCCACGGTCCGCAATTCGGCCGGCGCGCGGTGGACCTAATCGTGCAGTCGCTGGCCGGGGCGATGAGCATCACCGGCGAACCGGGCGGCAAGCCGGTGCGCGCGGGCGTGCCGACCGCCGATCTCGCAACAGGGCTCTACGCCGTGATCGGCATCCTCGCCGCCTTGCAGGCACGGAATGCACGCGGAACCGGCGCGCTGGTCGAGACAAGCCTGTTCCACTCCCAGCTCAGCCTGCTGAACTATGTCGCGACCTACGCCATGTTCGCCGGCAAGTCGCCGGGGCCGGTCGGGTCCGGCCATCCCGGCACCGTGCCCTCGCAGGCCTTCCAGACCGCGGATGGCTGGATCACCATCGATGCCGGTTTCAACCATCATTTCGAGGCGCTGTGCCATGTGGCGGGCCGTGACGACCTCGCCGCCGATGCGCGCTTCAAGGACCGGCCGAGCCGCAATCTGCACCGTGACAGCCTGATCCCGGAGTTGCAGGCCGCGCTGCTGACGAAGCCGAGCGCGGCCTGGCTCGCCGCGCTAGACGAGGCCAAGGTGCCGGCCGGGCCGGTGAACTCCGTCCTTGATGCGCTCGACGATGTGCAGGCGCGCGAGTATGGCGCGGTGCGCGAGGTGACCTTTGCCGGCAAGCCGGTGAAGGTGCCGACCACTCCGATCTGGTTCGATGGACAAGTCGGCCATCCGATGCGATCCCCGCCCGCCCTGGGCCAGGACAGCGCCTCGGTTCTTGGCCGGCTGCTCGGCTATGACGAGAGCCAGATCCATGCCGCGGTGACGGGCAGGAGCGAAATACCGGCAGGGCAGGCAAGCGCGCGCTAGCCGCCCAAGCCGGGCCGGACATTGACAGGGAGGATGGACGCCATGACTCGTTTCCCCGGAAGATCGGCTTTGCTGCTCGCCGGTGCCCTGCTGCTCGGCCTGGCCGGCGGCGCAGCGGCGCAGAACCGTGACCAGTTGCGCATCGTCGTGGCCTCGCCCACGGAATCGCTGGATCCGCACAAGACGTCATCGGTCCTGTCGCATGCGGTGCTGAAATCCGCCTTCGAGCAGCTCACGCGCATCCGCCCCGATGGCCAGGTGGAGGGCTTGCTGGCCACCTCCTGGGAGATGGGCCCCGAGCCAACCACCTGGACCTTCAGGCTCCGCCAGGGCGTGACCTTCCATGACGGCACGCCCTTCAACGCCGAGGCGGTGCGCGCCAACATCGCCCACATCCTCAACCCGCAGGTGGTAGTGCCGGCGCGCACCAATGTCGCCGCGCTCGTCGGCGCCGAGGTGGTCGACGCCTATACCGTCCGCATCCGCACGCGCCAGCCCTTCAGCGGCCTGCCGATCGCGCTCAGCCACGGCGTAGCCAGCATGTTGAGCCCGGCCTCTCTGACGGCCGACGCGGCACGCGCGGCCGACCGGCCGCCCGCCGGCACCGGCCCGTTCCGCATCGCCTCCTTCGCGCTGCCCGACGAGGTGCTCTTCACGCGCAACGACAATTACTGGGGCGAGAAGCCGCAGATGCAGCGGATCGAGGTGCGCTCGCGCTCGAACGATCAGACGCGGCTCGCCGCCTTCCTCAGCAACGAGGCGGACGTGAACTTCTACGTCACGCCTGAGGGCCGCACGCGCGTGCAGGCGGACAGCGCCCTTGATGTGCAGAACGTGCCCTCGATCCGGCTGTTCATGGTGCATCTGCCGATGGGCCTGCCCGAGATGCAGGACGTCCGCGTGCGCCAGGCGCTCAATCACGCCATCGACCGCACCCAGATCGTGCGCGCCGTGTTCCAGGGCGCCGCCGAGCCGGCCGATTTCGCGATCGGGCCAGGCGTGTTCGGCTACCGGAAGGGCACCGTGTTCAGCTACGACATGCAGCGCGCTGCCGCACTGTTGCGCGAGGCCGGCTGGACCAAAGGCGCCTCGGGCATGCTCGAGCGCGAGGGCAGGCCGTTCCCGACCATCCGACTGCTGGCAAGCCGCGGCCGCCAGCCCAACGATGCGCGGCTGGCGCAGACGCTCTCGGGCTATCTGCGCGCGCTCGGGGTGCCGACGACGTTGCAGATCGACGAATTCGCGACCTTCTTCGCCGCCGCGCGCACCGAGGCGCCGGCCGGCAACTGGATGACGCAGATGGCGTGGGGCTTCCCGCAGATGGACGGCACCGCATTCCTCTGCTCGGTCTATGCGACGGGGAATTCCTACAATTTCGGCCGATACAACAGCGAGCGCGTGACGCGCGACTGCAGGCAGATCGAGTCCACCTTCAACGGCACCGAGCGTGCGCGCCTGATCGCCGCGGCCGCGGCCGCGGTCTATGCCGAGCTGCCGGCGATCTATGTGGTGGTGCCGACCTATCTCGTCGGCGTGCGCAAGGGGCTCACGGGCCTCGTGCTCGATGCCGGCGAGAACCACAGCTTCGTGCGGGCGCGGTGGCAGTGATGCCGGCACTCGACGCGACCGCGCGGCCCGCCGGCACCAGCGCTAGCATCGGCATCGATGTCGGCGGCACCTTCACCGATTGCGTGCTGATCGACGAGACCGACGGCACGGTCGAGCTGACGAAGGTGCCCACCGTCCGCGCCAACCCGGCGCAATCGGTGATCGACGGCATCGCCCGGCTGCTCGAACGCTCCCGCATCCCGGCCCACGACGTGCGGAGGCTTGGGCATGGCACGACGGTCGCCACCAACACGGTGATCGAGGAGAGCGGGGCGCGCGTGGGCGTGCTGGTGACCGAGGGTTTCCGCGACGTCCTGGCACTCGCGCGCGTGCGCTTCCCGCGCCCGACCGACATCAACGGGGCGCTGCCGCGCCAGCTCGTCTCCCGCCGGCAGGTTCGCGAGGTGCGAGAGCGCATCGGGGCCGATGGGGCAGTGGTCGTGCCGGTGGACACTGCGCAGGCCGTGCGCGCGGTGGGCGAACTCATCGAGGAATGCGGGATCACCGCACTGGCCATCTGCTTCCTGCATGCCTACAAGAACGATGCGCACGAGCGCGCCGTGCGCGAGGCGATCGAGGCGGCCTATCCCGGCCTGTTCGTCAGCAGCTCGGCCGAGGTTTCGCCGCGCCCGCGCGAGTATGAACGCTCGCTCACCACGGTGATGAACAGCTATGTCGGCGAGCGGATGCGCCGCTATCTCAGCGCGTTCCGCGACGAGGCGACGGCGCGCGGCATTGCCGCCCCGCCGCTGGTGACGCGCTCGAACGGCGGCATCATGAATGTCGATACCGCCGGGCGCTTCGCGGTGCAGACCATGCTCTCGGGGCCGGCCGCCGGTGTTGTCGGCGCGCTCCACTTCGCCCAGGCCTCCGGCTTCGAGCGCATCATCGCCTGGGACATGGGCGGCACCAGCCTGGACGTCTCCGTGATCGACGGCCGGCTGCGCCACACCGACGAGGCGCGGATCGGCGATTTCCCGCTGTTCATCCCGACGCTCGACGTGATGTCGATCGGCGCGGGCGGCGGCTCGCTCGGCTGGGTCGATCCGAGCGGCATGCTCCATGTCGGCCCGCGCAGCGCCGGGGCCGATCCCGGGCCGGCCTGCTACGGCAAGGGCGGGCAGGAGCCGACGCTGACGGATGCCTATGTCGCGCTCGGCATCATCGATCCGGCGCGATTCGCCGCAGGCGAGCTCACCCTCGACCGCGAACCTGCGCTGGCCGCGCTGGCGCGCCTCGGCGCGCGGCTCGGCTTGTCTGACCTCGCCACCGCCGAGGCGATGATCGAGGTTGCCACCGCCCAGATCCAGACGCGCTTCATGCCGCTGATCGCGCGCTACGGCATCGACCCCGCGGACTATGCGCTGTTCCCCTATGGCGGCGCGGGACCGATGCACTGCTTCCTGTTCGCCAGGACTGCCGGCATCGATCGCGTCGTCGTGCCGCTGTTCCCCGGCCTGCTCTGCGCCTGGGGTACGATCATTGCCGACCTGCGCTACGAGGTGCCAAAGTCGGTCGACATCAACCTGGCCGAGCTGGACGAGGCGGCGTTCAACCGCGAGATCGCCGCGCTCGACGCCCAGGCGCTGGCCTGGCTGCTGCAGCAGGGCGTGCCCACGACGGCGCAGCATGTCATGCGCCTTGCCCATGCGCGCTATGTCGGCCAGTCCTTCGAGCTTGAGGTTCCGCTGCCTGGCGGGCGCATCACCCCGGCCGAGATCAGGCGCAGCTTCGTCGAGCGCTACCATGCGCGCTACGGCTACAGCGACCCCGCCGGCCCGATCGAGATCGTCTCGCTGATCTCGCAAGGAATCGGCAGCACCGCCAAGCCCTCGGCCATGCCGCGGTTGCGCCGCCCGCAGGCCGGGGCAAGGGCGGGCACGCGCGATGTACACATCGCCGGCGCATGGCGCACGATCCCAGCGATCGACCGCGAGGCGCTGGAACCGGGCAGGGTCTATCAGGGGCCGCTGGTGATCGACCAGAGCGACACCACGAGCTTCGTGCCGGAGGGCTTTCGCGTGAGCATCGACGCGCACAGGAACATCATCGGGGAGCGCATGCGGTGAACCGCAACGAAGCCGTCTTCCTCCAGGTCCTCAACAGTCGGCTTGAGGCGATCGTCACCGAGCTGGCCGAGAATGTGCTGCGCGCCGCGCACTCGACCTTCATCAAGGAGACCTGGGATATCGCCGCCCTGCTGATGACGCCCGACGGCGAGGTGTTCTCCTGCCCGCGCGAGATCGCGGCCAAGCGCATCGGCATGCACCTCGGCATGGCGTTGCAGGCCCTCGGCGCGGAGCAGCCGGGCACCATCGCGCCGGGCGACATCTTCATCACCAACGACCCGCAATCCACCGGCGGGCTCGCCACGCACCTGAACGACATGTTCCTGTTCAAGCCGGTGTTCTGGGGCGAGACGCTGGTCTGCTTCGCGCTGGTGTTCGTGCATCTGAGCGATGTCGGCGGGCTGGTGCCCGGCAGCCTTTCCCCGGCAGCGGTGGACATCTACCAGGAGGGCCTCCGCATCCCGCCGATGCACCTCTATCGCCGCTGCGAGCTGGTGGCCGATCTGCGCCGCCTGCTCCTCACCAACTCGCGCGTGCCGGCCCAGACCTGGGGCGATGTGACGGCGGTCGTGGGCGCCCTCAATGTCTGCGAGCGGCGCATCGGCGCGCTGGCCGAGGAATACAGCCCCGCCGAGTTCGCCGCCGGTACGCAGCGCTTGCTCAATGTCTCCGAGCAGCGCGCGCGCGAGCTGATCGGCGCGATCAAGGATGGCAGTTACCGGTTCGTCGACTATATCGACGGGCTGCCGAACATGGAGCCGATCCGGCTGGCGCTGGTGCTGACGATCGCGGGCGAGGAGATGATCCTCGACTTCTCCGGCTCCGACCCCGAGGTGGGCGCGGCCTACAATCTCTACAGCTACTCGATCGACGGGCATTGGGGGCTGACGCGCGCGCTGGCCGACTATCTCCAGGGGCTTGATCCGGACATCCCTTGGAACAGCGGCCTCGTGCGCCCGCTGCGCATCCGCGCGCCCAAGGGCAGCGTCGTCAATCCCGAGGCCGACGCCGCCTGCGGCATGCGCGTGGCGACCTATTTCCGCATCTACTACATGACCTTCGGCGCGCTGGCCGAAGCCGCGCCCGGCACCATCCCGGCCTCGGGCCCGGCCGAGGCGGGCATCATGCTGATCGCCACGCATGACCGCGTCACCGGCAAGCGGCGCATCAATGTCGGCCAGGCGATGTTCGGCGGCAGCGGCGGCCGGCCGCGCGACGACGGCTTCGACGGCAACGAGATGGTGTCGTGGTATCTGCGCAACGTGCCCATGGAGATCCTGGAGCAGGAGGTGGATGTCCGGTTCCTCTCCTATGCCATCGCGCCGGGCACGGGCGGAGCGGGACGGTTCCGCGGCGGACACGGCACGCGCATCAGCGTCGAGTTCCTCACGCCGGCAACCGTGACCATCCGCGGCCTGCAGCGCCACCAGTTCCGAGCCTGGGGTGTGGAGGGCGGCACGGCAGGCGCCCGCGGCGAGGTCCATGTCCGCCAGCACCATGAAGGGGAACGTAGCCTGGAAGCGGTGACGCTGCTCGACATGCGCGAGCATGACGTGCTCACCGTCGTCACGCCCGGCGGCGGCGGCTGCGGCGATCCGTTCCAGCGTCCGGCCGAGGCCGTTGCCGCCGATGTGCGCGAGGGGCTGATCAGCGCGGCACAGGCCCAGGCGGATTACGGCGTCGTGCTTGCGGCCGACGGCGCGATCGATGCGGATAGAACCGAGGCCCGTCGCTCCGCGCCGCGCGCCGCACCGCCCGAAATCGACTACGGCCCCGAACGGATCGAGTTCGAGCGCTGGTGGACACCCGCACTCTATGAAGGCATCGCCGATCTGCTCAGGTCGAAGAACGCGGCCGAGCGCAAGTGGCGCCGCCGCCACCTGCTCGAAGCGATCAGGAAGCGCGTGGCCCAAGGTGTCCCTACTCGCCCCGAGGACCTGCCGCACCTCCTCGCCGAGCCCGCGCGCGGGAGGAAACCCCAAGCCGAGTATGCGTGAGGCGCGGCCGTGTCACACGCATGGCGCACCTTGCGGCAGAGCACCATCAGCCTGTGGATCCTGTTCACGCTGGTCTTCTTCATGATCCGCATCGTGCCGGGCGATCCGGCGCGGCTGATGGCCGGCCTCTCGGCCTCGGAGGACCAGCTCGCGCTGATCCGCAGCCAGCTCGGCCTCGATCTCCCGATCTGGGTGCAGTATCTGCGCTTCTTCGAGCGGCTGGCGGGTGGCGATCTCGGCATCTCCACCGTCAACCGCCGCGCAGTGCTCGACCAGATCGCGACCGGCCTGTCCTACTCGCTGCCGCTCGTGCTCGCGGGCATGGGGCTGGCGGTGACGCTGGCGGTGCCGGCCGGAATCATTGCCGGCTTGCGGCGCAACCGCGGCTCCGACCTGCTGGTGACCTCGCTCGCGGTCGCGGCGACCTCGGTGCCGGCCTTCTGGCTGGCCCTACTGCTGATCGACTGGTTCGCGGTGCATTGGCGGCTTCTGCCCACCTCGGGTGCCGGCACATGGCGCCACATGGTGCTGCCGGCAATCGTGCTGGCCTGCACGCAGGTCGGGCTGATCGCGCGGCTGACGCGCGGCAGCGTGATCGAGGTGATGCGCGCCGACTACATCCGCACCGCACGCTCCAAGGGAGTGAGCCCGGCCGGCGTCGTCGCCCGCCATGTGCTGCGCAATGCCGCCGTTCCGACGGTGACCGTTGTCGGCCTGCAGACCGGCATGGTGCTGGGGGGCGCGGTCGTGACGGAGACGGTGTTCAACTGGCCGGGCGTGGGACGGCTGCTGATCCAGAGCGTGCTCTATCGCGACTACCCGATGATCCAGGGCCTGATCCTGCTGTTCGGGGCCAGCATCGTGCTGATCAATCTCGCCGTTGACCTGGTCAACATGGCGATCGACCCGAGGCTGCGTCAGCGATGAGCCCGCATCCTGCAGCCCCGATCAGAGAGCCGGCAGCGATGCGTCCCCGCAGCCGCGCGGGCTGGCTCTTTCGGCTTCGCGGACAGTCCCTCTCGGGTCTGCTCGGCGCGTCGATCGCGGCTCTGGTGCTTGCCACGGTGTTCCTAGGCCCGATCCTGTGGACCGCGAATCCGGACGATCTCGACCTCGTGAACGCCTTCGCGCCGGCCAGCAGCCGTTTCCCGCTCGGCGCCGACGACCAGGGCCGCGACCTCCTGGCACGCGTGATGGCGGGCGGAAGGGTTTCGCTGCTGATCGGTTTCGGCAGCGTGCTGCTGGGCGCCCTGGCAGGGACCGGCATCGGGCTTCTTGCCGCTCTCTGCCGCGGCTGGGTCGAGGGCATCTGCCTGCGCCTGACCGACGCGCTGCTTGCCCTCCCCGGCATCGTGCAGGCGGTCATTTTTGCCGCCGTGCTCGGGCGCGGCATCGGCCCGCTCATCGTCGCGCTGGGCATCTACAGCACGCCGATCTTCGCCCGCGTGAGCCACGCAGCGACGCGCCAGGTGATGACGCAGGACTATTTCGCCGCCGCGATCGTGCTCGGCGCGGGGCACCTGCGCATGGTCTTCGCCCATGTCCTGCCCAATATCGCCACGCCGCTTACCGCCGTTGCAACGCTGCGCGTCGGCACGAACATACTCACCGGGGCGGCGCTGAACTTCTTTGGCCTCGGCGTGCAGCCACCGGCCGCAGAGTGGGGCCTTATGATTGCTGACGCGCGGCAATTCTCCTGGGACTATCCGATACTGCTGCTGTGCCCGGGGCTCGGCCTGTTCGCGGCGAGCCTCGGCTTCAACCTGCTCGGCGACGGGTTGCGGGACTGGCTCGACCCGCAAACCACAAGCCGATAGGGCGGCCGCCGATGGCCAGCGAAGCGGCAAGTTCCGATGTCCTGCTCGACGTCCGTGGTCTGTCGGTCACGTTCCAGACCGCAGCCGGGCCGCTGCGCGCAGCCGAGGATGTGAGCTTCGCCATCCGCGCCGGCGAGGTGTTCGCGCTGGTGGGGGAGTCGGGATCGGGCAAGAGCACGGTAGCGTTGGCACTGGTGGGCCTGTTGCCGCCAGCCAATGCCCGCATCGATGCCGGCGAGGTGCGCTTCGCCGGGCGCGATCTCGTCAGTCTTGCGGAACCCGCATGGCGCATGATCCGAGGCGGCTCGATCGGTACCGTGTTCCAGGACCCGATGACCAGCCTCAATCCGACCATGACCATCGGCGAGCAGATCGCCGAGCCGTTGCGCATCCACAAGCACCTGGCGCGGGCAGTCGCGCGCGACCGCGCGCTCGAGATGCTGGAACGGGTCGGGATTCCCCAGGCGCGGCAACGCATCGACGATTATCCCCACCAG
>JADZEB010000011.1 GCA_020850755.1 Alphaproteobacteria bacterium | reverse complement strand
GACCTTGACGGTCTGGCCGATGGTCAGTGCCTCGGACGGGTGGTTGATGCGCCGCCAGGCGATGTCGGTGACATGCAGCAAGCCATCGACGCCGCCGAGATCGACGAAGGCGCCATAGTCGGTGATGTTCTTGACCACGCCGTCGAGGATCATGCCTTCCTTCAGCCCGGCGATCAGCTCGCTCCTCTGCTCGGCGCGGGTTTCCTCGAGCACGGCGCGGCGCGAGACGACGATGTTGCCGCGCGAGCGGTCCATCTTCAGGATCTGGAAGGGCTGCGGCGTGCCCATCAGCGGCGTCACGTCGCGCACCGGGCGGATGTCCACCTGGCTGCCGGGCAGGAACGCCACCGCGCCGCCGAGATCGACCGTGAAGCCGCCCTTGACGCGGCCATAGATGGTGCCGTTGACGCGCTGGTTGCCCTGGAAGGCGCGTTCGAGCACGGTCCAGGCCTCCTCGCGGCGCGCCTTCTCGCGCGAGAGCACCACCAGCCCGTCGCGGTCCTCGTAGCGGTCGAGATAGACCTCGACCATGTCGCCCGGCTTGATCTCGGGGCGCTGGCCGGGGAGGGCGAATTCCTTGAGCGCGATGCGCCCCTCGCTTTTCAGCCCGACATCGACGACGGCGAAATCGCCTTCGAGGCGCAGGATGCGGCCGGCAACGACGCTGCCATCGAAGCTGCTGTCCTTGCCGAGCGTCTCGTCGAGAAGCGCGGCGAAATCCTCGGTCGAGGGCGGGGGCGCGTCTTGCGCGGCGCGAGTTGCCATGTGCGGGGGGTCCTGTCCGGTCTGGCTTGCGCCCGGCGTGCGGCGGCCCCGTGGGCCTGCCCGATTGCGCGGACGTCTTCCCGGAAGCGCGGAGCGATCGCCTGCTGGCGAGCGGGGGCGGCATCCCGGGCGGGTTGCGGGTCGGGCGGAGCGGGCAGCGGCCGGCTCGGCCCATCGGCTCGATCACCGCGCGCCCGGCCCCGAGGGGCGCAGGCGGCGCGGAAGGCCGGCTTGTAGGGCGCGGGCGGGGGCGGAGTCAAGCGCGGCCGGTCGGGGGTGGCGCGCCGGGGGGCGGCGAGATGTCCGAGCGGGCCGCGCCGGGTGCCCAGCCCTACCCGCCCAGCCGGGTCGTGATCCGTCGCGGTGCCGCTCCTGGCACCGGGCCGGGCGCGGGCGGCGATCTCCACTTGGGATCGAGTGCCGGGGCCGCGCCCTACCCGCCCAGCCGCGCGGCGATCAGGGCGAGCGCGGCGGCGAAGGCCTGGTCGGGATCGAGCGCCGAGGTATCCAGCAGCAGCGCGTCCTCGGCCGGGCGCATCGGCGCCACGGCGCGGCCCGCATCCTGTTCGTCGCGGGCGCGCACCTCGGCCAGGATCGCGGCATGGTCGGCGGCAACGCCGCGCGCCTGCATCTCCTCCAGCCGGCGCTTGGCGCGCACCTCGGCGCTGGCGGTGACATAGAGCTTCACCGGCGCGTCGGGGCAGATCACGGTGCCGATGTCGCGCCCGTCCAGCACCGCGCCCTCGGGGCGGGCGGCGAAGTCGCGCTGGAAATCGCTGAGTGCCGCGCGCACCGCCGGGATCGTCGCCACCGCCGAGGCCGCCTGCCCGGCCCGCTCGGTGCGCAGCTCGGGCAGGGCGAGATCATCGGGCGTGATCGCCCGGGCGGCGGCGGCGGCGGCCACCGGGTCGCGCGGATCGCCGCCGGCGGCCAGCACCCGCGCGCCGACCGCGCGATAGAGCAGGCCGGTATCGAGATAGGCCAGCCCGAAATGGGCGGCGAGCCGGCGCGCGAGCGTGCCCTTGCCCGCCGCCGCCGGGCCGTCGATCGCGATCAGGCGCGGGCGTGCCGGCATGCGGGCGGGTCCTTGCCTCAGGCCGGGTCGAAGCGCGCGCCGAGCGCCTGCATCAGCGCGGCGAAGCCCGGGAAGGAGGTGTCGATGAAGGCGGTATCATCGACCGCCACCGCCTGCTCGCTGGCCAGGCCGAGCACGAGCGCGCTCATCGCCAGGCGATGGTCCATCAGCGTCTCGACCCTGGCCCCGCCGGCGGGCGGGCGGCCGGTGCCGTGTACGATCAGGTCCTCGCCCTCAATCTCGACCCTGGCGCCGCAGGCGGCGAGGTTGCGCGCCGTGGCGGTGAGGCGGTCGCTCTCCTTGACCTTGAGCTCGCCGAGGCCGCGCATGCGGCTCGTGCCGCTGGCGCAGGCCGCCGCCACCGCCAGCACCGGATATTCGTCGATCATGGTGGGCGCGCGCTCGGGCGGCACATCGACCGCGCGCAACGGCCCGGACTCCACCAACAGGTCGCCCACCGGCTCGCCCGCCTCCTCGCGCCGGTTCTGGATGGTGATGGGGGCACCCATCTCGGCCAACGTGGCATAGAGGCCGGCGCGCAGCGGGTTGAGCCCGACATTGGGCAGCAGCACGCGGCTGCCCGGCACGATCAGCGCGGCAACCGCCGGGAAGGCGGCCGAGGAGGGATCGCCCGGCACCTTCACATCGCGCCCGGCAAGCTCGGGCTGTCCGGCGAGCAGGATCTCGCGCCCGCCGCCGGCCAAGGCGTTCACGGTCACGGTGGCGCCGAAATGGCGCAGCATCAGTTCGGAATGATCGCGCGTCGGCTGCGGCTCGACCACGCGCGTGATGCCCGGCGCATTGAGCCCGGCCAGCAGGATCGCGCTTTTCACCTGCGCCGATGCCACCGGCAGGGTGTAGTCGGCCGCCACCGGCTCGGCCGCGCCGGTGATGGCCAGCGGCAGGCGCCCGCCGGCGCGGCTGACGAACTGCGCCCCCATCTGCGACAATGGCGTGATGACGCGCTGCATCGGCCGGCGCCGGAGCGAGGCATCGCCGGTCATGAACGCGACCAGCGGGTGGGTGGAGAGGATGCCGGCGAGCAGCCGGGCGGCGGTGCCGGAATTGCCCATGTCGAGGATGTCGGTGGGTTCGACCAGCCCGCCCACGCCGCGCCCGGCCACGCGCCAGCGCCCGCCGCCGAGATTCTCGGCCTCGGCGCCGAGGGCGCGCATGGCGGCGGCGGTGCGCAGCACATCCTCGCCTTCGAGCAGGCCCTCGATGCGCGTCTCGCCCACCGCCAGGGTGCCGATCATCAGCGCGCGGTGGCTGATCGACTTGTCGCCCGGCACGCGCGCCTCGCCCGAGAGCGGGCGGGCCGGGCGGCGGGCGGCAAGCGGGCGCGTGGCGGCGGCATCGTGCGGCATGGGCGGCGTCCTTGGCGTCGGGGCGCCTGCCTTACCATGCCGGGGCGCGCCGGGAAACCGCGCCGGGAAACTGCGGCGGGAAACCGCGGCGGCCATGCGCCGGCGCGACACCGGCCGGCGGCGCGGCGTGCCGAGCACCTCGGGTATCGGCACCGGGGTGCCCAGGCCCCGGCACAGGAGCCGGGCACAGGAGCCGGGCACAGGAGCCGGGCACAGGAGCCGGGCACAGGAGCTTGGTTCGGGGGCCAGTCGCGCGGGCCGGACGCCGCGCCTGTGGATCCGCGCCGCCCCCTTGTCGCCCGGCTGGCGCGTCCCGTCTCGGGCGGAGCCGCCCCCCTTTTCCAGCCTGCCCCTTTTCTCGTTTGACTCCGCCCGCCCAGCATGGCAGTTGGCTTGCCCGCCATCGCGGCAGGGTCTTGTCGGCCCGCGCCGCGCCGCAGGCGCCATCCTTCTGTGACGTGGAGTATCGGCCGTGGCCAAGCCGGAATGGGGTGCGAAGCGCACTTGCGTGTCGTGTGGCGCGCGCTTCTACGATCTGATGCGCACACCCGCGACCTGCCCGAAATGCGGCACCGAGCAGCCGGCCGAGCAACCCCGGCTGAAGCGCGGCGGCAGTTCTGCCGTGGCCGAGGAGAAGCTGAAGCGCCGCCTGCCCGTCCCCGAGGCCGAGGCCGTCGAGGAGGATGCCGCCGAGGAGATCGTCGAGGGCGACGAGGAGGAGGTGCTGGAAGACACCTCCGATCTCGAAGGCGAGGATGCCGGCCTGTCCGACGTGATCGACGTGGACGACGCCGAGAAGCCCGGCACGGACGTCTGATCCGCACGCGGCCGGACGGTCCGCTCCGGGCTGCGCCGGCTCCGGGGCGGGGCCGAGCGTGCATGTGGTTGAGCGGCGCGCCCGGCCCGGGCAGTGGTCTGGGTAATGGCGCGGGCAGTGGCGCCGCGCGGTTGCAACGGAACGGGTGCCGCCCTTGGCTCTGGTCATGGCCGGGCAAATGGACGACAAGGCGGCGGCAGGCCGCATGGCGCAGGACGGCGCTGCGCCAGCCGCGGGCGTCGGGACGGGCGTGGCCGCGCCGGAATGGATCATCGTCTTCGGCGCCGGCGTGCTGGCAGGCGGGGCGCCCTCGCCCGCCCTGGCCGCGCGCATTGGCGCCGCTGCCGCCTTCGCCCGCGCCCGGCCGGCGGCGCGGCTGATCGTCACCGGAGGGCTAGGCCGCCACCCGCCCGCCGAGGCGGTGGTGATGCAGCGCGGCCTGATCGCCGCCGGCATCGCGGCCGCGCGCATCCGCACCGAACCCACCGCACGCGACACCTTGGAATCGGCCCTGCGCGTGCGCGAGATGCTGGCTGCGCAAGCACCGCCCGCATGCGTCTATGCGCTGTCCTCGGCCTATCATGTGCCGCGCTGCCGCCTGCTGCTGCGGCTGGCCGGCCTGCCCGCACGGGCCGCCCCGGCGCCCGCGAACGAGGCGGCGCGCGTCGGCCGGTGGCGCTGGCTCTACATGCATCTGCGCGAGCTGCCGGCCCTGCCCTACGATGCGCTTCTGATGCTGTGGCACCGCCGCCGCTGGCGCTAGGCCAGGGCGCGGTCGGCCCCTCGCACGGCCCGATGAATCCAGGGCTAGTTCTTCAGCATCCCCGCGACCAGCTTCGGCACGTTGTAGCGGAACATGCCGAGATAGGTGCTGGGCAGGCCCTCGGGTGCGAGCGAGTCCGAACACAGCATGCCGCCAAGCTCGACCCCGGTTTCGCGGGCGATGCGCTCCATGATGCGGCGGTCGGCGATGTCCTCGATGAACACCGCCTTGATGCGCTGTTCGCGGATCTGGCGGATCAGGCGCGCAACGCCCGCGGCCGAGACGCCGCCCTCGGTCGAGACACCCTGCGGGGCGAGGAACTCCACGCCGTAGGCGGCGCCGAAATAGGCGAAGGCGTCGTGGCTGGTGATGACGCGCCGCTTCTCGGCCGGCACGCGGGCGACCTGCTCGCGCACCCAGGCGTCGGTGGCGGCGATCTCGGCCAGGAAGCGCTCGGCCCCGGCGCGCCATTGCGCCTCGCCGGCCGGCGCGGCCTCGACCAGCCCGGCCAAGATGTTGCGCACATAGTGCCGTGCGAGGCCGAGATCCTGCCAGGCATGCGGATCGGGCTCGTTGCGTGCCGCGGGTCCGTCATGCTTGCGCGCGACGCCGTGGCCGTGGCTGTGCGAGCGCCCGGCCTGGATGCGCAGCGGCGTGATGCCGTCGGTCGCGGTGACGATCCTGCCGCGATAGCCCACGGTGCGGATCAGCCGCTCGATCCAGCCCTCGAAGCCGAGCCCGTTGCGCACCACGAGATGCGTGGTCGCGATCCAGCGCTGCGTGCCGGGCCGCGGCTGGAAGCTGTGCGCATCGACGCCCGGCCCGACGATCGCATGTACATCGACGCCCTCGCCGCCGACCTGGCGCACCATGTCGGCCAGAATCGAGAAGGTGGCGCAGACCGGCACGCCGCTGCCGCGCCGGCCCGGTTCGGGCAGGCGCTGCGCCGAGCTGCCCGGGCGCGGCGGGTCCGCTGCCGCGGCGGCGCCACGGGCAAGGGCGGGCGCTGCAAGCGCGGCGAGGCTGGCGCCGAGCAGCAGGCGGCGGGAAAGCGGCATGGATGACCCCTGAGGCAGAATAGTTATACTATAACACTTCTACGATAGCCGATCCTGCGCTGCCGCGCAAGCGCATCGGGCATGGCGGCCCGCGCCCCGCGCTTCCGCTTCCCGCCCCGAGCCGATTGCGCGAAGATGCCCGCCCGCCGCCAAGCGCGGCCCTGTCCAGCTCTGCGCAAAGCCCCGCCGCTCGTGACCAGTCCCGAACCGCCCCTCCTGTTCGCCGGCGCGATCATGCCGGCCGAGGATGGCCGCTACCTGATGCAGCTGCGCGACGACAAGCCCGGCATCCACGCGCCGGGCGCGCTCGGCCTGTTCGGCGGCCATGTCGAGCCGGGCGAGGCCGAGGAGGAGGGGCTCCGGCGCGAGATCGCCGAGGAGATCGGCTACCGCCCTGGCGCCGTCTCGCTGTTCCGGCATCTCTACTTTCCGCTGGAATGGCCGGCGGGCTCGGGGCTGGTGCGCACCGGGCGCGTCGCGCTCTATGAACTGCCGATCCCGCTCGCGGCGATCGGCGCCCTGCGCCAGACCGAGGGCAAGGGGCGCATGCTGATCTCGGCCCACCGCCTGCTGCTGGAGCCGCGCGTCTCGCGCGTGGCCGTGATGGCGATCGGCCAGCATGCGCAGGCGCGGCTGGCTGGCCCGGCGCCGAGCGAGGATCGCAGCTTCTGGCCGGCGGAAGCGGTCGGCGAGGATTGAGGGCGCGCGCACCGCGCAGGGCAGTGCCGAGCGAACAAGGAGACGTGACATCATGGCCAAGCGCAGCAGCGGAACCAGGCGAAGCGGCAGGACAGAGGCGCGCGCCGTCGCGCCCGAGGTGATCGCCGCGGCCAACGCCAGACCGGCGCGCGACTGGGGCAGGCTGCACGGCGTCTATCCTTATCTCGTCTCGCCGGTGGACAGGCAGGGCCGGGTGATGGCGCCCGTGCTGCGCCGGCTCTGCGACCACCTGATCGAAAGCGGCGTGCATGGCCTGACGCCGCTCGGCTCCACCGGGGAGTTCGCCTATCTCGACCGCGCCCAGCGCCGCGCCGTGGTGGAAACCACCATCGCCGCCGCCAGGGGCCGCGTGCCGGTGGTGGCCGGTGTCGCCGCGACCACGATCGCGGACGCGGTGGCCCAGGCCAGGGACTATGCGGCAATGGGGGCGGACGGGATCCTGGCGATCCTGGAAGCCTATTTCCCGATCCCCGATGATGGCGTGTTCGAGTATTTCGCCGCCATCGCGCGCGCCCCCGCCCTGCCGGTGGTGCTCTACACCAACCCGCAATTCCAGCGCAGCGACCTCAGCCTGCCGGTGATCCGCCGCCTGGCCGAGATCGAGACGGTGCGATACATCAAGGACGCCTCGACCAACACCGGGCGGCTGCTGTCGATCATCAACGCGGTGGGCGATCGCATCGGCGTGTTCGCGGCCTCGGCGCACATCCCGGCGGCGGTGATGCTGATCGGCGGCGTCGGCTGGATGGCGGGGCCTGCCAACATCGTGCCGCGCCAGTCGGTCGAGCTCTACAATCTCTGCCGCGCCGGGCGCTGGCGCGAGGCGATGGCCAGGCAGCGCCCGCTCTGGGCGATCAACCAGGCCTTCGCGAAGTACTCGCTCGCCGCCTGCATCAAGGGCGGGCTCGAACTGCAGGGCTTCGCGGTCGGCAATCCGCTGCCGCCGCAGCCGCCGCTCTCCGCCGAGGGGCGGGCCGAGGTGGCCAAGGCGCTGCGCAGCGTCGGCGCGCTCGACTAGCACGGGGCAGCCGCGGGTCGGCCGCGGGCCGGCTTGCCAAGGCCGCGGGCCGGGCCGAGGATCGTTGCGACGGCGCGACACTGGGCAGGACGAGCGCTGGGCCGAAGCAAGGAAAGGAAGATCGCGATGCGCTTCGCGGGCAAGACCGTTCTCATCACCGGCGCGGCCGGCGTCTATGGGCGCGAGCTGTCGGCAGCCTTCGCCGCCGAGGGCGCGCGCCTGTTCCTGACCGACAAGCGCGCCCCGGAACTGGCCGCCGCCGTGGCCGCGCTCGGCCTGCCGGCCGATCGCATCGGCAGCTTCGCCGGCGACCTGACCAGGGACGATGTGCTGCCCGCCTTCCTGGCCGCCGCCCTGGCCGGGGGCTGCCCGGACATCGTCGTCAACAACGCCGGCTACTATCCCTTCGTGCCGCTGCTCGAGGTGGATTCGGACGAGTTCCGCAAGATGATCGCGGTCAACATGCGCATGCCGTTCCAGCTCATGCAGGGGATCGGCAAGGCGATGATCAAGGCCGGCGTCAAGGGCAGCTTCATCAACGTCTCCTCCGCCGCGGCCGAGGTGGTGCGCAGCAACGGCGTGGTCTATGGCGCGGCGAAATGCGGGCTCGAATACATCACCCGCGCCTTCGCCGCCGAGTTCGCGCCCCACGGCATCCGCGTCAATGCCGCGCGCCCTGGCTTCGCCGAGGGGGGCGCCGGGGTGAAGTTCCCCGAGGGCTATGGCGCGGCGATCGCCGCGCGCATCCCGATGGGGCGCACGATCCGGCGCGGGGAGTTCGCCAAGGTGGTGATGTTCCTCGCCTCCGAGGATGCGTCCTTCGTCACCGGTTCGGTGCTCGACAGTGGCGGCGGCGGCGCCATCAACCGGCGCACCGGCGATGCGGTGAAGGCCGGCTCCTAGGGTGGGTTCCGGGGGGCGGGTTCCGGGGGGCGGATCGGTGTGCCCGGATCAGCGCGCGAGGATCAGCGCGCCCGTATCGGTGCACGGGGATCAGCGCGCGGGGATCAGCGCGCGGGGCTGGCGGCCTGGGCCGAAAGCAGGGCGGCAAGCGCGCCCTGCGCGCCCCGCACCTCGACCCGGCGGCCGCGCCGGCGCAGCGCCTCGACCAGCCGGCGCACGGCATGGATGCCGGCGGCATCGCCTGCGCCGGGCCTGCCGTGGGCCGGGTCGTGGGCGATGTCGAGCACGACATCGTCGGCGGTGGCCAGCACCTCGGCGAACAGGCATTCCAGCGCTGGAACGCTCTCCTCGTCGAACGGGGCCATGAGGTGAAGGACGGTGGTCGCCGTCATGCTGGGTCGCGCGTCTGTGCCGGGGTGAAGCATCGGGAGGAAGGGGTTGCTCGCCTCTGTTCTGGCAACGCCCGTGCCGCGGATGCGTTCCCATGCAAGGCCCCCGCAACGGGCTGGCACGGGCGATTCCAGAGGCATCCGGGGCTTCCCGGGCGTCGCGGTCAGAGTATCGCGCCACCGCGTGTGCGGATTGCGACTCGAAAAAGGCGAATCCGTGACCATCCCCACCAAGCGGCGGTCGTGCCCGGCGGGGGTCCGCAAGGGGCCATGCCTCGCCCGGGCTTCTGCCCTGGTCCGGCCGATCTGGAGCGGGACGGGGAGCTTCGGGCGGGATGGTGGAGCTGAGGGGAATCGAACCCCTGACCTCCTCATTGCGAACGAGGCGCTCTCCCAACTGAGCTACAGCCCCGTCCCGAAGCGGCGCGGATATTGCGCATGCACCCAGGGCAAGTCAAGGACGGCAGGCGGGGACGGCAAGGCGGGGACGGCAAGTCAAGGACGGCAGGCGGGGACGGCAAAGCAGGGACGGCAAGGCCGGAACTGCGCCGCCTTGCGCGCCTGGATCAGCCGAGCCCGAAGTGGGGCCGCAGGCGGATGCCGAGCCAGCAGCCGGGCAGGGCGGCCAGCGGCCAGGCCCAGCCATGCAGGCTGAACGAAGCCACGCCCGACACGAAGGCGCCGATGTTGCAGCCGGCGGAAAGCCGCGCCCCGTAGCCCATCGCCAGCCCGCCCAGGATCGCCGCCACGAGCGCCCGGGCAGCGACGCGCAGGCTCGGGGCGAAGCTGCCGGCCAGCCCCGCGCCCAGAAGGGCACCGAGCATCAGCCCGCCATCCATCACCGAGACGGTCTGTTCGGCAAGCGGTGTCGCCAGCGCCTCTGCCCCCCAGCCCTCGGCCCAGGCCGGCGCCCCGGCCGGGTCCCAGCCGAGCGCGCGGGCGATCTTCGCCCCCCACACCGCGAAGGCCGAGGTGATGCCCCAGGGATGACCAGCCACGGCGAGGGCGAGGGCGGCAAGGCCCGCCAGCAGAAGCGCGCCGGCGGCCGGGCACCACGGTCCGCGCAGGGCGGCGGGCGGCATGGCGGCGGGCGGCATGGCGGGGCGCGGCAAGGCGGGGCGCGGCAAGGCGGGGCGCGGCAAGGCGGGCCGACCGAGCGCCAGCCAGACCAACCCCACCACGCCAAGCTGCGCCGCAAGCGCCCCCGGCCAGCCGAGCAACGCATCGAGGCGCGGCGGGGACCAGGCCGGCAGAAGCTCCCAGGCGGGCTGGTCGAGCGTCGCCCGGAACGAGCCGGCGATGAAGGCGGCCAGCACCGCCACCATGCGCGTATTGCCTGCCCCTGCGGTGCAGAGCGTGCCCGAGCCGCAGCCGCCGGCAAGCTGCATGCCCACCCCGAACAGGGCGGCGCCGAAGGCGAAGGCGGGGCCGAGCGCGGCCTCGAAGCCGGAGAGATCCTGGCCGAAGGCGTGCCCGCGCGCCAGCAGCGCCGCGTTCGCCGGCAGCAGGGCAGCCAGCAGCAGGAGATGGACGCTGAGCGGCCGCGCATCGCCGGTGCCGAGCCAGCGCCGCCAGCCGCCGGCGAAGGAGATGGCGCTCTGTTGCACGGTCAGGCCAAGCGCGCCGCCGATCAGGAACAGCACGGCCATGCGCGCCTGCCCGGCATGGGCCAGCAGCGCCGCCCCGAAGCCCAGCAGCCCGCCCGCGACCAGCAGGACCGGCCGCTGCATCGGGGCCGCTTGCGCGCCGGGCGCCGCGCGGGCCTCAGCGCGCAAGCGGCGCGGCGCCGATCGTGTCCGCGGCGATGGCCGCGAAGATCGGGTCGAGCTCGGCCCCGATCGCCTTCAGCGCCTCGCCGCCATCGGCATAGGGCGCGAAGACCGCCGAAGGCGGACGATAGGACAGCCACACCGCGCCTTGCCCATCCTCGGTGACGTAGAAGCGGATCGGCGCCTCGAAGCCGGCGGGCACGCTGGCGGCCAGCATGCGCACGGCGAAATCGTTGCGGAAGGCCATCAGCACCGCGTTGCCGCGGATGCTCACGCCGCGCTGCGCCGCCCCGGCCGAGGCCGAGGCGCGGGCGACCACGATCATGCCGTTCTTCTCGATCGCCTGGGCCAGCCGCTCGACCGTGGCCGGGAAGGCGTGGGGCGAGCGCGTCGTGCGCATGCCGGCATCCTGGGCGAAGGCGGGCTGGGCCGCAGCGGGCATGGGCAGGGCCGCGATCGCGGCCGGGGCCAGCGCGGCGGCGGCGAGGCCGAGCGCCAGCGCGGCGCGGCGGACGGCGGCAGGCAGTGACGATGGCATGGTCGGTTTCCTTCCCGTGGCGGACGCGATTGGCGAGCACCGGACCCGCGCGGCATCGTGGCGATGCTGTGCCGCGACCGGCCGGGCCGAGTGTGGCCTCCGGTTGCGCCGGCCGGGCTCACGATCGGGCGATGGCCGATCACGCTTGCGCGAGGCGGCGCGGATCGTCGCGGCGCCAGCTGGCGATGCAGGGGCACGGTGCGCGCCCGGATCGGCGCTGCCTTCCGGGCGGGGCCGGCCCATCCAGGCGCGCCACGGCGCGGCGCCAGCCGGCGATGCAGGGGCACGGTGCGCGCCCGGCTTGCCCGGCTGGCCTGCCCCCGCTAGGGTTCGCCCGCCTTTCCACGCCGCCATTCGCCCCGCAGATCGCCCCCGCAGTCCGCCCCCGGAACCCGCGCCATGAATTTCCTCTATCCCTTCTTCTGGCTGCTCCATACCGGGCTCGACATCTACAAGTGGATCGTCATCATCGCCGCGGTGGTGAGCCTGCTGATCGCCTTCCGCGTGCTCGACACGCGCAACCGCCTGGTCTGGACGATCGCCGATTTCCTCTATCGCATCACCGAGCCGGCGCTGCGGCCGATCCGCCGCTTCATGCCCGATCTCGGCGGCATCGACATCTCGCCGGTGGTGCTGATCCTGCTGTTGCAGTTCTCGCAGATGCTGCTGAGCGCGGCCTATCTCTGGCTCGTGCGCGCGATCGCGTGAGCACGGGCGCCGCCGCGACCATGCCCGATGCCGCCGCTCTGCCCTGGCGGGTGGTGGCGGGCGGGGTGCGGGTGATGGTCCGGGTGCAGCCGCGCGCGCGGCGCGCCGGCATGCAGGGTCTCGTGCCCGACGCGGCGGGGGGCGTGCGGCTGCGCATCGCGGTGACCGAGGCGCCCGAGGATGGCCGCGCCAACCGCGCCGTCGCGGCGCTGCTGGCGCGCGCGCTCGATGTCGCACCCTCGGCGGCGAGCGTGGTCGCGGGCGCTTCGGCGCGCGAGAAGATCGTGATGGTGGCTGGCGATGCGGCGTTGCTGGCCGCACGACTTTCCGCGCTCGTCGCCGCGCACACCGGCACGGCGGGTTGAACAGAGGCGAAGGACGAAGCGTCATGGCGGCACGCATCATCGATGGCAAGGCGGTGGCGGCAAGCCTGCGCGCCGAGGTGGCGGCGGGCGTTGCCGCCTTCAAGGCCGAGACGGGCGCCGTGCCCGGCCTTGCCGTCGTGCTGGTGGGCGAGGATGCGGCCTCGCAGGTCTATGTCCGCAACAAGAACAAGGCGGCCGAGGGCGCGGGCATGCGCTCGGAGACGATCCGCCTGCCAGCGCACGCCAGCGAGGCGGCGCTGCTCGATGTGGTGGCGCGGCTGAACGCCGATCCCGGCACCGACGGCATCCTGGTCCAGCTTCCGCTGCCGGCGCAGATCCGCGAGGGCGCGGTGATCGAGGCGATCGACCCGGCCAAGGATGTCGATGGCTTCCACCCCGTGAATGTCGGGCGGCTCTGGCTCGGCCAGGAGGCGCTCGCCCCCTGCACGCCAACCGGGGTGATGCGCCTGCTTGCCGCATCCGGCACGGCCTTGCGCGGGGCGCATGCGGTGGTGGTCGGCCGCTCGAACATCGTCGGCAAGCCGATGGCGCAGCTGCTGCTGCGCGCCGACTGCACCGTGACCATCGCCCATTCGCGCACGCGCGATCTGCCCGCGCTCGCGCGCTCGGCCGATGTGCTGGTCGCCGCCGTGGGCCGGGCCGAGATGGTGCGCGGCGATTGGGTGAAGCCGGGCGCCGCCGTGATCGATGTCGGCATCAACCGCGTGCCCGGCGCCGCGGGCAAGGACCGGCTGGTGGGCGATGTGCACCATGCCGAGGCGGCGGCGGTGGCGGGCGCGATCACGCCGGTGCCGGGCGGCGTCGGCCCGATGACCATCGCCTGCCTGCTGGAGAACACGCTCAAGGCCGCGCGCGCCCGGCGCGGGCTGGTCCGGCGCGCCTAGACCGGCAGCGGCAGCCCCACCGGCGCGATCGCCCAGGCCGGGTCGGCGGTGCCGATCACCGCGCCGCCGATACGCGTCGGCCCGTCCATCGTCCACACCGCCACGCGCCCGTCATTGGCGTTGCGCCAGAGGATATCGGCGCGGCCATCGGCATTTGTGTCGGCCGCGCCGGCGATGCGCCAGTCGGGCGAGGCGGATTCGATCATCGCTCCGTCGGGCGCGGCCAGCCCGTCGAGCCGCCACATGGCCAGCTGGCCGTCGCTCTCGCGCCGCCAGAGCAGGTCGACGTGCTTGTCGCCGTCGAAATCGGCGATCGCGGCCAGCGCCCATTCCGCGCCGACGCGATCGAGCACCGCGCCCCCGACCTGCTGCGCGCCTTCCATCAGCCACACGGCGAAGCGCCCGTCCTGGTGGCGCCACAACAGGTCGGCGCGGCCATCGCCATCCACATCGCCCGCGCCCATCAGCGCCCATTCCAGGCCCGGCGCGGCGACACCCTGCATGTCGAGGCGCGACTGCGCGCCCATGGCCCAGAGCTGGACCGCGCCGGTCGTGCTGTTGCGCCAGAGCAGGTCGGCGCGCCCGTCCTGGCCGAAATCGAGCGCGGCGGCGACGCGCCAGCTCGCATCCATGCGCAGGCCCCAGGCGAGGTTGGCCGCGCGCACCGAGGGCTGGCCATTGGTGGAGCCGAGCAGCGTCATGCTCATCACCCCATTGGGGCCGTAGCGCCAGAGGATGTCGGTGCGCCCGTCGCCGTCGAAATCCCCGGTCGCCTGGATGGTGTAGCCGGTGCCGGCGGCCGAGGCGCTGAGCGTGTTCTGCGCGACCAGGCTGGTGCCTTGCAGGCGCCACAGCGCCACCCCGTTGCCGGGGCCGGTCCAGAGGAGGTCGGCATCGCCGTCATTGTCGGCATCGCCGGGCGTTGCCCGCCGCGCGATCGCGACATAGGCCGCGCCGGTGTCGCCGAGGCCATGGCCCTGGCCGCCGATGAGAAGCTCGGTGCCGTCGGCCGAGAAGGCGAGCCCGCTGCCGAAGAAATCGTTCGCCGCCCCGCCCGGGGCGATGATGCGCGCGGTTGCCTGCCAGCTTCCGCCCATCCAGCGGAACAGGTGCACCGCGCCGATGAAGTAGGTGTCGTTCACCGGCTCGCCCGGCGCGGCCACGGCCGCCAGCATGCCGTCGGCCGACAGTGCCACGCGCAGGCCCATATTGGCGTTCTGGAAGCGCTGCGGCGGCACGATCTGCGCCGCGGTCCAGGCGATGCCGTCCCAGCGGAAGCTCATCGCCCGCCCGCGCCCGGAGGCGGAGCCGGGCGCGCCGGCGACGATCATCGTGCCGTCGGCCGATACGGACACCGACTGGCCGAGCATGTCGCGCAGGAAGGGCGCGGATGCCACGAGCCGCGTCTCCTGGTAGGTGCCGGCGGTATCGCGCCGATAGACATAGACCGCGCCGGCATCGTTGACGATCTGCCCGCCGCTGGACACATCGGCGCGCGAGGCGCCGACCACCAGCGTGCCGGCATCGCGCGAGATCGCCACGCCGCCGAAGGCGAAGCGGTCGCCATCCGCGCCGTCGCTGGCGGCGATGCGCAGCGCCGTCCAGCCCGGCCCGTTGCGGGTGTAGAGATAGGCCGCCCCGCGCCCCGCGCCCTCGCCGCCGGCGCCCACCAGCACCGCGCTGCCATCGGTGCTCGCGGCGAGAGCGATGCCGAACAGCGCGTTGGCCCCGAGGGCCGCGGGGGCCGCGGGCGGGACGAGTTCGCTTTCGCTCCAGCCGCCATCCTGCGCGCGCGTGTAGAGATAGACCGCGCCGGCCGCGCCTTCCCCGCCACGCGCGGCGAAGGGCGCGCTGACCACGGCAAGGCTGCCATCGCCCGCGAGTGCGGTGGCGTGCCCGAAGCGATCGCCGCTCGCGCCATTGGCCGGGGCGAGGCGCTGGCTGGCCCAGCCCGCGCCGTTCCGTTGCAAGAGGATCACGCCGCCGCTGTCGGCCGCCGCGGCATCGACGCCGAAGGCGCCGACGAGCCCGACCGAACCATCAGCGGACAGGGCCGTGCTGGCGCCGGCGAAATCGCCGTCCGCCTCGCCGGGCAAGCCGAGCCGGCTCGCGCTCGCTTCGCTCCACAATGCCATGCCGCCCTCCGCGCGCCGCTGCGTGGATGGCAGGCAGCATGCCGGGGCGGGATTAACGATCAGCGAAGCGGGTGAGACGAATCCCGCCGGCGCGCATCATGTCGCAGCAGGATGGGCGCGCGCCGGATCAGGCGCGCGCACCGTGGCATGCCATCGCGTGTGCGCTCAGTTCCTGCGCCCGCCCGCCGCCGCCAGCCTGAGGCGCAGCGCGTTCAGGCGGATGAAGCCCTCGGCGTCGGCCTGGTTGTAGGCGCCGGCATCCTCCTCGAACGTCACATGGCGCAGGCTGTAGAGCGAATTCGGGCTCTTGCGGCCGGTGACGATGACATTGCCCTTGTAGAGCTTGAGCCGCACCGTGCCGCTGACCGGCTCCTGGCTCTGGTCGATCATCGCCTGGAGCATGCGCCGCTCGGGGGCGAACCAGAAGCCGTTGTAGATCAGCTTGGCGTAGCGCGGCATCAGCTCGTCGCGCAGGTGCATCACCTCGCGATCCATGGTGATGCTTTCCATCGCGCGATGCGCGACGTGCCAGATCGTGCCGCCGGGCGTCTCATAGACGCCGCGCGACTTCATGCCGACGAAGCGGTTCTCGACCAGATCGACGCGGCCGATACCGTTGGCGCGGCCGAGCTCGTTCAGCCTGGTCAGCAGCGCGGCGTAGGAGAGCGTCTCGCCGTTCAGCGCCACCGGGTCGCCACGCTCGAAATCGATCGAGATCTCCGTCACGCGGTCGGGTGCCTCCATCGGGCTGATGGTGCGCTGGTAGACGATGTCCGGCGGCTCCTCCCACGGCTCCTCCAGCACCTTGCCCTCGGAGGAGGAGTGCAGCAGGTTGGCATCGACGCTGAACGGCGCCTCGCCGCGCTTGTCCTTGGCGATCGGGATCTGGTGCTTCTCGGCGAACTCGATCAGCTTGGTGCGGCTTTCGAGGTCCCAGATGCGCCAGGGCGCGATCACGTGGATGTCGGGCTTGAGCGCGTAGTAGGTCAGCTCGAAGCGCACCTGGTCGTTGCCCTTGCCGGTGGCCCCGTGCGAGACGGCATCGGCGCCGACGGCATTGGCGATCTCGATCTGGCGCTTGGCGATCAGCGGCCGCGCGATCGAGGTGCCGAGCAGATAGACGCCTTCATAGAGGGCGTTGGCGCGCATCATCGGGGCGACGAAGTCGCGGGTGAATTCCTCGCGCAGATCCTCGATGAAGATCTCCTTCACCCCGGCCATCTCGGCCTTCTTGCGCGCGGGCTCCAGCTCCTCGCCCTGGCCGAGATCGGCGGTGAAGGTCACCACCTCGCAGCCGGGATAGGTCACCTGCAGCCAGCGCAGGATCACCGAGGTGTCGAGCCCGCCCGAATAGGCAAGCACCACCTTCTTCACCGAGCCCTTGCCCTTCATCGCCACGCGTCCTTCGTTCAATTGCCGGCGCTCAACTGCCGGGGGGGTGCCGAACGGCGGCGGAGTATGGCGAGGCGCCCTGGCGCGGGCAAGCCGCAAACCGGCCATTCCCGCGCCCGATCCGGCGTCCGTGGCTAGGCCCTTGCGCCCTTGCCCCGGCGTGGGCCGGCGGCGATCCAGATGCCGAGCGCGAGGATCAGGGCGGCATCGGCGAGCAGCGTCGCCTCGAAGCCCAGCCGCTCGATGCCGGTTCCGGCCAGCACCGCTCCGGTGGCCTGGCCCACGAACAGGTTGAAGGCGAAGGCGGCGAGCGCGGTGGCACGCGCCTCCGGCAGCAATTCGGTCGCGCGCGCCTGGAGCACGCCATGCAGGCAGAAGAAGGCGAAGCCCATCACCATCTGCGCCGGGATGGCGGGCAGCCAGGCCCCGCTCAGCACCATCGCGGAGAGGCCGGCGGCAAGCCCGGCCGCGCCCAGCAGCACGAGCCGCACCTCGCCCAGCTTGCGCACCAGGATGCCGGCGGTGCGGGTGTAGGTGGTGGCGCCGATGCCGAAGCAGCCGAGCACGATCCCGGCCATGGTGTAGGACAGGCCGTGGCGGATGTTCAGGAACGGGGCCAGGAACGGGAAGGAGCCGAAGCAGAACATACCGTCGAGGAAGGCGGCGAGCATCAGCCGCCGCCCGGCGGGCGCGGCCAGGATGGCGCGGTAGGCGGCGAGCGCAGGCTGCCGCGGCGGGGCGGATGCGGGCGCTGCGCCCTCGGGCGTGGCGGGGGCGGCGCGGGCGCGGCGCAGATTGGCGCGCGTCAACCCCACCCCGCCCGCCAGCGATACCAGGGCGAGTGTGACGAACACGCCGCGCCAGCCGAGCGTGTCGCCGAAGGCGCCCCCGATCGGCGCGGCGATGATCATCGCCAGCGTGTTGCCGGTGAGGAAGCGCCCGATCGTCGCCTGCCGCTCGGCATAGGGCACCGAATCGCCCAGGAAGGCGATGGTGGTGGGAATGATGGTCGCCGCCGCCGCGCCGGAGACGAAGCGCAGCGCGGTCAGCGCGGCAAGGCCGGGGGCGAAGGCGCAGGCGAGGTTGGCGAGTGCCAGCGCCAGCATCGCCCCGGCGATGGTGTCGAGCTTGCCCAGCCGGTCGCCGACCGGCCCCATGACGAGCTGGAACAGGCCATAGGCCAGGGTGTAGGCGGCCATCACCCCGCCCGCCACGGCCACCGAGACGTCGAACTCGGTGGCGAGCAGTTGCAGCAGCGGGTCGATGCCGCGCAGGCAGGCCGCGCCGATGAAGCCGCCCATCGCCAGGAGCGCGATCGGCACGGCGGGCGCGGCTGCCGGAAGGGCGGGCGCGGGGGCGGGGGTCGGGGCCAGCGTCGGGGCCGGGGTCGGGGCTGGGCCAGACGCGGCGGGGTCGGCGGGGTTGGGCGGTGGCGCGGCTGGCAGCACTTTCGGCGGAATGGCGCCGGAGGCCGAGGGGCCGGGGGAATCAGGCGGGGGCGCGCTTGGCATGACGGCAAGGCGTAGCCTGTGCGCCGCCGTTGGGGAAGAAGGCGCCTGTGGCGGCGTGGGCGAGGCGTGGCCTGCCCGCCCCAATCGCGAAGCCGGTGCCTGCGACGGCGTGGGCGAGGCGGGTGCCGGGCGTCAGCCGCGGGCGCGGTGTCGGCCGGGTCCGCTGTTGCGGCGCTTGCGCGTGGCCTGCCATCGCCACGGCCGGGGCGCCGGCGCCCATCGCGGCGCCGCCCGTCATGGGTTCAAGCCAAGTATGCCTTTCGAGAGGGTGTCGGTCCGCCCTGGCGCCGGCAGGCCGGTCGCCCGGGCGCGGGGCGGGCTATGCCCCGTCCGGCGTCTCGCCGCCGCTGGCGCCGCTGGTGCCGGCCGCGCCCTGGCGGTCGCGTGCGGCGCGCGACAGCCGCATCGATTCGGTGCGCAGCTGCCCGCAGGCGGCCAGGATGTCGCGCCCGCGCGGCGCGCGCACCGGGCTCGCATAGCCGGCGGCATTGACGATCTCGGCGAAGCGCGCGATCGCCTCGGGCGTCGAGGTCTCGTACGGCGCGCCCGGCCAGGGATTGAACGGGATCAGGTTCACCTTGGCCGGAATGCCGCGGATCAGCCGCACCAGGGCGCGCGCCTCGGCGGCGCTGTCGTTGACGCCCTTGAGCATGATGTATTCGAAGGTGATGCGCCGGCTGTTCGAGGCGCGCGGATAGCGCCGGCAGGCGGCGATCAGCTCGGCGATCGGATACTTGCGGTTGAGCGGCACGATCACGTCGCGCAGCGCGTCGGTCACCGCGTGCAGGCTTACGGCGAGGTTGACGTCGAGCTCCGCCCCGCAGCGATCCATCATCGGCACCACGCCCGAGGTGGACAGCGTGATGCGCCGCCGCGACAGGCCGATGCCCTCATTGTCCATGATGATCGCCAGCGCCTTGGCGACGTTCTCGTAGTTGTAGAGCGGCTCGCCCATGCCCATGACGACGATGTTGGACAGAAGCCGCGCCTCGCCCTTGGGCGTCGGCCATTCGCCATAGCTGTCGCGCGCGACCATGAACTGCGAGACGATCTCGCCCGCGCCGAGATTGCGGACCAGCCGCTGCGTGCCGGTATGGCAGAAGCGGCAGGTGAGCGTGCAGCCGACCTGGGTCGAGATGCACACCGCCCCGCGCGGCTCGTCGGGGTCGGGGATGTAGACCGCTTCCGCCTCCTGCCCGTCGCGGTAGCGCAGCAGCCATTTGCGCGTGCCGTCGGCCGAGGTCTGCACGCGCCCGGCATCGGGGCGGGTGATGGTGAAGCGCTCGGCCAATAGCGCGCGCGCCGCCTTGGAGAGCGTGGTCATGCGCGCGAAATCGGTCTCGCCCTGGTGGTAGATCCAGTGCCAGAGCTGCTTGACGCGGAACCCCTCCATCCCCTGCTCGGCCAGCGCCGCGGCCATCTCGGCGCGCGACAGCCCGACGAGTTCGGTGCGCCCGTCGGCGCCGAGCGCGGGCGGGGGCGCGAAGGCGGCGGTCTTCGCTCCGATCTCGACCGGCGGGGGCGCGATCGGCGGCAGGGGCTGCGCGGGGGCGGCTGTGGCGGTCATTGCGGGCGCGTCAGTGCGGTTGGCGGCCGGGAACGGAGCAGGGCTTGTCGGCACGGCGCAGGCAGGCCGCGCGAGGGCGGCGAAGGATCCGGCGCAGAGATCGTGCGTGCGCGCGGCGAAGTCAACGGGGATGCGGCGCGATGGCCGGGCCACGACCTAGCGGATGCGGACGTTGCACGCTTCCGAGATGGCGCGATAGGCGGCGGTGAAGCCGCGCAGCGAAACCGTGTCCTGCACCTGGGCGTTGCCGCGCGGCGGGCTGCCGGCGATCACCACGTCGCGGCCGCGGCGGAAATTGTCGATCGCGGCATTGACGTTCTCGGCCCGCACCCAGGCGGTGCCGCCATCGGTGTAGAGGTTGATCGCGGTGCGGTCCACAGTGGCGGTCACGCGGGCGCGCTGCGGGTAGCTGTAGCCGGATATGAAGCTGATCTCGTTCGGGCTGTTCGGCCGGTGCGTCACCAGCAGGAAGGCCGGGCGGCGGCCCTGAGGTGCGGCGCGCGTGCTTTGCGGGCGCGAGACCATGTAGCAGACCTTGCGGCCGTTCTCGTTCACCGTCGCGGCCTCCCAGTCGCCATGGGTGCCGATATGCTGCGGCCGCGGCGGCTGCTGCGCCTGGGCCTGCGGCCGGGCAGGGGGACGCTGCTGTGCGACGGCCGGGGCAGCCAGCGCCAATGCGAGAACGGCCCCGCACAGGGTGGGGGCGATGCGGCGAGCTCGGATCATGGTGCAATTCATAAGGATGCCGCCGCCGCTTGCCAAGTTGTAACCGCGCCGGGCGGACGGGGGCGGGAGCAGCCTCCGGCCGCAGCCCCGGGCGCCGGACCGTCCCGGCCCGGCCTGTGTCCGCCCGGCCGAAGGCGTTGCAGCGGGCCTTCTTGGTCCCTTTCGAGCCCCGTTCGGGGCGCCGGGGCGGCATCGGGGCGCGGTTTCGGCCGCTCCGCGGCCCCGGCGGCCCCGGACCGCGCCCCCCAAGGCCGCCGCGCCAGCACCGGCTTGCGGCTCGCTTCCTTGCTCCCCCGGTTCGCGGCTGGTAAGAGGGGCGCCCGTTCCACGAAGGGCCGCCCCGCCATGGCCAGACCCCCCGCGCCCCGCCGCCCCGCCGCCGGCGGCGACACCCGCCGCGCCGAGATCAGCCGCGCGACCAAGGAAACCACGATCCGGGTCGCGATCGACCTCGACGGGTCGGGCCGGGCCGCGATCGGCACCGGCATCGGCTTCCTCGACCACATGCTCGAGCAGGTGGCGCGCCACGGCCTGATCGATATCACGATCGAGGCCAAGGGCGACCTGCACATCGACTACCACCACACCACCGAGGATGTCGGCATCGCGCTCGGCCAGGCGCTGGCCGCCGCCCTGGGCGAGAAGCGCGGCATCCGCCGCTACGGATCGTGCCTCTCGCCGATGGACGAGGCGCTGGTGCAGGTGGCGCTGGACATCTCGGGCCGCGCCTACCTGGTGTGGGATGTCGCCTTCTCGCGGCCCAAGCTCGGCGAGATGGATACCGAGCTGTTCCGCGAATGGTTCCAGGCCTTCGCCGCCAATGCCGGCATCACGCTGCATGTGCGCGCGCTGTCGGGCGAGAACAACCACCACATCGCCGAGGCCTGCTTCAAGGGGCTGGCGCGTGCGCTGCGCGAGGCGGTGGCGCTCGATCCGCGCCAGGCGGGGCGCGTGCCCTCGACCAAGGGCACGCTCGGCAAGGGCCTCGGCACGGCAGCCGCGACGCCGATGCGGGCCAGGCGCGCGCCGGTGCGACGCTGAGCGCCCGCCCCGCATGCCGTGACCGCCACGCCATGATGCCAGCCTCATGACCATCGTCATCGTCGATTACGGCTCGGGCAATCTGCGCTCGGCCGCCAAGGCGTTCGAGCGCATGGCCGCCGAGACCGGGCGCAGCGATCCCGTGCTGGTGACCGCCGATCCCGAGGCGGTGCGCCGCGCCAGCCGCATCGTCCTGCCCGGCCAGGGTGCCTTCGCCGATTGCCGGCGCGGCCTCGATGGCCTGCCCGGCATGGTCGCGGCGCTGTCGGAGGCGGTGCTGAAGCGCGGCGCGCCGATGTTCGGCATCTGCGTCGGCATGCAGCTTCTGGCCACGCGCGGGCTGGAGCATGGCGTCCATCCCGGCCTCGACTGGATCGCGGGCGAGGTGGCCGAGATGGCCGCGCCCGGCCTGCGCCTGCCGCAGATGGGCTGGAACGAGCTCGATTTCGCGCCCGGCCGCCATCCGCTGCTGGCCGATGTTCCGCCCGGGGCGCATGTCTATTTCGTCCACTCCTACGAGTTCCGCGCCACCGATCCGGCCCACGTCATTGCCACCACCGACTATGGCGGCCCGGTGGTGGCGATCGTCGGGCGCGACAACATCGTCGGCACCCAGTTCCACCCCGAGAAAAGCCAGGCGGTGGGCCTTCGCCTGATCGCCAACTTCCTGCGCTGGACACCCTAGGCCGCGCCATGCCCGACAAGGACACCAAGCTCGCCAGCCCCGACCCGCATGCGCAGATCGAACAGGCGGGCGCGCACAGCCTGGCGGTCGAGCGCGTCAGCGGCTTCTCCGATGCCGAGCTGCACGATCTCTGCGAGGCGGCGGATGCGGCGATCATCGAGGGCGGCGGCTTCGGCTGGGTGCGCCCGCCGCCGCGCGACGCGCTGGAACGCTACTGGCGCGGCATCCTACTGGTGCCGGAGCGCGAGCTGTTCCTCGCCCGCCTCGACGGCACGGTGGTGGGCTCGGGCCAGCTTGTCCGCCCGCCCCGCAACAACGAGGCGCAGGCCTTCGCCGCGCAGCTCATGCACGCCTTCATCGCGCCCTATGCGCGCGGCCACGGGCTCGCCCGCATGCTGACCCAGCGCGTCGAGGATGCGGCGCGCGCGCTCGGCTATGCCGTGCTCAATCTCGATGTGCGCGAGACGCAGACCGCCGCGATCCAGCTCTACGAGAGCATGGGCTTCACCCGCTGGGGCACGCATCCCGCCTATGCGCGGGTGGAGGGGCGGACCATCGCCGGCCATTTCTACTACAAGCTCTTGAACGCCCCGCCCAAGCGCGGGCGGAGCGGCACCAACTGAAGGGCGCAGGCATGGCCGGGCTGACCATCTACCCCGCGATCGACCTCAAGGACGGGCAGTGCGTGCGCCTCAAGCGCGGGGAGATGAGCGAGGCGACGGTATTCAACACCGACCCGGCCGAGCAGGCGGCGCGCTTCCGCGCCCAGGGCTTCGCCTGGCTGCATGTGGTCGATCTCAACGGCGCCTTCGCCGGCAGGCCCGCCAACGCCGCGGCGGTGGAGGCGATCGTCCGCGCCGTGCCCGACCTGCCGGTGCAGCTTGGCGGCGGCATCCGCGACCTCGCCACGATCGAGGCCTGGCTCGCGCGCGGGGTGCGCCGCGTCATCCTCGGCACGGCGGCGATCAAGAGCCCCGAGCTGGTGCGCGAAGCCTGCCGCGCCTTTCCCGGCCGCGTCCTGGTCGGCATCGATGCGCGCGACGGCAAGGTGGCGGTGGAAGGCTGGGCCGAGACGACGGACGTGAAGGCGCTCGACCTCGCGCTCCGCTTCGAGGATGCGGGCGTGGCGGCGATCGTCTACACCGACATCAACCGCGACGGGGTGATGGCCGGGCTCAACCTGGAGCAGACGGTCGATCTCGCCTGGGCGCTCTCCACGCCCGTGATCGCCTCGGGCGGCGTCTCCTCGGCCGCCGACATCGCCGCGCTCCGCCAGCATCTCGACGCCGGGATCGAGGGCGCGATCGTCGGTCGCGCGCTCTATGACGGGCGGCTCGACCCGGCCGAGGCGCTGCGGCTCGCCGCCGGCTGAGGGTGCGGCGCATCGACCAATCGCCGGATCGTCGAGCCCCTCCGCGCCCGCCGGCGCGACAGGACGCTTGATCGGCGGCGGCTTGCGGCGCACAAGAATCGTGACAGCAACCCGGCGCCCGAGTCGCGGCGCCCAAGCTTGGCGGCGCGTGGGCGCCCGGCAACGGATTGGCATGCTCAAGACCCGCATCATCCCCTGCCTCGACGTCAAGGACGGTCGCGTGGTGAAGGGGGTCAACTTCGTCGATCTGCGCGACGCCGGCGACCCGGTCGAGCAGGCGCGCCTCTACGACCGCGAGGGCGCGGACGAGCTCTGCTTCCTCGACATCACCGCCAGCCACGAGCAGCGCGACACCATCCACGATGTTGTGCGCCGCACGGCGGAGGCCGTGTTCATGCCGCTGACCGTGGGCGGCGGCGTGCGCACGGTCGAGGATATCCGCAAGCTGCTGCTCTCGGGCGCCGACAAGGTCTCGATCAACACCGCCGCCGTGGCGCGGCCCGAATTCGTGGGCGAGGCGGCGCGCAAGTTCGGCAGCCAGTGCATCGTCGTGGCGATCGACGCCAAGGGCGTCGGCCCCGGCCGGTGGGAGATCTTCACCCATGGCGGGCGCCGCCCGACGGGGCTCGACGTGGTGGCGTGGGCGCGGCGCATGGAAAGCCTGGGCGCGGGCGAGATCCTGCTCACCTCGATGGACCGCGACGGCACCGGGGCGGGCTTCGACCTGGCGCTCACGCGCGCGGTGGCCGATGCGGTGCGCCTGCCGGTGATCGCCTCGGGTGGGGTGGGCACGGCCGAGCATTTCGTCGAAGGGGCGCGGGCGGGCGCCACCGGCCTGCTCGCCGCCAGCGTGTTCCATTTCGGCCAGCTTTCGATCGCGGCGGTGAAGGACGCGCTCGACCGCGCCGGGGTGCCGGTGCGGCGCGACCGCGAAGCGGCCTGAGCCGCGCCGGCGCGTCCGGGCATTCGGGGATTCAGGGGAACGGGACAGGCATGGCCAAGAAAGCCAAGCGCAAGGCGAAGGTGAGGGGCGAGGCCAAGGTCAAGGCCAAGGTCAAGGTCAAGGTGCGCAAGCGCGCCGGCGCGCCCGCACCGAAGAAGGCGGCCAAGGACGCGCGCGCGCCCAAGACGGGCGAGATCCTCGACCGCATCCACGCCGTGGTGCGCGCACGCAAGGGCGCCGACCCGGAGACCAGCCACTCGGCCAAGCTCTTGTCGCGCGGCACGGCCAAGGTGGCGCAGAAATTCGCCGAGGAAGCGGCCGAGGCGATGATCGAGGCCGTGCGCAAGGACCGCACGCGCCTGATCGCGGAAAGCGCCGACGTGCTCTACCACCTGCTGGTGGTGTGGGTGGATGCCGCGATCCGCCCGGCCGATGTCTGGCGCGAGCTCGCCCGCCGCGAGGGCCGCTCCGGCATCGCCGAGAAGGCGGCGCGCGCCAAGGCACTCGCGCTCAAACAGGCGCGCCGCCGCCGCCGGCTGGCCGCCGCCGCCACGCGCAAGATCTGGTAGCGCTGCCCGCGCCGAGACACGCAGCGAAGGAGCCACCCCGCCATGCCCGTTTCCGGCCTGCCGCCCTACGACCCCAACAACATCTTCGCGCGCATCCTGCGCGGCGAGATCCCGTGCAAGAAAGTGCACGAGGATGCGCACACGCTTGCCTTCCACGACATCGCGCCCCAGGCGCCGGTGCATGTGCTGGTGATCCCGAAGGGCGCCTATGTGTCGATGGCCGATTTCACCGCCCGCGCCCCGGCCGAGGAGCAGGCGGCCTTCCTGCGCGCGGTGGGCGAGGTGGCGCGCCAGCTGGGGCTGGAGGCGGCGGGCTATCGCGTGCTGTCCAACATGGGCCAGCATGGCGGGCAGGAAGTGCCGCACCTGCATGTGCACATCTTCGGCGGCCGCCCGCTCGGGAAGATGCTGGCGAAGGAGTAGCTGCCGGTCCCGCGGACCAGGCTGTGGATCCGCAGCGCGGCTCCACCGGATCGGACGCCGCTCTAGCCGTGATCGAGCTTGAGGCCGATGATGCCGATCACGATCAGGGCCAGGCAGGCGATGCGGATCGCGCCGGCCGGCTCCTGCAGGACGGCGATGCCCCAGATCGCGGTGCCCACGGCGCCGATCCCCACCCACACCGCATAGCCTACCGAGATCGGCAACTCGCGCAGCGCGAGCCCGAGCAGGCCGAGGCTGCCCGCCATCGCCGCCGCGCAGGCGAGCGAGGGCCAGAGCCGCGTGAAGCCCGCCGTCTGCTTGAGCAGCACGGCCCAGACCACCTCCAGCGCGCCCGCGCCGAGCAGCATCACCCACACCATCGCCCGGACCCTCCGATCGGTTCGCGGCCCGCGGCCGTTGTGACCGCCATCATTCCAAATGTGACTTGAGGGTCGCTATGTTGACGGTTCGGGATCGGCCGGGTCCTGAGGTGCGTTAGCGATTACTTGGGCCTGCTGCGTCACTTCCTCCGGAACCTCATTCCCGCTATCCGCTTCTTTTCCCGCGTCAACCTCCGATTGGTTGCGCTCGCGCACCTCCGTCGCGCCTCCGTTCCAATGCCCCTGGAACTCAGCGTAGTCTTTGGGCTCGGAGTCCTTCACAAACGGCAGCAGAGGCCGATCGATCTTTTCAGCAGTCATGAAATGTTCCAAGAAGTCGCAAAGTGCCCTGGGCGCATAGGGTGATTGTCTGGTCAATTCTCTTTCGTAGTGCCGAACTTGTTTTTGCGCATCGTCGCGTTCGGTTTCGATCGATACGAGTGGGTATGGTCTATCACGAAGAACACCTTTTAAGATCTCGCGTCCATGATAGACAAAACGCCAGCCGCGATCTTCGGAAAAGGCTACCTTTGCTAACAACCATGCCAGCTCGACAGACAAAGGAAACCGATCGGCCGCTGCCTTTGTGGCGACCCGGAAGCCACAGTCAATTCCCGTGCCAAGGAAATCGAATTGTCTGGGATTATTGTCTGCCTTTTTTTCAAATTCTTCGTTGAATTGCTGGGCCGTATCCGACTGATCAAGACCAACGCTAACTGTAACGTTTGGAGTAGGAAATGCGGCGACCCAAGCGGCCCCCTTGACGTCCATATGACGACCGTTCTTATCGAGACGCTCACCGTAGGAACGAAGCGCTTTCAAGAACGCGTCGATGCAAATGGAAAGGTGCCGTGGGTTTTCGAGGCGGCAGCAGAACAGTATTTCGTCGCCAACGGTCTTCCAGACATGCGGATACCGGTCGGATAGCGCGCTGTCGGATTCGCCATCCAAGCATCGCGCATATTGTTGCCGGACGAGATGTGGGAACTCTTGGTAGAAGTGCCGTATTTCCTGTTCCCATTTGCGCTGGGCACGTGGTGATTGTTCGGCGTCGGCCCAAGGCTGGCCCTGACCGATCTTGAATGCAGTTGATCCCGCGAGATCGACAGAGAGAAAAAGCCTCAGTCGATACTCCGGGCAACCGCCTTCTTCAGCTGAGGCCAAGGGACTGCGCCCTTATCGAGGCTGCCTGCTCACTGACTCGGAACAAGCGCACCGCTTCTCTTGAACTACGTTCCCACACTTCCCGAAACTGTATTTCAGGCATCAGGAACGCAGCGGCGAACCAATTGGCTTCCCATTCCGCGCGCTGCTGGACTTTGTCAGTGGTGTCAACCCACCGCGTAGCGTGCATCTCGGCCCTAGGATGGCTTCTCTGCACCATCGGAAAATGCAGAAACACATGCCCGAGTTCATGTGCAATGGTGAAGCGATCGCGTTGGGGCGTGGTGGTGGTTGGAATGTATATCGTGAACTCCACTCGCCCTTCGCTTAACGGCTTCACCACTATCGATTCGGGCGGCTGTTCACTCGGATCGGACAGGTCGGCGTAATCGATCTTGCCACCAAGTCGGATTACGATCGGCTCCAAAGAGTCGCCCGGACGGAACTGAAGCCGATCCGCAATCCCTTCGGCGAACTTCGAGATCTGTTGCTTTCCGGCGTGGGTCGGAATTGGCTTTTGCTTCTCCATCATGCCCTCCTCCGACAGCTTCGCGGCCTGAGACTCGAATCCGACAACTCTCGAAATCGTGTCAAGCGAATTGTTGAGAACATATCATGAACCTCTCGGCGTCGCAATGATTTTCCTGCCCATACTTATCAGCTATATGGCCTTCAGGCGCCACCCCCACCCGCGTTGACCGCGCCTGCCTGCCGCATCTCGCCTGATGCCGCGCCCGCATCCCTGCCTGCGTCCCTGCCCGCCCCGGCCACCCGCTGCCCGCGTTGACCGCGCCCGCGCGGCATGCGTTGCTTGCGCCGTGACCGCCGTGCCGCCCGACCCATCGCCCGCCCCGCCCCTGACCCCGCCCGCAGCCCTGCCGCCCGGCGCAGCCGCTGCCGCGGTGCCGCTCGCCGCCGTGGCGCTGACGGTCGTTTCGGGGCTGCTCTATACGCTCGGCTATGGCGTGGCCAAGGCGGTGCAGACCGAGACCGGCCTCTCGCCCTGGCAGATGGCCTTCCTGCGCTACGCGATCCTGCTGGCGGGGGCCGCGCTTCTCCTGCCATTCCTGCCGCGCCCGGCCGAGCGGCTGCGCAGCTTCATCGCGCCCCCGGCGGCGCGTGCGCAGCGCATCGCCGGCTTCTGGCTCGGCGCCTCCTCGCTGTTCGCGCTCGCCGCCTATCAGCGCCTGCCGATGGCCGAGGGCACGGTGCTCGGCTTCACCATGCCGCTGTTCCTGGTGGCGCTGGCGCCCCTGATGCTCAAGGAGCGCGTGGCCCTGTCGCGCTGGCTGGTGGTGCTCACCGGTTTCGTCGGCGTGGTGATCGTGGCCCGCCCGGGCTTCGGCGGGTCGGTTGCCACCAACTGGGCGGCCCTGCTGCAGGTGGGCACGGCGCTCGCCTACGCCTTCTACCAGATCATCGCCCGCCAGGCGCGCGCGGTGGCGACACCCTGGTCGCTGACCATGCAGGCCGCGCTCGTGGGCGTGGTGCTGCTGGCACCGGCCATGCCGGCGGTGTGGACGCCGCTCTCCCCGCTCGTCATCGCCGCCGGGGCGAGCTTCACCGCGCTGATGTCGGCCGGCCAGGTGCTGCTGGTGATGGCGCTGCGCCGGGCCGAGGTGTCCGCGCTCGGCCCCTGGCACTATGTGAAGATCACCTGGGCGCTCGGGCTCGACCTTGCCGTGTTCGGAAGCACCCCCGATGCCTGGGCGGTGCTGGGCGGGCTGGTGATCCTGGGCGCCAATGTGTGGCTGCTGCGCAAGGGCGGGCCGTCGGGCGGCTAGGGCGGCGTCCGATCCGGTGGAACCGCGGCGCGGCTCCACCAGATCGGACAAGGCTGCCCGCGAACCATAGGCTTCTCGGGCACGACTTCCGTTCGGCTGATCGAAGCCGAACGGAACGTGCCCTAGGCGGCCTTCTTGGCCAGCATGCCGCGCGCCACCAGCTCCTCGGCGATCTGGATCGCGTTGGTGGCCGCCCCCTTGCGCAGATTGTCGGCGACACACCAGAAGGCGAGCCCGTTCGGCACCGTCGGGTCCTTGCGGATGCGGCTGACGAAGGTGTCGTCCTCGCCCACCGCCTCGATCGGGGTGGCGTAGCCGCCATCCTCGCGCCGGTCGATCACCTGCACGCCGGGCGCGCGGGCAAGCGCGGCGCGCGCCTCCTCGACGCTGAGCGGCTTCTCGAACTCGACATGCACCGCCTCGGCATGGCCGATGAACACCGGCACGCGCACGCAGGTGGCCATCACCGCGATCGCGGGGTCGAGGATCTTCTTCGTCTCGGCCGACATCTTCCATTCTTCCTTGGTCGAGCCGTCATCCATGAACTTGTCGATATGCGGGATGCAGTTGAAGGCGATGCGCTTGGTGAACTGCTCGGGCTTCATCTCCTCGAAGACGAAGCTCTTGCGCGTCTGCAGATCGAGCTCCTCCATCGCCTCCTTGCCGGCGCCCGAGGTGGACTGGTAGGTCGCCACCACCACCCGCTTGATGCGGGCGATGTCGTGCAGGGGCTTGAGCGCCACCACCATCTGGATGGTCGAGCAGTTGGGGTTGGCGATGATGTTGCGCTTGCGGAAGCCGGCAAGCGCCTGCGGGTTGACCTCGGGCACCACCAGCGGCACCTCGGGGTCCATGCGGAACTGGCTGGTATTGTCGATCACGACGCAGCCGGCCGCGCCCGCGCGCGGGGCATGCACGGCCGAGACCGAGGCGCCGGGGCTGAACAGCCCGATATCGATGCCGCGGAAGTCGAATTTCTCCAGGTCGTGGACCTTGAGGGTTTTGTCCTCGCCGAAGGAGACGCTGGTGCCGGCCGAACGGCCGGAGGCAACCGCGAACACCTCATCGGCGGGGAAATCGCGCTCGACAAGCACGCGAAGCATCTCGCGGCCGACTGCGCCCGTGGCCCCGACCACGGCAACCCTGTAGCCCATCGGGAACATCCTTGCAGGTGGCGTGGCCGGACCACCCGGCCGCGCGCGCCCCCGCGCCCGGAAGCCGGCCGGGGGGGGTCGCGGGGTGATAGAGGGGCAGGGGCGGGGCGGGAGTCAAGCGCCGCGCGCGCATTGCGCCCCTGCGGGCGGCGCCGGTCTGGTTCGCGGGCCGCGGCGCGCGCTCCGGCATCGTCTTGCCTGCGCTCGCCGCCCGCCCTAGCGTCTGGCGCCAACCGACACCCCATCCGCACGGAGCCCCCGCCGATGAAAGTCTATGTCCTCAACCCGATGCATGCCGACGGCATCGCGCTGCTCAAGGCGAAGGCCGAGGTGGTGCTGTGGAACGACCCCGGGGCCGAGCAGTGGGTCGAGGACGCGGACGCCATCATCGTGCGCCGCTATGCCGTCTCGGCCGAGCAGATCGCCAAGGCCAAGCGGCTGCGCATGATCGCCAAGCATGGCGTAGGCGTCGATACGCTCGACCTCGCGGCGTGCAGGGCGCGGGGCCTGGTCGTGGTCAACACGCCCTTCGCCAACAGCCAGAGCGTGGCGGAACTGGCGATCGGCCTGGCTTTCGCGCTGGGCCGGCGCATCCCGATGTCGGACGGCGATATCCGCCGTGGCGAGGCGCAGGATCGCGGCAAGTATGATGGCTGGCAGCTGCACGGCAAGTCGCTCGGCGTGGTCGGGCTCGGCAATATCGGCCGGCGCACCGCGCGCATGTGGCGCGCCGCCTTCGAGGCGCCGGTCTGGGCCTACGACCCCTATCTCGACGACGATGTGTTCGCCCGCTTCGGCGCGCAGCGCTGCCGGTCGCTGGCCGAGATGCTGCCCCGCATCGACGCACTGACGATCCACTGCCCGCTCACCCCCGAGACGCGCGGCATGATCGGGGCCAAGGAGATCGCGCTGATGAAGCCTTCGGCCTTCCTGATCTGCACGGCACGCGGGGGCATCGTTGACGAGGCGGCGCTGGCGGCGGCGTTGCAGGCGAAGAAGCTCGCCGGGGCGGCGATGGACGTGTTCACGGTCGAGCCGCCGCCCACCGACCATCCGCTGCTTTCCTGCCGCGGCTTCGTCGCCACCCAGCATATCGGCGGCGGCACGGCCGAGGCGCTGCGCGAGATGGCGACCTCGGTGGCCGAGGAGGTGCTGGCGGTGCTGGGCAACCAGAAGCCCCGCTGGCCGCTCTACTGAGAGCGGGTGGGCTGCCGCACCCTGCCCGCCGCATCCCGGATCACCTCGCAGGCGGCACGCGCGGGGCCTGACGGTTCCGTGCAAGGCGCGGGGCCGGCGCGCCCCGCTTCGTCCCGGTGCGCCCCATCCAGCCACGCGCCGCGCACCCATCGGCACCACGCCCTGCCCCATTGCCGGCGCGGCGCGTTCGCGCGAGTCTCGCCGCCATGACCGCCCCATCCCCCGGCTCCGCCGCCCCGCCCGTCAGCCGGGGGATGGCGATCCTCCAGCTTGCCGTCGCCATCCTGTTGTTCGGCCTCGCCTGGCCGGCGATCAAGGTCGGCGTGGCCGAGATGTCGCCCTTCACCTTCTCGGCCTGGCGCGGCGGGCTCTCGGCGCTGGCGACCTTCGTGCTCCTGGGCGCGATCGGGCGGCTGCGCCTGCCCTCGCGCCAGGACCTGCCGCTGATCGCGACCGTTGCGGTGTTCCAGCTCACCGCCTTCTTCATCCTGGCCCACGCCGCCGTGCGCTATGTGCCGGCCGGGCGTTCCTCGGTGCTGGCCTACACCACGACGCTGTGGCTGGTGCCGCTCTCCTACCTGGTGGGCGAGGCGCCCTCGCGCCTGCGCCTGCTCGGCGCCGGGGTGAGCCTGCTCGGCGTGGGCGTGCTGCTCGCCCCCACCTTCGGCGCGAGCGAGGGCGGGCGCGCGCTGGTGGGGCAGCTCATGCTGCTGATCGGCGCGCTCGGCTGGGCCTTGGCGATCCTGCATGTGCGCCGCCACCGCTGGCGCCTGACGCCGTTCGAGCTCCTGCCCTGGCAGTTCGCGCTGGCGACCGTGCTGCTGACGATCATCTCGCTCGCGGTCGAGCCCTGGGCGGAGATGACGCCGCCCTATTCGGCGCTGGCGGGGCTGTTGTTCCTCGGCCTGTTCGCCGGACCCTTGGGGACCTGGGCGACCGTGTCGGTGGCGCGCGCCTTCCCCCCGGTGGTGAGTTCGCTCGCGCTCCTGCTCACGCCGGTGGTGGGGCTGGTATCCTCGGCGATCCTGCTGGGGGAGAGCTTCACGCTTGATCTGATCGCCGGCTCGGCGCTGATCCTGCTCGGGCTGGCGCTGGCCGCGCTCGGCTGAGGCGGCGGGCGCGATCGCGCCTCAGTCGGTCACCCCCTCCGGGACATAGCCTTCCGTGCGGTCGCGCGCGGCCAGTGCCGGATCGCGCCTGCCCGCATCGCCCCAGCCGCCGCCGCCCGGCGTGCCGAGATGCACCGTGTCGCCCTGCTTCAGCACATATTGCCGCTTGGGATCGACCGGCTCGCCGTTCAGGCGAAGCTCGCCCCGCGCGCCCGGCGCGCCGCCGGCGATCCCCGGTGGCGCGATCAGCGTGCGCTCGGCCAGGAAGGAAACCGCGATCGGGCTTTCCGATCGGCTCTCGAACATCACCTCCTGGCCGAGCCCGCCGCGATGCGCCCCGCGCCCGCCCGAACCGGGCCGCAGCCGCTTGTAGCGGATGCGCACCGGCGCGATCACCTCGGACAATTCCACCGCGGTCGAGGAGACGTTGGACGGCCAGGACAGGGTCGCGTGCCCGTCGCGCCGCGGCGAGCCGCCCATGCCGCCATTGTAGAAGAACATGTTGGCGTAGGGCTTGCCTTCCTTCGTGACACCGCTCTGGTTCATGCCCCACATCGGCGAGCCGGGGAAGGCCATGACGCGGTCGGGCACGACATCGCCGAGCGCGGCGAAGATCAGCGGCGGCAGGTAGTGCCCGATCAGCATGCGGCTGCCGCCCGAGGCCGGGAAGACCGGGTTGACGATGCAGCCCGCCGGCGCCTCGACCCGGATCGGGCGGAAGCTGCCCTCGTTGTTGGGCAGGTTCGGGCTGGTCAGGCATTTGATGCCATAGACCGCCATGGCGTAGGTGTAGCACATGGCGCAGTTGATCGCCCGGTCCACCTGCGCATCGGTGCCGGTGAAGTCGCAGACCACATCCTCGCCCCTGATGGTCACGGCCAGGCGCACGGTGATGGGCTTGTCCATCAGCCCGTCGGTCTGCAGCTCGGCGCGGTAGGTGCCGTCGGGCAGGGCGCGGATGGCGGCGCGCATCGCCCGCTCGCAGCGGCCCATGATCTCGTCGGTCAGCCCCTCCAGTTCGGACAGGCCGTAATCGGCCATCAGCGACAGGCAGCGCACCTCCATCAGGTCGAGCGCGGTGATCTGCGCCCAGAGATCGCCGAGGGTGAGGTCGGGCGTGCGCACATTCTTGCGCAACAGGTTGACCAGCGTCTCGTTCACCTTGCCGCGCTCGATCAGCTTCATGATCGGGATCTGGAAGCCTTCCTCGAACACCTCGCGCGGCTCGGGGCTGCGGATCTTGCCGCCGATATCGGGCGCGTGCGCGGTCGAGGCCGAGAAGCCGATCAGCCGGCCATCGAGGAAGATCGGCTTGGCCACCGTGATGTCGGGCAGGTGCCCGGTGCCGAGATGGAGATCGTTCGTCACCAGCACGTCGCCCGGCGCGAGCTGCTCGGGCGGGATCGCGGCGAGGAAGTGCTTCACGGTCGCCGGCAACGTGCCGATGAAGGAGGGAATGCTTTTCGTCGCCTGCACGAGCGAGAGCCCGCGCGCATCGGTGAGGATGCAGGAGAAATCGTGGCTCTCGCGCACCAGGGTGGAGAAGGAGGTGCGCACCAGCGCGGCGGCGGCCTCGTCCACGCAGGCGATCAGGCGGCGCCAAATCACTTCCAGCGTGACGGCATCGAAGCCGGCCTGCTTGCGCGGGGCCTTGGCGGTGACGCGGGTCTTGGCAGCGCGGGTCTTGGCAGCGCGGGTCTTGGCAGCGCGGGGCATGGCGGGCATTCCTCAGCGGGCGCGGCGGGCGGGCTTGCTGCGCGCAGACGCGGCGCGGGCGGGTTTCGCTGCGCGCCCCGGTTTCGCTGCGCGCCTCGGCTTCGCCGCCGGCCTGGCTTTCGCGGCGGGCCTGGCTTTCGCGGCGGGCCTGGCTTTCGCGGCGGGCCTGGCTTTCGCGGCGGGCCTGGCTTTCGCGGCGGGCCTGACCTTCGCGGCGGGCCTGACCTTCGCGGCAGGGTTGGCTTTCGCCGTGTTCGCCTTCGTCTTCGCCTTCGCCTTCGCCTTCGCCGCGGCACGGTCCGCGGTGCCGGGCATCGCGATCACCAGATTGCCATCGCCCTGCTGGCGGAAGCGCGAGCCGGGGCCGATCACCACCGTGCTCTCGCGCTCCTCCACCACGGCGGGGCCGGGGATGGCGCGATCGACCGGCAGGCGGTAGCGGTCATAGACCGGGCAATCGACATAGCCGCCGGCATCCTTGAAGAACACCTTGCGCATGCCCTTGCGCGCCGCCTGCGCGGAGGCGCCGCCGGCAGCGCGCAGCGCCACCGTCGCCCCCTTCACCGGCGCGGAGGCGGCGACGCGCAGCTTCACCGTCATGATCGGCACGCCAGTGAGCGGGCGCGTGAACAGCGCGCGATAGACCGCCTCGAAGGCGGCGGTGATCCCCGGCACCGAGCGCGCGCTGTAGGGACCCTTGGGCAGCTCGACCACGATCTCGCTGCCCTGGCCCTGGTAGCGCATGTCGGCGAAGCGGCGGATGGCGATGCGCTTCACATCGGCGCCGGTTTCGGCAAGCACGCGGCGCGCATCGTCCTCGAGCGCGCGATAGGCCGCCTCGCATGCGGCCCAGTCCATTCCCGGCAGGGTGGAAACCAGCGTCCCGACGCGGTCGATGCGCGCCGGTGCCATCAGGAGGCCGATGGTCGAGCCCACGCCGGCGGCGGGCGGGCAGATCAGGCGCGAGAGGCCGAGCTTGCGCGCGACATGCCAGGCATGCACGGGCCCCGCCCCGCCGGTGGCGAGCAGGGCGAAGCCGCGCGGGTCCTTGCCGCGCTCGGCGATGTGCACGCGCGCGGCCGAGGCCATGTTCTCGTTGACGACATCGTGGATGCCCCAGGCGACCTCGGTCGCCGTCAGGCCGGTGGCCTTGGCCAGGGGCAGCATCGCCGCCTCGGCCTTGGCGGGGTCGATCGTCATCGCCCCGCCGAGGAAGAAGCCGGGGTTGAGATAGCCGAGCACGAGATCGGCATCCGTCACCGCCGCCATCGTCCCGCCGCGCCCATAGCAGGCCGGGCCCGGCACGGCGCCCGCGCTCTGCGGCCCGACCTTGAGCAGGCCGAGCGCATCGATGCTGGCAAGCGAGCCGCCGCCGGCGCCGATCTCGATCAGCTCGATGGTCGAGATCAGGATCGGCAGGCCGGAGCCTTCCATGAAGCGGCGCTCGCGCGCCGCCTCGAAGCTGTGCGCGATCACCGGCTCGCCATGCTCGATCAGCGCCGCCTTGGCGGTGGTGCCGCCCATGTCGAGCGCGAGCAGCGCCTCCTCGCCGCCGGCGCGGCCGAAGAAGGCGGCGGCCAGGGCGCCGGCCGCCGGCCCGCTTTCGAGAAGCTGCACCGGCGTGCGCTTGGCCTCCTCGACATGGGTCAGGCCGCCATTGGACAGCATCATGAAGAACGGCCCGCCGATGCCGAGCGCGCGCAGCTCGCCCGCCAGGCGATCGAGATAGAGCGCCGCGAGCGGCTTCACATAGGCGTTGGCGACCGTGGTCGAGAGCCGTTCATACTCGCGGATCTCGGGTGCGACCTCGTGGCTGCAGGTGATGGAAAGCGAGGGGTGGCGCGCGGCGACCAGGGCGCGCGCGCGTGCCTCGTGCGCGGGGTTGGCATAGGCGTGCAGGAACAGGATGGCGAGCGAGGCGCAGCCCGCCGCCACCAGCGCGTCGGCCTCGGCCAGCAGCGCCGCCTCGTCGAGCGCGATCTCGACCATGCCGTCGGGGCCGAGCCGTTCGGCCACCTCGCGGCGCAGGCGGCGCGGCACGATCGGTGTCGGCGTGTCGAGGCAGATGTCGTAGAGCTCGTATTTGCGCTCGCGCCCCATCTCCAGCACGTCGCGGAAGCCCTCGGTGGTGATCAGCCCGGTGACCGCGCCCTTGCGCTCGATCAGCGCGTTGGTGAAGAGCGTGGTCGCGTGCACCACGCGCGCCACGCGCGCCGCCGGAATGCCGTTCCCGGCCAGCAGCCCGCGCACGCCCTCGATCACGCCGCGGGCGGGATCGTCGGGCGTGGTCAGCACCTTGCCGATCCAATGCCGGCCGCCCGCATTGTCGTAGAGCACGAGGTCGGTGAAGGTGCCGCCGATATCGATGCCGAGCGACAATGTCGCGGCGTCGCCGCCTGCACGCGCCTTGCCAGTTCCGGTCCCGCCCATCGCGCCCCTGCCTGCCTCTGCCTGCCTGTCCGGGCGGGGAGGCTAGGGGCGGGTGGGGCGGTGGTCAATCCGCCCCGGCAGGGGCGGCGGCCGGCATCGCCTAGAGCAGCGTCCGATCTGGTGGAACCGCAGGGCGGTTGCACCAGATCGGACCAAGCTGCTCGCAAGCCTTAGGTTTCTCGGGCACGACTTCCGTTCGGCTGATCGAAGCCGAACGGAACGTGCCCTAGCGGGCGATCAGACTGTCCGGAACGGCGTGGCCATTCTCGCGGAACCAGCGCGCCGCACCCGGATGGAAGGGCAGGAAGCTGTTCTTGTTCCAGTTCTGCGGCAGCGTGTCCCTTCCGGCCGAATGGGCGCGGCGCAGGCGTTCATTGCCGGTCATCACCGCCTTGACGACCTCGTAGACCACGCCCTCGTTCGCATCCTTGTGCACGATGGCGAAGTTGTAGAGCCCGACCGTGTTGATGTCGGCGGTCTGGGTGCGGTGCGTGCCCATCGGCAGGTGCGACGGCGTGAGCTCGGGCACCTTGGCGCGGATCGCGGCGATCTGCTCGGGGGTGAAGGCGAGGTAGTTGATCTCGTTCGAGGTCTCGGCCTCGACGAAGGACGGGTTGGGCGCGCCCGCGGCGTGCAGGAAGGCCTGGATCAGCCCGTCATTGAGCTGGCCCACCATGTCCACGCCCGAACCGTAGCGCTGCGCGCCAAGCTGCACGCCGATCGCCTCCATCATCGAGGGGAAGTAGGTGGCGGCGGTGGCGCCGCGCGGCCCGAGCCCGACATTGCGCCCGCCGAGCTGGTCGTAGCGCGCAAGCCCCGAGCGGCGCAGCGCGATGCCGTAGAGCGGCGTGTCGTACATCGGAAAGAGCGCGCGGATGTTGCGGTAGCGGTTGCCCTGGGTCCATTGGCCCTGGCCGTTCCAGGCTTGCAGCGCCGGCCCCATCGTCGTCATGCCGAATTCGACGTCGCGGCGATCGACCAGGATGATGTTCTGGTTGGGGCCCTGGGTCGCGCGGTAGTCGATGGTGATGCCGGTGGCCTCCTGCACCAGCTGGCCCCAGGCCGGACCGAACACGGCATAGACCCCGCCCGGCACCGCCGTGCCCATGGTCAGGTTGCGCGGCCAGGACGGGTTGCGCGGCTGGGCGCGGGCGGGGCGGCTGGTGCCGAGCAGCGTGCCGCCCGCCAGCACGGCGCCGGTGCCTAGGAAACCACGTCGATCGATCATGCTGTCCTCCCCCGGGGATGCGCATGGCGCCGCCGGATGCCGCTCACTGCGCAAGCGGCAAGGCTAGGGGCCGGGGGCAGTGCGGTCAATATCGCTTGCGCAACGATTTGGCCGCGAGGCCGGGCGCATCCGCCGGCCCCGCCTGGCCCCCGCCCCCGCCTGGCGCCGGCCCCCGCCTGGCGCCGGCCCGGTCCGCGCAAAGCAGTGGCGGCGCCGGGTCGCCCCGACGCCGCCACGAGACGCCACCACGAGAGGCGGCCTGGCCCGGTCAGGCCATGACGAGATTGTCCGGGATGGCGTGGCCGTTCTCGCGGAACCAGCGCGCCGCGCCCGGATGGAAGGGCAGGAAGGCGTTCTTGTTCCAGTTCTGCGGCAGGGTCTCCTTGCCGGTGGCATGCGCGGCCACCAGGCGCGGATTGTTGGTCATCACCGACTTCACGATCTCGTAGACCAGGTCCGCCGACAGGTCCTTGTTGCAGATGGCGAAATTGTAGAGCCCGACGGTCTTGATGTCGTTCTGCTGTGTCCGGTAGGTGCCCTTGGGGATGGTGGCGTCCGACAGTTCCGGCATGGCCTGCTTCAGCTTGGTGATCTGCTCGGCGCTGAAGTCGAGGAAGTTGATCTGGTTGGTGGTCTCCATCTCGGTGAAGACCGGGATCGGCGCGCCGGCGGCGAAGGGGAAGGCGTCGATCAGCCCGTCGCCGAGCTGCCCGCCCATGTCCGAGCCCGAGCCGTAGCGCACGGCCGCAACGCGGATACCAAGCGCCTGCATGATCGCCGGCCAGTAGGTGCCGGGCGTGCCGGCGCGGGGGCCCACGCCGATATTCTTGCCGGCGAGCTGGTCGTAGCGGCTGATGTTGCTGCGCGCGAGCGCGATGGCGTGGAACGGCGTGTCGTACATCGGGAACAGGGCGCGGATGTTGCGGAAGCGGTTGCCCTGGGTCCACTGGCCCTGGCCGTTCCAGGCCTGCAAGGCGGGGCCCATGGTGGTCATGCCCAGCTCGATCTCCTTGCGATCGACCAGGATGATGTTCTGGTTCGGGCCCTGGGTGGCGCGGTAGCTCACGGCGATGCCGGTGGCTTCCTGCACCAGGGCACCCCAGCCGGGGCCGTAGACGGCGTAGACGCCGCCCGGCGCCGCGGTGCCCATGTTCATGGCGCGCGGCCAACTCGCGTTGCGCGGCTGGGCGCTGGCGGGGCCTATCGCTGCGAAGGCTGAAGCCGCAGCACCGGCGGCAAGCAGATGGCGACGACGGATCACGGCGAAGTCCTCCTCTGACTGTTGGTCTTTGTCGGCCCGCCTCGTTCCCGGCGGCAAGTCCCAAAACTGGGGATAACATTGCCAAAAAGCAAGCAGGCCGGGAAAGCCAAATCGGCTCTCCCGGCCGCCCTGCCGGCGAAACCCAGCCAGATCAAAGGCTAACGCGGCTGCCGGCGCGACCCGGCCGGGCCGGGCTGGGCATGGCCGCCCGCCGTCAGCGCAGCACCAGATTGTCGGGCACCCGATGGCCATTGTCGCGCAGCCACTTCGCCGCGCCCGGATGGAAGGGCAGGAAGGTGTTCTTGTTCCAGTTCTGCGGCAGGGTCTCCTTGCCGGTGCCATGCACGCGGGCGATGTCGGTGTTGGTGGTCAGCACCGCCTTCATCATCTCGAAGACGAGGTCGTCGGGCAGGTCCTTCTGCACGATCATGAAGTTGTAGATGCCCACCGTCGGCGTGTCCTCGGTGAGGCCGCGATAGGTGCCGCGCGGGATCATCGAATCGCCAAGCTCGGGCATCTTGCTCTTGAGGGAGGCGATCTCCTGCGCGGTGAAGGTGATGTGCTTGGTCTGCTGCGTCGTCTCCAGTTCGGTGAAGGCCGCCACCGGCAGGCCGGCGGCGAACAGGAAGGCATCGATCAGCCCGTCGGCCAGCAGCCCGCCCATGTCGTTGGCCGAGCCGTAGCGGATCGCCGAGGGCGTGACGTTGAGGTTGCGCAGGATGGTGGGCCAGGTGGTGCCCGGCGTGCCGCCGCGCGGGCCAAGGCCGACGCGCTTGCCGTTGAGGTCGGTGATCTTGCTGATGCCCGAGCGCGCCAGTGCGATGCCCTGGAAGGGGGTGTCGTACATCGGGATCGAGGCGCGGACATTGCGGTGCTGGCGGCCCTGGGTCCAGTCGCCCTGCCCGTTCCAGCCCTGCAGCATCAGGCCCATGGTGACGATACCCATCTGGACCTCGCCGCGATCGACCAGAACGATGTTCTGCACCGGTCCCTGGGTGGTGCGGGTGCTCATGGCAACCCCGGTGGCCCGCGACATGATCTGGGCGGCGCCCTCGCCCCAGATCGCGCCGGTGCCGCCGGCCGAGGCTGTGCCCATCACCATCGCGCGCGGCCAATTGGCGTTGCGCGGCTGCGCCAGCGCGCGGCGACCGGTGGCCAGCGCCGCGCCGAGGCCAGCGGTGCCGAGCATGAGCGAGCGACGATCAATCATTCTGCATCCTCCCAAACCGTTATGATGGTGCCAGTGGGCATCAGGCCCGACAGGGCACTAAGAATGCCTCAAGCCTCGGTCGGGTGAAAGTCGCTCCGTGCTGCGCGCCGTGCGACGCTCCGGGCAGCGCTCCGGGCCGCGCTCCGGGCAGGCTTCAGGCGGCGGCGGAGGTGGCGGCCTCGGCGCTGGCCGCCGGCGGCTCGGCCGGGATGCGCAGATAGACCAGCTTGTCGTCGCCCGCGGCGTAGAAATCCGCCACCGTGGCCACGAGCCGATAGCCGAGCGCGGCATAGAAGGCGCGCGTCGGCGCATACTGCGCCTTGGAGGCGGTCTCGGCATAGACGCGCCGCCCGCCCTCGGCGGCGATGCGCGCCTCGATCATCGCCGCGAGCCGCCGGCCGAGGCCCAGCCCCTGCGCCTTCGGGTGCACCGCGATCCAGTAGAGGTCCCAGCTCCCTTCCGTGCAGGGGGTGGGGCCGTAGCAGGCATAGCCCATCAGCCGCCCGTCCGGTGTCTCGGCGAACAGGAAGCGGTAGGTCGAGGCGTCGCCCTGCCCGAGCTTCTCCTCGACCAGCTCGCCCGCGACCGCGATCTCGTGCGGCAGGAAGAAGCCGGTGGCGGCCACCAGCGCGGTGACGGCGCCGAGGTCGGTCGGCTGCACGCTCTCGCGCCAGACCAGCCGCGGCAGGCGGCGGCGGGGGCGCCGCGCCCCGATCCGCGCCGGCGCCTCGGCCGCGGCATCCGCGCCGGCGCCGGCGCCGGGTTCGCTGCCACGGGTGGCGGCGGCAACCACGCGCGCGACCAGCGCGGTGAAGTCGATCCCCGCCTCGGTCGCGGCGGCGGCGAGGCCCATCTCCGGCGTGAGGCAGGGATTGGCGTTGATCTCCAGTATCCAGGGCCGGCCGGCGGCATCGACGCGGAAATCGACGCGCGCATAGCCCGCCAGCCCGAACACGCGCCAGCATTCGCGCGCGAGCTCGCCAAGCTGGCGCAACAGCGCCGCATCCTCGGGCTCGAACCGGTAGTTGCGCACCGAGCGGGCATAGAGCGGATGGTCGGGCTGCCACTTGCCGGCAAAGTCGAGGATGCGCGGCACCTCGGACGGCCAGTCGATGAAGCACATCTCGGCCGGGGGCAGCACCTCGGGGCGGCCTTCCGCGTCCTCGACCAGCGACAGGTTGAACTCGCGCCCGTCGATGAAGGCCTCGGCGAACCAGGGGCCCACGGACTGGCGCGCCCGCTCGGCGATAAGGGCGCGGGCGGCGACCTCGTCGCGCACGACATTCTCCGGCCCGATGCCGAAGCTCGCATGCTCCCAGGCGCTTTTCACGATGAAGGGGCCGGGATGGGTGGTCTCGCGCGCGGCATCGAGCCAGGGCGCGGTGGGCAGGCCGGCGGCGGCGAGCTTCTCCTTGGTCGCGCGCTTATCCGAGGTCAGGCCGAGCGCCAGCGGCCCGCAGCCGGTGTAGCGGATGCCCATGGCATCGAGCAGGCTGGCCGGTGCGGCGATCATGCGTCCCGTGCTGGGCACGCCCGGCAGGCACTCGACCAGGTTGAAGGCGAGATCGGGCTTGAGCTCGGCCAGGCGCGCGGCGAGCGCGCCGAGATCGAGCGTGACCGGCAGCACCGCGACGCGCCAGCCGAGTGCGACCAGCGCGCGCTCGATCGCCTCGGCCTGTTCGAGCACGTCCTGCTCCTCGGCGCCGGCGTCGGGCGAAACCGCCTGGTGCAGCAGCGCACAAAGCGGCGCGGGCCTGCCGCTCTCCGTGGCCGGTCCGCTCGGTTCTGGCGTGGTGCCGGGTGCGGCCGGGTCGGTCATCCCGCCGCACCGACGACGCGCAGGGCGCCGCGGGCGGCGCGACGGCGCTTCTTGGCCTGCTCGGGCCAGGCGAGCCCGTTGCGCGCCAGCGCCGAGCCCACGATCCGGTCGATCAGCCACTGGTAGCTGCGGCCCGTGGCGGTGGTGAGGATCGGCAGGTCGGAATGCTCGGGGTTGAGGCCGGCGAGCGGGTTCACCTCGATGAAGTGCGGCAGCCCGGCCGCGTCCGAGCGCACATCGACGCGCCCGCCATCGCGGCAGCCGAGCGCGCGGTAGCTGGCGAGCGCGAGCGCGGCGGAAGCGCGCGCCTCGGCATCATCGCGGGCGACGTAGTCGACCCGCGTCTCGCACTCCTCCTTGCTCTCGAAGCCATAGGCGCCGCCATCCTCGGGCGCCTTCAGGATCACCTCGACCGTGCCGACGATCTCGGCCTCGGGGCCGGTGCCGACGATGCCCACGGTGAATTCGCGCCCGGGCAGGTAGGTCTCGATCAGCACCGGCTGGCGGAAGCGGGCGAGCAGACGCTCGCAGACATGGGCGAGCTTCTCGGGCGTGTCGCAGCGGCTGGCGGAATCGACGCCCTTGCCGGTGCCCTCGGCCACCGGCTTGGCGAACAAGGGATAGGGCAGGCCGATGTGTCCCAGTTCCTCGATCCGCTCGATCAGCGCGAAGGGCGCGGTGGGCAGGCCGGCATCGCGCACCAGGCTTTTCGCCATGCCCTTGTGCAGCGTGACGGCGCAGGTGAGCGGATCGGAGAAGACGCACGGGATCTGGTAGGCTTCGAGCAGCGCCGGCACCAGCGCCTCGCGCGCATAGCCGTGCATGCCCTCGCAGATGTTGAACACGATGTCCCAGCGCGCCCCGGCGGCAAGGCGGCGCATCAGCGCGCGCGCGTGCCCGATGCGATCGACCGTGAAGCCGCGCGCCTTCAGTGCCGCCTCGATCGCGTCGATCGTGCCGGGGCTGTCGAACTCGGCGGTCTGCTCCTCGGTGTAGCCGAGGGCGATCCACTCGCTGCGAAGATCGTAGGTGAGCCCGATGCGCATCGGTTTGCCTTCGCCTCATGCATCTCGGCGGTGCCGGGGGGATGGGGCGCGATCGGCCTTGCGCCCGGCAGCGGCGAGGGGGTTCGGAACGCGGTCCCGGCCTCGGTTCCTGGCCCCGGTTCCTGGCCCCGGTTCCTGGGGTGGTGCGGCTTCTTGCCTGTTGGGATCGCGGCGCCGGCCGATCTGCCGGCGCGACGCCGCGGTCCGGTCCTGTGGTGCGGGTGCGGGCGGCCTAGCCCTTGGCCGTGTCCGCGCGCGGCGGGGCCTTGGCCAGCATCTCCGGGGCGACGCGCCGTCCCCGCCCCAGCCGCCCCTCGGGGTCGGTGTAGCGGTAGACATTGCCCTCGAAGTTGCGCAGCAGCACGTCCTCGCCGTCGCGGCCGAGCAGGTAGTCGGGGATCAGCGGGATCTTGCCGCCGCCGCCCGGCGCATCGACGACATAGGTCGGCACCGCATAGCCGGTGGTGTGGCCGCGCAGGCCCTCGATGATCTCGATGCCCTTGTCGATCGTGGTGCGGAAATGCGCCGAGCCCGTGATCGGGTCGCACTGGTAGAGGTAGTAGGGCTTGACCCGCATCTTCAAAAGGCCGTGCATCAGCGGCTTCATCGTCTCGACCGAGTCGTTGATGCCCTTGAGCAGGACGGTCTGGCTGCCGAGCGGGATGCCGGCATCGGCCAGCCGCGTGCAGGCCTCGTGCACCTCGGGGGTGAGCTCGGACGGGTGGGTGAAGTGGATGCTCATCCAGACCGGATGGTAGCGGCGCAGCATGCGCATCAGGTCGCGGGTGATGCGCTGGGGCAGCACCACCGGCACCTTGGTGCCGAGGCGGATGAACTCGAGATGCGGGATCGCGCGCAGGCGCGAGAGCAGGTTCTCGAGCTTGTCGGTGGACAGCGTCAGCGGATCGCCGCCCGAGATGAGGCAGTCGCGGATCTCGGGATGGGCGGCGATGTACTCGATCTGGCGGTCCCATTCGCGGGTGGAGAAATGGTAGTCGCCGCCCGCCTCGCCCACCATGCGGCTGCGCGTGCAGTAGCGGCAATAGGTCGAGCAGAAGCCGGTGGCCAGGAACAGCACCCGGTCGGGGTAGCGGTGCACGAGGTTGGGCACCGCCGCGTCATGGTCCTCGCCCAGTGGGTCGTCGGCCTCGCCCGGCGCGCGCAGATACTCGCCCATCACCGGGATGTGGGTGCGGCGCAGCGGCTCGGCCGGGTCGGCCTCGGCCATCAGCGCGGCATAGTAGGGCGTGATGCCGACGGGCAGGCTGCCCTGGTGCGCCTTGATCGCCTCGCGCTCGTCGGGGCTGAGGGCGAAGACGCGCTCGAGCTGGGCCAGCGTGCGCAGGCGGTTGCGGCTCTGCCAGCGCCAGTCGTTCCAGTCGGCGGCGGTGGCGTTGGGGAAGAAGCGCTTGCGGAAGGCCTTGCTGCGCGCGCTCTGCGGGAAGTAGGCGGCGCGCTCGCGCTCCTTGATGGAAGCGGGGAACAGCGGCGTCTTCGGGGCGGTGCCGGGCGGGTGTGCGATGCCGGCGGCGGGAGAGGCGGGGCGGGCGGCGGCAGTGGCGGGGGCGTCCTTGGCAAGGCCAGGACTGGATGGAGGTTCGCTCTCGGCGACCTCGACGTCGCGATCCATCGCGCGTTTCCTCGCGCCGCCCCATTCGCATTCGCCACCAGGGCACACCGCCGCCCCGCAGGGCGCACGGCAGGATCACCGCATGGAGCAGGCCGAGGAGGGGACGGCGCTGGCGACTCGGTCCTGCCGATTCGTCAATAATACAAATGGCGGGCCAATTCTAGTGTCGTGTGAGGGCATGTGCGCGGCCGGGATGGGCCGGAAAGCCTCCTGTTTCCAATGGCTTCTGGCCCGTGACGCGCCGAGTGGCGCTGCCGCCGCCAAGTATACACGGGCGTTACCTTCGGTGCCATCGCCCGCGAAGTAAATGAAAACCACCTGTTTTATTGTAAAACGCATCGGCCGCGTTCCGGCGGAAACAGAGCGGGAATCGAGGTGCGGCGCTCGACTCGCCATTCCTTTCGCAAGGGCTTGCGCTATTCGCGGCCCTACTACCACCAGACCTTGTCCGATCCCGCAACCTTGTTGCGGAACGGCGGCGGATTGCAGGCGGCGCTCGTTACGAAACAGTCATCGCGACCGGCGCCGGGCCTGCCGTGCGGCCTTGCCCGGGCGCGCGCACGGTCCTAGCCTGATGTGGCAGCTTCGCAACGCAGACCGGGGAACCGACATGCCGCTGATCGATCTCTCGCGCACCATCGAGCATCGCACGCCCACCCATCCCTCGCACCCGCCGGTGTCGATCGGCGTGTGGAACGACCACAACGAGATCAAGCAGGCGGGCGATGTGCGCTTCACCTCGATGTCGCTGCATCTGACGCTCGGCGATCATGCCGGCACGCATGTCGATGCGCCGCGCCACTTCAACAGCGATCCGGCCGCGCCGGGCATCGACGCCGTGCCGCTGGAGAATTTCTACACCGAAGCCGTGTGCCTCGACCTGTCGCATGTCGCGCTCAAGGCGCAGATCAGCGTGGCCGAGCTGGAGGCGGCCGAGCAGAAGGCCGCCCCGATCCGGAAGGGCGACACGGTGCTGCTCTACATGAACTTCTACGCCCGCAGCTGGGGCAGCCCGGCCTATCTGCACGATTTCCCCGGCCTGTCCGAGCCGGCGGCGCACTGGCTGGCCGACAAGGGCATCGTCGCCTTCGGGGTCGAGGCGATCAGCCCGGGCACGGAAGGGGCCAACAATTTCCGCGTCCACCAGATCTGCCGCGACCGCGGCATCACCCACTATGAATGCCTGGTCAATCTCGACAAGCTGGTGGGCAAGGGCCGCTTCCGCTTCATCGCCTTCCCCTTGAAGATCAAGGGCGGCACCGGCAGCCCGGTGCGCGCGGTGGCGGTGCTGCCCTAGGACCGGGGCGCGGCTGGACAGCGCGCCGCGGCTTGACGCGGCGCGCCCCGCCCCGATCTCTGCGCCCATGACCGTGCACCTGATCAAGCTCGCCGTCGGGATCGAGAGCCTGCAGCATCTCAAGGAGCGCCAGGCCTGGCGGATCAAGAACGACCCACCGCTGCGCCACCAGACGCGCTCGACGCCCAAGCGCGCCGCCGAGATCGAGGGCAAGGGCTCGATCTACTGGGTGATCCGCGGCCATATCGCCGCGCGCCAGATCGTCAAGCGCATCGAGCCGGCGCAATGGGAGGATGGCAGCCCCTGCTGCGCGCTGATCCTGGATCGCAAGCTGGTGCCGGTGCTGCCGCGCGCGGTGAAGGCGTTCCAGGGCTGGCGCTACCTGGAGGCGGCCGATGCCCCGCCCGATGCGACGAGCGGGGCGGAAGTGCGCGCGGCGGCCAAGGCACGCGCCGCCGAGGCGGCGCTGCCGGCGCGGCTGCGCAAGGATCTGCGCGAACTGGGCCTGATCTGACCGTAGCGGCCGGCCCGCTGCCCCGGCTTGCCCGCCCGGATGCGGCCTCAGCCCTTCATCCCGCCCCAGCCGGCGAACATCTTGCCGTAGCTCTCGGGCGCGGCGATCTGCCCGTCGGGGGTGAGCTGGTCCACCACGCGCGGCAGTTCCTTGGCGATGCTCTCCTTGAGCTGCGGCAGGCCGATGCCCGACTTCTCGGCATAGCCGCGCAGCTCATCCTCGCCGAACACGTTGCCGACCTGATCGGGCGTGACCGGCGCGTTCTCGCCGCGCCCGACCCAGGTCTTGGCGGTATCGCCAAGGCCGGCGCCGGCGAACTGGCGCAGCAAGCCTTCCAGCCCCGAGGCCAGCGCGCCGCCGGCCTGGTCGGCCTCGCCCCCCTGCTTCTGGCCACCCTGCATCTGGCCACCCTGCATCTGGCCGCCTTGCATCTGGCCGCCCTGCATCGCGCCGAGCGGTCCCTGCCCGCCGCCGAGGATGCTGCCGAGCAGCGCTTCCAGCCCGCCGCCCTGCTGCCCCTGCCCGCCCTGCTGCCCCTGCCCGCCCTGCTGCCCCTGCCCGCCCTGGCCCGGCATGGCGCCAAGGCCCGCGATGCCGCCCTGCTGGCCGCCGCCGGCGCGGTTCATCAGCAGCTGCATGATGATGTTCATGATCGGCGAGCCGCCCGCCTGTTGCTGCTGCTGCTGGCCGCCGCCCAGGGCCGCGCCCAGGATCTGTCCAAGGATGTTCATGGCATGCTCCTCCCTTTGCGATGATGCGAGGCCCGGTCCCGGCCCGCGCTGCGGCGCAACCGCTTGATACAGGATTGCACGGAGCGGTGGACTAGGCGACTGGAAACGCGCCCGCCCGCCAAGTGTCACAGACACGCCAGGTGTCACAGGCAAGCGCCGCCTGCGCGGATCAGGCGCGCGGCAGGAAGAGGGTGATGGTCAGGCCGCCACCGGGGGTCTCGCCGGCCTGCACCCGCCCGCCCAGCGCGGCGATGTTGCGGCGCACGATCCAGAGGCCGAGGCCCTGATGCTCGTCGGCGATCGGCCCCGAGCGCGAGGAATAGCCGCGATCGAAGACATGGCCGTGATGCTCGGGCGCGATGCCGGGGCCCCGGTCGATCACGGCAACACAGGCCTCGCGCCCTTCCAGCCAGGCGCGCACGCGCACCGGCTTGTCGGCCGGGGAGAAGTCGCGCGCATTGTCGACCAGGTTCTCGAGCGCCGCCTCGATCAGATGGGTGGCGCCCAGCGCGCGCACCGGCCCCGGAGCCTCGGCCATCACGGTGGGCCCGCCCATGCCGCCATAGCTTTCCGCCAGCCCGCGCGCGAGCCCGGCCAGATCGACCGTTTCCTGCGGCGGATCGAGCAGGTCGGCGGCGTTGCGCTCGATCTGGCGGGCCTGGGCGAGCAGCTCCTCCAGCCGGTCGAGCGCCTGCTCCATCACCGCGAGCGCGCGGGTGCGGCGCGTCTCGTCGCCGCTTTTCATGCTCTCGGTCGCCTGGCGCAGCGTGGCGATCGGCGTCTTCAGCGCGTGGGCGGATTCCTCGGCCGCCTCGCGCACCGCGCGCGCACCGGCCGAGAGCGTGTTGACCATGCGGTCGAAGGCGTCGGCCACCGGTCGCAGCTCGGGGATGTCGGTCTGGGCGGCGAAGCGCGGCCGGTCGTCGCCCGGGCGGATGCGCCCGGCCAGGCGCGAGAAGCGGCCGATGCCGCGCAGCATGGCGAAGATGGTGGCCAAGGCGAGCAGGGCCAGCACGCCATAGACGATCATCGCCAGCCGCACCTCGGGCGCCTGCCAGTAGGGCTGGGTCAGGCGTGCATCGTCCTCGTCCAGGAAGCGTGCGGTCACCAGCACCCAGCAGCCGCGCAGGCCGCGGATCGGCGCGAGCGAGGTCAGGAGCTGGGTCCGCCCGCGCGCCTCGCCCACGCGCAAGGCAAGCGGCACGTCCCCGGCGCAGGTCTCGGCCAGCCGGTCGAGCACGCCGGCGGTGGCCAGCGCCCCGCGCTCGAGATCGAGATCGGCCGGGGAAACCGGCGGGGCGGCGGCGACATAGATGAACCCGCCGCCGGTCGATTCGGTCGGGCGCAGCAGCAGGCGCAGACTATCCTTGGGGCCGGTGTAGCGGGCGAGTTCGCCTTGCAGCCGCTCGACCTGGAGCGCGCCCTCGGCCGACAGGAGCGGGTCGAGCGCGCGCGAGATCAGCGCCGAGCGCTCGCGCAGGGCGGAGAACAGCGCCGCCTGCTTCTCCGCATCCACCGCCTCGAAGCGGTGGTAGAGCGCGGCCGGCACGGCGGCAAACACCAGCACGAGCAGGAACAGGCGCACCGCAAGCGAGCGGCGCAGGAAGCGGCCGATCCTGCCCATGCGCGCGCCCCTGTTCCGCTGCCCCCGGCTCAGCCGCTCGCGGCGGTTCCGGACCGCCAGCGATAGCCGAAGCCGGGATAGTTCTCGAGCGCATCGAAATCGGGATCGACGTCCTTGAACTTCTGGCGGATGCGCTTGATCAGCGCGCGCACATTGGCGCGATGGCCCTCGGCGCCGGAACCGGCGATGAAGCCGACGCCCTTCACCTGGTCGTAGATCTCGCGATAGCTGACATCGCGCCCGCTGCGCTCGGCCAGGAGCTGCACCACCTTGAACTCGGAGAGGGTGAGCTCGACACGGCGATGCTTCCACTGCGCGCGGGCCGACTGCACGTCGAGATCAAGATCGCCGCTGGCATCCGCCGGGTCGGCGGGCTGGGCCGGGCCGGCGGCCGCGCCCTTGGTGCCGGCGATCGCCAGGCGCAGGCGCTGGACGATCACGCGCACGCTGCGGGTCTTCTCGATGAAATCGACCGCGCCTTCGCCCAGGCCGCGTTCCTCGTAGAGCGGGGCATCAAGGCCGGTGAGGAACAGGACGGGCGGGGCCTCGGTGCCGATCTGTTCCTTGAGCGCGCGCAGGAAGGCGAGCCCGTTCATGCCCGGCATCTGCCAGTCGAGCAGGACCGCGCTGAAGCGCGCACCGCCGGCCATGCGATCGAGCGCCGCCTCGGCCCGCGCGAAACCCTCCACCTGGAAGCCGGCATCGGTGAGATTCCAGGCCAGCGTCTCGCGGAACAGATCCTCGTCGTCGATCAGCGCGATGGTTTCGCTCATGGTCCTGCGTCTGGGGGTGTCGTCTGGGCGGTGTCGTCTGGGCGGTGCTGGCGGTCGGCGGCTCAGCCGGTGGAAGCAGGATTGCCGCGCGAGGCGAGGCAGGCCTCGGGCGAGGGCGCGTTGCCTTCGTGGCGCTGCTCGACGGCGACAAAGGCGCCGCGCTGCAGATCGTAGTAGAGGGTAAGCTCGGCGACGCAATCGCGCCCCGGATAGCGCCAGATGCGTGCCGGCCCGGCGACACGCTCGCCCGCCGGCGGTCCGAAGCGGGCGCGCAATGCGGCGGCCGTCATGCCGATCGGGGAGCGGAAGGCCGGTGCGGATTGCGGCACGGCCGGGGCGAGGCTGGCCACCGGTTGGTCGGGTGCGGAGCCGGCGGCGGGCATGCGCGCGGTCATGGCGCCGGCCTCGGCCTCGGCGTCGGCGTCGGGGGCGGCCTGGCCGGCGGGTGCGGGCTGGTCGGCGGCGGTTGGCTGGTCGGACTGGGCGGCGCCGTTCGCCTCGGGCGCGGGCGGGGCCTCGATGGTGCCGTTCGCCGCCATCTCGGCAGGCGTGATGCCGCGCCGCGCCGCGCGCAGCCGCGCCGGCAAGGGCGGTGGCAGCGGCAGATGCGCGGCGGGATTGGGCTGCGCCTCGGGCGTGCCGAAGCTCTCGCAGCCGGCAATTCCCGGTGCAAGCAGAACGACCAGCATCCACGCCCGCAACCGGTGCATGGAAACGAACTCCCCCTCCTTGCTGCGCGCGGGCCAAGGCGCGCAGGCGGCACAGAGCATCATTGAACGGTTGCGGAATGCAAGCCCAACTCGCCCCGGCCTGTAGCCTCACCCGGTGTTAAGCAAGACCAGGGCCGCAGCAGCGAGGGTCGGCGTGACAAGTCTGTGAGATTCGCCGCTGCCGCGGCGACAGGGGCTGGCCGGCTGTGACTAGTCTGGGCCGTGGGTTGCGCTGCCGGCCGGCGACTCGTTATCTCATGGACGTGCGCCGCACGATCCCCGCCGCGACGAGCGCAACCTGAGCCAGGACGCCCAACAGGGAATCGCGAAGGAGCAAGACATGACAGCAGCACGCAGCATCGTTCACCGCCTCGGCATCCTCACGGTCCTGGGGCTTCTCGCCGTCAGCACCGTGGCCTGCTCGGGGCTGAACTCGCGCGAGCAGCGCGCCCTCTCGGGCGGCGCGATCGGCGCCGCGGGTGGTGCCGCGGTGGGCGCGCTCACTGGCGGCAGCCTGCTCACTGGCGCGCTGATCGGCGGTGCCGGTGGCGCCGCGATCGGTGCGCTGACACGCTAGCGCCCGGCGCGGCCAGACCGGGTCGCCCCAGACCGGGTCGCCCGCGCTCGACAGCAACAGCAGAGGAGTCCGGCAAGACCCTCCCCCCGGTGCGGCCCAGGCCCGACAGGCGCGCGGCCGCGCCGACAACCAAGCCAAGGGTGCCGCGGAAGAAGCACCCACGGTCGGGACGCCATGGCGCAAAGGCCATGGGTCGACGTGTCCGACAGAGCGCGAAGGCCCCCCTGACCCGTCCCTTCGCTTCGGACACATGCGCGTCGCCATCACTCCCGGATGGCGACGCGCTTCTCTTTTGGGGCCCGCCATGCCCGGACGCTTCGGCGCCCGCTTCGGCAAGTGCCTGGGCGCCGTGCGCGCACGGGCGGCGACGGTCCGGGCGGGCGGAGCCAGCGCGCGGGAGGATGGGCGGGCCGCGCCCCCGATCCCCACAATGATGGCTTCACCCGATGATCCCGAAGCGCCCGACAAATGGCGACCGCCAAGGCGCCGCCGGCGACGCGGGACGGACACGCGCTCCGCGACCGGGCGCCATCCCGCCGGCTCCGGTGCCGGTCCCTGCCGATCCTGCTGCGGGCGCCCCGGCGTCACTCGCCGTGCCTTGCCGCATCGCCCGCCGTTAACTACCTCGGCGCTGCTGCCTGCTAGAACAGCCCCCGCGCGGCATGCACGCGCGTCGCCATGGACAGAAGGAGGGGGCGTTCAGGGCGGAGGATGATATCACCGCGCATCCCGGCGGGACCTGACTGTCCGGCAGCTTCCATCCGGCATGGCCTGGCGCGAATGGCGTGCAAGTGGCCATCGACGCGCCCGGCGTCGCGCGAGGCCAGGCCGCTTCGGTCGCGTCATCCGGGCGGCGCGCGGGCGGTTGGTGGTCGGCATCGGGCTCGCCGCGCCGCCGATCTCCGGTTCCGCGCGCGGGCGCGGGGTTGCCGGCGATGGCGACCGCGATCATGACCGGTCCACCCGCACCGGGGGGCTCCGCCCTGCCCTCGGGCGCCCCGCCTGCGCCGGCCTCGCTCGTCCGATTCCGCGCGCGAGCGCGGGCGGTTGGTGGTCGGCATCGGGCTCGCCGCGCCGCCGATCTCCGGTTCCGCGCGCGGGCGCGGGGTTGCCGGCGATGGCGGCCGCAGCCGTGACCCACCAGCCCGAACCAGGTAGCCTGCCCCCGGTGGCGCGCATCCTGCCCGCGCCGTCCGCGCGCCCCCCGTCCGCGACCCCCCCGTCCACGCCGGGGCCCCTGCGCCCGCGCGCGGACACCCTTCGCGCCGGGGGCTTCCGTGCCGGTGCCTTCCTGCTCGGCTTCGCCCTCGTCGCCGAGGGCTATCTCCGCGCCGAGATCGGCTTCTCGCTGCGCCCGATCCAGCCGCTGGCACTGCTGCTCCTGGCGCTGCTCTTGTCCGTGCGCGGCCTTCCCGACCGCACGCGCGTGGCTTTCGCCGGCTTCGGGCTGGCGCTGCTGGCGATCATGGTGGCCTCCGTGGCGCTACACGCCGCCACCCCCGCCTATGACCGCGAGGATGGCGCCTGGCAGGCGCTCGCCTTCGCGCTGACCCTGCCGGTGGCGCTGGCCGCATCGCTGCTCGACGCTGCCGAGCGGCGCGCCCTCTATGCCGGGCTGGCGCTCGGCCTCGGTGCCTCGGCCGCCTTCGAGAGCGCGGTGTGGCTGGCCGAGATCCTGCTCGGCATCGCCCCGCCGCTCGCCTACGAGAACCTCGCCTATCTGTTCGGCCCGGCGACCATCCGCCGGCTGAGCGCGCCCTATACGGGCTCGAACCCCTATGCCGCCTTCTGCCTGCTCGGGCTGGTGTGGACGCTGCACCTGCTCGCCACCGGGCGCGGGCTGCTGCGCGCGGCGCTGCTGCTCGGGCTGGCGGCGGCGCAGGCGGTGGCGATCGCGCTCTCCTTCACCCGCTCGGTCTGGGTCCTGGCGGCGCTGGTGCTGGCCGCGCGCCTGCTGCCGCTGCTTGGCCGCGCGCGCGGCCTGGCACTCCTGGCGGCGCTGGCGGGCGCGGGGGCGCTGCTCGGCTGGGCCGGCTGGCAGGCGGCGGGTGGGGGCCTCGACCTTGCCCCGGCGCTCGCGGCGCTCGCCGATCGCGCCAGCGGCGATGGCGATTCCGGCCGGCTGGAGCGCTGGGCGGCGGCCTGGAACGATCTCGCCCATGCGCCCCTGCTCGGGGTCGGCTGGGCGAGCCATATCCGCGCGCACAATGTCTGGCTGGCGCTCGCCGCCGATGCCGGGCTGCCGGTGGCGCTGTTCGTGCTGGGTGCCGCGCTGCTGCTGGCCTGTCGGCTGGCGTGGCGCGCCGGCACGGACGAGGCGCGGAGCGCGCTCGCCATGCTGCTGGCGGGCTTGGGCTTCATGACCGTCGATACGGCGCTGCTCGGCGCGCAGACCTGGCTTGGCGCCGGGATCGCCGTTGCCGTGCTGGCCGACCGCTACCGGGCCGAGGCCCCGGCCGGGCGCGGGGCGGCACGCAGCGCCTCGGCGGCGAAGGCCGCGATCAACCCGAGCGCCAGCGCCGCCAGCGCCGCCAGCAGCAGGGCCAGCATCGGCTTGGGCCAGACCGGGGCGAAGGAGATGGTGGGGGGGGCCACCAGATCGGCGGCATAGGGCTGGTCGGCGGCGAGCGCCATCAGCCCGCGCTCCAGTTGCAGCACCACCTGCACCAGGCCGCTGCGCAGCTCGATCTGCGTCGTGGCGGCAAGCCGCGCCGTCACGTAGTCGAGCTGCGCCGCCAGCCTTGCGCGCTGTTCCTCGCGCAGCATCCGGTCGGCGGTCGCGTGCAGGCGGGCGAGCAGCTCGGCGGCGAAGGCGGCGTCGCTGTGGTCGAGCTGCAATTCGCGCAGTGGCGCGCCGTCGATCGGGGCGCGGATGCGCAGGGCGCGCGCCAGCCCCTCGGCGAAGGCCTCGGGCGTGGGCGGGCGCGCGGCCGGCTCGCCGAACAGCGCGTTCACCTGCGCCTTCACGGCCGCGAGCGGCCCCGCGGGCGGCTGGTAACGGCCGGCATCGTCGTGCAGGTCGGGCCAGTAGCGGGCGATGACGCTGCCCGCCGTATCGCGTTCCAGCGCTCGGGCGAGGGTGGCCGCGTTCAGCAGCGCAAGGTAGCGGTCGAAGGGCAGCGCCGGCTGCGCCGCGCCGAGCCGGCTGCCCAGGATGCCGGCAAGCCCGCTGGAGAGCGGGAAGGCGCCGGCCTGCGTCTCGGCGCCGGGGATGGCCGGGGCGGGAGCCACCGTCATGCGCACCGCCCAGACCGGGCGGGCGGGGATCATCGCCCAGAGCAGGGCGGTGAAGGTGAGTCCGGCCGCCAGGAGCGCCAGCCAGCGCCGGCGCCAGAGCAGGCGTGCGATCTGGCCCAGGCTGTGGCCGGGCGCTTCCGGGGTCGATGGCATGGCGCCCTGGGCGGGTGGGTCCGCCGCTGTTTGGGCGGTGTCCGCGGGCCGTGCGTCGGCCCGGCTGGCTGGCCGATCGGGCTCGCCGGGGGATGCCGCCAGTATCGCTCCAGGCTCGGACGGGCGGGTGTCCGGCGCGCCGGGGGCGCGGCCATGCATCGGGTCGGTGGCGGTCGCGGCGTGCGGCGCCGGAACCACCATCGCGCTTGCGCCAAGCTCGCCTGCGCCGGGGTGGCAGGCGGGTTCGCCTGGAGGCGTCGCAGTCCGGCCCGTTATCGACCGCGCGTCGGGCGACTCGGCGGTGATCGCTCCTGTTCCGTCCATCGGCTGCTCGGCGCTCCCCTCGGCGCGGGCTGCAAGATCCGGCGGCGGCGCGGGTCTCTCCGGGCGATTCGTCCCGGTTAACCCGCCGCTTGCCACTACCGTTGTATGTGTTCGAGTATGAACACACGCTCAATGGTTGTGGGCGCCCGCGCCGAGTCCGGCCTGCTCCGCCCGCTCGGCTGGCTCGGCGGGGGCACCGTCCTGCGCGCCGCCTGCGGGCTGGCGGCCGAGGCTGTGGTGCTGCGCCATCTCGGCCCCGCCGCCTGGGGCGAGGCGGCGCTGACGCTGGCCCTGTTCGCGATCGCCCAGCTCGCCCGGCGGCAGCTCGGCGCGGCGGTGCAGACCCACCTTGCCGGTCTGCCAGCCGCCGGAAGGGCCGGGACGGCGCGCCGCCTGCTGCGCGACGCCTGGGCTCTGGCCACCGCCTCGGCGGTGCTGGCGGCGGCGCTGCTTTGGCTCGCGGCGGCGCCACTCGCCGGCGCCTACGCGATGCCCGCGCTGGCGCCCATGCTGCGGGCGCTGGCGCTGGTGTCGGTCGCGGTGCAGGCGGTGGGTCCGCTCGACCAGCCGGCGCTGCTCGGCCTGTCCGACTGGCGCGCGAGCTTCCGCCAGGGCGCGGCCGAGGCGATCGCCCTGCCGGCCGCGGCGCTCCTGGTGGTGGCGGGCAATCTCGGCCCGCTCGGCTGGGTGGTGCTGCTGCGCGCCGCGCCGCTGGCCGGGGCGCCGCTTGCCTGGCGGCGCTGGCGCGCCCTCGCCCGCGAGGCGGCGGAGCCCGGCTCGTCGCGGCGCGTGCCGCCCGCGCGGCTTGTCGGCTTCGGCGCGCCGATGACGGTGAACCACCTGCTCAACCAGGCGGCGGTGCAGCTGCCGCTGCTGGTGGCGGGCGCGCGCCTGCCGGCCGAGGCGGTCGGGCTGGTCGGTTTCGCGCTCGGCACCGCGGCGCGGCTGTGGCAGCTCGCCGCGGGGCCCGAGAAGCTGTTCCTCTCGCGCATCAGCGCCGCGCGCGGCCAGGGTGCCGAGGCCGAGTCGCGCGCGCTGGAGGACGCCTGGCGCAGCATGCTGGCGCTGGCGGCGCTGCTCGGCCTGCCGCTGGCGGCGCTGCCGGGGATCGCCGCGCGGCTGCTGGGCGGCGCGGCCTTCGCCCCCGCCGCCCTGGCGCTGGCGCTGGCCGCGCTGCACCTGCCGCTGGCCGCGCCCGCCGTGCTGCGCTTCGCCCTCTATGCCGCCGAGCGGCCCTGGGCGACGACGGGCCTGCTGCTCGCCCGCCTGGGCGTGACGGCGCTCGCCTGCCTGGCGCTGCCCTTGCCGGCCGGCCCGCTGGCGGGGCTGGCGCTCGTGCCGGCGGCCGGCTGGCTGGTCGCGGGTCTTGCCTGCCTCGTGCGCGGCTATCGTGCCGGCGCGCTGGCGCCGGATGTGGCGCGGGCCGGCATCCGCGCCGCCTTGCTGGCCCATGGCGGCGTGGCGGCACTTCTGCTCGCGGCGGCGCTGCTGCCCTTCGCCGCCGGCGAGAGCCTGCTCGCGCGCGGCGCGGCCGGGCTCGCGCTGCTGGTGGTGGCGATGCCGGCGGGGCTGGCGCTGGCGCTCGGCGGCGTGCGCGGCGCCGCATTGCTCGCCGATGGCGTGGCCGCCTTGCGTGCCCGCGCCCGCGCGCCTGCCGCATGAACGCGCCCGCCCGCCCCGAGGTGCTGCTGCTGCTCGGCCCCGCCGTGCCTTTCGCGGCCGGCACCGAGGCGCTGCTCGCCACCCATGCCGCGCGCCTGGCCGCACGCTTTGCGCACCTGCCGCGCCTGAGCGATCGCCGCCTGCCGGGCTTTCGCGCCGTGCATGACCTGCTGGCGCCCGAGGCGCTTGCCGAAATCGATGCCGAGGCGATGTCCGCCCTGCTCGCCGCCGATGCCGCGCGGGAGCGCGCCGCTCTCGCCGCGACCGACCGCGCCGAAGGGGCGCGCCGCGCCGCCCTGCTTGGCGGCATGCGGGCCGCCTCGACGCGGCTGGCGCAGGCGCTGAAGCTGCTCGCGGCGCTGGAGAGCGCGGGCGCGCGGTGCGTGCTGCTGGCGGGCGATCGCGATGCGGTCCGGCGCATGGCGCCCTTGCTGCTGGCGGGCGGGATCGCGGTGCGCCTGGCGGGACTGCGCCGCATCGCTCCGGCCGGCGCATGGCGCGCGCGGCTGCGCGACGCGGTGCTGGCGCGACCGCTGCTGGCCGCGCTCGGCTCGCTCGCGCTGGAGGCGGCGTGGCGCTGGCGCACCGGCGCCCGCGCCGCGCCGATCCGCCCGGCCGCGACGCTGGCCGAGACCTCGGCGCGCATTGCCGCGCACCTGCCGGCGCCGGGGGCCGCGGACGCCTCCGACACGGCCTTCTTCCTGCGCCGCCACCAGGCGAGCCACTTGGCGCCCCTGCGCGCGGGGCGGCCCGGCTTCGCGCCGCTGTTCCTGGAGCATCTCGGCCTGCGCCCGCGCCCCTTGCGGCGCTGGCTCGGCCTTGCCATCGCCGGCCGGCGCGACGATCCGCGCGCGCGCGCCGCCGCGATCCTGCCTGCCACGCGCACCGGGCGGGTGCTGGCCGCGCTGGTGGCGACCGAGGCGCGCACCGGCCTGCGCCTGCTCGTCGCCGCCGAGGCGCTGCTCGATCGCGTCCGCCCGGTGCGGCTTCTGCTCTCCAACGACATCGAGCCGTCGTTGCGCCTGCTCGCTTTCGCCGCGCGCGCGCGCGGCGTGATGGTGGCCTGCATCCAGCACGGCGCCTTCTCCGAGCCGCTCAATCTCGACGGCGCGGCGGCGGACGAATACCGCGTCTGGGGGCCGGCGGGCGCGGCCTTCCTGCGCCGGCACGGGCGCGGGCGCATCGCGCTTGCGGTGGCGGGCCATCCGGGGCTCGTGGCGCGCGCGGCCCGCGCCACGCCCGCGCCCGAGCGCGCCGGCCTGCGCGTCCTCTACGCCACGCGCGCCAACTCGACCGAGACCGCGACCTTCCACCCCGACCGCGAGGCCGACATGCTGGAACTGTTGCGGACGGCCTGGCCGGGGGCGGCGGCGACGCTCGCGATCAAGCCGCATCCGCGCGCGCATGCGCCCGGCTGGTATCGCGCCGCCGCCCTGCGCTTCGCGCGCGCCACCGGGGCGAGCGTGGAGGTGGAAACCGGCGCGCTGCTCGATGCGATCGAGCGGGCCGACCTGGTGATCTCGGCCGGGGGCACGGCGGTGCTGGAAAGCGTCGTGCTGCGGCGGAGCTGCATCTTCATCGCCCCGCCCGGACGCGCCGACCTTGCCGGCTGGTCGGGCTTTCCCTGCCTGCACCACCTGCCCTTCGCGGTTGCGGCGGCGGGGGGCGGGCGCGCCTTGCGCGAATTGCTGGCGGCGGGACGCGGCGCGCTGCTTGATTTCGACGCGCCCGACATCGCCGCGGCGCGCGCGCGCCTGCTCGCCGCCCATATCGGCCCGCCCGCGCCCGATACGCTCGCGGCGGCCGGGCCTCTGGCGCTTGCGATGGACCCGGCCGGCTAGAGCAGCATCCGGTTTGGCGGAACCGCGGCACGGTTCCACCAGATCGGACCAGGCTGCCCGCAAACCATGAGTGACCTCGGGCACGCCTCCGTTCGGCTGATCCAAGCCGAACGGACCGTGGCCTAGACGATCCGGCACGCCTCGTCGAAGGCGAAGCGCGGATTGCGCGGGAACAGGCCCTCGGGATCGCCATAGCCGAGATTGACCAGGAAGTTCGACTTCGTGCCGGTGCCGGCGAAGAAGGCCTCGTCCACCAGCGCGTTGTTGAAGCCGCTCATCGGCCCGCAATCGAGCCCCACCGCGCGCGCGGCGATGATCAGGTAAGCGCCCTGCAGCGTGCCGTTGCGGAAGGCGGTGGCCTCGGCCAGCTTCTCGTTGCCGGCGAACCAGGAGCGCGCATCGGCGTGCGGGAAAAGGCGCGGCAGATGGTCGTAGAAGGCCGTGTCGTAGCCGACGATCGCGGTGATCGGCGCGCGCATGGTCTTTTCCATGTTGCCGGCGGAGAGCGCGGGCTTGAGCCTGGCCTTGGCGTCCGGGCTCTGCACGAACACGAAGCGCGCGGGCGAACTGTTGGCCGAGGTGGGCCCCATCTTCAGGAGGTCGAACAGGTCGCGCAGCGTCTGGTCGGAAACCGGGCGGGCCTGGAACTTGTTGTAGGTGCGCGCGGTGCGGAAGATGGTGTCGAGCGCCTCGGGCGAGAGCATAGCGGCGGGTCTCCGTTGCGAGCACGGCACGGCTGCCGGCGGCGTGCGGCATGCGGGCGCGCCGGCCCTGCTTCTATCCAATCGCGATCCGGGAATCCATCCGCGGTGCGGAAAGCGGCGGCGGGCGGGGGCTATTCGGCCGGCTGGACCTGGCGCACTTCCGGGATGTAGTGGCGCAACAGGTTCTCGATCCCGTGCTTGAGCGTCGCGCGCGAGGAGGGGCAGCCCGAGCAGGCGCCCTGCATGCGCAGATAGACGACGCCATCCTCGAACTTGCGGAACTGGATGTCCCCGCCATCGCCGGCCACCGCCGGACGCACGCGCGTGTCGAGCAGCTCCTTGATCTGGGCCACCACCTCGGCATGCTCGGGGGCGAATTCCTCCTCGTCCTCGGCCGCGCCCGGCTCCTCGCCCTCGAAGACCGGGCGGCCAGACATGAAATGCTCCATGATCGCGCCCAGCACCTGCGGCTTGAGCGCCATCCACTCGGTCGCCTCGTCCTTGGTCACGGTGATGAAGTCCGAGCCGAGGAACACGCGGCGCACGCCCGGCAGCGCGAACACCGCACGTGCCAAGGGCGAGCGATCGGCCAGGGCGGGCTCGGCGAAGTCGGCCGTACCGGCTTCCATCACGGTGCGGCCGGGCAGGAATTTGAGCGTGGCCGGGTTCGGCGTGCCTTCGGTCTCGATGAACATGGCGGGTCCTCCGCGCGGGCCCGGATCGGGGTGCGCATTCGCCCTTCAAGTGGGACCTTTTCGGGCGGCGGTCAAGCCTCGGCCCGGTCACGCCTTGCGCGGCCCGGGACGGCTGCGGCTCAGGGCAGGCGCACCTCGTGGGCGCCGCGCACCGGGTTGTTGAGGTAATATTCGTCCCGCGGCCACAGATCGGTGTTCACGTCCCCGGTCGGGCGCGGCGTGTCCGGGGCCCATACCAGGTGCGGGCCGGCAATCTCGCGCGCGTAGGCGGGAAGGTCGACCGCCGCCGGCGCCGCATAGGCCCGCCCCTCGGGCGAGGTCAGGCGCGTCAGCACGGCCGCCGCGTCGAACGGCACCGGCCGGTCGCTGCCGACCAGGATCGAGGCCGGGCGCACCAGCACGCCATGCGGGAAGACGCTCATGAAGCTTTCCGCCACGCGCGCGGTGGGCGCCCACTGCACATAGATCCCGCCGGGCTTGAGCGCGGCGCGCACCAGGCGCAGGAACTCGACCGAGTAGAGCATCCCGCTATGCGAGGCGTTGGGCAGGATCGCATCCGCCTCGATCACGTCGTAGCGGCGGCCGGAGACGAATACCTCGTGCCGGCCATCGCCGATGCTCAGCCGGTAGCGCGGATCGGCGAGCATGCGCCCGACCAGCGATTCCGGATGCTGCGCGGCATAGTCGCGCAGCGCGGTATAGACCGGTGCCACCAGCTCGACCGCATGCACATGGCGCGTCGCCGGGTGCAGGCCCGCCGCATAGGGCGTGCCGGCGGCGGCGACGCCGATCAGCATCACCTCCTCCGGTTTCGGGTGGATGGCGGGGCCGAGCGCGCCGAGCAGGTAGTGGATCGGCCAGGGCGGCACGCGCGACTGGGCGAAGCCCGCGATGAACATCGGGCCGCGGCCGTTCTCGATGCGCATCAGGGTCACGCCCGAGCGGTCCTCGGCCAGGATGCCGGTCTGGTGCGGCTTGACGGCATGGACGCCGAACCAGAAGGCGCGGTTCGAGGGGAAGGCGAGCACCGCCACCGCCAGCACCGCGGCCACCGCCAGCGCCTGGGCATGGCGGGCGGCGGGCGCGCGCTCGCGCGCCACGGCCTGCCACAGCCAGAACAGCAGCAGCACGAGGGCAAGCGCCCCCACCAACCGGGCGGTGCCGGCGCTGCCGAGCCAGTGCAGCGAGACAAGGCCGGCGAACAGGGAACCGGCCGCGTTGCCGATGATGTTGCCGAGCTGCACCAGCCCGACGCGATAGCCGATCGAGGACAGGTCGCGCTGCACCGCCTTCTGCACCAGCGGGAAGGAGAGGCCGAGCAGATAGGCGGGCGGGGCGACGATCAGCACCACCAGCAGGATCACCCACCAGAGCGCGGGGAAGTGCATGCGCGGCTGGTCGACGCCGAGCACGGCGGCAAAGGGCGCCCAGTCATAGGCGAGCCAGAGCGCCACCAGCGACAGGAGCGCGTAGACCGCCGCCCAGCCCTGCACCAGGAAGAAGGGGCCGCGCGTATCGTCGAGTCGCTTCACCCAGCGCGAGCCGGCGACCACGCCGAGCCCGTCGGCCAGCAGGAACACGCCGAGGATCAGCGAGAAGACATAGGCGTTGGCCTGCGCCGTCATGCCCAGGATGCGCACCCACAGGATCTCGAGCGCGACGATGAAGAAGCCCGAGGCGAAGACCAGCACCGTCCAGGTGCCGAGGCCGAAGCCGGCCGCCTCGGCGCGGGCGGGTGCCGGCCGTGCGTCATGCGCTTGCGCAGCCGCGGCGGCGGCCGGCGCCGAGGCGGCCGGCTCGGCGCGCGGCAGCAGCGGCAGGATCAGCACCGCCAGCACGCCGGCAAGCAGGTTGAGCAGGGCGCCGAGCCAGAGCGCGCTCTCGAAGCCGATCGTGCCGATGATGTACCAGCCGCCGACCAGGGCGCCCAACCCCGCCGCCGCCGTGTTGATGCCGTAGAGCAGGCCGATGCGGCTCGCCGCGCTTTCGATGCGCGCCACCACCGCCTTGCTCAGGAGCGGCAGGGACAGGCCCATCATCAGCGTCGGCGCCAGCAGGCCGAGGAAGCAGACGCCGAACACCTCCCAGCGGCTGGTGAGCAGTGGCCCCAGCCGCTCCACCACCAGGTCGTAGAGGAACGGGCGGCTGAGCAGGGCGAAGCCGGCCACCACCACCTCGCAGGCGGCGAAGCCGAGCGCCGCCTTGCGCATGCCCAGCCGATCGACGAACAGCGAGGCGGCGAGCGAGCCGAGCCCGAGCCCGAGCAGGAAGGCGCCGACCACGATCGCGGCGGTGACGGCGTCCGAGCCGGCGAACATGCCGAGCATGCGCTGCCAGATGGTCTGGTAGAGGAGGGCGGCGAAGCCCGAGGCGAAGAAGGCGGCGGCAAGCGCCCCCATCACGATCGCATCGGCCGAGCCGGTCTCGCGCGCCGCGCCGTCCGGCATGGCCGCGGGCGCGGCTGCAAGCGGGCCACGGGCGCGCCCGGCATCGGCCGCGCCGCGCGTTTCACTGCTGGTCATCGTGGCATGGGCCTCCCTTCAGGTCCCATGCGGGCGGGTGGAGCGCGGAACCCTCCCGACGGGCGCCGCCTTGCCGCCTACTCTGATGCCGCCCTGTGACGGAACCGTGGCAGGTCGCGCCCGGTGCGGTGCGGCGGGTCTCGCGCCCGCCTTGGCCGGCTGCAGGTCCGAGCCGGCCGGACCGCCGCGCGGCGCGGCCGGGACGGGTGGAAGCGCCCGGCTAGCCCTTGAGTTCCACCGATACGGTCAGGTCCTTGAGGATCGTCACGGCAGAGGGCACCGGCACCACGATCGTGCTCTCGCGCTCCTCCAGGATCAGCGGACCGGCCAGCCTGGTGCCGGCCGCGAGCGAGTAGCGGTCATAGACCGGCACCGTGCCATAGGCCTTCTTGAGCGGCAGCCAGATCGGCCGCTTCGAGGCGGGGGCGGCGTTCTTCTTCTGCTGCGCGGTGCGATCGTCGCCCCAGGCGAAGCCGCGCGTCTTGACGTCGGAGCGGCCGGTGATGCGCCAGGTGATCGCCTGCGGCGTGCCGCCCGGCACGAGCTGGCCATAGAGGCGCTGATACTCGCCCTCGAACAGCTTGATGAAGGCGGGCGCAAGCTTGGCATCGAAGCTCTTCGGCCAGGCCATGGTCGCCGTCACATTGTGGCCCTGGCCGGCATAGCGCATCTCGCAGGAGAGGAACCAGCCCACCTTGTCGCCCGCGCCGGCGCCGGCCAGCTCGCGCTCGGCATCCTTGCGCAGGCCCGAAAGCGTGCCGCCGACCTCGGCCCAGTCCACGTCGGCGATGATCTGCGGCCGCGAGAAGGAGCGATCGACGCGCGCCGGGGCCGCGAGCAGGCCGAGGCAGGAGCCCGCGCCGGCGGCGATGGTGCAGAGCACGCGCTTGAGGCCGAGCTTGCGCGCAACCTCCACCACATGCACCGGCCCGGCGCCGCCCGTGCCCACCAGGGTGAAGCGGCGCGGATCGTAGCCCTTCTCGGCCACATGCACGCGCGCGGCCGCGGCCATGTTCTCGTTGACGATGTTGTGGATGCCGTAGGCGACATCGGTCACCGACATGTTGAGCTTGTCGGCCAGCCGCTTCAGCGCCGCCTCGGCCAGGTCCTTCCTCAGCTTCATCTCGCCGCCCAGGAAGTTGTCGGCATTGAGATAGCCGAGCACGAGGTCGGCGTCGGTGACGGTGGCCTCCTCGCCGCCCTGGCCGTAGCAGGCCGGGCCCGGCTGCGCGCCCGAGCTTTCCGGGCCGACATTGAGCAGGCCGAGATTGTTGATCCGCGCGATCGAGCCGCCGCCGGCGCCGATCTCGATCAGGTCGATCGAGGGGATCAGCACCGGCAGGCCCGAGCCCTTCTTGAAGCGGTGCACGCGCGCCGCCTCGAAGCTGTGGGCGAGCGAGGGCTGGCCGTCCACGGTGACGCAGGCCTTGGCCGTGGTGCCGCCCATGTCGAAGGCGAGCAGATCCTGGATGCCGGCCTGGAGCGCGGTGTTCACGGCCGAAAGCACGCCGCCGGCAGGGCCGGATTCGAGCAGCAGGATCGGCACCTCGGCCGCCGCCTTGGCCGAGGTGAAGCCGCCCGAGGAAACCATGATGCGCAAGGGCCCGGGCACGCCGGCATGCTGCATGCGGCCATCGAGCGCGGTCATGTAGCGATCGACCAGCGGCTGGACATAGGCCGAGGCGGCGGTGGTGGACATGCGCTCGAACTCGCGGATCTCGCGCGCGATGCCCGAGGAGACCGAGACGGCGATGTTGGGAAAGCGTGCCTTGATCGCATCGCGCACCTGGCGCTCATGCGCGTCATTCACATAGGCGTGCAGGAAACAGACCGCGACCGATTCCACCTGCATCGGCGCGATGCCGTCCAGCACCGCGGCAATGGCGGCGTCGTTCAGCGCGGTGACGATCTCGCCATCGGCGCCGAGCCGTTCATCCGCCTCGACGCGCAGATCGGCCGGCACCAGCGGCTCGGGCAGCTTGAGTTCGAGGTCGTAGAGGTCGTAGCGGACCTCGCGGCCGATATCGAGCGCGTCGCGCGTGCCCTTGGTGCAGACAAGGCCGGTGCGCGCGCCCTTGCGCTCGATCAGCGTGTTGGTGACGAGCGTCGTGCCGTGCACCACCTCGGTCACCTTGGCCGCTGAGGGGTAGGTGCTGGCGCCGGGCGCGCCCTGGTCGATCTGGCGCAACAGGTCGAGCACGACGGTGGACACCGCCTCGCCCGGATCGTGCGGTGTGGTCAGCGTCTTGCCCACCCAGATGCGCCCGCCCGGGGTGATCTCGGCCACGCCGTCGGTGAAGGTGCCGCCGATATCGACGGCGATGCGGATGCGCTGCGCACCGGCCCCCGCGCGCGGGGCGGCGGGGCGCGGGGCGGCGGGGCGACGCGGCGCCTTGGCCGCGGGCTTGCGCCCTGCGGCCTTCGCTGCCGGCTTGGCCTTCGCTCCCGGCTTGGCCTTCGCTGCCGGCTTGGCCTTCGTCACCGCCTTGGGCTTGCCCTTGGCCGCAGCCTTCCCCCTCGCGCGGCCGCGCGCTGCCGTCTTCGCCATCACTACCCCCATTTCCACCGGGTATCGCCGCCAGGAGACCGGGCGGCCGGGATTGTCTCGGGGCGAGACTGTGCGGCGACTCGACGGGCCTGACAATCCCCGGCGCGCTCGATATGCTCCGGCAATGAGCGCGCTGGACCACCCCGGGGCTCGGCCCACCCGCCGCGACGCCCGTTCCGGCCGGCTGCTGGCGAAGGGCGCGGCGCTGCTCGGCCTGCTGCTGGGGCTGGCGGTGGCCTGCGCCCCGGCGCCGATCGGCCTGCTCGCCCCCGATGTGCGCCGTGTCGGCGAGGGGCCGGGGGCGCGAACCGAGCTCCAGGACCCCCGCTCGCGCGAATGGTACGAGGCCGAGCCCGCGCCGGACGGCGGATGGCGCTGGACGGCGGCCGGCGCGCGCCGCCGCGCCGAGGACCGCTACCTGGAAGCGACCGTCAACGACGGCGACTAGGGTCCGGCCCAGGAGACATCGTCCAAGAGACCTGGTCCAGGAGACCGGGTTCAGGAGACCGGGTTCAGGAGAAGCGGCCCTGGGTAAGGGGTGCTGGCGGCACGCCCCGCCCGGGCCTTGCCCGGGCCTTCCCGGGGGCTGGGCGTGGTAGCGCTGCACCCTTCCCCAAGGGCGCGGGCTTGGGCAAGGTTAGCGCCATGCCCCGCGGCGACCTGTTCCCCGAGATCGCACCTTACGAGTCCGGCTTCATGCCGCTCGACTCCGGCCATGTCATGTACTGGGAGCAGGTGGGCAACCCCGCCGGCCGGCCGGTGCTGGTCGTCCATGGCGGGCCGGGCGCGGGCGCGGGCTCGGTGCATCGGCGCTTCTTCGACCCGGCCCATTGGCGGGTGGTGATCTTCGACCAGCGCGGCGCCGGCCGTTCGCGCCCGCTCGGCGGGGTGGAGGCCAACACCACGCCCCATCTGGTTGCCGACATGGAGGCGCTGCGCCAGCATCTCTGCATCCCGCGCTGGCTCTTGTTCGGCGGCTCCTGGGGGGCGACGCTGGCGCTCGCCTACGGCCAGGCACATCCCGAGCGCTGCGAGGGGTTCGTGCTGCGCGGCGTGTTCCTTGGCCGACGGAGCGAGGTCGAGTGGTTCATGCACGGCATCGGCCGCTTCTTCCCCGATGCCTGGGCCGCCTTCGCCGGGCACATCCCGCCGGCCGAGCGCCACGACCTGCTCGGCGCCTATCGGCGGCGGCTGAACGATCCGGACCCGCGCATCCACCTGCCCGCCGCGCGCGCCTGGAGCATCTATGAAGGGAGTTGCTCCACCCTGCTGCCGAGCCCGGGCACGGTGGCCTCCTTCGCCGAGGACCGCACCGCGCTCGGGCTGGCGCGGATCGAGGCGCACTATTTCGCCCATGACCTGTTCCTGCCGCCCGACGGGCTGCTGGGCGGCATGGCGCGGATCGCGCACCTGCCGGCCGAGATCGTGCAGGGGCGCTACGACATGGTCTGCCCGCCGGAAACGGCGGTGGCGCTGGCCGCCGCCTGGCCCGGCGCGCGGCTGAGCATGGTGCCCGATGCCGGCCATTCCGCGCTCGAACCCGGCGTCCGCGCCCAGCTCATCCAGGCGCTGGAGCGGTTCCGCGCGCTGCGCTAGGGCACGTTCCGTTCGAGCCGGATCGGCCGAACGGAACTCGTGCCCTGGAAACCGACGATTTGCGGGCAGCCTGTTACGGGCAGCCTGGTCCCATCCGGCGGAACCGCCCTGCGGTTCCATCGGATCGGACGCTGCTCTCGCGCCGCCGCGTCAACGGCGCTGCGACAGGTAGTGCGCCAGCGCCGCCAGATCCTGCCGCGACAGGCCGAACAGCGCCGCGCTCATGCTGGTGTCGGCGGCGGGGCGCGCATCGGCCTGGTACTCGACCATCGCGTGCAGCAGGTAATCCTCGCGCTGGCCGGCGAGGCGCGGGATCTGAAGCTGGCCGTGATAGCCCGGCAGGTGGCAGGCGCCGCAATTGTGCCGCCGCGCCAGCCTCTGGCCCTGGGCGAACAGCGCGGCGTTGCGGGGCGCGGGCTGCGGTGCCGGGCGCTGCGCGGCGAGGAAGGCGGCGATGTCCTGCATGTCGGCATCGGAAAGCGGCCCGGCGAAGGGTTCCATCGCCGGCACCGGGCGCAGCCCCTCGCGCATCAGGAAGAGCTGGGTGGTGATGAAAAGCGGCGGCTGGCCGGCGAGCGAGGGCGTGCCCGCGATCTCCGAGTTGCCGGTGGCGCCATGGCAGGCGATGCAGGGCTGGAATTTCTCCTGCCCGCGCGCGATCGCCGCCGCATCGGGCGGGGCGCGCGTCTCGGCCGCCGCCGCAGGGCCGCCGAGGGCGCAGGCGGCAAGAAGGATGCGCAGCACGGCAAGCCCGCGCCGGCGGCGACCCCGCCGTTCAGTGGCGATCATGGGTCCTGCCCGATCCAGCTCTCGATCGGCACCCAGCGATGCAGGAGGCGCCGCGCGGCCCGGTCATATGAGAAGATATTGCCGCCGCCGGCCGGCTGGTCGTGGCGGCGCGCGATCGGCAGTCCTGCGAGAGCGCACATCAGAAGCGTGCCGACCGCGCCGTGCCCGACCAGCAGGACATGGCCCGCGCCCTCGCCATCGGCCTCGGCCAGCGCCGCGTCGGTCGCGGCCAGGATGCGAGCCTGCGCGTCCACCGCCCTTTCCCAGCCGCGATGGCTGTCCGCCGGCGCGTCGAAGAAGGCATCCGCCGCGCGCTCGAACGCGGGCGGGGGCAGGAAGCCGGTCGCGCTGCGGTCGATCTCGCCCATCGCGGTGCGCAGGCGCACCTCCAGTCCGCGTGCCGCGGCGATGATCGCCGCCGCCTCGCGCGCCTTCGTCTCGGCCGAGGCGAAGATGTGCGTCACCGACGCGAGCCGGGGGCTTGCCGCCAGACGTTCCGCGCGCGCCCCGCCGCGCCCGGACAGGCGCCATTCCGGCACCGGCACTGCCGGGTCGATCGCCACCTCGGGGTGGGTGAGGTAGATCAGCCGCGCCATGGATCGGGCTCCGCCGGCCAGGCCCGCGCGCCGTGCCGGCGGCGTGGCGCTAGCGCGCGCCGCTGCGCGCGTTCCTGCGCGCTCCCGTGCGCGCCGGGGCCTGGTAGCTGATGCGATAGATCGCCCCGTTCTGCTCGTCCGACACCAGCAGCGCGCCATCGGGCATCTGCATCACATCGACCGGCCGGCCCCAGAACTGGTTCGTCCGCCGGTCGAGGAAGCCGGTGAGGAAGGCGCGGCGGCTGGCGCGCCCGTTGGGCGCGATATTCACCACCTGCACGTCGTAGCCGGCCTTGATGGTGCGATTCCAGGAACCGCGCCGGGCGACGAAGATGTCGCCGCGATAGGTCTCGGGGAACATGGCGCCGGTATAGAAGCGCATGCCGAGCGCGGCGGCATGCGGGCCCATCAGCAGCACCGGGCGCGTCGTGCCGCGGCAGGGGTTGGGGCGGCGGATGTCGCGGTCGGGGATGCCCTGTGCGTGGCAGTAGGGGAAGCCGAAATCCTCGCCCGCGCGGCTGACGCGGTTGAGCTCCTCCTCCGGTCCGTTCTCCCCGGCCCAGTCGCGGCCATTGTCGGTGAACCAGAGCTGGCCGGTACGCGGGTGGAAATCGAACCCGACCGAGTTGCGCACGCCGCGCGCCACCACCTCCATGCCGCTGCCGTCCGGATTGTAGCGGCGGATGTTGGCGTGCATGTCCGGGTTCACCGCGCAGACATTGCAGGGCGCGCCCACCGGCACATAGAGCTTCCCGTCCGGGCCGAAGCGCAGGAACTTCCAGCCGTGATGCAGGTCGGCAGGCAGCGCGAAGGCGGCGGTGAGATCGACCGGCTGGCCGGGACTGTCGAGCCGGGCCTCGATCCCGTCATAGCGCAGCACGCGGTTGATCGCCGCGACGAAAAGCGCGCCGTCGCGGAAGGCGACGCCGTTGGGCTGGGTCAGGCCCTGGGCGAGGACGCGGTGGCGGCGCTGCCCGCCCTGGTCGGTGACGGCATAGACGCGCCCGATGGTGCGGGTGCCGACGAAGATCGTGCCCTTCTCGCCGCGCGCCATCATGCGCGCCCCGGGCATGCCATGCGCCCAGAGCTCGATCGCGAAGCCCGCCGCCAGGCGCAGCTTGCGCATGTTCGCGCGGATCTCGGCCTCGGGCGTGACGGTCAGGCGCGCGGGGTGCGGGCGCAGGTTGGGGTTGGCGCCGGGCGGCGGGCCGCCAACGCGGCGGGCCGGCGCGGCGGAGGCAGGCGGGGCGGGGGCAGACGCGGCGGTGGCAGGCGGGGCGGTGGCAGGCGGGGCGGTGGCAGGCGGGGCGGTGGCAGGCGGGGCGGTGGCAGGCGGGGCCGGGGCCTGGGCGAGCTCCCCGGCCTGGGCGGGCAGGGTCGTGGCGGCGGGCAGCACAAGCCCGAGGCCAAGGGCGGCCAGCAGCGCCAGCCGGCGGGACGGGGTGCGGTCGGTCACGATGGCTCCCTCCGAGCGGTGCAGCGCCCGCGATCGCGTGCCGCCGCGATGCCGGTCGCGCCGCCCCGATCCTCGGGACGCCGCGCCGGTCGCTGCGGGCGCCGGCAACGCTAGCCCAGCCCGGCGCCGCCGCTCAAGGGTAGCGGGCTGCGCCGGACGCGGGGCGCGGCGCGGGCCTGCTTGCTTTCGTGCGGCCTTAGGCTGCCGCGGAAGGAGAGGATCGAACGGGCGGCGGCCGCGCGTGCCGAGTCTCCCCGGGCTCGGCATGTGCCCTTGACGCCCCGGCGAAGCTGGCCGCGAATAGCGGCCCCGGCGGGCGCGGCAAGGACCGCGCCGGCCGGCCGCACCGCCTGTCGTCCGCCAGCCAGGATCGTTCCGATGCCCCGCACTGCGCCGTCCCGTCCCGCCGCCCGGAAGCCAGCCCGCCCCGCCGCCCGCGCCGGCGGGCTCGATCCCGTCACGCTGGAGATCCTGTGGACGCGGCTGATCGCGATGGTGGACGAGGCGGCGGCCACCTTCGTGCGCACCAGCTTCTCGACCCTGGTGCGCGAGGCCAACGACTACGCCGTCGTGCTGACCGACGCCGAGGGGCGCAGCCTGGCCCAGAACGCGGTCTCGATCCCGTCCTTCATCGGCACCCTGCCGGCGACCGTGAAGCATTTCCTCGCCCGCCACCCGGCGCACACGCTCAGGCCCGGCGACGTGCTGATCACCAACGATCCCTGGATGGGCACGGGCCATATCCACGACATCAACATCGCCGCCCCGATCTTCCATCGCGGCCGGCTGGTGGCCTTCGCCGCGGTGACCAGCCACATGCCCGATATCGGCGGGCAGCTGCGCAATGCCGGCATCCGCGAGGTGTTCGAGGAGGGATTGCAGATCCCCATCCTCAAGCTGATCGAGGCGGGCAAGGTCAACCCGGTCCTGCCCGCGATCATCGCCGAGAATGTGCGCGTGCCCGAGCAGACCATGGGCGATGTCTGGGCCGAGGTGGCGGCCTGCCGCATGCTGGAGGAGCGGCTGATCGCGCTCCTGGACGAGACCGGCATCGATCTCGGCGCGCTCGGCAGCGAGATTCGCGGCCGCTCGGAGCGCGCCATGCGCGCGGCGATCGCCACCGTGCCGTCCGGCACCTACAACTATGTCGTGCTGCATGACGGCTTCGAGGAGCGCATCCGCCTCGATTGCACGCTCACCGTCGAGGGCGACCGCATCGCGATCGACTATGCCGGCTCCTCGCCGCAGCTGCCGCGCGCGGTGAACGTGGTGCCGATCTACGCCTTCGCCTATTCGGCCTTTCCGCTCAAGGCGCTCTTGTGCCCCGACGTGCCCAACAACGAGGGCGCCTTCCTGCCGATCAGCACCAGCGCCCCGGCCGGCACCATCCTCAATCCGCGCTTCCCCGCCGCCTCGGGCGCGCGCGGCATGATCGGGCACATGCTCACGCCGGCGATCATGGGTGCGCTGTCCCAGGCGATTCCCGAGCGGGTGCAGGCGCCGGGCTCGGCCAACTCCTCGGTGACCATGACCGGCGAGCACAAGGGCCGGCGCTTCGCGGTGGTGAACTTCCTCAATGCCGGGCAGGGGGCGAGCGCCGGTCGCGAGGGGCTTTCCGTGATCTCCTTCCCCTCCAACCTCGGCAACACGCCGATCGAGGTGATGGAGAGCCTGGCGCCGATCCGCGTCACGCACCGCTCGATCCGCAAGCAGTCGGGCGGGCGCGGGCGCAGGCGCGGCGGGGCCGGCCTTTCCTTCGGCTTCGATGTCGCTTCCGACAGCCCGGTGCTGGCGAGCTTCATCATGACGCGCGTCAAGGTGCCCCCGCCCGGCCTGCTTGGCGGGCAGGATGGCGCCCCGGCGCGGCTGACCGTGAATGACGAGCCGATCGACCATGCCCGCCACCATGTGCTCAAGCCCGGCGATCGCGTGCTGATGGAAACCGCCGGCGGCGGCGGCTATGGTGCGCCGGAGGAACAGCCCGCGGCGTCATGACCACGCTCTATCCCGTCTCGGTGCAGTGCGCTGTCTGCGGGCAGCGCAGCAATCAGACCGGCATCGGCTCGTCGAACCAGATGGGAGCGCCGGACCTCGATCTGCGCCCGCCCGAGATGCTGCGCTCGACCCTGCCGCACTGGGTGCAGGAATGCCCGCATTGCGGCTATGTCGCGCCGAGCCTGGAGGAAGTTTCCGAGTCCGAATCGCAGGTCGTGCGCTCCGCCCCCTATCGCACGCTGCACGAGGACCCCTCGCTGCCGCCCTATGCGCGGCGCTTCCTGTTGCGCGCGATGATCCTGGAGGACGGCGCGGGCGACCTGCCCGAGGCGGCCGAGGAGACGCTGCACGCCGCCTGGGCGGCCGAGGATGCGAACCGTCCCGATCTGGCGGCGGGCCTGCGGCGCGATGCGGTCGCGCTTTATCGCGCCGGGCCGGCGGTGAACACCGATATCGCCTTGCGCATCGTCGACATGCTGCGCCGCGCCGGCGATTTCGATGGCGCGGGCCAGCAGGCGGACGAGCTGGCCGGGCACGATCTGGACGAGGCGATGGCCGAGGTGCTGGCCTTCCAGCAGAAGCTGATCGCCGCGCATGACGACCGGCGCTACACGATCGGCTCGGCCCTGCCGCCGCCGGCGGCGCGCCCGCATGTGACGCATCGCGGCAAGGCCGGGCGCCCGCGCAAGCCCTTCGGCCGGCGCGAGGGTCCGCCCCCGCCGGCGGCCGGCCCCGAACCGGGCGCGGGCGGCTTCCTTGCCCGCCTGCGCCGGCTGTTCGGCGGCGGGCGCTGACGCCTTGCTGCCTGCCGCCCGGCGCTGCGGAACAGGGCACCGCAGCCGATCGCGGCCGGCACCGGATCATCCGCCCGGACGTTCTCGTGGTGATGGAAACCGCCGCCGCCGGCGGGTTCGGCGCGGCGGGACAGGCCGCCTAGCGGCTGCGTTGCTTTAGAATATCGCTCAATCGGGCGCGCGCGGCGACATAATCGATGCGAGCCTTTACGACTCTATCTATTTTACTGCCATCTGTATATTCTGCAGGAACGACGCAGTCAACTCGACCATCCGTCAGATAATCGTTGGCTGTTTGTCTGGCCTTCTTCGTGCGGGGCTGGAACACTGCCATCGACAGCCCGCCCTGGTCTCTGACCAGGCGGAAGCATGGTATGTCTGTCGATCCGTCTCCAATATAGATCATGTTTTCAAATGGTATCGGACGATTTTCTTTCGGAGTGAATTTATTGACGCTCCTTTCGTCGCTTAGGTCATGTGCGCCCTTATTTATCCTGAAAAGGTATTGAGTCTTTGTTGTGTAATTAACGGCCAATGCAGGCCAGAAAGCGACGCCATTTTCATCGAACAGGAACTTGGATGCATATACGCCCGTGAAGAACCTCCAAATTTTTGTTCCCTTAATGATCTCATCGTTGCCAGATGATATAATGTAGTGCTCAATTTGGATTTTTCTCTCTTTGCCGTATTTGGTAATTCTACTAAACCATTCGTCGACGCCACGAAATAGGGCTATATTTCTTCCCTTCGCTAGGAAATCTTCTTTGCGGACTGGAGCTTTGGCTTGACTTGATCGTCTAATCATTTCATTCATATATACAAGTATCTGATCTGCCTGACTTTGTTTAGCAATGGATTTGACTTCGTTCCAGAATGCCTCGGGTGTGACTTTAATATCTGGGAGGAACTGATGCTCCTGCATATTCCCTGGCGCAAGCGTTCCATCGAAATCATAAGCGATTGCCATTCTCGTCAAGCTCTTAACCATCAATTTCTCCTCATCTGGCCATGCGCTCTTTGCCTACCGCGGCAAACGGCAATCGCTGCTTTCAAGACTCGGCGCGCTCGAAATTATACACGCTGAGAGCGGTGCAAATGCAGTGCGAATTCGTGGAGCGCGAGCCCCGCTCAAAGCAGGCGCAGCCGCCCCCCTACCCCCTGAAGCTCCGCCGGCCGGCGTTGCGCAGCCACAGCCGGATCAGGTGGCGCTTGGTATCCGGCGTCGGGCCGTCCGTGAAGGACGTGCGCAGATGGCCGAGGAAATGGTTGTTCAGGATCTGCACCTGCCCGCGCTCGAACAGGAAGTCGAGCCACACGGAGGCATCCTCCTGCACCGCCATCAGCGCCTCGATCGCGGCCTTGCCCTCGGGGTCGATCGGCACTCCCGCCACCTCGTAGCCCTTCAGGATGCGCCCGACCGAAAGCCGGATCGAGAGGTTGGCGCCGTCCCATTCGAAGATCGGGTTGGCGAGCGTTTCCGGATCGCCCTCGGCATGCTCGCGCTGGCGGTCGAACAGCACCGGGCGGTAGAGGCGCGGCAACAGCCGCGGATGGCGCTCCAGCATCAGGTTGTGCAGCGTGTAGCAGGAGGCGACCTTGCTGATCCCGCCGGCCAGCGCCGGGCGCAGGCAGAGCAGCGAGACATATTCCGGCGCGGTGTGGTTCGAGGAATTGTCGGTGTGGAAGGTGAGCTCGTGGTTGGTCACGTCCACCTTCACGCCCTGGCCCGGCGGGCGGCCGAGATCGGTGACGCTGTAGATCATCTGCCCCCAGCCGGGCTGGGCGGCCCATTTCTGCGCCACCGGGCGCGCCACCATGGAAGCCAGCAGCCAGTAGACCGCGATCCCTTCCTGCTCGCTCCAGGCATCGAGCGGCAGGCGATCGAGGATCACCACGCCGACGCCCTTGTCGGTGATCTCCTTGGCGCGCGCCATCAGCGCGCGGCAGGCGGGCAGGTCGAACATGCCGGGTTCGAGCAGGGGCGTTGGCAGCGGGTCGGCGCGCAGGCTGGCGACAAGGCCGTGCAGCTCGGCGATCGCGTCGGGCGGAACGGGCAGGCGCCAATCGGCGACGGCAAGTTGCTCGCGCGTCCAGGCCTGGATGCCCTCGACGCGGCGCGTGAGCATGGGTGGCGCGGGCGGTGCGGTGTCGGGCATGGCGTGCCTCTCTGCAATGCGGGGCGCGGCGCGGTGGCGCGTGCCGGTGTTGTGGTGTGTGATCGGGCGATGCTACGCCCGCTCCGCCGGCGCGACAATCGCGCGCGACAATCGCGCGCGGCAATCGCGCGCGGCGGGGCGATCGCTGGCGATTACGGCGCCAGCGCCTCCAGCCGCCGCCGCGCCTCGGCATGGAGCGGGCTGTCGGCGTCGGTGCGCGCAAGCAGGGTGGTGAACAGCGTGCGCGCGCGGGCACGATCGCCATGCTCGGCCTCGGCGAGCGCGCCATACCAAAGCAGGCGCCGGTCATCCTCGGCGCCGGGCAGGGCGAGTGCGGCGCGCATCAGCCCGAGCAGCTCGGAGGGCGGGGCGCTGCCGGCGGCGATCTGCGCCAGCGCCTCGGCTTCGAGCGCGTAGGGCTCGATCTCGGCCGGGCGGAGCGCGCGCGCGCGCATCGCCGCCTCGCGCGCCGCCCTGCCTTCGCGCAGCACCAGCCGCGCGCGGGCGAGCCGCTGCCAGCCCTCGACATCGTCCGGGGTTTCGCGCAGCCGCGCGGCCAGCCCCTCGACCATCATCCCGATCATCGCCGCGCGCTGCTCGGCCGGCATGGCGGCCGCTGCCGCCATCTGCTCGGGCGAGGGGCCGGACGCAGGCGCGGCGGGGCGGGCGGCACCGGCGCCGCCAGCGCCGGCAAGCGCCGCCTCGGCCTCGGCGATGCGCTGGCGCAGGAGTGCCAGCCAGGGCGCCTCGGCCGGCGCTTCCTGCAACAGCGGCCGCCAGAAGCCGAGCGCGGCGGCGGGATCACCGGCCTGCATCGCCGCGAGGCCGAGATAGAAGCGCGCCCGCTCGCTGCCCGGCCCGCTCGCGCGCGCGGCCTGGGCGGCGCGCAGGAGCGCGCGCGCCTGTTCGGGCACGCGGCCATCGGCATCCGCGATCAGCATCTCGGCCCAGTCGGTGCCGATATCGGGATCGGGCCTGATGGCATGGGCGCGCCCGAACGCCTCGGCCGCCGCGGCGAAGCGCTCGCGCCGGCGCTCGGCGGCGCCGAGCAGGAGCCAGCCTTCCAGCGCCTGGGCGCTGTCGGGCGGCAGTTGCGCGAGGCGAGCGCGCAATGCGGCGAGCAGCGTCTCGGCTTCCGCCTCGGCACGCTGTTCGGCGGCGCGGCGCTCGGCCAGCGGCATCGCCGGCAGGTCGGGCGAGCCGGCGGGCAGGTAGATCGCAAGGGCCAGCACCGGCACAAGCAGGCCCGCCAGCAGCAGCACCCAGCGACCGGCTACGCCCTGCCCCTCGGCGCGCGGCGCGGCGGCATCGTCGGCACCCGCGCTGGCGGCGAGCAGGCGGCGCTGCACCTCCAGCAAGGCGGCGGCGTGGCCCTTCTCGTCGAGCGCGCCGCGCGCCCGGTCGCGCTCGATCTCGGCAAGCTGCGCGCGATAGAGCGCGACATCGTAGAGCGCCCGGTCCGGCGCCGCCTCGCGCACGCGCAAGAGCGGCCAGAGCAGGATCGCCACCGCGCTTGCCGCGCAGAGGCCAAGCACGAGCCAGATCATGCCGGCCTGTCCCCACCATCGAGCAGGCGGGCAAGCCGTGCCTGTTCCTCGGGCGAGAGCGGGGCGGCAGCGGGCGTGGCGACCTCGGCGCCGGCCGTCCCGGCCTCGCTCCTGCGGCGGCGGAAATAGAGCACGACACCGAGCGCGCCGAAGGCCAGCACGATCGCGGGCGCTGCCCAGAGCGCGATGGTGGCGGCGTTCAGCGGCGGGCGCAGAAGCACGAACTCGCCATAGCGCGCGACGACGAATTGCAGCACCGCCTCGTCGCTGTCGCCCGCAGCCACGCGCTCGCGCACGATCATGCGCAGGTCGCGCGCCAGATCGGCGTTGGAATCGTCGATGCTCTGGTTCTGGCAGACAAGGCAGCGCAGCTCGCGCCCGATCGCGCGCGCGCGCGCCTCCTGCGCCGGATCGGCCAGCATCTCGCGCGGGTCGAGCACGGCCTGCGCCGGCGCGACGAGGGTCAGCGCAGCAAGCAGGGCCAGCGCCGCCAGCGCGCCGCCGCGCACGAGACGGCGCGTCATCGGCGCAAGGCGGCGAGCCGCGGGCGCAGCTCGCCCTCCAGCACCGCTTCCGTGATCGGCCCGGCATAGCGCCAGCGGATGCGCCCGTCGCGGTCGATCAGATAGGTCTCGGGCACGCCATAGACGCCGAAATCGACCGCGACGCGGCCCGAACGGTCTGCGCCGTGGCGGCGGAACGGATCACCGTGGCGGGCGAGGAAGGCGCGCGCATCCTCGGGCTTGTCCTTGTAGTTGACGCCGAAGATCGGCACGCCCTCGCGCGCAAGGCGCATGAGTTGCGGATGCTCGACCAGGCAGGGGATGCACCAGGAGGCCCAGAAATTCACCAGCACCGGGCCTGCGGCGCCGCGCAGATCGGCATCGGCGAAGCCGCGATTGCCGGCGACCCCGTCCATGCCCTCGATCGCGGCGAGGCTGAAGGCGGGCACCGGCCGGTCGATCAGCGCCGAGGGCACGTGGCGCGCATCGCGCCCCGTGAGCAACCAGGCGGCGAAGGCGCCCGACAGCACCAGGAACAGCGCGGCGGGCAAGAGGAACAGCAGGCGGCGGGTGGTCATGGCGCGCGGGGCTGCCGTCATTCAGCCGGGGCGGCGCCGTGCGCGGCGGCCTCGCTGTCGGCCTCGCGGCGGCGGCGCGCGGGCGCGCCGATGCGATAGCGCCGGTCCGACAGCGACAGCATGCCGCCGAGTGCCATCACCAGCGCGCCGAGCCACACCCAGGGCGCGAGCGGCTTGTGATAGAGGCGGATCACGGTGGCGCCGTTCGCATCCGATTCGCCCACCGCGGCATAGAGGTCGGCGAAGCCCGTGGTGCGGATCGCGGTCTCGCTCGTGCTCATGGCCGCGACCGGGAAGCTGCGCCGCTCGGGCGAAAGGGTGGCGAGCGGGCGGCCATCGCGCGAAACCGCAAGCGTCGCGCGCGCCGCCACATAGTTGGGGCCGGCGACATTGCCGATGCCCTCGAAGCGGATCGCGTAGCCGGCAAGTGTCGCGGTCTCGCCCGGGCGCATGAGCGCGATGCGCTCCTCGGCCAGCCCCATGCCGCCGATGCCGGCCAGCGTGATGGCGAAGCCGAGATGCGCCACCGTCATGCCCAAGGCGGCGCGTGGCAGGCGGACCAGGCGCCGGGCGCTTTCGCGCCAGGGCAGGCGGGCAAGGCCGATGCGCTCGGAAAGCTCGGTCGCGGTGCCGACGGCCAGCCAGGTCGCGAGCGTGAAGGCAAGCAGCGGCAGCAACAGCGCCGAGCCCGCGATCCAGAGATAGAGCAGGGCGACGAAGGCGGTGGCGGCGGCGGCGGCGGCGAGGCGCGAGAGGGCGGCGGCAAGGTCGCCCCGCTTCCAGGGCAGCAAGGGCCCAATCGCCATCGCCACCACCAGCGGGGCCATCAGCGGGAAGAACACGGCGTTGAAGAAGGGGGCGCCGACCGAGATCTTGGCCTCCAGCACCAGCTCGGCGAACAGCGGATAGAGCGTGCCCACGAACACCGTGGCGGTGGCGGTGGCGAGCAGCAGGTTGTTGAGCACGAGCCCACCCTCGCGCGAGATCGGCGCGAAGAAACCCTGCGGGCGAAGTGCCGGCGCGCGCCAGGCGAACAGCAGGAGCGAGCCGCCCACGACCAGCAGCAGCAGCAGCAGGATGAAGATGCCGCGCGCGGGATCGTTGGCGAAGGCATGCACGGAGTTCAGCACGCCCGAGCGCACCAGGAAGGTGCCAAGCAGCGAGAGCGAGAAGGTGAGGATCGCGAGCAGGATCGTCCACACCTTGAGCGCCTCGCGCTTCTCGACCACCACTGCCGAGTGCAGCAGTGCGGTGCCGAGCAGCCAGGGCATGAAGGAGGCGTTCTCGACCGGGTCCCAGAACCAGAACCCGCCCCAGCCGAGCTCGTAATAGGCCCACCAGGAGCCGAGCGCGATGCCGAGCGTCAGCGCCACCCAGGCGGCCAGCGTCCAGGGCCGCACCCAGCGGCCCCAGGCCGCATCGACCCGCCCCTCGATCAGGGCTGCGATGGCGAAGGCGAAGGAGACCGAGAAACCGACATAGCCGAGATAGAGGAAGGGCGGATGGAAGGCGAGGCCGGGGTCCTGCAACAAGGGGTTGAGGTCGCGCCCGTCCGGCGGCGGGGGGAAGATGCGGGCGAACGGGTTCGAGGTGAACAGCACGAAGGCGAGGAACCCGACCCCGATCAGGCCCAGGACGCCGATCACGCGTGCTTTCAGCGTCGGCGGCAACTGCCGGCCGAACAGGGCCACGGCCGCGCCGCACATGGCCAGGATCAGGCACCAGAGCACCATCGAGCCCTCGTGGTTCCCCCAGGTGCCCGAGATCTTGTAGAGCAGCGGCTTGGCCGAATGGCTGTTCTGCACGACATTCTCGACCGAGAAGTCGGAAGCGATATAGCTCGCCATCAGCGCGAAGAAGGCGATCGTCGCGAACAGGAACTGGCCGAGCGCGGCCGAGGCGCTGCCGGCCATCAGCACCGCGCCGCGCCCGCGCGGCTGGGCCGCGCCGACCAGCCCGAGCGCTGCCTGCGCGATCGACAGCACCAGCGCGAGTGCCAGCGCGAAATGGCCAAGCTCGGGTGCCATGACGATCTCGCCCCGCCCCGCTAGCTGCCCGAGGCCGGGCGCGGCGCGCCCGCAGGCGTGCCCGACGGTGCGCCACCGGGCAGCGGGTCGCCCGGCTTCCAGTGCCCGGCGCGGCGCAGCGCGTCGGCCACCTCGGGCGGCATGTAGGTCTCGTCGTGGCGGGCCAAGACCTCGGTGGCGCGGAACACCCCGTCCGGCCCGAGCCGGCCCTGCGCCACCACGCCCTGGCCCTCGCGGAACAGGTCGGGCAGCAGGCCCTGGAACGTGACCGGCAGGGTTTTCGCCCCGTCCGTCACGCGGAAGCGCACGGTGCTGCCCTCGGCCCGCTCGACGCTGCCGGTCTCGACCAGCCCGCCCACGCGGAACAGCCGCTCGGGCGGGGGCGGGCGCTCGGCGAGATCGCTCGGGCTGAAGAAGAACACGAGATGATCGTCGAGCGCGGTCAGCACCAGAGCGGTCGCGCTGCCGAGCCCGAGCGCGCAGAGCAGCAGGATCCAGAGGCGGCGGCGCTTGCGCGTCATGCGGCGCGCTCCGGTGCGGCGGTGCTGGCGGCGGCGTTGGCGCCGGGGGCGGGGCGGCGGCGCGCGCCCTCGGCCTCGAGCCGCGCGACCAGGGCGCGCGCGGCGCGATGGCCACGCCAGGAGACGATCGCCAGGGCGCCCAGGATCAGCGCCGATACGCCGTAGCTGCCCCAGACGAAGGGGGCATGGCCGCCCATCGCGATCCAGGAGGAAAGGCCCGTCATGGCGTGCGCATCCTGCTCCTGTTCAAGCGCGGACGGCAGCGCGCGCCGCCATCAGCGCGCGCGCCCGCTGCGCATAGATCGCCGCGCGTACACGCAACAGCAAGAGCGCCGCGAACAGCAGAGTGAAGGCGAGCGCCATCACCAGGAGCGGCCACAATATGTCGGGGTGGATCGCCGGTGCCGCCAGCCGCGACACCGAGGCGGGCTGGTGCAGCGTGCTCCACCAATCGACCGAGAACTTGATGATCGGCAGGTTGACCGCGCCCACCAGCGCCAGGATCGCACCCGCGCGCCGCCCGCGCGCCGGATCGTCGAAGGCGTTCACCAGCGCGATATGGCCGAGATAGAGGAAGAACAGCAGCAGCACCGAGGTCAGCCGCGCGTCCCACACCCAGTAGGTGCCCCACATCGGCCTGCCCCAGAGCGAGCCCGTGACCAGGCAGACGGCGGTGAAGCAGGCGCCGATCGGGGCGCACTCGATCGCCACGAGGTCGGCCAGCGGATGGCGCCAGACCAGGGCGGAGGCCGAGGCGATCGCCATGGTAGAATAGCAGGCCATCGCCACCCAGGCCGAGGGCACATGGATATACATGATCCGCACCGTCTCGCCCTGCTGGTAGTCGGCCGGGGAGAAGGCGAGGCCCCAGGCCAGCCCGAGGCCGAGCAACAGGGCGGCGGCGGCAGCGATCCAGGGCAGGAGCTGGCCGGACAGGCGCAGGAAGCGCCCCGGATTGGCGAAGCGATGCAGGTTGACCCGGCCGGCGGTGGCGCGCGCACCCTCGGGCGCGGCGTGCGCCGGGGCGGCCTGGCCGGAGGCCAGGGCGGCGGGCGGGGTGGCGGGTCTGTCCATGAGCAAGACTATAATGGTCGCGGCGGCGCAGTTGAAAGGCCACCCGGCCGTTTTCCGGTCGATTTCCACGCCGCGTGGCGGGGCCGTGCGCGCCGGGCGGTCGCCGGGGTGGCCAAGGACAAGACCCTTCGCCCGATTTGGCGCTCAAGGCGGCCGGGCTAGGCGGCATGGCAGTCCGCGAGCCCGCGGGGCCGCCGGACGGGACGACATGCGGCGCGGGGCTGGGGCGCGGCAGTGCCGGCGGGGTCGTCCTGCGCCGGCGGGGCGCGTTTCCGTTGCCCACCAGCGCGACGGGCCGGGCCATTGGGCCGTCCCGTCCCGTCCCGCGCCGGATCGTGGCCCGCCTTCACGCGGCTTGACGCGGCGACGGCGAAACCGCAGGTAAGGCGGGCCGCGCCGCGGCGGATTGCCGGTCCGCCCGGCGCTCTCCGTTGCCGTCCTTCATTGCCCATGTCCGTCGGTCACGAAAGGCGCCTTACGCCCATGAATACCTGGCTGGTCAAGTCCGAGCCCGATGTCTGGTCCTGGGACCAGCACATGGCCAAGGGTGTCGAACCCTGGACCGGCGTGCGCAACCATCAGGCTTGCAACTACATGAAGGCGATGCGCAAGGGCGACCGCGCCTTCTTCTACCACTCCAACATCGGCAAGGAGGTGGTGGGCATCCTGGAAGTGGCCGAGGAATACCAGCCCGACCCGACCGACGAGAGCGGCCGGTTCGGCATGGTCTGTTTCCGCGCGCTGATGCCGCTCAAGCAGCCGGTGAGCCTGGCCGCGATCAAGGCCGAGCCGGCGCTGGCCGAGCTTCTGCTGCTGCGCCAGTCGCGGCTTTCGGTCATGCCGGTGCCGCGCGCGGCCTGGCGTCTGATCTCGACCATGGGCGGGCTCAAGCCCGATGCCGGGCTGCGATGAACGAGCCGCCCGCGCCGGTCGCCGTCCCGCCCGGCTTCGCGCTGGCCGAGGGCGAGCGCATCCTCTGCCAGCTTGAGGACATCCCCGATGGCGGCGCCAAGGGTTTCCCCGCGCCGCCGGGCAGGTTCATGGGCTTCTTCCTGGTCCGCCAGGGCGAGGCGGTGTTCGCCTATGTCAACTCCTGCCCGCATATCGGCGTGCCGCTGGAATGGGTGCCGGACCAGTTCCTGGATGCGAAGCGCGAATTCATCCAGTGCTCGACCCACAACGCCTTCTTTCGCATCGCCGATGGCTATTGCGTCGGCGGGCCGTGCACGGGCGAGAGCCTGGAGATGCTGCCCGCGCGCGTGGCGGGGGGGCTGGTGATCCTGGGCGCCGAGCCCGAGGACTGATCGCGCAGGGAGCCGGCGGACAGCGAACGGGCGCCGGAGGGTGGCCGGCGCCCGATCGCGTTGGCCCGAAAGCGTCCGGGCCAAAGCGTCCGGGCCAAAGCGTCCGGGCCAAAGCGTCCGGGCCAAAGCGTCCGGGGCCGGCGCGCGCTCAGCGCTTCCAGGGATCGACCTTCCAGATCTCGTCCAGGTCGCGGTCGAGCCGGTCGACGAAGGCGCGATACTGCTCGCCGGGAACGAAGTTCAGCGGCACGAACTGCTTGTCCGAGGCTTCCTGGAAGGCCGGGTCGGCCACGGCCTTGCCGATCACCTCGATCAGCTTGGCGGCGATCGGGGCCGGCAGGCCCTTGGGCGCGCCCAGCCCGCGCGAGGAGCCGCCGACATAGTTGATGCCGAGCTCGCGGAAGGTGGGCACGTCGGGCGCCCATTTGTGGCGTTCCTCGGCGGCAACGGCCAGCACCCGCAGCTGGCCGGCGCGCATGCGCGGCGTGAGATAGCCGATGTTCAGCATGCACATGTCGACATGGCCGCCGAGCAGGTTGGTCACCGCCGGCGCATCGCCATTGAAGGGCACATGGTTGAACTGGATGCCCGCCTGGCGCTGGATGATCGAGATGCCGAGATGGTCGTCGGTGCCAAGGCCGGCGCTGGAGATGCCAAGGCTCGCCGGCTGCGCCTTCAGCCGCGCCACCAGGTCGGTGAAGCTGCGCACCGGGCTGTCGGCGCGCACGGCGATCGCCCCGGCGTCGTAGACCAGGTTGCCGAGATAGGTGAAGCTGTCCTTGGTGTAGCGCGTGCGCCGCTCATACGGCTTCATGATGAAGCTCGGCGCATTGAGGAAGCCGATCGTGTGCCCGTCGGGGGCGGAGGTGGAAAGCTCGGTGGTGCCGACCTCGCCGCCCGCCCCGGCGCGGTTCACGGCGACGAAGCTCGCCCCCGGCAGGTTCTTTTCCAGATAGGGCAGGATCGCGCGCGCGGCGATGTCGGTCGAGCCGCCGGCGGGATAGGCGATGATCACGTTGATCGGCCGGGCGGGCCAGGCCTGGGCGCGCGCACCGCTTGGCAGGACGGAGGCGCCGGCAAGCGCGGCGGCGGAAGCAAGCAAGTGGCGGCGCGGCAGAGCGCAGTTCATGTCGATCCTCCCAGCATTGTTGGCGCCGCCTGCGAGCAGGCCCGGCGCGGTTGGCGACCAATGTAGGGACAGGAACGGAGCGCGCCAAGAATTACGTTCGGAAGGCGCGCGCCGCTCAGCCGGCGCGTTCGGTGTGGAGCGTGCGCAGACTGGCGAAGGGGCGGAGATCGGGCACGAGGCCGAGCCCCGGCCCGTCCGGCAGCGCGATCGCCCCGCCCACCGGGCGCAGCAGTGCACCGAGCACGTCCTCGCGCAGCGGGTTCGGGTTGGCGTCCACTTCCAGCAGGCCCGGGCCTCGAGCGGCGGCGAGCAGATGGGCCGAGGCGAGCAACCCGACACCACCACCGAGGTAATGCGGACAATAGGTCCGGCCCGCCGCCAGCACCGCGCGCGCCACCGGCAGCGTGCCCGAAAGCCCGCCCCATTTCGCCGCGTCGGGCTGCACCACGTCGAGCAGGCCGTCGGCCAGCGCCTGATGGAAGGCAAGGCTGCCGCGCAGATTCTCCCCGCCCGCGAGCGGCGCGGCCGAGGCGGCGCGCACCTGCGCCCATTCATGCGCCGGGCGGTCGGCCAGCAGCGGCTCCTCGATCCAGGAGAGCGGGAACTCGGCCAGCATCGCCGCCATGCGGCACGCCGCGGGCAGGTCCCAGCCCTGGTTGGCATCGACCATGATGCGCTCGCCCGGCCGCAGGCTGTCGGTCACGGGGCGCAAGGTGGCCTGGTCGCGCGCCTCGCCGAAGCCGACCTTGATCTTGAAGGCGCGGAACCCCTCGGCGCGCTTCTGTTCAACCGCCTCGATCGCGGCGCGATCGGGATTGAGGCCGCTGGCATAGGCCGGCACCGGCCCGCCATCGGTTCCGCCAAGCCAACGCCAGAGCGGCAGGCGCGCGCGCCGTGCGGCCAGATCGCAGAGCGCGATGTCGGCGGCGGCGAGCGCGGCGGCAAGCGCGCCCGGTTCGCCCGATTGCACGCCGATGACATGCAGGCGCCGCTCGAGCTCGGCCCACAGCGCGGCGGGATCGGACGCGTCGCGCCCGAGGATCATCGGGGCGATCACGGCATCGATGATGCGCGCGCGATGCTCGGCCGTGACCGAGGGGAAGTTGCACCACGCCTCGCCCCAGCCCGAAGCGCCTTCATCGTCCTCGATGCGCAGGAACAGCGTGGCGCGGTCGCTCATGCGCCCGAACGAGGTCAGGATCGGGGTGGCGATCGGGGCGCGGAAGACGAAGGTCTCGATGCGGGCGATGCGGCTCATGCGCGGCACTCCGCCGGTGGCGCGCGGCTGCCGGCCGCGCGTCGCTCAGGCCTGCTTGGCGTCGATCACGCCGCGGCGGATGGCGCGCCCGCGCGAGAACTTCTCCATCAGGACATCGCCCTCGCCCCAGCGGATCGCGCGCTGCAGCACCGAAAGATCCTCGGCGAAGCGCTGCACCATCTCCAGCACCGCCTCGCGATTGTTGAGGAAGATGTCGCGCCACATCACCGGATCGGAAGCGGCGATGCGGGTGAAGTCGCGGAAGCCCGAGGCGGAGAATTTCAGCACCTGCTGCTTGGTGTCCTCGGCCAGGTCGGCGGCGGTGCCGACGATGGTCCAGGCGATCAGGTGCGGCAGGTGGCTGGTGATGGCCAGCACGCGGTCATGGTGGGTGGGCTCCATCGTCTCGACGTTCGAGCCGGCGCGCCGCCACAGCGTGGCCAGCTTCTCGACCGCCGCCTCGTCGGTGCCGGGCGGCGGGGTGAGGATGCACCAGCGGCCCTGGAACAGCTCGGCGAAGCCCGCCTCTGGGCCGGAATGCTCGGTGCCCGCGATCGGGTGGGCGGGGACGAAATGCACGCCCGCCGGCACCAGCGGCCCCACATCGCGCACCACGCTCTGCTTGGTCGAGCCGACATCGCTCAGGATCGCGCCGGGGGCGAGGTGCTTGTGGATCTTCTCCATGATCCCGGCATAGGCGCCGACCGGCGCGCCGAGGATGACGAGGTCGGCCCCCTCCACCGCGCGCGCCGGATCGGCCTCGACGCGATGCGCGATGCCGAGGCGCATCACGGTAGCGAGCGTTGCCTCCGTGCGCGCGCTGGCGACGATCTCCCCGGCCAGATCGCCCTCGCGCAGCATCACCCGCGCGAGCGAGGAGCCGATCAGGCCGATGCCGATCAGCGCGACACGGCGGAACAGGGGAGCGGGGCTCATGCGGCGGTGCCCGTCTGGTTCGGGGTCGCGCCCGCGGCAAGCAGGCCCTGGCCCGAGGCCATGAACTCGGCCATGGCGGCGCAGCAGAGGCGCATCTCCTCGCTCGTGCCGATGGTGATGCGCAGGCAGTCGGGCAGGCCGTAGCCGGCGACGCGCCGGACGATGATGCCGCGCGCGCGCAGGTAGGCGTCGGCGGCCACCACGTCGCGCCCCGAGGCGGCCATGTCGGCGAGCACGAAATTGCCGACCGACGGCGCCACCTTCACGCCGGCGGCGCGAAGCTCGGCCGTCGTCCAGGCGCGGCATTCGCTGTTGTGGGCGAGGCTTCTCTCGAAATGGGCGCGGTCGGAGAGCGCGGCTATGCCCGCCGCCTGCGCCGGCACAGAGGCGTTGAAGGGGCCGCGCACGCGGTTGAGCAGATCGACGATGTGCGCCGGCGCATAGCACCAGCCGAGCCTGAGGCCGCCCATGCCGAACATCTTCGAGAAGGTGCGGGTCATCACCGTGTTGGTGCCGGCCTCGACCAGCTCGGTCCCCGGCGTCCAGTCGGGCGCATCGACATATTCGGCATAGGCGCCGTCGAGCACCAGCACGACATCCTCGGGCAGGCGGGCGCGCAGCCGGTGCACCTCCTCGGCCGGAATGTAGCTGCCGGTCGGGTTGTTCGGGTTGGCCAGGAACACGACCTTGGTGCGCGGCGTGACCAGGGCGAGGATCGCATCGACATCGGCGGTGCGCTCGCGCTCGGGCGCCTTCAGCACGGCCGAGCCGGCATAGCGCGAGAAGATGCCGTACATCAGGAAGCCATGCTCGGTCTGGATCGTCTCGGTGCCCTCGCCGCCGAAGACGAGCGCGAGCTGGCAGAGAAGATCGTCCGAGCCCGCGCCGCAGACGATGCGCGCCGGATCGAGCCCGAAGCGCGCGCCGATCGCCTCGCGCAGCTTGCCCGCCCCGCCATCGGGGTAGCGGTGGATCTCCTCGGCGACCGATCTGAACGCCTCGATCGCCTTGGGGCTCGGGCCGAAGGCCCCTTCGTTCGAGGAGAGCTTGATCACGCGGTTGACGCCGGCGAGCTTCGATTCGCCGCCGACATAGGGCTCGATGTCGAGGATCGAGGGGCGCGGTGCGGGCAACATCATCGGCCTAGCCCTGGCTCTGTGGCGCGGGGCGCTGGGCGCCGTCGCCTGTCCCGCCGGCGGGCAGCGGCACGGCATAGGCGCCGATCGGCACAAGCTGCGTGATCGAGGCAGCGCCGGAAATCGCGGCGCGGAAGTGCGCCAGCCGCGCATCGCCGGCAGTGACGAAGCCGTCCACCTCGACCAGCATCAGCCGCGTGCGGTCGTCCGGCAGGGCGCGCCGCTGCACGAAGGCGCGCGGCGGCAGCCCGGCGGCGGTGAGCGCGCCGGCAAGCCGCGCGCGGCTGGCTTCGCCCGTCACCTCGAAGGCGATCAGGCTGCGATCCTCTTCGGTCGGGTCGGGCTCGATCGCGGCGACGACGAAGGCCGACTGTCCGGCCCCGGCATCCTCGCGCACCGGCCCGAAGGGCAGGCGGGCGATCACGCGCAGCGCCGGCTGGTCCTGGTTCATCATGGCACTCCACCAGCCTTCGGCATCCTCGTCCGCCGGGCTTGGCAGCACGCCGAGCTGCGCCTCGCCGGCGGACACCGCGGCCAGCACCTGCGGTGCCGAGTGGACGATGCGCATGGGCGTGGAGAGGCCATACTGCTCGCGCGCCAGCATGACAAAGCCCGAGCCGACCTGCGGGCTGCACACCGCCACCGAGAACGGCGCCTGCATGGCGGTGGTGGCGGCGAACAGTTCGCGCCAGAGCCGCACGATCGCGCTGCGCGGCAGCGGGCCGCGATGGCGGGCAAGCAGCCGGCGCAGGATCATCGCCTCGCGCCCGGGGCGGATCGCCGGCCCGTTGGTCTTGAGCCGCTGGCTGGCCATGCGCGCGACCACCTCGGCGCGCTGCATCAAGAGGTCGTGGATGGCGTCGTCCAGCCGGTCGAGCTCGGCCCGGATCGCGCCGAGCGCGGCCGGCACTGTTGCGCGCGCGCGCCAGCCTTCGGGGTCGGCGACGGCGTCAGCGGGGGCCGGTGCGCTGCCCGCTTCGCGCTCGGGGGCGCGCGGGAGAGGGGCGGCGTCTGGACGGGCGGGCATGGGCCGGATGCTACTTGCGGACGGGTGGTTTCAAACGGGCGCCCTGTTTAGCCCGCGCCGGGCGCATTTGCAAACCACCCTGCCGTGGCGCGCCGTGGCGCGCCCGGTGGCCGGCGCCACACCGCCGCACCACGGAGGCACGGCCGTGCGTGACATCAGGGCAAGGGGCTCGTGCCGGCGAGAGCGGCCAGGTTCAGGGCCGGCCGGCCCAAGGCGCGCCCCAGGTTCCGCCCCGGGTCCCGCCCCACCTCCCGCACGGCTCCCGTGCCACGTCCCGCCCCAGGTTCCGCCCCACCTCCCGCCCGGCTCCGGCCCGGGCGTGCCTGCGCTGGCGCCCGGGTCGCGCTGGTGGTGGCTTGCGCTCGTCCTGGGCGCGCTGGTCGCCGCGCGCCCCGCTCAGCCGGGCTTCGGCATCTCGGGCAGCGTCTCGCGCGCCGCGGGGCGGGCATCGATCCCGCTCATCCAGCGCGCCAGGGCCGGGGTTTGCGCCAGCATCGCCCCGGCCTCGGGCTGGAGGCGGAACAGGAACGCCATCGGATAGAGGCAGAGATCGGCGACACTGATCGCGCCGCCGGCCAGATAGGGCGCCTCGGCCAGCCGGCGGTCGAGGATGCCGAGATACTGGGCCGCCTTGGGCATGGCGGCGGCGACCTTGGCCTCGTCCGGCTTGCCGCCGAACATGGGCACCACCAGGCGCTCGACCACGATCTCGCCCAGGATGGTGCGTGCGACATAGTCATGGACGGCGCTGATCCACTGCTCCATCACCGCCACGCCGCGGATGTCGGCGGGCGCCAGGGCCGGGCCGGGAAAGGCGCGGTCGATATAGCGCGCGATCGGAACCGACTCCCACAGATGGAAGTCGCCATGATGCATCGCCGGCATGCGCATGAATGGGTGCAGGGCGGCGTGCGAGGGAGCGCGGAACTCGATCGGGGCAAGGGTATGCGCAACACCCTTTTCGATCGCGGCCATGCGCGCGGTGCGGACATAGCTGCTGGCGGCGAAGCCGTGGATGACGAGATCGGCCACGGGGTCAGCCTCCGCTGGCGAGGAAACGGTCGAGCGAGACGAGCGTGCTGGTCCAGCCCTGCTCGTGGCGGGCGCGGCTCTCGGGCGATTCCAGCATCGAATGGACGATGGTCACCCGCGTGCCCAGCCCCTCGGGCCGGATCGAGACGACGACAAGCGATTCATGCCCGCGCGCCCCGCCCGGCTCCCACGCCCAGGTGAAGGCCAGCCGGCGCGGCGGATCGACCAGGCGGAATTCGCCGCTGAGCCAGTTCTGCACCCCGTTCGGGCTTTGCATGCAGGTGCGATACTTGCCGCCCGGCTTGGGGTCCCATTCGCAGTGCGGGCAGGTGAAGCCGTCGGGCCCCCACCAGCGCGCCACCTCGGCCGGGTTGGTGAAGGCGGCCCAGACCCGCGCCGGCGGGGCGGCATAGTCGCGCATGACATAGAGCTCGGCCTCATTGGTCAGGACTGGCATCGGGGCTCTCCTTGGCGGTCGGTGTGTCGGCGTCGGCGGCGGTCGCGTCCAGATAGGCACCGAGCCGGTCGAGCTGGCCGGCCCAGAAGCGCTGGTAATGCGCGATCCAGGCGGCGGCGCTTCGCAGGCCTTCGGGGCGGATGGCGCAGCGGCGCCACTGCGCCTCGACCGTGCGGGTGATCAGCCCCGCGCGCTCCAGCACCTTGATGTGGCGCGAGACGGCAGGCAGCGACAAGGGCAGGGGCGCGGCCAGCTCGTTCACGGTCGCCGGGCCCTCGGCCAGCCGTGCCAGGATCGCCCGCCGGGTCGGGTCGGCCAGCGCCGCGAAGGCGGAGGAAAGCGTGTCCGGGCGGGGTGCTTGCGCAAGCATGCAATTAACATAACGCGCAATTAAAGGTTGCGTCAAGTGCCATGCTCGCGCCATCCCCGCCGGGCGCTGTCGGCCGGGCGCGGCCCCCGTGGGTGTTGCGCCGGACCGGCACCTTCCCTATTGAGAGGCGGCGCGGAGCCGCCCCTTTTCCGCGGCGCGCCAAGGAGCCCCGAGCGATCCCATGCCGCTGTCGCGCCCGAGCCCGGAGCCGGACGAACCCGCCTTGCCGGCCAGTGCCGAGAAGGGCGGGGCGCAGCCGCTCGCCGTCGCCGCTCCGGCCGGGGGCGAGGAGGACAGCGCCGGCGGCTCGGCCGACGCGCTCGACTACCCCCACCAGCGCATCGTCTTCCCGCAGGGCCTCGCGCTCGATTGCGGCGTCACGCTCGCGCCGCTGACCGTTGCCTACCGCACCTACGGCGCGCTGAATGCGACGCGCTCCAATGCGGTCCTGATCTGCCATGCCCTGACCGGCGATCAGTATGTCGCCGAGACCCATCCCATCACCGGCAAGCCGGGCTGGTGGGACATCATGGTGGGACCCGGCCGGCCGATCGACACCGAGCGCTATTTCGTCATCTGCGCCAATGTGCTTGGCGGCTGCATGGGCAGTTCCGGGCCGAAGGAGATCAACCCGGCCACCGGCGCGCCCTGGGGGCTGACCTTCCCGGCGGTGACCATCCGCGACATGGTCCGCGCGCAGAAGCTGCTGGTCGAGCATCTCGGCATCGAGCGGCTGTTCTGCGTCATCGGCGGCTCGATGGGCGGGATGCAGGTGCTGGAATGGGCCGCGACCTACCCCGAGCATGTCGTGGCGGCGATCCCGGTGGCCACCGGCGCCTACCATTCGGCGCAGAACATCGCCTTCCACGAGGTCGGCCGCCAGGCGATCCACGCCGACCCCGACTGGATGAGCGGCGAGTACTGGCGCCAGGGCGTGGTGCCGGCGCGCGGGCTGGCGGTGGCGCGCATGGCCGCGCACATCACCTACCTGTCGGAAGAAGCGCTGACGCGCAAGTTCGGCCGCCGCCTGCGCTCGGGCGAGGCGCTGACCTATCTCGACGACATCTTCGAGGTGGAAAGCTATCTGCGCTACCAGGGCAGCACATTCGTGCGCCGCTTCGATGCCAACAGCTATCTCTACATCACCCGCGCGATGGACTATTTCGACCTCGCCGCCGAGCATGGCGGCTCGCTTGCCGCGGCGTTCCGGCGCACCAGTGCGCGCTTCTGCGTGGTCAGCTTCTCCTCCGACTGGCTGTTCCCCACCGCCACCAACCGCGAGGTGGTGCAGGCGCTGAATGCCTGCGCGGCCAATGTCTCCTTCGTCGAGATCGCCTCCGACAAGGGGCATGACGCCTTCCTGCTCGACGAGCCCGATTTCCACGCCACCATCCGCGGCTTCCTGGCCGCGTGCGAGGCCGCACTGTCGCGCCCGCCGCGCCCGCCGCGCGCGCGGGCGGGATGAGCGCCATGCCCGACACCGCGCCCGCTTCCGTCCCCGCATCCGCCCCCGCTGCCGTTCCCGCCCCGCTCGTCATGCCGGCAAGCGGGCGGCCCTTGTCGATGCGGCTCGATCTCCAGCTCATCGCCGAGATGGTGCAGCCGGGCACGCGCCTGCTCGACATCGGCTGCGGCGAGGGCGAGCTGCTCGCCTATCTGACGCGCTACAAGGATGTCGATGGGCGCGGCATCGAGATCGACATGGCCGAGGTGGCGCGCTCGGTTGCGCAGGGCCTGGCCGTGATCCACGGCGATGCCGACCGCGACCTCGCCTTCTATCCCGACGATGCCTTCGACTATGTGGTGCTGTCGCGCACCTTGCAGGCCGTGCATCGCCCGCGCGAGGTGCTGAAGCAGCTCCTGCGCATCAGCCGCCATGCGATCGTGAGCTTCCCCAATTTCGGCCACTGGCAGGTGCGCGCCCAACTCCTGTTCAGCGGCCGCATGCCCACCACCCAGACGCTCGACCGCCCGTGGTACGAGACGCCCAACATCCATCTCTGCACCATACGCGACTTCTTCGCGCTCTGCGCCGACGAGGGCTATGCGGTGGAGCAGTGGCTGGGCGTGGACGAGGCCGGGCGCAAGACGCCCTGGCGGCGCAACCGCTGGCTCGCCAACCTGTTCGCCGAGCAGGGGCTGTTCATGCTGCGCAAGGCCTGAGGCGCGGGCACGGCGCGTTCCCTCAGCGCAGCGACTGGCGCACCGCGGGCCACAATGCGGGCAGGCGCGCGCGCAGCTCGGCCTCGGTCATGCCGGGGCGCAATGCCGGGTGATAGAGCATGCGCAGCATGAGCTGGTCGGGCCGCGTCAGGTCGAGCCAGGGCGCGCCATCATTGAACACGCTGTAGTGCCAGCCGGCATCGTCGTCGGGCAGGCCGAGCGCCTGGGCCACCTCCTCGACCAGGCAGCGCCACAGGGCCGGGCCGCGCAGCGAGGACGGCACCACGACCAGCGCGTTCTCGATCGCGCCGTCGCGGGCGGGGCGGATCGTGAACCAGCAGAGCGGCCGGCCCGCCTCGATCGCGGCCAGCGTGCGCGCCATCGCCTCGCGCGAGACGAAATAGGGTGCGGCCAGCGCGGCATGGCGGCTGCGCAGATCGGCCACCACGGCGGGCGTGCTGAGGACCAGCAGGTTGGCGCGTGCGCCGGCGGGGGCGGGCGCGATGTCGTGGCCGGTGACATGGGCCAACTGCGCGGCCAGCCAGCCCAGCAGGCGCGGCGTCTCCTCGGCCGCCTCGCCGGCGAGCGCGATGCGCACCGGCGCGGCGAAGCGCAGCAGGCGCCGCGCCTGCGCCCCGTGGGTCACCTCGCTGCCGAGTGCGAGGCGCAGGAAGGCATCGGTCATCGCCGCATCGCCCGGCGCGAAGGCGGCGCTCCAGGCAGCGGGGGGTTGCGCGGGCGCGGGCACCACCGGCACCGGCTCGGGCGCGCGGGCGCAGGCGGCAAGTGCTGCGAGCACCGGCACCGCAGCCGCCCTGGCCAGGACCCGCCATCCGCCGGCCCGCCTAGCCGGCATCGGGCACCGTCACGATCACCCGCCTGCCCGCCGGCGCGCGCGCCAAGGCCCCGCCCGGCACCGCGCCATAGACCTGCTTGCGTGCCTCTACCAGCACGATCCCGGCGAAGCGCGAGAAGACCATGCTGCCGGCGCGCTCGCAGGCCTGCGCCATGCCCATCATCAGCTTGAGCCGCCAGGGCGGGATGTAGATCGCCGTCTCGCGTCGCACCGGCTGGAACATGCTGTCGGCCAGCAGCCGCTCGAGCTGGCCGGCGGAGTAGGGCTGGCCCGAGCCGAAGGGGGTCGCCTCGAAATGCGCCCACATGCCGCGCCGGTTGGGTGCGACCACGATCAGCCGCCCTTCATCCTTGAGCACGCGCCAGACCTCGCGCATGGCGCGGCGGACATGCTCGGCATGTTCGAGCGCGTGCACCATCAGCACCCGATCCACCGACAGGTCGGGCAGCGGCAGCGCATCCTCCTCGGCGATGCAGGTCAGGCTCGGGCCGCCGCGCGGCCAGCGCGTCGCGCCCTGCCCCGCCGGCATCAGCGCGAGCGTGCGCGCGGCCTCCTCGCGCCAGAGGCGCAGATAGGGCGTGGTGTAGCCGAGCCCGAGCACGGCCTGCCCGCGCAGATCGGGCCACAGCGCGCGCAGCCGGTGGCGGATCTGCTGGCCGGCGACATGGCCGAGCGCGCTGGAATAGAAGGCTTGCAGGTCGCGGATATCGGCGGGCATGACGCCTGTATATAGCGCGCGCGGCTGCCAATGCATCCCGCCCGCGGCCGCCCCGGCCCAATCGGGTGCGTCGGCCGCGCCGGTCCGGTTGGCGGGCCGGGCGGGCGATGGTAAGACTCCGCCCCCGGCAGCCCGTGCCAGGTCCATGCCAGGCCAAAGCCCGAAGGGTCCTGATACCGCCATGTCCACGCTGACCATCGTCCCGGTGCCGATCCTGTCGGACAACTACGCCTGGCTGCTGCACGATGCGGCGAGCGGAACGACCAGCGTCGTCGATCCGGGCGAGGCCGAGGGCGTAGCCGCCGCGCTCAAGGCGCGGGGCTGGCGGCTTTCCAGCATTCTTCTCACCCACCATCATGGCGATCATGTCGCCGGCGCGGCGGAGCTTGCCGCGGCGGCGGGCGGAGTGCCGGTGATCGGGCCCGAGAAGGACCGCCCGCGCGTGCCCGCGATCACCGAGGGCGTGGCCGAGGGCGGGCGCGTGCGCGTCGGCCGCGCCGAGGCCGCCGTGTACGAGGCGCCGGGCCACACCGCCCATCACATCGTGTTCCACTTCGCCGCCGAGGCCGCGCTGATGGCCGGCGATGTGCTGTTCTCGCTCGGCTGCGGCCGCCCGATCGAGGGCACGGCAGCGCAGCTCTGGCGTTCGATCCACCGCCTGCGCGACATGCTGCCCGACGAGACCATCCTCTGCTGCGGGCACGAATACACCGCCGACAATGCGCGTTTCGCCCTGTCGGTCGACCCCGACAATGCGGCGCTGAAGGCGCGCGCGGCCGAGGTCGCCGCCTTGCGCGCGGCGGGCAAGCCCACCCTGCCCGTGCGGCTCGGCGATGAGCGCAAGGCCAATCCCTTCCTGCGCGCCGACGATCCCGCGCTTGGCGCCCGGCTTGGCATGGCCGGGGCCGATCCGGCCGATCTGTTCACGCATCTGCGCGAGGCCAAGAACAAGTTCCGCTAGCCTGTCCGCAACCGACCCGAACGAACCGGAGCCAGACCCGCCATGAAGCTGCACTTCTCGCCGACCAGCCCTTATGTGCGCAAGGTGCGCGCCTGCGCCATCCATCGCGGCCTTGATGCGCAGATCGAGCGCGTGCCCACCAACGCCCATGCCAGCGGCGCCGATCTGTTGCGCAGCAACCCGCTCTCGAAGGTGCCCTGCCTCGTGCTCGACGATGGCAGTTCGCTCTTCGACAGCCCGGTGATCTGCGAGTATCTCGACAGCCAGGGCGATGCGCCGAAGCTGTTTCCCGCCGCCGGGCCCGCGCGCTGGCGCGCGCTCCGGCAGCAGGCGCTGGCCGATGGCATCCTCGATGCCGCCGTGCCGCGGCGCATGGAATCGCTCCTGCCCAAGGACGAGGGGCGCGAGAAGTTCATCAGCCGCCAGAAGGCGGCGATGGAGCGCGCCGTCGATGCGTTCGAGGTGATGTGCGCCGCGGGCGAGCTGGACGGGCCGCAGACCATCGGCACGCTCGCCTGCGCGGTGGCGCTCGGCTATCTCGATTTCCGCTGGAGCCACGAGCCCTGGCGGCCGGGCCACCCGAAGCTCGCCGCCTGGCATGCCGAGATGATGAAGCTGCCGGCGCTGTCCACCACCATCCCCAAGGATGGCGGCTGAGGGACCGGCGCGCGCGCGGCGCGAGGGCGGGGGCGGCGTGATGGCGGCCGCCTCCCTGGCCGGGGCCGAGGCCGAGGCTGTCATCGCCGCGCTCGGCCTCCTGCCCCATCCCGAGGGCGGGCATTACCGCGAGACCTGGCGCGATGCGCCCGCGGGCGGCGGGCGCGGCGCCGGCACGGCCATCTACTACCTGCTGAAGGCGGGCGAGCGCTCGCACTGGCATCGCGTCGATGCCGCCGAGATCTGGCACTTCTATGCCGGTGCGCCGCTTGCCCTATCGATCGCCGCCGAGGGCGCGCCCCCTGCGTACCACCGGCTCGGCCCGGACATCGCGGCCGGCGAACGCCCGCAGATCATCGTCCCGGCCGGCCACTGGCAGAGCGCGGTCGCGCTCGGCGCCTGGACGCTGGTCGGCTGCACGGTGTCGCCGGCTTTCGAATTCGCGGGCTTCACGCTTGCGGCGCGTGGCTGGGAACCGCCGGCGGCATAGGTGCTGCGCCGCATCCGGAATCATACCGCCGGCTCCGTGCCATCCCCCGATTCCGGACACGAAACCGCCGCGCACCTTGCCGATGCGCGGCGGCGTGGTCTTGCGCGTGCGGGCGTGTCAGCGCGCGCCGCTGACGCGGTCGGACAGGATCTTGAGGTGGTTGTTCATCGACAGGGCGATGAAGATCATGCCGTGCATGATGATGGTGACCACGAGCGCCAGCGGAATGCCGAGCAGGATGCCGACGATACCGCCCACCACGCCGCCGATCATGCCCCAGAACATGCCAGCGATCGAAACCGTGAACACCAGCCACATGAAGAAGAAGGAGATGACCAGCAGCCGCTCCATCCACTGGATGGTGAAGGCGCGGAGCTTGGCGGCGAATGCATCCATCGAACTTTCCTCCCGCTGGGCTCGGGCCCGATCGGGGCTTCCGGCCGTCTGTTGTCCCAACCATCCACGCTAGTCTGCCGGACTCGCGTCGGTCAATCCGGCAGCGGCACGTTCATCGTCGGTACGTCATGGCGGCGTGGCGAAGCGTGTGTCCACCGGCACGCGCAGGCCCTGCGCGAGGCGGTTGGTCATCGCCGCCATGCCGATCACCGCCATCAGCTCGGCCTGCATCGCCGCGGTCATGCCGGCGCGCCTGGCGCCGGCGGTGTGGCTGGCGATGCAATATTCGCAGCCCTGCGCCACCGAGACGGCGATGTAGATCATCTCCTTCGTCAGCGGGTCGAGCGCGCCCGGCACCATCACCGCCTTCAGCCCCTCCCACACGCGCCTGAGCGTGGCCGGGTCGTGCGCCAGCGCCTTCCAGAAATTGTTGATCCAGTCGGTGCGGCGCGTGGCCATGATGTCGTCATAGACCGCGCGCACCTCGGGCGAAGCCTGGTGGTATTCGATCAAGGCCAAGGCGGGCGCTCCTTCAGTCGCAGCGGCGGAAGACGGGCGTGCCGGGATCGGGGCGGATCGTCTCGCCGCGTGCCATGCGCCCGACGATCACCAGCCCGTCCCCCTCGCGCAGGAACACGAACTGATCGCCCGGGGAAAGGTCGCCCTCGGGCGGGCGCGGCAGTTCGGGCTGGCGCACCGTGACCAGGAGCTGCACGGCGGTGCCGGCCTGGCTGGTGCGCGCGGCCATGATGGTGCGCCTGCCTTCGAGCAGTTCCATGCGCTCCGCTGCCAGGATCAGGCGCAGCCCGTCCGGCCCGCAGGCGGGGTCGGGCGAGAAGAGGCCGGTCACCGGCTCGTTCGGATCGACCGGTGCGGCCGCGGCCGGGCCGGGCAGCGAGGTGCGGGTGGACCAGTCGGGCGAAGGGGGTGCTTGCCCGGCGCCGTCGGGCGGGGGCAGCTCGTCGGGGCGGAGCGTGCGGCCGGCGGCCTCAACCGATGGTGCCGGCGCCGCCATGGCGGGCGCGGCGCGGGATGGCGCCAAGGGCGGCGGGGCCAGCGGCTCGACGGCGAAGCCCTGCGGCGCGCGCGGGGGTTCGGCCGTCGGCGCGCCGGGCATGAGCTGCACCGGGCGCTGCGCGGCGGCAGGGGCGGCGGGCGCGGCGGCGAGGCCAAGCGCGGCGGCCAGGTACAGCGCCGCCGTGGCGAGGCCGGGCGCGGCGGCGTGCCGCGAAGCCGGCTGTCGCCGGCGGGAAGGGGCTCGGGACGCGGTCATCGGGATGCCCTCATGGCGCAGGCACGAAGCCGGTTCCGGCGGCGTTGCCGCGCGCGGCAGCGCGCCAGGGTTGTCCCGAGTATGACGAATTCGCCCTCGATTCGTCCCGTCCGGCGCGCACGCGGATGGCCGGGCCGGGGCCGAGGCGGGCGCCACGGGCCGTGCGGCTGCCGGGCCGGGTCGGCTCCCGCGCCGTGACGCCGCGCAGGCGCGCCACCGCCGCGGGGTGGTCCTGTCCCCCGCGAACGCGTCGCAGCGTTGGCGGCGGGCGGGGACGGGCCTGCCCGGCGCGGGCCGACGGCGCAAGCGAAACGCCCGGCCGCGTGGCGGCCGGGCGTCGGGTCGGCTGGTGACACGCCGGGCCGCGCGGACCCGGCCCCGGATGGGCGGCGGTGTCAGTACATGTGCTGCCCGCCATTGATCGACAGCGTCGAGCCGGTGATGAAGTCGGCCGCGTCGGCGACCAGGAACAGCACGCCGCGGGCGATGTCGTCGGCCCGGCCGAGCCGGTTCACCGGGATGCGCGCGATGATCTTCTGCAGCACATCGGCCGGCACCGCGCGCACCATGTCGGTATCGACATAGCCGGGCGCGATCGCGTTCACCGTGATGCCCCCGCGCGCGCCTTCCTGCGCCAGCGCCTTGGTGAAGCCGTGGATGCCCGACTTGGCCGCGGCATAGTTCACCTGGCCATACTGGCCGGCCTGGCCGTTGATCGAGCCGATATTGACGATGCGGCCGAACTTGCGCTCGCGCATCGGGTCGATCACGGCGCGGCACATGTTGAAGCAGCTGGTCAGGTTGGTCTGGATCACGGCGTTCCACTGCTCGAAGCTCATCTTGTGGAGCGTCGTGTCGCGGGTGATGCCGGCATTGTTGATCAGGATCTCGACCGGGCCGCCCAGCGTCTCGGCGACGCGCTTGACGCCCTGCTGGCACGCCTCGAAATCGGCCACGTCCCACTTGAACACCGGAATGCCGGTGGCGGCGTTGAAGGCCTTGGCGGCCTCGTCGCTGGCGGCGTAGTTGGCGGCGACCTTGTAGCCGGCCCCCTTGAGCGAGGTGGAGATCGCGGCGCCAATGCCGCGCGTGCCACCGGTGACGAGTGCGATGCGTGCCATGTCGGTTGGTCCTTCCCCCCGGGTTTTCGGGCGCGCGCGAACTGGCGCGTCCCGGCAATCCCGCGAGCGGTGGCGGCCACCGCCCGCGGTATCCATGCCGCCCCGCGCGCGGCGGGGCCTCGATTCAGGGCAACAGCGGGCTCTGCCCGTGCCTCAGCGCTCGACGCACATGGCGATGCCCATGCCCCCGCCGATGCACAGCGTGGCCAGGCCCTTCCTGGCGTTGCGGCGCTGCATCTCGAACAGGAGCGTGTTCAGCACGCGCGCGCCCGAGGCGCCGATCGGATGGCCGAGCGCGATCGCCCCGCCATTGACGTTCACCTTGGCCGGGTCCCAGCCCATGTCCTTGTTGACGGCGCAGGCCTGGGCGGCGAAGGCCTCGTTGGCCTCGATCAGGTCGAGATCCTCGACCTTCCAGCCGGCCTTCTTCAGCGCGGCGCGGCTGGCCGGGATCGGGCCGGTTCCCATGATCGCCGGATCGACCCCGGCAGTGGCCCAGGCGACGATGCGCGCCAGCGGTGTCACGCCACGGCGCGCCGCCTCGGCCTCGCTCATCAGCACGGTGGCGGCGGCGCCGTCATTGATGCCCGAGGCGTTGCCGGCGGTCACGGTGCCGTCCTTGGCGAAGGCCGGGCGCAGATTGGCCAGCACCTCGGCGGTGGTGTCGGGGCGCGGATACTCGTCATCGGCCACGACGATGTCGCCCTTGCGGGTCTTGACCGTCACCGGCGCGATCTCGTCCTTGAAGCGGCCGCCCTTCATCGCCGCGCCGGCCTTCTGCTGGCTGCCGGCGGCGAAGGCGTCCTGCTGCTCACGGGTGATCTGCCACTGGCGGGCGACGTTCTCTGCGGTGTTGCCCATGTGGTAGCCGTTGAACGCGTCCCACAGCCCGTCCTTGAGCATGGTGTCGACGAACTCGGCCGTGCCCATCTTCACCCCGGCGCGGAGCTGGGCGCAGTGCGGCGACTGGGTCATGCTCTCCTGCCCGCCGGCGACGACGATCGCCGCATCGCCGAGCGAGATCGCCTGGAAGCCGAGCGCGACCGCCCGCAGGCCCGAGCCGCAAAGCTGGTTGATGCCGTAGGCGGTCTTCTCCACCGGGATGCCGGCCTTGACCGCGGCCTGGCGGGCCGGGTTCTGGCCGGCGCCGGCGGCGAGGATCTGGCCCAGCACCACCTCGTCCACCTCGGCCGGGGCGACCTTGGCGCGGCGCAGGGCCTCGGTGATCGCGACCGCGCCAAGCTCGTGCGCGGGCAGGGTGGCGAAGGCGCCGTTGAAGGTGGCTACCGGCGTGCGCGCGGCGGCGGCAATGACGACACTGGTCATGGCGGACTCCCTCGGGGGTGTGATGCGGCAGGATCGGGTTGGACGTCTGGGGGCAGGTTGGACCCGGCGCCCCGCTTATTGCTGCACCGCAATATAACACCGGAGGGCGGGCGGAACTCAAGCGCCGCGCGCCGCTATGCTGTATCGGGGACGGAACGGGCGCCCACGCGCTGGCGGGCGGTTGCCGGGGCCGCGCGCGATCGCGAAACAATGCTGCGCAGCATGGGGACGTGGCGACAGGATCGGGCCGATGCCCGCGCATGGCGCAGGTCAGACCTGCGCATCAGGGTTGCGCGCGGCCGAGCCAGTCGCGCAAGGGACGCCACAGGGCTTCGGGCGCGGTCGAGCCGGCGACCATGCCGATATGGCCGGCATGGGGCTCCAGCAGTTGCGCGCCGGGCATCAGGGCGGCGAGCGGGCGGGCGCTTTCCGGCGGCACGATGCGGTCGCGCCCGGGCACCGCGACCAGGCTCGGCACCGCCACCCGGCGCGGATCGACCACGGCCCCGGCGATGCGCCAGCCGTGCCGCGCCGGGCTGTTGCGCCCGTACCAGCCGCCCAGCGTCTCGCGCGCCACGGGGCCGGCCAGCGGCACGCCATCATTGAGCCAGTCCTCCAGCGCGACGAAGGCGCGCGCCCGCCCGCCCTCCGGGTCCATGCGGGCGAAGGCGCGGAACTTGGCGGCGATGGCGAAGGGATCGAGGGCGGCGAAGAAGGCTTGCAGCACATCGACCGGCAGGGTGCCGGTCGCCTCGATCACCGGTTCGAGCGCCGGCAAGAGGCGGGCGAGCGCGCGTGCCCCGGCGGCATCGCCGGCATGGAAGTCCCAGGGCGTCGCCAGCAGCGCCAGCGAGCGGGCCAGCTCGGGGCGGCGCAGGGCGGCGGCGAGGGCGAGGTTGCCGCCCATGCAATAGCCCACCACCGGCAGCGGGCCTTCGGCCAGGCGCGCCGCCTCTGCCAGGGCGCGCTCCAGCCGCCCGGCGATATAGTCGGTGAGCGTGAAGTCGCGCTCGACCGCACCGGGCCAGCCCCAGTCGAGCAGGAGCGGGCGCAGCCCCTCGGCCGCGAGCCAGCGCATCAGCGAATTGCCGGCGGCGAGGTCGAGCACGGTGGCGCGGTTGACCAGCGAGGGCACGAACAGCACCACCGGCGCCGCGACCCTGCCGCCAGCGCCGCGCCGCCGCCGCCGCTTGGGCGTGCCGGCCGCCTGCGCCGGCGCGAAATCGAGCAGGCGCGAGCCGCCCTCGGCCCAGAGCGCGGGCGGGTCGGGCAGGTCGCGGCGATAGGGGTGGCGGCGATAGGCGTTGATGCCGGCAAGCAGGGCGCGGTGGCCCTCAAGCGCCTCGCGCGCGACCGCCTGGGCGAGCTCGGCGGGGCTTGCCCCGATCGCCTTCAGCCGCAGGGCGAGCGCCGCCATCGCCGCCTTGCGCGCCCTTGCCGCCGGACTTGCCGCCGGACTTGCCGCCGGACTTGCCGCCGGACCTTCCGCCGGACCTTCCGCCGGACCTTGGGTGTCCCGGCCGTGCGCGCTCCAGGGTGCGGAGGCGCTGCTCAAGCTCGGCAACACGGCGGCGGAACTCGCCAGCCGCAGCATCTCCAGCGTCAGGTGCAGCACCAGCGGGCGCGGACCCCGGCGCGGCGGGGGCGGCTGGTCCGGCTCCGGCCGCGGCGGGGGAGGCGGGGGCGCGCTCACCAGTGGGCGCTCCCGGCGCTTCGGCCCTGCCCGGCCATTGTCCACCCGGCCATTGCCCCGGCCAAGGGGGCGGTGGCGCTTCCGGCAGCATCGCCTTGCCGGCCTTCACTGCCGCCGCCGCCCAGGCGCCCCAGGCCGCCGCCAGCCGGGTCCAGGCCTCGGCCCATTCCGGGTCGGCGGCCATGCCCGCCAGCTCGCTCTGCCAAAGCGCCAGCCATTCGCGCGCGAGCGCGTCCAACTCGTCCCGATCGGCCATCCGCTGCCCCGTGCTGCATGCGGCAGGATGATAGGGGCGGAACCGGGCCGTGCCGCAAGCGCGAAGACGTGACCGGCGCATGCGGTATCGCGCTTTCCCGCCCCGGCCGGCGCTGTGCTAGAGTGTGCACTTGCAACAATGGCAGGGGATACGCCGCGCCATGACCGATCCCGCCCGCACCGCCTCCGACACGCCCGCCGGCCATGCCGAGGGCGAAGGCCAGCGCCCTGTCGTCGTCAAGAAATATGCGAATCGTCGCCTCTACAACACCGAGGCGTCGAGCTATGTCACGCTCGACCATCTCGCCCAGATGGTGAAGGAGGGGCGCGAATTCGTCGTCTATGACGCCAAGACCGGCGAGGACATCACCCGCTCGGTGCTGACCCAGATCATCGTCGAGGAGGAGGGCAAGGGGCAGAACCTGTTGCCGATCAGCTTCCTGCGCCAGCTCATCACCTTCTACGGCGATTCGCTGCAATCGCTGGTGCCGCGCTACCTCGAGGCCTCGATGGGGGCTTTCGCCCGCAACCAGGAGCAGATGCGCCGCACCATGCAGCAGGCGCTCGGCATGTTCCCCTTCGCCCAGTCGCTCGAGGAGATGGGCAAGCAGAACATGGCGATGATGGAGCGCGCTTTCTCGATGTTCGCGCCCTTCTATGGCACGCGCCCGGGTGGACCTTCGGCCAGCGAGCCGCCGCCGCCGGCGGCGCCGGCGCCCGCTCCGGCTGCGCCGAGCGGGGCGGAGGCGGCGCAGGCGCTCGAGGCGCTCAAGGAGCAGGTCGAGGCATTGCAGCGCCAGCTCGAAGGGCTCGCCCGCCAGGGCGCGGCGCGCGGCGGCGGCAACGAGCGCGAGCGCGGCTGAGCGGGACGAGGGCAAGCTTCGCCCCAAGATCGGCCCGGAACAACCGAAACCCCGACACGGCCGGCGGCCGCAGCACTGGTTGACAGGTCCCGACTCCTCCTGCGACGTTCTGCAGGTGCAACAACAAGCGAGCTGGGGATCCGCCATGACCAATGCACGGCGCAGGCTGGATGCCCGCGGCCTGACATCGCCGGGACGCCGCAGCTTCCTGCTGGCTGCCGCCGGCATGGTCGCGGGCCCGGCGCTGGCGCAAGGTCACGACTTCCCAAACCGCGCGGTGCGAATAATGGTCCCGTTCCCGCCCGGCGGCGCCGCCGACATCATCTCGCGCATTGTGGCAGAGGCAGCGCCGCCGCGTCTTGGCCAGGCGGTGATCGTCGAGAACCGGTCCGGCGGTGGCGGCTCGATCGGCACCGAGGCAGCGATCCGCGCCGCAGCAGACGGCTACACGGTGCTGATGGGCAACCTTTCCACGAATTCCATCAATCCCGAGATCCGTAGAAACCTGGGCTACGATCCGGCCATCGGTCTTACGCCGGTGGCGGCGGTTGGCAATGTCTACATGGTGCTCTACGCACGACCCGACCTGCCAGTCCGCAGCATGGCGGAGCTGATTGCCCTGGCGAAGGCGCGACCGGGAGAGGTCACCTACGGTACCGCTGGCGTTGGCTCCAGCACCCACCTGGCGATGCTGCTGCTCGAGTCCAGCGCGGGCATCCGCTTGAACCATATTCCCTTCCGGGGCACCGCACCCGCGACCGCCGCCGTGCTTGGCTCGCAAATCGACCTCACCATCGACACCGTGCCGACTGCGATCCCGCACATCGCTGGCGGCAAGGTCCGCGCAATCGGGATTACCAGCCGGCGCCGCCACGCGCTGCTGCCCGATCTGCCGTCCTTTATCGAGCTCGGCGTCATTGAGCATGAGATCGCGGTCTACAATGCGATCTTCGCCCCCGCGCAGACGCCGGCCGCGATCCTGGACCGGCTCGGCTCTGCCTTCGAGGCGACGGTGGCGCTGCCCGCGGTGAAGGCGCGGCTGGCAGAGATTGGCGTCGATGAAATGGCGGTGCCGCGCGCCGGGTTGAGTGCGTATATTGCCGCAGACCGCGCCCGCTGGGGTGCCGTCATCCGCCGCGCCGGTATCACCCTCGACTGACCTTGTCTCCGCAACGTCAGCGCGCACCCTTCAAGTTTCGGAAAACGCCCAGGACCTAGCGCCTACCCACGGATGGCATGCTCAAGGTCGCCGCGGGCGTGCAGTGCGGTTCTTGGCAAGTCTGTGGGCTGGGCTGCGGCGCAGGCGGCCGCCAACTGGCACTTGGCGCGAATCCGGGCCTAGCTCCCTCGCGGATAAGTAGTATTTCCCGAGTCCGGCCAGCCGAGGCCGGAACCGGCTCTCAACTGGCGCGTTTCTCGCATAGGTGGCGATCAAACCCTCGGGTTTGTTGCAGCCTGCGAGGAGCCTGCGTCGCCATGAACCACCATATCCGCTTTGCCGGCCCGCCTGGCCGCCTTGGCGCCCTGCCGGGCTCGACCGCCCGCCCGCAGCAGCCGCCCGGTGCGTCGGCGCCGCCCTCGCGCCCGGCCAGTCCGCCCCTGCCCGCCCCGCCTCCCGTGCCCGACCGCATGCCGGTGACGGCGGCCGAGGTGGACCGCCATGTCGGTGCCCGCATCCGCGAACGCCGCGTCATGCTCGGCCTGTCGCAGCAGCAGCTCGCGCAACTGATTGGCGTCACCTACCAGCAGGCGCACAAGTACGAGCGTGGCCTGAACCGCATCGCTGCCGGCCGGCTGTATGAGATCGCCCAGGCGCTCGACGTGCCGGTGGGCTGGTTCTTCTCCGGCCTCGACCAGGGCGGCCGCGCACTGCCCAACGCGCAGCAGCGGCGCGGGCTCGAGCTCGCCCGCTATTTCACCGCCATCCGCAGCGAGCGCCACCAGGAAGCACTGACCGCCATGGCGCGCGCGCTGGCGGCTTCGGAATCGACCGAGACCCCGGAGCAGAACTGAGGAGGTGCAAACTGCCGCGGTTGCGGCCGCGGCGCGTCTCGTTTCGCATTCGGCACTGATCGCGCCGCCGGGGCCGCACCGTTCAGGCCGCACCGCCTGGTCAGGGCAGCAGCACCGCCGCGCCCTCCAGCTCGCCCGCGCGCAGGCGTGCCAGCGCCTCGTTGGCGCGTTCGAGCGGGAAGCGGGTGATACACGTCCGCACCGGCACCTTGGGCGCGATCGCCATGAATTCCTCGCCATCGGCCCGCGTCAGGTTCGCCACCGACAGGATGTGCCGTTCGCCCCACAGCAGGCTGTAGGGGAAGGACGGGATGTCGCTCATGTGGATGCCGCCGCAGACGACGCGCCCGCCCTTGCGCACTGCCGCCAGTGCCGCCGGCACCAGCGCGCCCACGGGGGCAAAGATGATCGCCGCATCGAGCGGCTCGGGCGGCGCCTGATCCGACCCACCGGCCCAGGCGCAGCCGAGCCGGCGCGCGAAATCCTGTGCCGCGTGATCGCCCGGCCGGGTGAAGCCGTAGAGCGTGCGGCCCTGCCAGCGCGCGACCTGGGCGATGATGTGCGCGGCCGCGCCGAAGCCGTAGAGGCCGCGCCGCGCCGCCTCCTCGGGCGGGCCGGCGGCCTTCAGGCAGCGCCAGCCGATCAGCCCGGCGCAGAGCAGCGGCGCCGCCTCGGCGTCGCCATAGCCGGGCGGGATCGGCACGCAGAAGCGCTCATGGGCGAGAGCGCCCTCGGCATAGCCGCCATCGAGCGTGTAGCCGGTGAAGCGCGCTGCATCGCACAGATTCTCGCGCCCGGCGCGGCACTGGGCGCAGGTGCCGCAGCTCCAGCCGAGCCAGGGCACGCCGATGCGATCGCCGATCGCGAAGCGCGTCGCGCCGGGTCCGCGCGCCACGACACGCCCGACGATCTCGTGGCCGGGAATGAGCGGACCCGCGCCTTCGGGGCGTGGCGGCAACTCGCCATCGACCACATGCAGGTCGGTGCGGCAGACGGCGCAGGCGGCCACCCTGATCGCCACCTGCCCCGGGCCGGGGGCGGGCAGGGCGATCTCCTCGCAGACCAGGGCCGAGCCCGGCTGGTGCAGTCGCATGGCGCGCATGGGCGATCCTTGCACCGGGGCCGCGCTCCTGCCCTTGCGCTGGGTCAAGCCGCCGATGGCCGATCCTGGCGATCCTAGTAGCCGGCGAGCGGGCGGTCGCCGATCAGGCGCGCGCGCACCCGCGCCGACAGCCGGTCGATCAGCGCCACCGTGACCAGGATCAGGATGATGATGAAGGCCACCTCGTCCCAGGCGCGGATGCGGATGCGCTCGGCGATCGAGAGCCCGATGCCGCCGGCGCCGACCACACCGATGATCGCCGCCGAGCGGGTGTTGCTCTCGAAGAAATAGAGCGCCTGGGCGATCATCACCGGCAGCACCTGCGGCAGCATGCCGAAACGCACCAGCAGCGGCCTGCTCGCGCCCACCGACAGGACGCCCTCGACCGGGCGACGGTCGCAATTCTCCACCGCCTCGGCATAGAGCTTGGCCAGCACGGCAAGATCGGCGGTGAAGATCGCCAGCACGCCGGCAAGCGGCCCTAGTCCCACCGCGCGCACATAGACCAGCGCCCAGATCAGCTGGTCGATGCCGCGCATGCCGTCGAACAGGCGCCGCAGCGTGAAGTGGAACACCCAGTTCGGGATCACGTTCCTGGCGCCGAGGAAGCCGATCGGCACCGCCAGGATGGCCGAGAACAGCGTGCCCAGGAACGCCATCGAGATGGTCTGCGCCATCGCCTCCAGTATCTCGTCCCAGTTGGTGCCGGGCGAGGGCGGGATCATCATCCTGACGATGGTGCCGAGGCCAGAGAGCCCGTTCCACAGCCGCGCCGGGGTGATCTCGAACCACCAGCAGGACAGCGCCAGCCAGGCGAAGAACGCGACCCAGCCGAGCCCGATCGCCGCACGCTCGCCCGCAGGACGGCCGAAGCCGCGCGGCAGGCGCGCGCGCATCGCGGCGATCTCCTCGGGCGTGACGGCAAGGGGTTTCGCTGGCATCGGCGCGCGCCCCCCTCAGATCCGCGCGGTGCCGATCAGGCGGTGGCGCAGATGCTCGGAGACAAGGTCGATCGTAGCGACGCACAGGATGATCATCGCCACGATCGCGCTGACCTCCTCGTAGTAGTTGAAGGCGATGACGTGGTAGAGTTCCTGGCCGATGCCGCCGCCGCCGACGAAGCCGATCACGGAAGCGCCGCGCACATTGATCTCGAAGCGCAGGATCGCGTAGCTGAGGAAGTTGGGTGCGACCTGCGGCAGCACGGCGAAGCGCACCGTCTCGAACCAGTTGCCGCCGGCGGCGGTGACACCCTCCACCGGGCGCATGTCGGCATTCTCGACCACCTCGGCGAACAGCTTGCCGAGCGCGCCCACGCTGTGGATCGCGATCGCCAGTATGCCGGCCAGCGGCCCGACGCCGAAGGCCCAGACGAAGATCAGCGCATAGACGATCTCGGGCACGGTGCGGCAGAGCTCGGCCATGCGGCGCGCGGCGACATAGATCCAGCGGCGCGGGGCGAGGTTGCTCGCCGCCGGGAAGGCGAGGCAGAAGCCGCCCAGCGTTCCGGCCAGCGTCGCCATCGCCGCCATGTTGGCGGTCTGCAACAGAAGCCAGCCCCACTCGTCGGCGCGGTAGAACCAGAAGGCGAGCGAGCCCTCGGTGCGCGGGCCGGCGAAAAGCTGCGCCCATTCGAGCTTCGGGACAGTCAGCGCGAAATACTCGCCGATGCGCGGGATGCCTGCGGCGAGCGCGCGGGGATGGACCTCGTTGATCCAGGCCGCGACGATGATGCAGAGGAGCAGGAGCGCGCCATAGCCGAGCGTCGCCTTGCGCCGCGCCTGCGCCGCCTGCGCCCGCAGCGCCTCGATCCGCGCCACCGCCGCCGCGCCGGGATCGGCGGCGACGCTGGCGGCGGCAATGGCGGCGGCGTTGCTCACGGGCGGGGGCGGGTCCGGCGGTCGGGCGGGCGCGATGGTGCGCGCAGCAAGGCTAGCACAGGTGCCACGGCAGGCCAGCCCGCGGACAGGATGCGGGCAGGAGCGGCGCCGCCGGCAGGGCGCTCAGCGGGCGCGGCGGGCCTGCGCCTCGGCCCGGCGCATGTCGACGAAGGGCGCGTAGAGCTCGTGGCTCGCCACCTGGAAGCCCTTGGCGTTGCCGCGCTCCATCGCGCGGTGGGCTTCGGGGTTCTCCTGCGGGATCCTGATCAGCAGATCGCGCATCGCGGCCTTGAAGCCCTCGGGCAGGTCCTTGCGCGCGGCGATCGGCCCGTTGGCGAGCTGGCGCGAGCGCCAGATGATGCGCAGATCGCGCATGTTGAGCATGTTCTTGTCGACCATCGAGCGCAGCACGCCGCGGGTGAAGCCCTGGCTCTCCTCGCCGATGCCTGAGCCCCAGGCAACGCCCGCGTCGTACTGCTTGTTGAGCACGGCCACCACCGCCTGCTCGTGCCCGCCGGCGAAGCCCGTGCGCGAGAAGTAGCGCTCGGGGTCGATGCCGCGCGTGCGCAGCTCGGCCCGCGGCACGAGATAGCCCGAGGCCGAGTTGGGATCGGCCCAGGCCATGCTTTTCCCGCGCATGTCCTCGAGCGAGGTGATGCCGCTGTCGGCGCGCACATACATCAGCGCGACATAGCCGATCGAGCCGTCCGCCTCCTCGGTCACGGCGAGCGGCTCGATATTGCCGTTGGTGTCGAGCCACACGCCGGCATAGGCGGCCGGGCTCATGCCGGCGATCTCGATCTGACGGGCGGCGAAGGCCTGCATCACGCCGGCATAATCGCCCGCCGCATAGACGCGCGCCGGCACGCCGAGCTTCGTCTCGATATGGCGGCGGAAGCCCTCGTAGCGCGCCAGCCGGTCGGCCTCGTTCTCCCCGCCGAGGAGGCCGATGCGCACCTGCGGCACCTGCGCCTTCCAGTCCTGGGCGCGGGCGATACCGGGCATGGCGAGCGTGGCCGCGCCAAGCGCGGCAACCGAGGCGAAGCGGCGGCGGGTGATCATGGGCGGGGGCTCCCGGGGGAGGGGGCGCGGGGCGGGCCCGATGCCCGGCCGTGCCGGCAGGGGCACAGGATTCCCCGAGTCGCGGAAAAAGCGCAATCGCGATGCGACGCCGACGCCCCGGCGACGGTTGTTCCGCCGGGCCGCCCTCAGGCGCGCAGCGCGGTTGAGGTGACGCTTTCCAGCGCCGCCTGTTCGGCCTCGCCGACGCCATAGATCGTCCGCGCCATCTCCCCGCTCAGCGCCGCGGGCGGGCCGTCGAACACCACGCGCCCGGCCTGCATTCCGATGATGCGGTCGCAATATTCGCGCGCGGTGTCGAGCGTGTGCAGGTTGCAGAGCACGGTCAGCCCGTCCTCGCGGTTGATGCGGCGCAAGGCGTCCATCACCACCTTGGCGTTGCGCGGATCGAGGCTGGCGATCGGCTCGTCGGCCAGGATCAGGCGCGGGGACTGCATCAGCGCGCGCGCGATCGCCACGCGCTGCTGCTGCCCGCCCGAGAGCGTCTCGGCGCGTTGCAGCGCGGTGTCGGCGAGGTCGAGCCGGTCGAGGGTGCGGATGGCCAGCGCCCGCTCGGCCTCGGTGAAGCGCCCGAGCAGCGAGGAGAGGCTGGCGCGCCGGTTCAGTCGCCCGACCAGCACGTTGGTCAGCACATCAAGGCGCCCGACCAGGTTGAACTGCTGGAAGATCATGGCGCAGTCGGCGCGCCAGCGGCGCAGCGCCGCACCCGCCAGTGCGGTGATATCGCGACCCTCGAAGGCGATCGAGCCGGAGGAGGGATCGACCAGGCGGTTGATCATACGCAACAGCGTCGATTTCCCGGCGCCCGAGCGGCCGATCACGCCGACAAGCTGGCCCGCCGGGATGGAAAGGCTGACATCCTCCACCGCCGTGACCGCGGCGAAGCGGCGCGTGAGGTTGCGGATCTCCAGCATGCGGCCCCCGCTCGCTGCGGCGCCCGGTTGCGCCTGTCGCATCGCCCGGCACCGCGTGGCAGGCGGCGAGGCGCAACCGACCATATCGCGCGCATGGGGGGGCGTCGATGGGCCGGGGGCGAGCCGCGCGCCGGGATGATGCGCGCCGGGGCTCGGGCGCGGCGCGGCCAATGGCGGTTGATGCGGGCCCGCGCGCGATCCTGCGCCGGGGTGGCCGGGACTGTCATGGGGCGCCGACGGCGGCCGGCGCCGGGACAGAGGACGCCAGGCCGGGCGTGGCGGGCGGGCGCGCGATCGGGCAAGGTGGCGGGCGGGCGCGGCACGATCCGACCGCGACCCCAGGATTGGAAGCCGCCCGCCCCTTGCCGCCCGCCTCGCGCCCGCACCCAGCTTCCTCGCCGCCACGCCCGGCCGCTGCCTTGCACGCCGCGCCGATCCCCAACCGTTTCCTTGCCGCCGCCGTGATGGGCGCCAACTTCGCCATCGTCGGCAGCTCGGTGCCGGCGGGTAAGCTGCTGCTCGCCGCCTTTCCGATCGCGCTCGGCATGGCGCTGCGCTACGGCGCAGCGGCGCTGATCCTCTACGGGCTGCTGCGCTGGCGCGAGCGCGCATTGCCGCGCCTGAAGTGGGCCGATCTCGGTCTGTTGTTCCTGCAAGCCCTCCTCGGCCTGTTCCTGTTCTCCTTCACGCTGCTGCACGGGCTGCGCCACGCTCCGGCGCTGGAGGCGGGCATCCTGCTCGGCGCCATTCCCGCCGCCGCCGCGCTGCTCGCCGCCCTGTTCCTGCGCGAGCGGCCCGGCGCCATCGGCTGGGCCGGCATCGCGTTGACGGTCGCCGGCGCGGCGGGCCTGCGCGCGGGCGGGGCGCCCGCGGCCGGCGCGGAAGCAGGGGCGCCGCTCATCGGGCTCGGGCTGGTCGCGATCTCGGTGCTGTGCGAGGGCGCCTATGTGGTGATCGCCAAGCGGCTCGCCCCGGCACTGTCGCCGCTGGCGCAGACCTTCGGCCTTTGCGCCATCGCTGCGCTTCTGTTCCTGCCCGAGGCGCTGCTCGACCTCGGCGGGTTCAGCCTGGCTGTCCCCGGCGCGCTTGGCTGGGCGGTCTTGGCGCATTTCACCCTGGCGGTGACGGTGGGCGCCTTCCTGCTGTTCTATCTCGCCCTGCCTTCGGTCTCGGCGACGCTGGCCGGCGCTTCCACCGCCTGCATCCCGCTTGCCGCCGCGATCCTGTCGGTCTCCGCCCTGGGCGAGCCGGTGCGCCCCGCCCACATCATCGCCGGCCTCCTGGTGGTGGCCGGCATCGTCGCGGTGGCGGCCGACCGGCCGCGCGCCGCACCCGCGACACCATCCGCCCATCCATCGTGAAGGAGACGAAGCCCATGGACATACGCCGCATCGCCGGCGCCTATCCCGGCCGCAGCAAGCTGGTCGCCCTGCCGGCGCCGCACCGGGGCGTCGTGTTCACGGTCGCCACCGCACGGGTGAAACACCCGTCGGTCTACGAGCAGACCAGGGACGCGCTGGCCGTGATCGACGCCAACCTGGCCGAGGCCGGGATCGACAAGACGCGCATCATCTCGGCCACGGTCTATGTCGTGGACATGGCGCGCAAGGCGGAGATGAACCGCGCCTGGATGGAGTGGGTGGCGCCCGGCCACGAGCCGCAGCGCGCCTGCCTCGGTGTCGCGCTGGAAGGGGCCGACCTGGTCGAGATCGTGGCGGTGGCGGCGCTGTAGCGGGCGCGCGGCGCGATTCCTCCCGGCCGGGGCCCGCGCCTGCGGGCTTCAGGCCGGCTCGACAATCAGCACGGTGCCGTCGCTGCCCACTACGCGCACGGTGGCGCCGGCCACCATGTCGGGGCCGCGCACGGGCCAGATCGTGTCGCCGAGCCGCGCCTCGCCGCGGCCGTTGATGATCGGCGTCTCCAGCGTCGCTCGCTCGCCCACGAAGCGGTTCGGCCCGAGATTGACCGAGGGGGGCGCCGCGCTTGTGAACTTGCGCGAGACCAGCATCGCCGCCACCGAGGCGCCCGAGATGACGGCGAACAGGATCAGTTGTGGTGCGAGCGCCATGGTGGGCCAGAGCCAGCCGATCAGGGCCACGATCAGCGCCGCAAGCCCGATCCAGATCAAGGCGGCGCCGGGCACGATGATCTCGAGTGCCGCGAGCGTCAGGCCGATCGCGACCCAGAGCCAGACCTCGAACCCGCCCGAAGGATTGTACATCGGAGGCAACATGGCGAGCGCTCCTCAGCCCTGGGTTGCGGGCACCGAGCCCGGGCGCTGCCCGGCCCACGGGCCGCGCGGCTGGTTGCCGCCCTGGCCGCCACCGCCCTGGCCGCCGCCACCACCGCCGCCGCCGAAGGCATCCTTCGCCACCTCGGCGATGCCGGCGAGCGAACTGAGCATGGATGTGGCCTCCATCGGCATCAGCACCAGCTTCTGGTTCGGGCTCTGTGCCAGCTTGCCGAACGCCTCGACATATTTCTGCGCGACGAAATAGTTCACTGCGCGCGCATCGCCCGCAGCGATCGCCTGGGAGAGCATGGTCGTGGCCTTGGCCTCGGCCTCGGCCAGGCGCTCGCGTGCCTCGGCATCGCGCATCGCCGCATCGCGACGGCCTTCCGCTTCCAGCACGGCGGCGGCCTTGGCGCCCTCGGCGCGCAGGATCGCCGCCTGCCGGTCGCCCTCGGCCTCCAGGATGTCGGCGCGCTTGGTGCGCTCGGCGGTCATCTGCTTGGCCATGGCGGCCAGCAGATTCGAGGGCGGCTGGATGTTGCGCAGCTCGATGCGCGTCACCTTAACGCCCCAGGGCGTGGTGGCGTTGTCGATCACCGCAAGCAGGCGGCGGTTGATCGCCTCGCGCTGGCTCAGCACCTCGTCGAGGTCCATCGAGCCGATCACCGAGCGGATATTGGTCATGGCGAGGTTGATCAGCCCCAATGTCAGGTCGAACACCTCGTAGGCGGCCTTGGCCGTGTCGAGCACCTGGTAGAACACGACCCCGTCGGCGGTGACGGTGGCGTTGTCCTTGGTGATGACCTCCTGGCTCGGGATGTCGAGCACCGTCTCCTGGACCGAGAATTTGCGGCCGATGCGCTCGATATAGGGCACCAGGATCGACAGGCCGGGCTTGAGCGTGCGGGTGTAGCGGCCCAGTCGCTCGACCGTCCATTCCTGTCCCTGCGGCACCGTCTTCACGCCGGCGAAGATGGTGATGATGATGAACAGGACGATGATCAGTGGCAGGATCAGCGCCGCTTCCATGGTCGATCTCCCGATAGCTTGCAGGCGGATGCGCGGGCTGGCCGCGACTCCGGTGGCGGGAGGGCAGTGTATCGCAAGCTTGGCGCCGCGTCACAAAGTTGCGCGCGCGAATGCGACGGGCGCAAGGCCGCGCCTGGCCGGGCGGCGGTTGGCTCAGGCGCTGATCAGTTGAGGCGGCGCTTCGGCCCGCCCGTCGCGCCATGGGCGCGCATCGCCGCCGGGCCGGCGGCGGCGGCCACCATCGCGCGCTCGCGATCGGCCACCGCGCTGAACAGGGCGGAGAGGTGCAGCTTTGCGGTGTTGCGCACGGCTTCCTGCGCCGTGGCCGGAAGCTCGGTCAGCGGGTAGGCCGCGAGCGAGCGCGACAGCCGGTCGAACCAGATGCGCAGCGCCTGGTTCTTGTCGGCCTGGCCGCACGCCACCGTTTCCAGGAGCTGCGTGACGATCAGGTCCAGCGTCACCAGTCGGGCCTGGATCGCGGTCATGTTGGCATCATGGGCGTCGGACATGGCGCATGGGTCCCTTGCGATTCGATGCCGCGCGGCGGGCGCGGCGAAGCACGCTAGGAAGCGACCGGTGAACGACTCGTTAACACCTCCGGTTGCACAGCCGCAGGGTAACACGCGCGCGGCATGGCGGCGCGGTAACGCCCTACTTTTTCTCGCGCCGCAATCGCCGCGAGTTGACACCGGGGCGGCCATCGCGAATCAGTGTCGTTGAGAAAGCGAAACGATGTTTCCCATTGGGAAACTTGCCGTTGCGCCGTCTCTCGCGCCGCGTGCCCGCGCCCTGCGGCAGACGCGCCCGCGAGCGTCGCAGGTGTCGGGTTGGGGGAATGGCCTTGGCAGGCAGCAAGGGTGGAAGCGGACGGTTCCGCATCGGGATCGATATCGGCGGCACCTTCACCGATGTGGTGGTGTTCGATCGCGCCTCGGGCGAACTCATGCTGGTCAAGGTGCCGAGCGTGCCGGCCGATCCGGCGCAGGGCTTCCTGAACGGCTTCGATCGCGCACTGCGCCAGTACGGCATCGCGATCGGCGATGTCGAGTTCATCGGTCACGGCACCACGGTGGCCACCAACACGATCATCGAGGGCAAGGGCGCCACGGCAGGGCTGATCGCCTCCGAGGGCTTCTCGGACGTGCTCGAGATCGCCTACCAGATTCGTCCCAACCTGTTCGACCTGATGTACGACAAGCCGCGCCCCCTGGTGGCGCGGCGCATGGCGCTCGGCGTGCCCGAGCGGATCGGGCCGGACGGCAAGGTCTATGTGCCGCTCGACCAGGCCGCGGTGGTGGAGCGCGCGCGCGCGCTCCAGGCCATGGGTGCGGAGGCGGTGGTGATCGCCTTCCTGCATTCCTACCGCTTCCCGGCCCATGAGCGCGCCGCGCGCGACGCCATCCAGCGCGCCTGCCCCGGCCTGCCGGTGGTGCTCTCCTCCGATGTCTGCCCCGAGTTCCGCGAGTATCCGCGCACCTCGACCTCGGTCGTGAACGCTGTGCTGCTGCCGCGCGTCGGGCGCTATGTCGCGCGGCTGGGCGAGGCGCTGGCCGAACGCGGCGCCAGGGGCGGGCTGCACCTGATGACCTCCTCGGGCGGGGTGATGGCGGGGCCGGTGGCGGCGCGCTACCCGGTGCAGCTGCTGGAATCCGGCCCGGCCGCGACCGTGCTCGGCGCCAACCATGTCGCGGCGGTCGCGGGCTTCCCGAACGCGATTGTGTTCGACATGGGCGGCACCACCGCCAAGGTGGCGATGGTGACCAACGGCGCCCCGCGCATCACCGACCAGTTCGAGGTCGGGCCGATGGCGGTTGCCTCCGACACGGCCGGGCGCGGGCGCGGCCATCCGGTGCGCACCCCGACGGTGGAGATGGTCGAGGTCGGCGCGGGCGGCGGTTCGGTCGCGGCGGTCGATCCGGGCGGCGCGCTGAGCGTGGGGCCGGAAAGCATGGGCGCCGATCCGGGGCCCGCCTGCTACGCCCAGGGCGGGGCCAAGGCCACAATCACTGATGCCAACCTGATCCTCGGCCGCCTAAATCCCGATTTCTTCCTGGGCGGGGAGAAGATGCTCGATGCCGCGCTCGCCGAGGCGGCGGTGCAGAACCACATCGCGCGCCGGCGCGGCTGGAACCTGACCGAGGCGGCGAACGCCATCATCGAGGTCGGGGTCGCGCGCATGGCGGCGGCCCTGAAGATGGTCTCGATCCGCCGCGGCATCGATCCGCGCGGCTATGTGCTGGTGGCCTGCGGCGGCGGCGGCCCGCTGCATGCGGCGGCGATCGCGCGCCAGGTCGGCATGACCGCGGTGCTGATCCCGCCCGCGCCCGGCCTCACCTCCGCGCTCGGGCTGCTGGCGACCGATTTGCGCCACGACCTCGTGCGCAACGTCATGACCGAGACGCGCAACGCCGATCCCGACGCGCTGGACGCGGCCTATGGCGAGCTTGCCGCCGAGGGTGCGCGCCTGCTGGCCGAGGAAGCGGTGCCGCCCGAGGCGATGCGCCACCAGCGCCTGGCCGATCTCTGCTATGTCGGCCAGGCCTTCCAGCTGCGCATCCCGGTGCCCGATGGCCCGGTGACTGCGGCGACGCTGGCGGTGTTGCAGGACCGCTTCCACGCCGCGCACAAGGCCGCCTACGGCTTCGCGAGCGAGGGCGAACCGACCGAGATCGTCAGCCTGCGCCTGGCCGCGATCGGCGCGATCCAGCGCCCCGAACTGCGCGAGGCCGCGCGCGGCGGCGACAATCCCGCTGCGGCCCTGAAGGCGCGCCGCAAGGTATATTTCCACGAGGCGGGCGGCGCGCTCGACTGCCCGATCTACGACCGTGCCCGACTCGCCGCCGGCAACATCATTGCCGGCCCGGCGGTGGTCGAGCAGATGGACACGACCACGCTGCTGCCGCCCGGGGCCACCGCCACGGTGGACCGCATCGGCAACCTGCTCTTGCGCGTCTAGGGGATCACGCATGCCGCAAGTCACCAATGCGCGCGAGGCGCTGGCCGACCTGGCAGAGGGGCTGCCCCCGCCGGACATGGACCCGATCACCTTCGAGGTGCTGCGCAACGCCTTCATGACCGTGACCGAGGAGATGGCGGTCACGCTGCGCCGCACGGCCTATTCCACCAACGTCAAGACGCGCGGCGATTTCAGCTGTTCCGTCATCGACCGCGATCTGCGCGTGATCGCGCAGTCGGGCCAGCCCGGGCACCTGGTCAGCATCGCCACCACCATCCCCGCCTCGGTGCGCGAGATCGGCATCGAGAAGTTTCGTCCGGGAGATGCCTTCCTGGTCAACGATCCCTATCGCGGCTCGAACCACCTCAACGACATCACCTGCTTCGCCCCGGTGTTCGTGGCGGGCGAGCTGTTCGGCTTCGTCGCCAACATGGCGCACCATGTCGATGTCGGCGGCGCCTCGCCCGCGAGCCTCGGCGTCAACACCGAGATCTTCCAGGAAGGCGTGATCCTGCCGGTGACGCAGATCGCTGCCGACGGCGCGATCATCGACAATGTCATGAACCTGATCCTGGCCAATGTCCGCCCGCGCCGCGAGGTGCTGGGCGATCTGCGCGCGCAGCTTTCCGCCAACGCGGTGGCCGCGCGGCGCATCGGCGAGCTGATCGCCACCCACGGCCTGCCCACGCTGCGCAAGTTCTGCGACGAGCTGCTCGCCTACACCAACCGCTGGGTCGATCTGGAACTCCGCCGCCTGCCGCAGGGCACCTTTCGCGCCGAGGTGTTCCGCGACGATGACGGCATATCGGACGAGCCGATCCGGCTCTGCATCGCGGTGACGCTCAAGGACGGGCAGGCGATCCTGGACATCACCGGCACCTCGCCGCAGGTGCGCGGGCCGATGAACGCCACGCGCATGCAGACGCGCCGCTCGCTCACCCACATACTGCGCTGCCTATGCGACCCGCGCATCCCGAACAATTCCGGCTTCCTCGACCGCGTGCAGTGCGTCGGCCCCGACCGCACGGTGCTGACCGCCGAATCCCCCGCCGCCGTGGTGGGCGCGTTCGAGACCATGTATCGCGTCGTCTCCGGCATCATGCTGGCACTGCACCCGGTGCTGCCGGAGCGGCTGCCGGCGGCGGGCAAGTCGCTCGTGGTCAATCTCGGCTTCGCCGGCTGGCATCCGCGCCTGCGCGAATACTACTGCTACATGGAGACGGTGGGCGGCGGCGACGGCGCGCGCCCGCACAAGGACGGCTATGACGCCGTGCAGTCGGAGATGCAGAACACCGAGAACGCCCCGATCGAGGAGGTGGAGCTGAACTATCCCGTGATGATCAAGCGCTACGAGCTGATCGAGGACAGCGGCGGGCCAGGGCGGTTCCGCGGCGGGCTCGGCGTGCGCCGCGACTTCTGGTTCGCCGAGGAGGAATGCTCCTTCTCGATCCTCTCGGACGGGCGCAAATTCGCGCCCTGGGGCCTGGCCGGCGGCGGCGAGGGGCGCGTGGCGCGCTACGTTCTCGACCCCGATGGCGAGGCGCGCGAGCTCCCTTCGAAGGTCACGCTGCGCGTACCCAAGGGCGGTGTCGTTTCGGTGCAGACACCGGGCGGCGGCGGGTTCGGGCCGGCTTCGGCGCGCGACCCGGCCAAGGTCGCCGAGGATGTCGCCAACCGCAAGGTCTCAGCGGCAGCGGCGGCAGGGACCTATGGTGTGAAGGCGGTGCGATAGCCGCGATGGCTGCAACGACCGCGTGCGCAGGAGGCGCGCGCGCAACAACAGGGAGGCGTGCGATGACACTCACGGCAAGGTTCGTGCGGCGGTCGGTGGCGGCCGTGTCGATGCTGGTGCTGGGCGGCCTGTCCGCGCCCCAGGCCATCGCGCAGGCCCAGGCGCCGGCGCCGGGCCGCGATTTCCGCCTGGCGCTTGAACGCGACACGAGCTCGCTCGATTCGATGCGCAACTGGGATGCCCTCACGCTGGCGATCACGGCGAACATCTACGACCCGCTGATCGATTTCGAGCCCGATCGCGGCTTCTTCTCGCGCCTGGCCGAGCGCTGGGAGCAGGTCGAGCCCAACCGCTGGCGCTTCTGGCTGCGCCGCGGCGTGACCTTCCACGACGGTACGCCCTTCACCGCCGATGACGTGGTGTTCTCGACCGAGCGGATGCGCAATCCGAAGTCGCGCGGGCGCAACGTGCTGCGCAACCTGCGCGAGGTGGTGAAGGTCGACGATTTCACCGTCGATTTCATCGCCAGCGGCCCCGATCCGGTGCTGATCAACCAGTTCAACACCATGATGATCATGTCGCGCGCCTGGGCCGAGCGGAACGGCGCCGCCGAGCCGGCCGATTTCGCGCGCCAGGAAACCAACCATGCCGTAAACAACGCCAATGGCACCGGTCCCTTCATCGTCGAGACCTGGGAGCCGGGCGTGCGGCTGGTGCTGCGGCGCAACCCGAACTGGTGGGGCTGGGGTGAGTACCGATCCAATGTCGGGCGCGCGATCCTGACGCCGATCGCCTCGCCGGCAACGCGCGTGGCCGGCCTCCTGTCGGGCGAGCTCGACATGGTCTCGCCGGTGCCGGTGCAGGATGCGCAGCGCCTGCGCACCAGCCCCGGCACGCAGATCGTCGCCGGGCACGAGGCACGCGCCGTCTTCCTCGGCCTCGACCTCAAGCGCGACGAGCTGCTCCATTCCAGCGTGCGCGGCGCCAACCCCTTGCGCGACATCCGCGTGCGCCAGGCCATGCTGCATGCGATCAATGTCGATGCGCTCAACCGGGTGGTGTTCCGCGGCTTCGCCAAGCCGGCGGCGATGATCGTGCCCGAGGGCGTGTCGGGCTTCGACCCATCGCGCCAGCGCCTGCCCTTCGACCAGGCGCGCGCGCGCGCGCTTCTGCGCGAGGCCGGCTACCCGGACGGGTTCCGCATCACGCTCGACTGCCCCGCCGGGCGCGAGATCGGCGACCGCGACGCCTGCGAGGCGATGGGCACGATGCTCTCGCAGGTGGGCATCCGCGTCGAGCTTCTGGCACAGCCGCCGGCGCGCTGGTTCCCGAAGGTGGTCGGGCAGGATACCAGCCTGTTCTACATGTCCTGGGGCAATAATGGCTGGGCCGGCGGCAACACGCTTTTCGATCTGCTGTCCTGCACGGAATCGCGTCGTGGCGGCTTCAACATGGGCGGCTACTGCAACGCCGAGTTCGATGCGATCGTAGCCCGGGCGCGCGCCGAGACCCGCCCGCAGGAGCACCAGCGCCTGCTGCGCGAGGCCTTCGACGTGGTCGCGCGCGAGCTGCCGCTGTTGCCGATCTACTATCCGCCGATCCTGTGGGGCGCGCGCGATTTCGTCACCGTGAAGCTGCGCCCCGATGGCCGCGTGTTCCTGCCGCACGTCTCCCTGCGCTAGCCGGGAGCGGCAGGCGGCGAGGGACCGGCGCGCGTGATCGCCTTCATCGTCAACCGGCTGTTCCAGTCGGTGCTGGTGATGCTCGCGGTGGCGCTGATCGCCTTCGTGCTGTTCCAGTTCGCGGGCGACCCGCTCACGCATCTCGTCGGCCTCGACGTGCCGGCCGAGGAGCGTGAGCGGCTGCGCCAGGAACTCGGCTTCAACGATCCCCTGCTGGTGCAGTATCTGCGCTTCATCGCCAATTCGGCGCAGGGCAGGTTCGGCATCTCCTACCAGTTCTCGCGGCCGGTGGCGGAGGTGATCGGCGTGCGCATCCCGGCCACGCTGGAACTGTCCTTTGTCGCCGCGGCGCTGGCGCTCGGGCTCGGCATTCCGATGGGCGTCTATGCCGCGATCCATCGCGGCCGGCCGACGAGCAGGCTGTTCCTGGCCGTGTCGCTTGCCGGCATCTCGCTGCCGAGTTTCTTCCTCGGCATCCTGCTGATCTACATCTTCGCCGTGCAGCTTGGCGTGCTGCCGAGCTTCGGGCGCGGCGAGACGGTGGCTTTCGGCTGGTGGACGAGCGGCTTCTTCTCCGCCAGCGGGTGGAAGTCGCTGATCCTGCCGGCGATCACGCTCGGCCTGTTCCAGCTCGCCTTCGTCATGCGGCTGGTGCAGTCCGAGATGCTCGAGGTGCTGCGCGCGGATTTCATCCGCTTCGCCCGCGCGCGGGGTTTGCGCGATCGCGCCGTGCATTACGGGCACGCGCTGCGCAACACGCTGATCCCGCTGATCACGGTGGCGGGGCTGCAGATCGGCTCGATCACCGCCTTCGCCATCATCACCGAGACGGTGTTCCAGTGGCCTGGCGTCGGCGCCCTGTTCATCAGCGCGATCCGCACGGTGGATATACCGGTGATGGCGGCATACCTGCTGCTGGTGGGCTTCTTCTTCGTCGTGCTGAACCTTGCCGTGGACCTGCTCTATCTCGCGGTCGATCCGCGACTGCGCGTGCGCGGCGGCGACGGGGCGGGGCACTAGGCGATGGCGCCACCGAGCGCATCCCTTGCCCAGGGTGTCGCCGGGGGTGGCGTGCGCGCCGCGCTCCTTCGCGCGTGGGACAGCGACATCGCCGCAAGCTTCCGTTCCTCCTGGGTGACGATGGCGGCGGCGGTGCTGACGCTGCTGTTCTGTCTCGCCGCGCTGTTCGGGCCGCCCCTGCTGCCGACCGATCCCTTCGATCCGGCCACCATCAACCTGATGGATGCCTTCACGCCCCCGGTCTGGCACGCCGAGGGGAGCTGGCGCTACCTGCTCGGCGTCGATCACCAGGGCCGCGACATCTTGTCGGCGATCGTCTATGGCCTGCGCACCTCGCTCGGCGTCGGGCTGGCGGCGGTGCTGCTGGCGATGGTGTCGGGCGTGGCGGTGGGGCTGCTCAGCGGCTATGTCGGTGGCGCGCTCGACGCCTTCATCATGCGCGTGGCCGACATCCAGCTGAGCTTCCCGGCGATCCTGGTGGCGCTGATCGTCGATGGCCTCTTGCGCGGCCTGTTGCCGCGCCAGACCCATGCCGATCTCGGCCTGATCGTCGTCATCCTGGCGATCGCTGCCTCCAACTGGGTGCGCTTCGCGCGCACCGTGCGCGGCTCGACCATGGTCGAGCGGCGCAAGGAATACGTGCAGGCGGCGCAGCTGGTGGGCCGCGGGCCGGTCGCGATCGCGGTCGCGCACATACTGCCCAACATATCGAGCCCGATCCTGGTCATCGCCACGATCGACCTCGGCATCGCAATCCTGCAGGAGGCGACGCTGTCCTTCCTCGGTGTCGGCATGCCGCCCGACCAGCCCTCGCTCGGCTCGCTGGTCGAGCACGGCCGCAACTACCTGCTCTCCGGCGAGTACTGGATGGCGCTCTTTCCCGGTGCCGTGCTCGCGCTGCTCGTGCTTGCCGTGAACCTGCTCGGCGACTGGCTGCGCGACGTGTTCAACCCGAAGCTCCGCTGATGCGCTATTCGCTGCTTTCGCTCGTCCGCAACGCGCTCTCCGGCCACCGCCACTGGCGGCCGGCCTGGCGCGATGCCGCGCCGAAGCCGGCCTATGACGTGGTGATCGTCGGCGGCGGCGGCCACGGGCTTGCCACTGCCTACTATCTCGCGCGCCTGCACGGCATCGGCCGCGTCGCGGTGCTGGAGAAGGGCTGGATCGGCGGTGGCAATACCGGGCGCAACACCACGATCATCCGCTCCAACTACTTCCTGCCGGCGAATGCGCATTTCTACGAGCATGCGCTGAAGCTTTGGGAGGGCCTGTCGCGCGAGCTCAACTACAACATCATGTTCAGCCAGCGCGGCGTGGTGAACCTGTTCCACTCCCCGGCCGAGCGGGAAGGCTGGACCCGTCGCTACAACATGATGCGGCTGAACGGCACCGATGCCGAGGTGCTGACGCGCGAGAGGCTGGCCGCGATGCTGCCCGAGCTGTCGCTCGATCCGGGCGCGCGCTACCCCGTGCTGGGCGGCGTGATCCAGCCGCGCGGGGGCGTGGCGCGCCATGACGCGGTCGCCTGGGGCTATGCGCGCGCGGCGGATCGGCTGGGCGTGGATATCATCCAGAATTGCGAGGTCACGGGCTTCGAGATCGGCAATGGCCGCATCGCCGGCGTGGAAACGACGCGCGGTGCGATCCGCGCCGGGCGCGTGGGCCTGTGCGTTGCCGGCCATTCCGGCACGCTCGCGCGGCTGGCGGGACTGCGCCTGCCGATCGAGACGCATCTGTTGCAGGCGGTGGTGACAGAACCGGTGAAGCCCTTCCTCAGCCGCGTCGTCTCGTCCGGGGCGCTGCGCGTCTATGTCAGCCAGACCGCGAAGGGCGAGGTGCTGATCGGCGGCCCGCTCGATGGCTACAACTCCTACAGCCAGCGCGGTGCCTGGCCGACGGTCGAGCGCATCCTGGCCGGCGCCGCCGAGCTTTATCCACGCATTCGCCGCCTGCGCCTGATGCGGCAATGGGCGGGCGTGATGGACATGTCGATGGATGGCAGCCCGATCATCTCGGCAACGCCCGTGGGCGGGCTATTTCTCAATGGTGGCTGGTGCTATGGCGGCTTCAAGGCGACACCCGCCGCCGGCTGGTGCATGGCGCATCTGCTTGCCACCGGCGCAACGCACGATCTCGGCCGCGCCTTCGCGCTCGATCGCTTCCGCACCGGCCACATCCTGACCGAGCGGGGCGAAGGCCCCCAGCCGCATCTCCACTAGCCGCAGGCGCCGATGCTTCTCCTTCCCTGCCCCTTCTGCGGCGCGCGCGCCGAGACCGAGTTCGTCTTCGGCGGCGATGGCAGCGTGGCACCCCCGCCCGAGGGCGAGAACGCATCCGACGCCGCCTGGACCGAGGCGCTTTACTTCCGCGACAATCCGCGCGGGGCGCATCGCGAGCTCTGGTTCCATCGCCATGGCTGCCGGCGCTGGATCGCGGTCGAGCGCGACACGGTCAGCCACGCCATCCTGCGTGCCGAGCTGCTCGTGCCATCCGCGCGCAAGGACGGGCAGGCATGAGCGGGCCGCTGCGTCTTCCCGGCCGCGGCCTTGTCGATCGCACGCGCACCGTGGCTTTCCGCTTCGATGGCCGCGACTATGCCGGGTATGCGGGCGACACGCTCGCTTCCGCGCTGCTGGCGCATGGCGTGCGGCTGGTCGGGCGCTCGCTGAAATATCACCGCCCGCGCGGTATTGTCGGCCTCGGCATCGAGGAGCCGGCGGCGCTCGTGGCGCAGCGCCATCCGGACGGGGTGGAGCCGAACCTCCGCGCGACCATGCTGCCGATCGCCGACGGGCTCATCGCCGAGGCGCAGAATTGCTGGCCCGGCCTGCGCGCGGATTTCGGCGCTGTGGCGGGGATGCTCGCGCCGTTCCTGCCGGCCGGCTTCTACTACAAGACCTTCATGGCCCCGCGCGGGCGCTGGCTGTTCTACGAGCGCTTCATCCGCCGCGCCGCCGGCCTTGGGCCCGCGCCCGAGGGCGAGGGAGGGCAGCGCTACGCGCGCCGCTTCGCCCATGCCGATGTGCTGGTGGCCGGTGGCGGGCCGGCGGGCCTTTCCGCGGCACTGTCGGCGGCGCAGGCGGGCGCGCGCGTCGTGCTGGCGCTGGCCGGCACCCAGCCGGCGCGCCGGCTGCTCGGACTCGCCCGCCAGATCGAAGGGCACGCGGCGGCGGAATGGGCGCAGGATGCGCTGGCCAGGCTCGCCGCCAACCCGCGCGTCACGGTCCTGCCCGAGGCGCTGGTGGCGGGCGCCTACGATCACGGCCTCTACACCATCGCCGTGCGGGGCGCGGCGGGCGATCCGGCCGCCCGCGCGGGCGAGACGGTGTGGAAGCTGCGCGCGCGCGCCGCCGTGCTGGCCACCGGCGCCACCGAGCGGCTGTTGCTGTTTCCCGACAATGACCGCCCGGGCGTGATGCTGGCTTCCGCGATCGCGGGCTATCTGCACCGCTTCGGCGTGCTGGCAGGGCGGGCGCCGGTGCTGGTTGGCAACAACGACACGATCTATGCCGTCGCCCTCGCCCTGGCCGATGCCGGGGCGCCGCCGCGCGCAATCGCCGATCTGCGCCCCGAGCCGGGCGCGGCGGCGCAGGCCGCCGCCAGCGCCGGCCTTGCGGTGCTGTGCGGGCACGGCGTCGTCGCGGTGGAGGGTGCGCGCGCGGTGCGCGCCGTGCGGCTCGCCCCCATCGATCCGGACACGGGCGAGGCGCGCGGGGCGGTGCATCGCTTCGCCTGCGATGTGCTCGGCATGTCGGGCGGCTTCACGCCGCAGGTGCAGCTCTGCGCCCAGGCGCGCGAGCCGACCGCTTTCGACCCGGCGATCGGCGCCTTCATCGCCCGCCCGCGCGGCGGTGCGGTGCATGCCGCCGGCGCGGTCGCGGGCGCCTTCGCGCTCGATGCGGCATTGGCCGAGGGGCACCGTGCCGGGCTTGCCGCCGCCGCCGCCGCGGGTCTTGCCGCGCCGGCCGGCATGGGCGCGCCGCGCGCGGATGCCGGCCCCGATCCCTCGCCCGCGATCGGCGGGCCGCTCCTGGTGCGCGCGGGACGCGGCAAGCGCTTCGTCGATCTGCAGAACGACGTGACCGCCGATGATCTCGCACTTGCGCTGCGCGAGGGCTACCGCTCGATCGAGCATGTCAAGCGCTACACCACGCTCGGCATGGGCACCGACCAGGGGCGCATCGGCAACATGGCCGGCATCGCGCTGGTAGCGGCCGGGCGCGGCGAGGAGATCGGGGCGGTGGGCACGCCCACCTTCCGCCCGCCGGCGAGCCCGGTCAGTATCGGCGCCATCATCGGGGCGGAACCCCTCGCCGCGGCGCAGCCCTTGCGGCGCACGCCGGCCGATGCCTGGCATGCGGCCAACGGTGCGGTGTTCACCAATGCCGGCCTCTGGCGCCGGCCGCAATTCTACCGCCGCCCGGGCGAGAGCGACCTCGATGCCGTGAACCGCGAGGTGCGCACCGTGCGCGCTGCCTGCGGCGTGATCGATGTCGCGACGCTGGGCAAGATCGAGGTGCAGGGGCCGGACGCGCCGGCGCTGCTCGACCATCTCTACATGAACAGTGTCGGAAGCCTGCCGGTCGGGCGCGCCCGCTACGGCATCATGCTGCGCCCGGACGGGATCCCGCTCGACGATGGCGTTGTCGCGCGCCTCTCCGAGCGGCATTTCCTGCTCACCGCCTCCACCGGCCATGTCGATACCGTGTTCGAGCACATCATGCGCGCGATCCAGGGCGGCGTGGCAGGCATGCGCGCCTTCGCGACAGTGGTGACCGAGCAATGGTTCACGGCGGCCTTGGCCGGCCCGCGCGCGCGCGCCGTGCTGGCCGCGCTCGCCGGGCCCGGCCTCGATCTAGGGGCGGATGCGCTGCCCCCGCTCGGCCTGCGCGAAGGGCAGGTTGCCGGCATTCCCGCGCGCATCGTGCGCGTCAGCTTCTCGGGCGAGCTCGCCTACGAGATCAGCGTGCCGGCCGGGCGGGGCCTCGACCTCTGGCAGTCGATCCTGGCGGCGGGCGCGCCGCACGGCATCGCGCCCTACGGCACCGAATCGATGGGCGTGATGCGCATCGAGAAAGGCTTCCTGATCGTCGGGCGCGAGGCCGATGGCCGATCGACGCCCCACGATCTCGGGCTCGAGCGGATGGTCGCTCGGCGCAAGAGCTTCATCGGCGCCCGCTCGCTCCGCCTGCCGGCCTTTGCCGAGCCGGGGCGGCGGCAGCTGGTCGGCGTCACGCCGGTCGCGGCGGGCGCACGCCTGCCGGTGGGCGGGCACCTGGTCGCCAATCCTGACCCGGCGGCCACGCAGCCCTCGCTCGGCTTCCTGACCTCGCATTGCTGGAGCCCGACACTGGATCGTTCGATCGGGCTCGCGCTCCTGGCCGATGGGCGCGCGCGCATCGGCAGCGAGCTGCACGCGGTCTCGCCCACGGCGGGGCAGTCGGTGCGCGTGCGCATCGTCGCGCCCTGTTTCGTCGATCCCGAGGGGGCGCGCGCCAATGGCTAAGCGGCGCACCCGGCTGGGCGATCCCGCGCCGGTCGCGGCCCTCTTGCTGCGCCTCGTGCCCGATGACGTGCCGGCCGTCGCGGCGGCCGAGGCGGCGCTCGGCCTCTCCCTGCCGCGCCAGGGCGGGCGGATGGTGCGCGGCGGGGCGGTGGGCGTGCTGGCGCTCGCCCCCGACGAGTGGCTGCTGCTGCCGCGCGGGCGCGATGTCGGCGAGCCCTTGCGTGCCGCGCTCGCCCCCCACCATGCCGCGGTGATCGAGATGGGCGATGCCTGGCTGGCCCTGTCGCTCGCCGGGCCGGGCGCGGCCGAGGCGCTGGCCGCGGGCTCTGCGCTCGATCTCGGCCCGGCGCAGTTCCCCGCCGGCAGCGGCGCGGCGACGCGGCTTGGCAGCTACGCGGTCATCCTGATGTGCGAGGCGCGCGCCGATGATGGCACTACAGCAGACAAGGCGGGCGATGCCTTCACCCTTCTGGTGCCGCGCAGCTATGCGGTCGCGGCGCGCGGCTGGCTCGCCGAGGTGATCGGCGAGGGGGCGCCGGAACAGCCCTAGGCGCGCTCGGCCGGGCGCGTGACGCTGCCTGCTCGCTTGCGCGGGGCCGCCTTCGGCTTCGTCGGTCGCGGCGGCAGGCCGCCGAAGGGATAGATGTCGGCGCCCATGCGCACCGAGATCGTGCGCGCGGCGGCGTGCAGGGCGGCGATCAGCTCGGCCTCGCCCGCCTCGGGCACGGTGTGTTCCGGGAAGATCAGGCTGAGCGAGGCGATGGTTCGCCCGCCCGCGCCGAACACCGGCACCGCGATCGCGCCGAGGCCCGGCACGCCCTCGCTGCGGCTGACATCGAAGCCGCGCTCGCGCACCCCGGCAAGGTGCTGGCGGAAGCAGTCGGGGTCGGTGATCGTGCGCGGCGTGAGGGCGGGCAGGCCGGCCTCGGCCATGATCTGCTCTACCTCCTCGGGCGGGGCGCTGGCCAGCAGCACCCGGGCCGAGGCGGCGACATGGTAGGTGATGGCCCGGCCCACGCGCCAGCGCGCATCGAGGAACAGCGGCCCCTCCACCGCCAGCAGGTGCGCGACCCGGCCGCGATCGAGCACCGACAGGGTTGCGGAATGGCCCGCCCGGTCCACCAGCCGGCGCAGGCTGGGCAGGCTGGCCGAGGCGAGCGGGTGGCGGTTGACGAAGGCCGATCCGAGCATGAAGGCGCGCAGCGAGATGCGGTAGCGCCGCGTCTTGGGATCCTGGTGCAGCAACTCGTGGCTGCGGAACACCTGCAGGATCTTCGACACCTGCCCCTTGGACAGGCCGCAGCGCTGGCTGATCTCGGTCACGCCGAGCGGCTGGCCGGCCTCGAAGGCGCAGAAGACGCGCAGCGCTTTCGACAGCGACTTCATCCCCGCACCCCCGAGCCCTCCGCAGCGCCAGGCGCGCCCGGTCGGTGTTCCAGGCGCCCGAGACGCAGACTAGCACAGAATGGCCCGCGGCAGGCTGCCCGCACAACGCGCATGGACAAGCCCCGCGGGCGGTGGGACATTCTACCAACGGAACAAGAACGGGACGGGCAGACTGCATGAGTGGCGCGAACGCGTCCGGCGGACAGCCGGGCGGCAAGACGGGCCGGCGCCTGCGCATCGGCGTCGATGTCGGTGGCACATTCACCGACCTTGCCATGGTGGACGAGACCACCGGGCGCATCCTGTTCCACAAGGTGCCCTCCACCCCGGCCGATCCCTCGCAGGCGATCGAGGCGGGCATTCTCGGCATCCTGGCTCTGGCCAAGGGCGACCCCAAGGAGGTCGCCTTCGTCGGCCACGGCACCACGGTTGCCACCAACATGGTGATCGAGCGGCGCGGCGCGCGCACCGGCATGCTGACCACCAAGGGCTTCCGCGACGTCTTGGAGATCGCGCGCCAGACCCGCCCGCACCTCTACGACTACAGTGTGCGCCGCCCCGAGCCGCTGGTGCCGCGCCGGCGGCGGATCGAGATCGCCGAACGCATGAGCGCCGAGGGCGGCGTGCTGCGCCCGATCGACGCGGCCGAGGTCGAGGCCGCCGCGCGCGGCCTGGCCGAGGCCGGGGTGGAGGCGATCGCGATCGGCTTCCTGCATGCCTGGCGCGACCCCGCCCACGAGCAGGCTGCGCGGCGGGTGGTGGAGCGCGTGGCGCCCGGCATCTACCTGTCGCTCTCCTCAGAGGTGCTGCCGGAGTTCCGCGAGTTCGACCGCTTCTCGACCACCGTGCTGAACGCCTATGTCGGGCCGCGCATGGCCGGCTATCTGGAGCGGCTGCTCGGGCGTGTGCGCGGCGCGGGCATCGCCGCCGAGCCCTACACGATCCACTCCAATGGCGGGCTGATGTCGGTGGCCACCGCGCGCCTCTGCCCGGTGCGCACCTGCCTGTCGGGGCCTGCGGCCGGGGTGAACGGTGCGGCCGTTGTCGCCACCGCCGCTGGCTTCCCCGACGTCGTCACCTTCGATGTCGGTGGCACGTCCACGGACGTCTCGGTGATCGTCGATGGCCAGGCCACCTCCACCGGCGCGCGCGAGGTTGCCGGCCATCCGGTCAAGGTGCCGGCGATCGGCATCGACGTGATCGGCGCCGGCGGCGGCTCGGTCGCCTGGATGGACGATGGCGGCGCGCTCAAGATGGGGCCGCGCAGCGTTGGTGCCGATCCCGGCCCGGTGGCCTATGGCCGCGGCGGCACGGAAGCGACGCTGACGGATGCCAACATCGTGCTCGGCCGGCTCGACCAGAGCGCGCTCCTGCGCGGCAAGATGCCGGTCGATGCCGCGGCCGCACGCCGCGCCATCGAGGAGCGGGTGGCGAAGCCGCTCGGCCTGCCGCTGGCCGTGGCGGCGCTCGGCATGGTGCGGGTGGCGGTGGCGAACATGGGCCGCGCCATCCGCGGCGTGACCACCGAGCGCGGCTTCTCGCCTGAGCGTTTCGCCCTGTTCGCCTATGGCGGGGCGGGGCCGTTGCACGCGACCGAGGTCGCGGCCGAATGCGGCATCCCGGTTGTTGTCGTCCCGCGCGAGCCCGGCACCATGTGCGCGCGCGGGATCCTGCTCGCCGATGTCGCGCTCGACTTCGTGCGGTCCGATATCGCGCCGCTGGATGCCGCCGTGTGGGCGCGCGCGGGCGGGCATTTCGCCGACATGGCGCGCGAGGCCGAGGCCTGGCTCGACAGCGAGCGCATCCCGGCCGAACGGCGCGTCCATCGCGTCGCGGTGGAGCTGCGCTACGAGGGCCAGAACCACGAGGTGCGCGTTCCGCTCGACAAGGCGGCAACGCCGCTCGAACAGGTGCTGGCCGGCTTTGCCGCCGAGCATGAGCGCGCCTATGGCTACGCCATCCCGGGCCGGGCGGTGGAGCTGGTGAACTGCCGCCTGACCGCAATCGGACGCGTGCCGCGCGCCGAGCCCGAGCCGCCGCCCGCCACCGGCACGGTGGAGGCTGCGCGCATCGGCACACGCACCGTCTACTACGATGCGCGGCGCGGCTGGCGCGAGACGCCAATCTATGATCGCGACGCGCTGCCCGTGGGCGCGCGCCTGGCCGGCCCGGCCATCATCGAGGAGATGAGCGCGACCACCGTGGTCTTCCCCGGCCAGAGCGCCGCGCTCGATGCCGACGGCAACATCATCCTGCGCTTCGAGGAGAGGACCGACCGGCGCGAGGCCGGCCGGGCGCACGCCCATGCCTGACACCGCAAAGCCCGGCGCGATGCCGCCTGCCGGCGCCGCCGACCCGATCGCGATGGAGGTGTTCTCGAACCGCCTCCTTTCCATCACCGAGGAGATGGGGCATGCGCTGATCCGCGCCTCCTTCTCCTCCAACGTCAAGGAGCGCAAGGACTGCTCGGTCGGGCTGTTCGATGCGCGCGGGCGCTGCGTGGCCCAGGCATCGCACATGCCGATGCATCTCGGCTCGCTGATGGGCAGCGTGCTCTCCGTGCTCGACCACACCCCGGTCGAGGCGATGGAGGAGGGCGATGCCTTCGTCTGCAACGACACCTTCCTGGCGCGCGGCACGCACCAGCCCGACATCAACATCGTCACGCCGGTGTTCATCGATGGCAGGGTCGCCTTCTTCACCGCCAATGTCGGGCACCATTCCGATGTCGGCGGGCCCCATCCCGGCTCGATGTCGCAGCGCGCCCGCTCGATCTACGAGGAGGGCCTGCGCATCCCGGTGATGCGGCTGGTGCGCGCGGGCAAGCTCGACAAGGACCTGCTCGGCCTGATCGCGCACAACAGCCGCGAGCCGGAGGAGCGTTCGCTCGATCTCGGCGTGCAGATCGCGGTCAACAATCGCGGCGCCGAGCTGGTGCGCCGGCTGGTGGCGGGCGAGGGGCTGGGGTCCGTGCAGCGCTCGATCGACGATCTGCTCGCCTACACCGGGCGGCGCATCCGCGCGCGCATCGCCGCCCTGCCGGACGGCGACTATCACGGCGAGCGCTGGATGGATGGCGACGGTGTCGATGTCGCCACCCCGATCCCGATCCGCGTGCGCGTGTCGATCCGCGGCTCGGACCTGCTGCTCGACTTCGACGGCACGGCGGCGCAGGCCAAGGGCGCGCTCAACATGGTGCGCAACGCGCTGGAGGCGACCTGCTTCTACGCCACCAAGGCGATGCTCGATCCCGAGCTGCCGCCGAACAGCGGTCTGTTCGACGCGGTCCGCATCACCGCGCCCGAGGGCACGATCGTCAATCCGCGCTTCCCGGCCGCCACGGCCACGCGCGCGATCACCGGCAACCGCGTCGCCGGCGCGATCTTCCAGGCCTTCCAGAAGGCGCTGCCGCCCGAGCGCGCCATGGCCGCGAGCAACGATTCCGTGCCCGCGCTGGTCACCGCCGGGCACCGGCGCAGCGGCGCCTATGTCTATCTGGAGACGATCGGCGGCGGGGCCGGCGCGCGCTGGGGTGGCGACGGGCAGGACGCGATCCACGTGCACACCTCGAACACCTCGAACCTGCCGGCCGAGGCGCTGGAGATCGAGTATCCGCTGCTGCTCAACGAATATGCGCTCGTGCCCGACAGCGGCGGGGCGGGGCGCTGGCGCGGCGGCCTGGCGATCGCGCGCGAATTGTGCGCGCGTGTGGACGGCACATTGATAACCGCCCGCGCCGATGGCCACGTCGCCACCGCGCCGGGTGTTGCCGGCGGGCTCGATGGGGGCGCCGCGCATCTGACCATCTATCCCGGCACGCCGCACGAGCGGGCGCTGGAAACCAATGCCACCGCGATCCCGCTCAAGGCTGGGGAGGCGGTGCGCATGGAAACGGCCGGCGGCGGCGGACTGGGCAGCCCGGCAGAGCGCGACCTGCGCGCGCTCGCCGCAGACATTCTCGACGGCAAGGTTTCCCGCGCCGCGGCCGAACGCGACCATGGCGCCGCGCGTGTTGCCGCGGCCTTGCGCGACTGGAAGGAACAGGAGGGCAGATCATGACCAGCAGAGTGTCTCGCCGACAGCTTGTTGCCGCCGCTCTGGCCACGCCTGCCGCGCTCGCCGCGCCGCGCATCGCGCGCGCCCAGGGTGCGTGGCCGGCACGCCCGGTGCGCATGATCGTGCCCTTCGCCGCCGGCGGCGGCACGGATGTGCTGGCGCGCATCCTGGCCAATGATCTCAGCACCCGGCTGGGCCAGACCGTGCTGGTGGAGAATCGCGGCGGCTCCGGCGGCAATCTCGGCATGGAGGCCGCCGTTCGCGCCGCGCCCGATGGCTATACGCTGCTGATGGGCACGAATGGCCCGATGGCCGTGAACCGCCACCTCTATCGCGGCATGAACTTCGACCCGGCCAAGGACCTGTTGCCGATCACGATGGCCTTCCGCATCGAGCAGACGCTGATCGTGCATCCCTCGCTGCCGGTGCGCAATGTCGCCGAACTGGTGGCGCTGGCGAAGTCGAAGCCCGGAGAGCTGACCTATGGCTCGGCCGGCACGGGCTCGGCCCTGCATCTGGCCGGCGCGCTCTTCGTGCTGCGCACTGGCACGAACATCATCCATGTGCCCTATCGCGGCGGCGGACCGGCGATGAACGATCTGGTTGCGGGCAACATCAGCATGACCTTCGACAGCCTGCCTTCATCCGAGCCGCAGATCAGGGCCGGGCGGGTGCGCGCCCTGGCCATGTGCGCGGCCAAGCGCCACCATCTCCTGCCAGACCTGCCCACCATGCAGGAGGCGGGCGTGCCCAACTATGTCGCCGGCGCCTGGGGGGCGCTGTTCGCGCCCGTGGGCACGCCGCGACCGATCATCGAGCGGGTGGCGCGCGTGGTGGGAGAGTCGCTCGCCGACGCCGATGTGCGCCAGCGGCTCGCCCGCTCTGGCGGCGATGCCGAATCCTCCACGCCCGAGGAATTGACGCGGATCGTGCAGACCGAGACAGAGGTGTGGGGCCAGGTTGTGCGCGAGGCCAACATCACAGTGAACTAGGCGCGGCCGCGAGATCCCGCAACAGGGGGGACGGATGCTGGCGGTCAAGGCCGGCGCGCTCTACTGCGCGATCCTGTTCGCGGTCGGGATGCTGCTCGGCCCGATCCGGGTCATGCTTGTATCGCCGCGCGGGGGCGAGGCGATCGGCGTGGCGGTGGAGGCACCCTTCCTGCTGGTGGCGATGGTGTTCGCCACGCGCTGGGTGGTGGCCCATCTCGGCGTGCCGGCAACCCCCGGCGCGCGGCTCGGCATGGGCGCGGTCGCGCTGGCGCTGCAGCAGTTGGGCGACCTGGCCGTGGCCTTCCTCCTGCGCGGCATGAGCTGGCAGGACTATCTGGCCGCTTTCACGGGCCTGCGCGGGGCGATCTATGTCGCGCTCCTGGCGGCGTTCTTCCTGATGCCGGTGCTGCTCGCGCGCGGGCAGGGCACCGCTAGAGGATGAATGCCGCGGCGGTGATTCCGCCCGGGAGGTTCGCAATGCGGACGGCGAAGTCGGACGCGGCATCGCCATCGATGTCGGCGCGCACGACCACATCGGCACCCGAGAAACTGTAGCCGAGTTCGCCGGCCGTGCCGCTGAACAGCGCATTGCCGATGAAGGTGAAGGCCTGGTCGCCGCCGAGCGCCGCGTTGGCATCGATCGCCGAGAGGTCGATGCGATCGCCGTCGGCCACGGCGAAGCCGGAGATGGTGTCGCGCCCGGCAGCGAGCACCGTGCTGTCGCCGATCGCCAGATATACGAAGCGATCCGCGCCGGCGCCGCCGACCAGGCTGTCGGCGCCGCCGCGACCGGTCAGGATGTCGTCACCATTGCCGCCTGAAAGCCAGTTCGCGGCGCCATCGCCGGCAAGGATATCGTTGCCGCCGCCGCCCAGAACATCCTCGAAGCCGCTGATCGTGTCGATGCCGGCAGCGCCGGTGTTCTGCGCCCCCGCGAGCGCGAGGTCGGTCGTCACCGCTGTCGTGAAGCGGCTGTAGTCGAGCAGGTCGATGCCGCTGCCGCCAACGAGCGTGTCGTTGCCGAGATCGCCATAGACGCGGTCGTTGCCGGCATCGCCCTGCACCGTGTCGTTGCCGCCCGAGCCGAACAGCACGTCATTGCCGTTGCCGCCGGAGATGCTGTCGTCGCCGGTGCCGCCATCGATATTGTCGTTGCCATCGAGGCCCGAAAGGATATTGGCCCCGCCATTGCCCCACAGCACGTTGTCGAGCGCGTTGCCGGTGACGTTGACGAAGCCGCCGAAGAAGGCGATGCCGCGTTCGATATTGTCGGCAAGCGTGTGGTTGGCGATGCGCGTGCGCACGGTGTCGAAGCCGGCGCCGGCGCCTTCGGTGGCGGTATCGCCGGCATTGTCGATGACATAGACGTCATCGCCTGTGCCGCCGGCCATGGCATCGGTGCCGGTGCCGCCATCGAGCGTGTCGCTGCCCTCGCCGCCATCGAGTTCGTCGCTGCCATCGCCGCCCTGGAGGTTGTCGGCCCCCGCGCCGCCCGAGAGCGCGTCGTTGCCGGTTCCGCCAACCAGCGTGTCGTTGCCGATGCCACCATCGAGCCGGTCATCGCCGTCGCCGCCATCGAGCACATCGTTCCCGCCGGCGCCGAGCAGGACGTCGTTGCCGGCAAGGCCGGAGATCGCGTTGGCAAGCGCGCTGCCCTCGATCACGTTGCCGAGCGCGTTGCCGGTCATCCAGGCCTGCACGCCGATCATGCGGCCATCCTCGATCGTCGCCGGCAGGACCATGCTGACGGTCGCGAGCACGAGGTCGGTGCCGGTGGTGCCGTTCTCGATGATCACGTCGCCGCCATTGTCGATGCCGTAGGTGTCGCTGCCCTCGCCGCCGACGAGCGTGTCGTTGCCGCCGCCGCCGAGAAGCGTGTCATCGCCGTCGCCGCCTTCGAGGAGGTCGCTGCCCTCGCCGCCGATCAGCGTGTCCGCCCCGCCCGCCCCGCTGATCTGGTCGTTGTCCGCGCCGCCGATCAGCAGATTGGCAAGGGCGTTGCCGAAGAGGCTGGTGGCTCCGGTGCCGGTGAAGGTGACGTTCTCGACATCCGGCAGGAAAGATAGATCGACCCCGCCGGCAAGCGCGAACAGGATGGTGTCGATGCCGCCACCCGCATTCTCGATGATCGTGTCGTCGACATCGGTGATGATGTAGGTGTCGTTGCCTGCGCCGCCGTCGAGCAGGTCGATGCCCGCGCCGCCATCGAGCGTGTCGTCGCCATCGCCACCGAAGAGCTGGTCGTCGTTGCCGTCGCCGGCGAGCAGGTCGTTGCCGTCGCCACCGAAGAGCTGGTCGTCATCGTTGCCGCCTGAAAGCGTATCGCTGCCACCCAGGCCGTGCAGGGTGTCGTTGCCATCGAGCCCGGACAGGGTGTTGGCGGTGGCGTTGCCGATGATGATGTTGTGGGCGGCGTTGCCGGTGCCGGAGGCGAACGCGGCGGATGCGAGCAGGGTCAGGTTCTCGAATTCCGCCGGCAAGGCGTAGCTCAGGGCCGCGCGGACGGTATCGATGTCCGTGCCGAACGCCTCGATCAGCACGTCGCCGGGATCATCGACCAGATAGGTGTCGTTGCCGTCGCCGCCCTGCATGGTGTCGGCGCCCGCGCCGCCATCGAGCAGGTCGTTGCCCGCGCCGCCATCGAGCGTGTCGTTGCCTGCGTCGCCGAAAAGCTGGTCGTTGCCGTCGCCGCCGAAGATCTGGTCGGCGCCGCCAAGGCCACTCAGCACATCGTTGCCGGCGAAGCCGTGCATCTCGTCCGGCTCGCCGGGGATGTTCTGGTCGCCCGACAGGTTGTCGTCGAAGCCCGTCCCGTTGATGACCGCCATGGGCGCTCCACCCCGCAAGCGCGGCATCAAGCGGTGCCGCCGCGTCCCAACGCTACGAGATAACAGCCGCAACCGCGGTTCCTGGCAAGCTGGAATGCGGGCCGTGCAGGCAAGGATCAGGCTGGAGCGGCGAGCATATGGTCGAACAGCGCATCGGCAAGGCCGAGCAGGCTCGCGCGCCAGGCGGGATCGTCGGGGTAGAAGGCGCGGCGGATCGCCGCGTGCGCGGCGGCGGCGCGGGCGGGATCGGCGGGCGGAGAAAGGCGCAGCCACAGATCCTCGCGCAGCGCGGCGCGGATCTCGGTGCGCGCGACGGTGCCGAACTCCAGCACGGCACCGAGCACGGGCAGGGGGGCAAGCGTGCGGGCGATGCCGGATACCGTGATGCCGGTCATGCTGGCAAGGCCCGCCGCGCCGGCGTGGAATCGTGCATCGCCGGGCGGCAGGAGAGGATGGGGCGCGGCCTCGGGCGGGCCGCCGGCGAAGGTCAGCAGCGCCGCCTCGCCGAAGGGGGCGACGCCCGTGTGCAGGTCGATGATCGTCAGCGCCTCGTGGCGCCTCGCCAGTTCGGCGCAGATCGCCAGCGCCTGCCGGTTCGCCCAGGCGAGACCTCGCCCGCCATAGTTGAGGCCGTCCGAGAAATCATACTGCCCGCCGAGCATGGCGTCGGTGAGCGCCTGCGCGCCATGCGCACGCGCGTAGTTCTCCAGCGCCTCGGCAAGCCGCCCGGCCTCGGCCGCGCTCCAGGCTGGAGTGCGCAGCAGATCGTGGATCGCGCCATAGCCGGGATTGGCGGGCGGCTCCGCGCCGGGTGCGAGGAAGTTGCGGTTGAGATCGACATTGCCCTCGTCGCAGCGCGTGGCGTGCGAGAAGCCCCACGGGTTGAGCGCATGCACCAGCACAAGCGTGCGGCCAGACACCGCACGGCCCGCATTCGCGGCTGCCAGCCAACGCGCGAGCCAGCGTGCCTGCACCACCGAGCCGGCGAAACCCTCGATGCCATGCGCGCCCGAGATCACCACCAGCGCGCGGCCGCCTTCGCCGTGGCCAAGCTCGACCGTATCGATGGCCAGCGCCTCGCCCGCCGCGCCGGTCTGGCCGGGCAACTCGCGGACGGCAAGGCGTGCGCCGGCGGTGGCGGCGAGGGCGCGGAACTGCGCGCGTGCCTGCCTGTAGCCCTGCGGGAAGATCGGTGCCCTCATGCCGGCCCGGCGTCGCGCCAGGCGGCGGCGGCCTGCCGCTTCAACAGCGCGACATCGACCTTGTTCGTGCCCGCCAGCGGCAACTCGGCCAGGACATGCACTTGGCGCGGATGCTGGTAGGCCGGCGCCGAGGCCAGGCAATGCGCCTTGATCCCGGCCTCGCTCGCCTGCGCGCCGGGGCGCAGCACCACGAACGCCACCGGCACCTGCCCGCGCACATCGTCCTCGACCGGCACCACGGATGCGGCAGCGATGGCCGGATGGCGCAGCAGCGTTTCCTCCACCGTCGCGGGATAGAGGTTGTTGCCGTTGACCACGAACATGTCGTCGTCGCGCCCGACGAAATAGTAGAAGCCCTGCGCGTCGCGGCGCATGATGTCGCCGGTCACGTACCAGCCCTCGGCATCGAAGCGGGCGCGGCTCTGCTCCGGGTCCTTGTAGTAGCCCGCCATCACGCCGGGATTGCGGATCAGCAGCACGCCCTCGTCCGGCCCCGCGCCGCCGGCGAGCTTCACCTCGCATTCCGCCAGCGGATAGCCGACCGACAGCGGCGGACGCGGCAGCCCTCGCGGATGCTCGCCGAACTGCATCGGCCCGGCCTCGGTCACACCGTAGCTGATGCGCACATAGGCTTTCGGGAAGGCGACACGGATCTCGTCGAACAGCCGGCGCGAGGCCGGCGCCGAGCCCATATGCACCTCGCGGATGCTCGACTGGTCGATGCGCGCGACCAGGTCGGGCCGCGCCATGATCCGCGCCATCATGGTCGGCACGGTGTGCACCTTGGTGACGCGATAGCGTCCGATCACCGCCACGAACCGCTCGGGCTCGAAGCGGTCCATCAGCACGACGCGCCCGCCATTGAGGAAGGCGCCCTTGCTGCCGAGCATGGCGTTCTTGTGATAGAGCGGATGGGCCACCGTGACGGTGGTGGCCGGATCGGGCGCGCGGCCGGCGGGCAGCATCTGGCGCATTGCCCAGCGCACCGCGCCTGCGCTCAGCACGATGCCCTTGGGCCGGCCCGTGGTGCCCGAGGAGAAGGGCTGCATCAGCGGCGCGTCTTCAGCGGGCGTGACGGGCGTGAACGGCCCCGGATCGAGGAAGACGGCGTAGCCGGCCGGGCCGGCCTCCTCGAACACCACCACGCGTTTCGCACCACCCGGCGGGATGCGCGGCGCGTTGGCGGCATCGGTGAACAGGATGTCGATGTCGTTGTGCGCGATCAGCCCCGCAAGCGCCGCGTCCGCCAGGCGCGTGTTCAGCGGCAGCGCCACCGCGCCGGCCAGCATCGCGCCGAGGAACACCTCGTAGAAGGCAACGCGGTTGGCCGACAGGATGCCGACGCGCGCGCCGCTGCCGAAGCCTGCCCGGACCAGCCCGCGCGCCAGCGCATCGCAGCCGCCGGCAAACGCGGCGTAGCTGATCTCGCGCGGCCGGTCCCAGTCGGTCAGGTCGATGATCGCGGCGGCGGGCGAGGTGCGGTGGCGGGCGAGGATGTCGGCCGGGTTGCTCATCGCGCCGTCTCAGTCCTGCGGCGGCAGGAACACGGCCCGGCCGCTGGCGAGCAGCTTGCCGTCCGCGTCCGTGACCATGCCCTCGGCGGTGGCGATGGTGCGGCCGAGCTTGATCACGCGCCCGATCGCGCGCATCTCGCCGGCCAGCGCCGGGCGGTGATAGTCGACGCGCAGATCGACCGTCGGCGCCCCGCGGCCGAGCTTGGCGGCGAGCGCGAAATCGGCGGCAAGATCCACCAGCGCGGCCAGCACGCCGCCATGCGCGTAGCCGAACTTCACCGACGAGACGAACTCCTCGCGCCAGGGCACGCGGATGACGATGTCCTCCTCACCCAGCGTCATCAGCTCGATGCCGAGCCAGACATGGTATGGTGCGCGCCGCACCATCTCGGCCAGTTCGGCGAAAGCGAGCTTGTTCGGCCGCGTCGTGTCATACATGCTGGAGCGTCCCTCCGGTCCCGCCGCGCCCACCGCGCGCCCGGGGCCAATCTCTACAATCTTGTCCGCGATCGCGCCACGCATGACGAGCCCCGCTCCCGCCTGCAGCTTCGACCACGCCATCCTTGCCGTGCACGACCTGGCGGCGGCGTCCGCCCTGTTCCGCGATCTGGGCTTCCTGCTCTCGCCCGAGGGGCGGCATCCGACGCGCGGCACCGCCAATGCCTGCGTGATGTTCCCGGGCGGCTATATCGAGCTCCTGAGCACCACGGGGCCAAGCAGCCAGGAAGCCTTCCTGGTCGAGTTCCTGGCCGCCGGCGAGGGGGTGAGCGCGCTCGCCCTCGGTCCGGACGACGTCGATCGCTGCCACCGCCTCATGGTGGAGTGGGGCATCGACGACCGCGAGCCGGTGACCGGCAGCCGCAGCATGGAAACGCCGGCCGGGCCGGTGACGGTGCGTTTCCGCGTCTGCCGCATCAGGCATGCGGCGATCCTGCCGGGGCGCGTTTTCCTGTGCCAGCATCTCGACCGCGCGCTGGTCTATGACCCGGCGCTGATGGCGCACCCGAACGGTGCGGCCGATCTTCTCGGCCTGACGCTGCTGGGCGATCCCGCCGCGATGATCGCGCCCGATCGCGCCGGCGCGCTCGGCCTCAAGCGCATCGCGCAGGGGCCGGGCAGCGCGACGCTGAAGGCCGGCTCGGTTGCGATCGAGCTGCTCGATCCCGCCCTGGCCGAGACGCGCCTCGGTCCCTTCGTGCGCGCCCTGCCGACGGGGCGCATGCGCGTGGCCGAGATCAGGCTTGCCGCGCGCGAGCCGGCCCTGATCGGCGCGAAGGCGGCCGGCCGCGGCCTCGCGGTCGAGCCGCTTGGCGGCGGCGCGGTCGGCGTCACCCTGCATGGCGTGCGCCTCAGGATTGAGCGCGCCTAGCCGTTCGGCGCGACGATCAGCTTGCCGAAGAAGGCGCGATCCTCCATCGCCTTCAGCGCCTGCACCGCATCGTCCAGGCTGTAGCGGCGGTCGATCGCGGGCTTCATCCGGCCGTCGGCCACCATGTCGAGGAGCGCGCCCAGATCCTCGCGCCGCCAGCCGTTCGAGCCCAGGATCTGCAACTCGTAGGTCCAGACATAGCGCAGATCCTCCTTCGGATCGAAGCCGGCGGTGGCGCCGCACACCAGCAGCCGCCCGCCCTTCTTCAGCGCGCGCAGCGACGGAATCCAGGTATTGCCGCCGGTGTAGTTCACGACCACATCGACGCCACCTTCATAGGCGCGGCGGTTGGGCTTGCCGAAAAGCCGCCAGACCTCCTTCATGAAGTCGGTCCTGGAGTAGTCGATCAGGTGATCGGCCCCGAGCGCGCGCAGCTTCTCGAGCTTGTCCGGGCTCGACGCGCAGGCGGTCACCTCGGCCCCGGCCATCTTGGCCAGCATGACGCAGCAGGTGCCGACGCCGCCGCTCGCCCCCAGAATCAGCACGCGCTCGCCCGCCTTCACCTGGCCGATCGTGATCATCATGCGGTGCGCGGTGCCATAGGCCACCGGCAGCGAGGCGGCATCCTCGAAACTCACCGCATCGGGCAGGCGGATGAGCTGGTCCTTGTGGGCGCGGCAGCGCTCGGCCAGCCCGCCATCGAGCATCTCGCCCATCAGCCCGCGGCCGGGATAGACCGGGTTGAGCAGCACGCGCTCGCCCACGCGCCAGCCGCTGACGGCCGCGCCGAGCTCGGCGATCTCGCCGGCGATGTCGTTGCCCGGCACCACCGGCAGGTCGAGCGTGATGCCCGGCATGCCGCGGATGGTGAACACGTCGTGGTAGTTGAGCGAACAGGCGCGGACGGCAAGGCGCACATCATCGGGGCCGAGCGGCTTCTCGACATGGTCGCTCTCGACCTTGAGCGCATCGATGCTACCGTGCTGGCGCAGCACAACGGCTTTCACGGAGGAGCACTCCTTATGCCGGAGGTGAGGAAGGAGGCGGCACACCGCCGCGCGCATGGTTACGGCCAAACCGGCAGTGCGGCAAGCGGCCGGGCGGCGATGCGCGCCGCAGTGCCAGACCCGATCGGCCCGGCAGGGTGGGCGGGCGTGCCGCATGTGCTGCGCATCGACACGGGCCGCGCCGGGCCGCATCTGGTGGTCAACGCGCTAACCCACGGCAACGAGGTGTGCGGGCTGGCCGCGTTGCGCGCGGTGCTGCGCCGGCGCAAGGCGCTGCTGCGCGGCGTGGTCACGCTGGTTGCCGCCAATCCCGCCGCGCACCGCCGGCACGATCCGGCCATGCCGCAATCGGGCCGCTTCATCGACGAGGATCTGAACCGGCTGTGGGCGCGGGCGCGGCTGCGCGGGCCCGAGCACAATGCCGAGCTCGACCGCGCGCGCGCGCTCGCGCCGATCTATCGCAGTGCCGACATCCTCCTCGACATCCACTCGATGGCGACAGGAGGGCCGCCGCTGCTGATGTTCCATCCGACGCGCGCGGCCGACCGGCTCCTGGCGCGGTTGCCGCGCGACCATCACCGCATCCGCTTCGCCGCGCCGATCCATACCGGGCGCCTGCTGGTCGAGCAGCCAGGGCTGCTTGGCCGGCAGGACAAGGCCGCCTTCGTGGTCGAGTGCGGACGGCATGGCACGCGCGCGACCGACGCCTATGCCGTGCGCATCACGCTCGCATTGCTGCGCGCGGCCGGCATGCTGCGCGCGCGCGCGAGCGGGCCTGTCCGGGGTGTGTGGCAGGACGTGACCGCCTTGCGCATGGTGCGCGCGCGCAGCGACGCCTTCCGCTTCGGCCGCCCGCTCGCGGGATTCGAGCGGGTGGCGGAGGGCGAGATCTATGCTCATGATGGCATGCGCCCCCTGCGCGCGCCCTTCGGGCCGTGCATACTCCTGCTGCCGCGCTTGGCACCGAAGCGCGGTGGCGAGGCGGTGATTCTGGCCTTGCCGACACGCCGCAAGCCGGTTTGACAAGGCAGTGAAACGCCGCCCAAATGGGACGCCGAGGGCGCAGGTGGCAACCTGGGCGACAGCGGGAGAGTGATCGATGCGGATTTCCAGACGCGATGCGTTGCGCGGCGTTTCGGCCGTTCTCGCTGCGGGCGCATTTGTGCCGACCGCAAGGGCGCAGGCCCAGGCCCAGAACCAGGCTGGGGCGCCGCGACGCGGCGGCGTGCTGCCGCTCGTCTACTCGGTGGAAACGCACACGCTATTCGCCCCGGGCGGGGGCGGCGGCAATCCGCTCCTGGTTTCGACCAAGATCCTCGAGCGTCTGGTGCGGATGGAGCACGACCAGAGCATCACCGGCCAGCTTGCCGAGCGCTGGGAAGGCGCCCCTGACGGGCGGAGCTACACCTTCCATCTGCGCCGCAACGTGCAGTGGCACGATGGCCGGCCCTTCACCGCCGAGGACATCGCCTACAACGCGGTCGAGCACTGGCAGAAGTTCGCCGGCAATCCGGCGATCCGTGCCATCTCGGGCGCGCAGGCGCTTGATCCGCACACGGTGCGGATCAGCTTCGGCCAGCCCACGCCCGAGGCGCTGGTGCTTGCTTCGCTCTCGGGAAGCGAGACCCAGATCGTGCCCAAGCACATCTATGGCGGCACCGATATCCGCCAGAACCCGGCCAACAACGCCCCGGTCGGCACCGGCCCGTTCCGCTTCAAGGAGTGGCGGCGCGGCTCGCATGTCGAGCTGGAGCGCAACGCGCAATACTGGGAGACGGGGCTGCCGCATCTCGACGGAATCGTGATCCGCTACCTTCAGGACCCGCAGTCGCGCGCTGCGGCCTTCGAGGTGGGCGAGGTGCTGCTTGGTGTCGGCGCGCCCTTCCCGCCGGCCGAGATGCGCCGGCTTGCCGGCACCGGCCGCTTCGATGCGACCGATCGCGGCGGGCTGCAGGAGTTCATGGTCGTCGAGATGAACACGCGCAACCCGATCCTGGCGGACCGCCGCGTGCGCCAGGCCATCGGCTTCGCCCTAGACCGGCAGCTCGTGGTCGATGTGGTGATGAACGGCTTCGGCCGTGTCGCGACCGGCACCGTCTCCGATGTCTATACGCGCTACTATAATCGCGACGTCGCGCAGTATGCGCTCGATGTGCGCCGCGCCGAGCGGCTGCTCGACGAGGCCGGCCATCGCCGCCCCGGGCGCAACGCGCCGCGCTTCGAGCTCAAGCTGGTCGTCGGCCCCTGGTATGCCGAGAATGTGAGGATGGGCCAGTACCTGCAGCAGGCGCTCGGCGATGTCGGCATCAAGGTAAACATCGTCTCCGCCGACCGCGCCGGGGCGATCCGGCAGATCTACCAGCAGTGGGATTTCGACCTGTCGGTCAGCAACAACGTTTCCTACGCGGATCCGCTGATGCGCTCGACGATGCTCTACACCACGGCGAATATCGCACGCACGCCCTTCCGCAATGTCTCGGGCTACAGCAACGCGGAACTCGACCGCCTGGTGGACGATGCGGCGAAGGAGCTGGATCCCGCCAAGCGCATCGCCCTGTTGAACCGCGTGCAGAAGATCGCCGCCGAGGATCTGCCGGTGCTGCCGATCGCCTACAAGCAGAACATGACCTTCGCCCACAAGCGCGTGCGCAACCACTCCACCCGGCCCGAGTGGATGTACGATTCCTGGAAGGATGTATGGCTCGCGCCCTAGAACGCGCATCCGCGCGACGGCCGGGACGGCGCATGACATGACCGGTCCGGGTGCAAGGTGGCTGGTGCGCCGGCTCGGCCAGTCGGCGTTGACCCTGGTCTGCGTCGTGCTGCTGAGCTTCGTTCTGGTGAAGGCGGCGCCGGGCGATCTTGTCGACCTGCTGGCCTCCGAGGGTCAGGCCGCGAACGAAGACGAGATTGCCAGGCTGCGAGCCCTGTTCGGGCTGGACGTGCCTGCCTGGCGCCAGCTTGCGAACTACCTGTTCTCCGTGCTGCGTTTCGACCTCGGTATCTCCTTCCGCCATGGTCGCCCGGTCGCCGAGCTGGTGCTGGAGAGGCTGCCGGCAAGCCTGCTGCTGATGGCGGCGGCGATCGTGATCGCATCCGCCATCGGTGTGGCGGCCGGCGTGTTCGCGGCGCGGCGCGTGCGTTCGGTCTGGGACGGGCTTGTGTCGGCACTGGCGGTGCTTTTCTTCGCCACGCCGGGTTTCTGGCTCAGCCTGATGCTGGTGCTGGTGTTCTCGGTCAAGCTCGGCTGGACCCCGGTGGCCGGGATGGCGACGATCGGTGGCCCTCCGCGCGGTGCGGTTGGCCAGGCGCTCGACATCCTGCGCCACCTGTTGCTGCCGTCCGTGGCGCTCGGACTGTTCTACGCGGCGATCTATGCGCGCGTGATGCGCGCCTCGATGCTCCAGGTCCTCGACCTCGACTATATGCGCACCGCGCGCGCCAAGGGCGTGCCCGGGCATCGCCTGGTATGGCGACACGCCTTCTGGAACGCCGTGCTGCCGATCGTGACATTGATCGGCATCCAGTTCGGGACCGTGTTCGCCGGCGCGATCGTGGTCGAGGCGATCTTCAGCTGGCCCGGCCTTGGTACGCTCCTGGTGGAGGCGGTGACAGCGCGCAACTATCAGCTGGTGATGGGTGTCATGATCCTGAGCGCGATCGTGGTCATGGCGGCGAACCTGGTGGTCGATGCGCTCTATGCGGTGCTCGACCCGCGTGTCCGGCCGGGCTGAAGGGCATCCGGCGCATGAATGGCGGCGCAGCCCTACCGCGGCGATTCCTGCGCAACCGCGCGGCAGCCCTGGGCAGCCTCGTCCTGTTGGCCGTGGTCGCGGTGGCGCTGCTGGCAGACGTCATCGCCCCGCGCGACCCGTTGCGCATGGTGGCACGGCCCGAGCTCTGGCCCTTCACCGATCCGCGCTTCCCGCTCGGCACCGATGCGCTCGGGCGGGACATCATGGCCATCATCGTGCATGGCGCGCGGACCGCGATCGGGATAGGGGTTCTGGCAGCGGCGATCTCGACCACGGTCGGAATCGCGGTCGGCGCTGCGGCCGGCTACTTCCGGGGCTGGATCGACGATCTGCTGATGCGCTTCACCGAGGTGTTGCAAACCATCCCCAACCTCGTGATCGTTCTGGCCCTGGTGGCGGTGGTGGGCCCGGACATCGTCTATGTGGTGCTGGCGATCGGCCTGGTTTCCTGGACCTCGGTCGCGCGCATGGTGCGCGGGGAATTCCTGGCGCTGCGCGAGCGCGAGTTCGTTCTGGCCTGCCGTGCCGCCGGCATGGGCGACCTGCGCATCATGCTGCGCGAGATCCTGCCGAACGCGCTGCCGCCGGTGATCGTCTATGCGTCGTTCCTGGTGTCGGCAGCCATCTTGTTCGAGGCGGCGCTGGCCTTTCTTGGCCTCAGCGACCCGTCCATCGCCTCCTGGGGGCGGCTGATCGGCGAGGGGCGGCAGACCCTGCGCACCTCCTGGTTCATCGCGGCCATTCCGGGCGTCGCCATCGTGCTGACGGTGCTCGCGCTCAACCTCGTCGGCGATGGCCTCAACGACGCGCTCAATCCGCGGCTGCGCGACCAATGACCGGCCCGGCATCCGCGGCGCCGTTGCTCGATGTGGCCGAGCTGTCCATCGCGTTCCGCGCGGCGGGCCGGCAGGTGCAGGCGCTCGACGGCGTCTCCTTCTCCGTGCTGCCGGGCGAGGTGGTGGCGATCGTGGGCGAATCCGGCAGCGGCAAGACGGTCGCGGCGCTCAGCACGATGGGCCTGCTGCCGCCGCATGTGGCGCGCATCGGCGGCGGCTCGATCCGCTTCGAAGGCACCGAGATACTGGGGGCGGCCGAAGCCGTCCTGGGTCGGTTGCGCGGATCGCGCATCGGCATGATCTTCCAGGAGCCGATGACGGCGCTCAATCCGGTGCTGACCATCGGCGAGCAGGTGGCCGAGCCCCTGGTGCTGCACCGGGGCGCAAGCCGCAAGGCGGCACGCGAGCAGGCGCTTGCGCTCCTGCGGCTGGTGCGGCTGGCCGACCCCGGGCGGCTGCTCGGCGCCTATCCGCACCAGCTCTCGGGCGGCATGCGCCAGCGCGTCATGATCGCCCAGGCGCTGGCCTGCGAGCCGAGCCTGTTGATCGCCGACGAACCCACCACCGCGCTCGACGTGACGGTGCAGGCGCAGATCATGGCGCTGCTGCGCGGGTTGCAGCAACAGCTCGGCATGGCGATGGTGCTGATCACGCACGACCTAGCGCTGGTTTCGGCCTTCGCGGCGCGAATCGTGGTGATGTATGCGGGCCGTGTGGTCGAACAGGGCCCGACGGCACGCATCCTGTCGGCCCCTGCGCATCCCTACACCCAGGGGCTATTGGCCGCGACGCTTCAGCTGGGCGAGGGCAGGCGCGAGCGCATCGCCGAGATTCCCGGCACCGTGCGCGTCGTCTCCGCGGTCGAGGAGCAGTGCTACTTCCACCCGCGTTGTCCGCACGCCGCGCCTGCCTGCCTTGCCGGACGCCCGCCGTTGCGGCCGGTGGCGGCGGGGCACAAGGCGGCCTGCATCCGTGTGGGGGCGGACCATGGCTGAAGCGCCGCTGGTGGAAGCAGCCGGGCTTGCGGTGCGCTATGGCGTCGGTGCCGACGCGGTCACGGCGGTGGCCGGCGTCGATCTTGCCATCGCGCGTGGCGAGGTGCTTGGACTTGTCGGCGAATCCGGCTGCGGCAAGTCCACCCTCGGGCGCGCGATTCTGCGTCTCGTGCCGGTTCATGGCGGGCGCGTGCGCTTCGACGGCACCGACATCACCGACCTGCCCGAGCGCGCGCTGCGGCCCCTGCGCCCACGCATGCAGATCGTGTTCCAGGACCCGTTTGCCGCGCTCAATCCGCGCAAGACCGTGGGCCAGGCCGTGGGCGACCCGCTGCACGCCGTGCTCGGCCTCGATCGCACCATGGCCGAGATGAAGGTGGCGGCGCTTCTCGCGCGCGTGGGTCTCCTGCCCGAGCATGCCGAACGCCTGCCGCACGAGTTCTCCGGCGGTCAGCGCCAGCGCATCGGCATCGCCCGCGCGCTCGCCCTCGACCCGGATTTCATCGTCTGCGACGAGCCGGTGTCGGCGCTGGATGTGTCGGTGCGCGCGCAGGTGCTGAACCTGCTTGCCGACATCCGCGCCGAGCGGGGGCTGGCGATGCTTTTCATCTCGCACGACCTGTCGGTGGTGGAGCACATCGCCGACCGCGTCGCCGTGATGTATCTCGGCCGGATCGTGGAGAGCGGGCCGGCGCGCGACCTGTTCGCCGGGCCGCGCCATCCCTACACCCGCGCCCTGGTGGCCTCGGTGCCGCGCATCGGTGCCACGGATGACACGGCAGTGCCGATCGAGGGCGATCCGCCTTCCCCGCGCAGCGTGCCAGCGGGCTGCCGGTTCCGCAGCCGCTGCCCGCGCGCCCTGCCGTGTTGTGCCGCGGCCGAGCCGCCGCTCGCGGTGGATGGTGCGGGGCGCCTGCTGGCATGCTTCAATCCCTAGGTGTGCCGGGCCAGCGCCGGCGCCGAGAACCGAAAGGCAATCACGGGATGAGCGGTATCGTCATCGCGGTCGCGCGCAGCGCGACGCACGAGTTCAGCAAGCCGACGCTGCCGGGCATTCGCCTTGTTGCCGGTCTCGGCGTCGAGGGCGACGCGCATCTCGGCACCACGGTCAAGCACCGCTCGCGCGTCAAGGCCGATCCGACCCAGCCCAATCTGCGCCAGGTCCACCTGATCCATGCCGAACTGCATGAGGCGCTGAACGCTGCCGGCTTCGATATCGCGCCTGGGCAGATGGGCGAGAACATCACCACGCGCGGGCTCGATCTGCTCGGCCTGCCCGAGGGCACGCGGCTGCATGTCGGCGCCCGCGCGATCGTGGCGATAACCGGCCTGCGCAATCCGTGCTACCAACTCGATGACTTCAGGCCCGGCTTGATGGCGGCGTGCCTGGGACGCGACGCCGCGGGCAATCTGGTGCGCAAGGCCGGCGTGATGGCCGTGGTGATGGAAGGCGGCGAGGTGCGGCCGGGCGATGCCATCCGCGTTGAACTGCCGCCCCTGCCGCATCGCCGGCTGGAGAAGGTCTGACGGCGCCGTCGCGGTCCGGGCCCGATCAGTCGCGCCCGCGCCCGCCGCGCGATCCGCCGCCCTCGACATAGGTCAAGCCCGCGATCTCGCGCAGGCGCGCATCGCGCGTCTGCCCCAGCAGCGTGCGCCATTGCGGTTCGATGTCGGAGGTCAGGAACACGCCGTTGACACGGATGTTGCGCAGCGGCCGCCCCTCGGCCGACAGGAACTCGACATAGGTGACGCAGCCATCCTGTACCGCGCGCACCGAGCGGCCGTCGGCGAGGGGGAAGCGCCGCTCGCCATCCGGCACGCGCACGCCGCAGCGCGAGGCGAAATCAAGGCCGCCGCCCTCGGGCTGGACGCAGCCCGTGGCCAGGGTGGCGAGGGCAAGCGCGGCGCAGAACGAAAGGGCGGGAAGCGAGGGCCGTGCTGGCATGGGCTGACTCCCGTCGCATTGCCGCCGCATGATAGGCGACGAGGGCATCCCTTGCCAGCATCCCGCGCGCCTGGATCAGGCGCAGGCGAAGGTCGCTTCGATCAGGCGCTGCGCCCGCGGGCCGATATCGATGCCGCCATGCATCCGGTTCGGGCTGTAGGCGAAGCCGATGCCCGAGACGGGATCGGCGATCGCCTGCGCCCCGCCCGCCCCGGAATGGCCGAAGGCCCGCGGGTTGGGGCCCATCGGCCGGTCGGGCGGGCAGTTCAGGAAGAAGCCCATCGCCACGCGAAAGCGCAGTCCCGATGCGGCGGACTGGCCGCTCCACTGCTCCTCGACCGCCTGCGCCATCGCCCCCTCGCTGATCAGGCGCACGCCATCGAGGGTCCCGCCCAGCGCCCAAAGCCCGCACAGCCGGGCGATCGCGCGCGCATTGCCATGGCCGTTGGCCGAGGGGATCTCGGCCGCGCGCCAGGCGGGCGAGTTGTAGTCTTCATCGGGCGGGAGCTGCCTCCACATGCGCGCAAGGAACGCGTATTTCGGATCAGTCTGCGCGAGATCGAGCAGGCTGCCCTTGGCGCGGATCATCTCGGCGCACCGCTCTGCCTCGTCGGGGCCCAGGCCGATGTGATAGTCGAGGCCGAGCGGGCGGGCGATCTCCTGGCGCAGGAAGGCGCCGAGCGAAAGCCCTGTCACGCGCCGCACGATCGCCCCGCAGATGAAGCCGAGCGTCGCGGAGTGGTAGCAGCGCTCCGTGCCCGGCTCCCAAAGCGGCGTCTGGGCGGCGAGCGCGTCCTCCATTGCGGTGCTGTCGTATATCGCCCCGACCGGGGCATTGTCGGCCACCGGCACGCAGGCCATGTGGCTCAGCGCCCAGCGCACGGGAATGCGCGCCTTGCCGGCCTGGGCGAACTCCGGCCAGTATTGCGCGATCGGTGCGTCGAGCTCGATCAGTCCGCGATCGGCCAGCATGTGCACGGCGAAGGCGGAAACCGCCTTGGCCACCGACATCATGCAGACGATGGTATCGCGCTGCCATGGCTGCGTGCGCGCGGCGTCGCGCCAGCCGCCCCAGAGATCGACCACCGGCCTGCCATGCAGCGTGACGGCAACGGCCGCGCCCAGCTCCCCGTCTCTGGCGAAGTTCTCCGCGAAGGCGGCGTGCACGCGGGCGAAGCGCGGATCGCAATCGCCCTCGATCGCGGGCAGGTCGCCGGCACTCATCGTGGCGCCCCGTTCAGCACATGCACGGCCTCCGGCTCCCACGCCGCCCAGACCTTCGCGCCGGGCGAGAAGCGCGGGCCGGTGGCGATGCCCTCGCGGTTGGTCTCGCGCGCGCCGAGCAGCAGGTCCGGGCGCGCGGCCAACCGCACCTGGTAGCTCGAGGTGGTGCCGAGGTAGATCGCCTGCTCGAGCGTGCCTGCGGCGATGTTGGGCCCAGGTGGCGGTTCGGTGTCGAGCAGCCTGATCTTCTCGGAACGGATCGCGATCTCGATCTCGGCGCCCGCGCTCGCGCCCGCGGCGTGCTGCCGCGCGGCGCGCAGCCGCAGGCCGCCCGCATCCAGCGCAAGGCCGGCGGCGCCGATTTCGGTGATGCGGCAGGGCAGGATGTTGGCCACGCCCATGAACTCCGCTACGAAACGTGTCACCGGCCGCTCGAAGATCTCGGCCGGCGCGCCCAACTGCTCGATCCGCCCGGCATTCATCACCGCGATGCGATCGCTGAGGACGAGCGCCTCCTCCTGGTCGTGGGTGACGAACACGGCGGTGATGCCGATCCGGCGCGTGAGCTGGCGCAGCTCCACCTGCAGTGTCTCGCGCAGGCGGCGGTCGAGCGCGCCGAAGGGCTCGTCCAGCAGCAGCACCTGCGGCGAGATCACCAGCGCGCGCGCCAGCGCCACGCGCTGCTGCTGGCCGCCGGAGAGCTGGCTCGGGTAGCGTGCGGCGAAACCGCCGAGATGGACGAGTTCCAGCGCCTTGGCCACGCGCTCGGCCTGTTCCTTGTGTCCGATGCCGCGCATGCGCAGGCCGAAGGCGACGTTGCGCGCGACGGTCATGTGCGGGAACAGCGCGTGGCTCTGGAACACCATGCCGATCTCGCGCCGATAGGCCGGCATGGTGGTGACGTCGCGCCCGGCGATCGCGACCGTGCCGGCATCGGGCTCGGCCAGTCCGGCGATGATGCGCAAGGTGGTGGTCTTGCCGCAGCCCGAGGGACCAAGCAGCGTGATGAACTCTCCCGCGGCGATATCGAGCGACACGTCATCCACGGCGCGCATCGCACCGAATGCCTTTACGATCCGAGCCAATGAAACTGCGGACACGATCTGCCTCGTCTCGGTCTGCCTAGAACAGCTTCTTGCGGCGCCACTGGCGCGGCTGATCGCTCGGGAAGGCGAGCCCGCTGGCGTCGAGGCCGAGATCAACCAGGAGCTTCGCCTGCTCGATCGCGCAGCGATAGCCCTCCAGCACCGGCACCTCCCAGCCGAGCGCCTCCAGCCGTTCCTGCAGGATCGGTTGCAGCCAGTAGGCGGCCGAGCAGCCGATGATCAGCACCTCGGCGCCATCCTCCTCGATCGCGGCGATCGACTCGCGCACCGCCGCCTCGACCATGGCCGAGGGTTCGCCGCGTTCGGCCCTGGCCTTCTCGTCCTGCACGGGGAAGGGTTCGGTCATGCCGGGACGCGGCAGCGGGAAGTTGATGTTGCGGATCGAGGCGCAGCGTTCGGCGAACCGATACTGCACGACGAGTTCGTGCATGTGCATGTTGTGCGCTTCGGAGATGTCGATGATGCCGAACCGCCCGCCCAGCATCATCGCGACATGCATCTGCGCGTGCGCGCAAGCCGTCACCGGGATGCGGTGCTGCCGCCCGATCTCGCGCGCGGCCGCGAAGCCAGGATCGCCCCCGCCCAGCAGCACGATGGCGTTGTACTTGCCGCTGGCGCAGGCTTCGCGCACGATCGGCAGGCGGTTGGCGCCGACGGTCAGGAATTCCTGGCGCAGCTCCACCGGGTGGTTGCCATGGGTTGCCGGCGCGCCGGGATGCAGGCCCCACTCGACGTCGGCCAGGAAGGGCGCCAGGCGGTCGTGGTTCAGCAGCATGTCTTCCTTGCGGCCCTCCATCGGGCGCATGCGGTAGCTTGCACCCTCGGCCAGGCGGAAGGCCTGGATCAGCAGGAAGCGGTACTTGCTGGCGGTTGCGGACATCATCGTATCCCAGTGCATGGCGGGCGCTCGGGACTGGCGCATTGATCCAGAACCTAGCCCAGCCACGGGCGAGCGCCTAGCCGTGCCCAGGTGCTGATCCGGCCGCCATGCCGCGCATGGCGCAAGCACCCTTCGCGGGCGCCGCGTCGAGGGCTAGGCTGTGCACCCAAGCAACCGGCAGGGAAGAGCCGCAGGGCATGAGCGCGGACAGCACCGATGTCGCCATCATCGGCGCCGGGATCGTCGGGATCTCGGTTGCGCACTATCTATGCACGCGGCACAGGGTCACGAATCTCGTGCTGATCGACAGCGGCGACCCGATGGGGCTGACCTCGGCCAAGTCCGGGGAGAACTACCGCAACTGGTGGCCACATCCGGTGATGACCGCCTTCACGGACGACAGCACCACGCTGATGGAGGAGATCGCGCGCGCGAGTGGCAACCGCATCAACATGACACGGCGCGGCTATGCGCTGGCGACACGGCGGGCGGAGCCGGCCGACCTTCTGGCCGAACTGCATGCAGGCTATGGCACCGATGCGGCCCGGCGCATCCGTATCCACCGCCACGGCGCGCCGGCTGGCTACCGGCCGGCCACCAGCGCGGACTGGCAGGATGCGCCGGACGGTGTCGATGTGCTGATGGACCACGCGCTGATCCGCGCGAGCTTTCCCTCCTTCTCGCCGGAGATCGCCACCGTGCTGCATATCCGCCGCGCCGGCGACATCAGCGGCCAGCAGCTCGGCCAGTTCATGCTGGAGGCGATCCGCGCCGCGGGAGGGCGCCTGCGACGTGCGCGGGTGGGCGCGATCGCTCCCGGCGCATCCTTCGCCCTGTCGCTCGTTGATGCGGACGGGGCCCAGGCGGTGCTGCGCGCCGATCGCATCGTCAATGCGGCCGGACCCTTCATCGGCGAGGTTGCGGCGATGCTGGGCGAAGCGCTGCCCGTCTCCTGCGTGCTGCAGCAGAAAATCGCCTTCGAGGATCGCGAACAGGCCATACCGCGCAGCATGCCCTTCTCGATCGATCTCGACCCGCAGGAGATCGCCTGGACGGGGGAGGAGCGCGCGCTGCTCGCCGCCGATCCGGAGACGGTGGCGCTGACGCGGCAGATGCCGGGCGGCATCCATTGCCGCCCCGATGGCGGCGACCGCGGCAGCTGGATCAAGCTCGGCTGGGCATTCAACCAGGCGCCGAGCGTGCCCTCGCGCGAGCCGCCGCTGATCCCGCACTTCCCCGACATCGTGCTGCGTGCGGCAGGCCGCCTCAACCCCTCGCTGCGCGTCTATATCGGCAAGCTGCCGCGCCGCGCCACGCACTATGGCGGCTACTACTGCATGACGCCCGAGAACTGGCCGCTGATCGGGCCGATGCGCACGCAGGGCGCGTTCGTTGCCGGCGCGCTCTCGGGCTATGGCACTATGTCGGCCTGCGCGAGCGGTGCCTTGTGCGCGGCCTGGATGGCCGGTGCCGCGTTACCGTCCTATGCGCACCAGCTCGGCCTCGGCCGGCAGCAGGACGCGGCGCTGATGGCGGAGCTTGCCGCGTTGCGCTCCAAGGGCGTGCTGTAGCCGGAAGGGGTTCGAGCGATGGCACAGGCTCTTGCGACCGACGAGCTGAGGATGCTCCACGATCTCGTTGCGCGGTTCGTCGAGCGCGAGCTGATGCCGCTCGAACCCGCCGTGCTGAAGCGCGAGGCGGCGGGCGGCAAGTATGCGCTGAGCGAGGCGGAGGAGGCCGCGCTGCATGCGCGGTGCCGCGAGCTCGGCCTCTGGGGCCTGGATGTGCCCGAGGAGCTCGGCGGCGCAAACATGCCCAGCGCGGCGCTCATGCTGGTCGAGGAGGAGCTGGGCCGCACCGTTGTGCCCTTTGCCTTCCCGCCGGACAGTCCGAACCTGCACATGATGCTGGCTGCCGCGAACGAGGACCAGCGCACACGATACCTCCTGCCCTATGCGGAAGGGCGCATGCGCTCGGCGATCGCGATCTCCGAGCCGGGCGCGGGCGGCGACCCGGCCGGCATGCAGACGCGCGCCACGCGGGATGGCGAGGACTGGATCATCAATGGCCGCAAGATCTGGGTGAGCCGCATCCCTGACGCGGACTTCACGATCGTGATGGCGCGCACGAGCCCGGGCAGGCAGGCCGATGGCGTCTCCGCCTTCATCGTCGACAAGGGCAGCAAGGGCTTCATCGTCGAGCGCGAGATCGCGATGATCGGCGGGCGGCGCACCTATGAGCTTGTGTTCGAGGATTGCCGCGTGCCGGCGCGGAACGTGCTCGGCCAGCTCGACAAGGGCTATGCGCCGATGCAGTTGCGGCTGAACGTGCGGCGCCTGCAGATGGGCGCGCGCTGCGTGGGCATCGCGCGCCGCGCGCTGGAAATGATGTGCGTGCAAGCCAAGCAGCGCAGCACCTTCGGCGTCAAGCTGGCCGACCGCCAGGCGATCCAGTGGTGGATCGCCGATGCGGCAACCAGGATCCATGCCTGCCGGCTGATGGTGCGCGAAGGTGCAGCCACGATGGACAGCGGCGGCGATGTCCGCAACGAGGCCTCGATGCTCAAGGTCTTCGCAACCGAGATGGCCGGGGAAGTGGTGGACCACGCCATGCAGACCTTCGGCGCGATGGGCATGACCAAGGAGCTGCCGCTTCAGCTGATGGCGCAGCAGGTGCGCGTGATGCGAATCTACGAAGGCCCGACCGAGGTGCACCGCATGGCGATCGCGCGCCGCGCGCTGCGGGAATTCGCGGGCTAGGGCACGTTCCGTTCGGCTTGACTCAGCCGAACGGAACTCGTGCCCGAGAAACATAAGGTTTGCGAGCAGCTTAGTCCGATCTGGTGGAACCGCGCTGCGGTTCCACCAGATCGGACGCTGCTCTAGACGGGGCTTTCGGCAGGGCTGCGGGGCGCGCTGCTACCTGCGGCGCGCCCCGGCCGGCTCGTCAGCGGATCACCACCGGCGAGACCTTGGTGATGTCGACGCCGCGGAAGGTGTAGGCCTCGTTCAGGGCCTTTTGCACGAAGCCCGAATAGGCGAGGTAGCCGAACGAGGTGGTGAGGAAGTTGCGCCAGCGCGGATCGCTGTCGTAGCGGATTCCCGCCGTCATCGGGAACAGTGCCGGCGGCGCCGGCATGGCAACGATTGTGCCCGCGATGCGCGCGCTTGCCAGTGTCATGCTGGTGAGCGAGGCCGACACCGCATGGACACGGCCAGAGTTCAGCGCAGCAATCATCTCGGGGATGTTCTGGAAACGGTCGAGCACCGCCTCAGGCGCGCGGCGCATGATCTCGCTTTCCATCGTCGTGCCCACGGGCACGCCGATGCGCAGCTTGTTGGCGTTGATTTCCTCCCAGGTGGCGATCTTCTGGTCGGCGCGGGCAAGTATGGCCGTGCCGTACATGAACAGGGGCTGCGGCACGAAGTCGATCGCGGCGGCGCGGCGAACAGTCCCGTCCAGCGCGAAGATCAGGTCGAACTGGTTCGCCTGCAGGCCGGCCACCGCATTGCCGTAGGTGGTATCGACCATCTGCAGCTGCGCGCCGAGAGCCTCGGCCATCTCCTTGGCGCAGTTGACCGAGAAGCCGCGCCACAGCACATCGCCCACGCGCACGCCGCCCGGCGCGTTGCTGTTGGTGAGGTCGCGGAACAGGAACGGCTCGGAAATCGGCGCGCCCAGGCGCACGATCTTCGTGTCCTGGATCCGCTGCCAGGTGGAGGCGGCCGCCTGGGCGTTGGCGACACGTGGGGCAGCGAGCGCGGCGGCGCCTGCCGCTGCGGCCAGTGCGGCGCCGAGGGCGGTGCCGCGTCGTGAAACATCAACCATGGTTTCCTCCTGTTTTCGTCCTTGTTGGAAGTATCGTCCCAGCTTGTCGCGCACGCCCGCGCGGCCTTTGCCGCATCTTCAGGCGGGCGCGATTCTCGGCTCCGGCATGCGGAAGGTCGTCACGCCGCGCAGGAAATCCTGTGTGCGCGGCTTCTTCGGATTGACCAGCACCTCCTCGGGCGTGCCTTCCTCGTGGATGGTGCCCTCGTGCAGGAAGATGACGCGGTGTGCAACGTTGTAGGCAAAACCGAGCTCGTGCGTGACGACGAGCATCGTCGTGCCCTCCTGGGCCAGCTTGCGCATGGCCAGCAGCACCTCGCCGACCAGCTCCGGGTCGAGGGCGGAGGTCGCCTCGTCGAACAGCATGATCGACGGCTCCATCGCCAGCGCGCGCGCGATCGCCACTCGCTGCTGCTGGCCGCCCGATAGCTGTCCGGGATAGGCTCCAGCCTTCTCCAGGATGCCGACACGCTGCAGATGCTCGGCCGCCCGCGCCTTCGCCTCCGCCTTGCTCAGCCCGCGGATCTTGACCGGGCCGATCATGACATTCTCTTCCGCGGTCATGTGCGGAAACAGGTTGAACTGCTGGAACACCATGCCGACATGCGCCCGCACGGCGCAGAGCTCGGCCTCACGGTAGCGCATCTCCGTCCGGCCGGAGCGATCGATCACCTCCCGGCCGACCAGCTTGCCTTCGAGGAATATCCGCCCGCCGGTCGGATAGCCGAGGAAGTTGACGCAGCGCAGAAGCGTGCTCTTGCCCGATCCGCTGGCACCGATCACGCACACGGTTTCGCCCTTGCGGACGGTCAGGTTGATGTCCTTGAGCACCTGCGCCTGGCCATAGGACTTGGCCAGATTCTCCAGCCGCAGAACTTCAGTCACGGACGATACCCCCGCTCCGCGCAACGCGCCGTTCAAGCCAGATGCAAGCGTAGCTCAGCGGCAGCAGTACGGCGGTGAAAATCACCGACACCGCCGTGAAGGTTTCCAGCGGGCGGAACTGGTCCTCGGCGATCACCTTCGCGGTGAACAGGAGTTCGCCGAAAGCCAGTGTGGAGGCAAGTGTGGTGGCCTTGGCCAGCTCGATCGCGCGGTTGCCGAAGGCCGGTATCATGCGCATCACCGCCTGTGGCAGGACGATGTAGCGCATCTGGTGCGCATAGCTCAGCCCGATCGCCCGCGCCGCTTCCCACTGCCCCGCCTCGACCGAGGCAATCCCGGCGCGGTAGATCTCGGCCGAATAGGCGCCGGTGTAGAGCGAAAGCGCGACGCAAGCCGCAAGCCAGGCCGAGCTCTGCACACCGACTAGGATGGGCAGGGCGTAGTAGAACCAGATCAGCAGAATCAGGCCGGGCGTGTTGCGGATCGCCTCGACATAGACCATGCCGATGCCGCGCAGGATGCGCGAAGGCACGGTGCGCATGATACCGAAGGCGAGGCCGATCGCCAGACCGGAACTGAACGCAATCGCCCAGAGCTTGCCGGTATTGATCAGCCCGCCGAGCAGTAGCGGGCCCAGCGCCCACAGGAAGTTGAAGTCCCAGGCGTAAGACATCTGCGCCTACCGCTCGACCACGGCGTAGCGCCGCTCGAGATAGAGGGCAATGCGGCCGAGGGAGAACAGGAAGACGAAACAGATCGCCCCGACGATCGTGAAGGTCTCGATCGGGCGGTAGATGTCGGTCGCGACGCGATAGGCCTCGTACACGATCTCGGGGTAGGTGACGAAGCCGGCAAGGGTCGAGGTCTTGAAGACTTCGATCACAAGCAGGAAGAAGACGGGGATCATGCGCCGCGCGGCTTGCGGCAGGATGATGTACTGCAAACGCAGCCGAGTGCCCATGCCAAGCGCGCGGGCCGCTTCCCACTGGCCGACCGAGATCGATTGCAAGCCGGCACGCACCAGCTCGGCGAGGTAGGCCGAGGCCTGGAGCCCGATGGCGATCGTTACCGCCGTGAAGGTGGAAAGCGTGACGCCGATCAGAACCGGCAGGGCGAAGTAGCACCAGCAGATCAGCACCAGCGCCACCGAGGTGCGGAAGAAATCGATATACGCAACCGCGATCGGGGCGAGGATCGGCACGCGTTGCTGGCGGATGACGCCCATCACGACGCCGATCGGCGCGGCAAGCGCGATCGCCGCTGCCGACAGGATGATCGTGTGCAGCCCGCCCTCAAGCAGCTGGGGCAGGTATCGCAGGACGATCGTGAAGTTCCAGTCGTACGGCATGGCCCCCGGAACGTGCCTTCTATGCAGCCTGCCTCACCCTGCGGAAACTATGCCGTTGCCGGAACGAGGCGGCAATAGGGAATTGGACCACCATTCCGTTTTCGCGGATATGGGAGCGCGCGTCCCGGTCACGTTGCCGCCAATGCGCGGCGCTGCGCGGCGCGGTCGCGCATCGTGTAGTACTTGACGGCCCCCTCCACGAGCAGGCCGCGCAACGGATAGTAGGGCAACGCTCCGAAACGCGAAGCCGGCATCGCCAGCTCGTCGATGCCGGCTTCGCCCGCGGCCCAGCGCGCAAGCTCGCGCCCGAAGATCGTCGCGGTGCAGATGCCGCGGCCTCTGTAGCCAAGCACGCAGGCAACGCCCGGCGCCAGTTCGAACAGGCGCGGATAGCGGTCCGGCGTCATCGCCATGAAGCCGGTCCAGCGATACCCCCAGGACAGTTCGCCGAGCTGGGGGAACAGGATCCGCGATTGCTCGGCAAGCTGGCGGTAGAGCGCGTCGCGGTCGCCATAGGCCGTGCCGCTTCCGCCGCCGAGATGCAACCGCCCGTCGGCATGCATGCGTACGCCGACGGTAAGGTAGCGTGTGTCCGACATGATCTCGCCGTCCGGCAGCACGGCACGACGCAGATTGTCGCTCAAGGGCGCGCTGACAAGCTGCGGCGTGCGCGCGGGCAGGAAGGTCTTCTTCAGCCCCGGCCAGAAATCGCCAGTATAGGCGTTGGTGGCGATGATGACACGCTCGGCCTCCACCGTGCCGCGATCGAGCGTCAGCAGCCAGCCGCCACCCTTGCGCGCCACGCTGCGCACATGCGCCTTCGTGCGGATCGCACCGCCCTGCTCGATCACCGCGCGTGCCAGCCCGCGCGCATAGGCGAGCGGGTTGATCGCGCCCCCGCGCGGGTCGATGCAGGCGCCGGCATAGAAGCCGGTGCCGCTTTTCGCTTCGGCCTCGGCGCGCGAGAGCATGCGCAAGGGCGCGCCGCGCCCGACCCAGATCTCCACCCGGCGCTTGAGATCGGAGAGGCTGGCGGTGGAATGCGCCGCGGTGATGATGCCGCTGCGGCGCGCGTCGCAGGCAATGCCGTAGCGCTCGATCAGGCCGAACACCAGGTCCGGCCCTCCGCCCACCACGCGGATCAGCTCGCTGCCCCGTTCCTTGCCGAAGCGCGCCTCGATCTCGTGCGGCTCGTGCTTGAGCGCGGCGACGACCTGGCCGTTGTTGCGCCCCGAGGCGCCCCAGCCGGGCTCGTTCGCATCCAGGACCAGCACCGAGCGCCCGCGCTCGGCCAGATGCAGCCCCGCCGACAGGCCGGTATAGCCCGCGCCGATCACGGCTGTTTCCACCTTGGCCGACGCGTCGAACTCCGGGATCGGCACCAGCGGCGCTGCGGTGGCGGCCCAGTAGTTGCCGCTCATCCCGGGCGGATCGGCGATCGGCTGGGCGGGCATGGCATCCTCGCTGTCCTGTCCTGGTTGCGGGTCAAGCGGGCTGGGAACGGTGCTTGTCGAGCTTGCGCGTCTCGATGCCGTCGCGGATCGCGTAGTAGCGGATCAGCGCCGAGACCAGCGGCTGCGCGAAGGGCTTGAGCCAGATGCGCTTCGGCGCGCTTGGCGGCAGCACGAAGTCGCGCGCCGGCGCGCCAAGGGCGTAGCGGGCGAACTCGCGGCCGTAGATGGTGGCAAGCGCTACCCCGCGCCCGTTGCAGCCGAGCATGGCCAACGCGCCCGGGCCAAGTTCGTGGATGTGCCAGGAATTGCCGTTGTTCATGGCCATGTGGCCCGACCACCAGCAATCGATCGCGATCTCGATCCCGGCGAGTTGGGGGAAGATCTGGCGGATGCGCCCGAGCGTCGGGCCCCAGTGCGGCTCGCCCTCGGGGCCGAAGGCAGGGCCGCGGCCGCCGAAATGCAGCCGCCCGTCGGGGTAGAGGCTGACGCCGGAAAGCAGGCGGCGGGAATCGGTCATCACCTGCCCGCCGGGAAGCACGGTGCCGCGCACATCCTCGCGCAGCGGCTTGCTGGTGATCTGGTAGGCGCGCACCGGCACGATGCCGCGGTGCAGGCCGGGCCAGAGATCGTCGGTATAGGCATTGGTGCAAAGGAACAGCTTGTCCGCCTGCACGCTGCCGGTGGCGGTTTGCACCGTCCATTTGCCGTTGTCGCGCGAAAGGCGCGTCGCGCGCGAGCGCTCATGCAGCCGCGCGCCTGCCCGCAGCGCTGCGCGCGCCAGGCCCCGCGTATAGGCCAGCGCGTTGATGCGCGCGCCGCGCCGGTCGAGCCAGGCGCCGAGATAATAGTCGCCGCCGATCATCTCGGCCGCCTTGCGCCGATCCAGCATCTCCACCGGCCGGCCGCGCGCCTGCCAGTAGTTGACGCGCTTCTCGGCCGCGCGCAGCGCCGCCACGGTATGCGAGGCGGCGATGATGCCGCTGAAGCTGTAGTCACAGTCGATGCCGTGACGTTTTACCAGATCGCCCACTAGCACCGGCCCTTGTTCGGCCGCGTCGATCAGCCGCTGGCCCGCCTCGGTGCCGTAGCGGGCGATGATCTCGTCCGGATCGTGCTTGGTCGCGGGCGCGACATGCCCGGCATTGCGCCCCGAGGCACCCCAGCCGATCGTATTCGCCTCGAGCAGCACGACGCTCGCCCCGCCCTCGGCGGCATGCAGCGCCGCCGAGCAGCCGCCGATGCCACCGCCGACGATCACGACATCGGCCGTGTTGCTGCCGGAGCCGAGCGGTTCGAGGTTCAACGGCTCGCCCCCGCGCGCGGTGAAGGCGGTGCGCGGGGCCTCGGGCGCGTCGTTCAGCGGATGGTGCATCGGCCTGCCCTTGTCGCTGTCAGATCACGGGTTCCGGCGCCGCCGAGCAGAGCATGGCCGCCGGGCCACGACAATCCGGCGCGGCGCGGCTCAAGCGCGGGGTGCATGCTCGGTGTGCAGCTTGCGCATCTCGGCCGCGTCCTTCATCCGGTACCACTTCACGATCATCGCCGCCCCGAAGCCCGAGAAGGGATGCATGGGATAGCGCTTGGGCTGGCTCATCGGCAGGGTCAGCTCGGAAGCCGGAACGCCGGTCGCGTGCAGCGCAAGGTCGCGCCCGTAGATGGTGGCCTGCGTCACGCCGCGGCCATTGCAGCCGAGCACCGCCAGCAGCCCCGGCGCCAGGCTGTGCATCTGCCAAGCATCGTAGCGGTTGAAGGCCATCCAGCCCGCCCAGGCCTCCTCCATCTCCACCTCGCCGAGCTGCGGCAGCACTTCGTTGACGCGCCCGAGCATGGCGCGCCAATCCGGCACCAGGCCCGCGCGCATGAACGGGCCGCCGCCGAAATGCAGCCGCCCGTCCGGATACATGCGCAGCGAGATCGGCGTTCGGCGCGTGTCGAGCAGCAGCTGCCGTTCCGGCAGGATCGATCGGCGCAGATTCTCCGACAGGGGCTTGGTCGTGAACTGCACCGTGCGCACCGGAATGATGCTCTGGCGCAGACTGGGCCAAAGCGTGTCGGTGTGGGCGTTTGTGCACAGGAGCACGAAATCGGCGCGCACCTCGCCGCCGGCAACCGAGAGGCGCCAGCGCGAGCCCTCGCGCGCGAGGGCCGTCGCGCGCGTGCCCTCGTGGATCTGCGCGCCCGCCTTGATCGCCGCGCGCGCGAGCCCGCGCACATAGGCAAGCGGGTTGACCGCACCGCCGCGCCGGTCGAGCACGCCGCCGAGATAGACATTGCTGCCGAGCAGTTCGGCCAGCCGCTCGCGGCTGAGTGCCTCCACCGGCCGCCCGCGCTCCTGCCAGAAGCGGGCGCGCTGCTCGAGCTTCTTCAGGGTCTCGGGAGTGTGCGCGGCATTGATGATGCCGGGGATCGAGAATTCGCACGCGATGCCGTGCCGCTTGATCAGCTCGTCCATCACCAGCGGCCCGGTCTCGCTGGCATTCAGGATGCGCTCGCCGAAGACCGGCCCGTAGGTGTCGATCAGCTCCTGCGGCTCGTACTTGGTGGAGGCCGGCAGGTGGCCGGCATTGCGGCTCGAGGCGCCCCAGCCCACCGTGCGCGCCTCGATCACGATCACGCGTGCCCCGCGCTCGGCCGCATGCAGCGCGGCCGAGCAGCCGGAGATGCCGCCGCCCACGATCGCGATGTCGACACCGTGCGATCCGGCGAGCGCCGGGAGGTTCAGCGCCGCGCCGGCGGTGCGCAGGAAGGGCGTCTGGGCGGGCTCTTCGCTGTCATGGACGGGCGTGTACATGGCGGGGTTCTTCTTTCGTCGGTTCTCTCAGCGCGCCCTGCGCGCGGCCAGGATCGCCCGCCAGACGCGCTCGGGCGTCGCGGGCATGTCGAGATTCCTCACGCCAAGCGGCGCCAGCGCGTCCAGGATGGCGTTCATGACCACCGGCGGCGCGGCGATTGCGCCGGCCTGGCCCGCACCCTTGGCGCCGAGGCGGTTCACCCTGGTGGGCGCTTCCGCGCTCAACAGGCCATCGAAGCGCGGCAGGTCGTCGGCACGCGGCAGGGCGTAGTCCATGAAGGAGCCGGACAGAAGCTGGCCGGATTCCGGGTCGAACACGACATGCTCCAGCAGCGCCTGGCCGATTCCCTGCGCGAGCCCGCCATGCACCTGCCCGAGCGTCAGCATCGGGTTCACGAGCGTGCCGTAATCGTCGACCAGCAGGTAGCGATCAAGCCGCGTCGCGCCGGTCTCCGGGTCGATCTCCACCTCGGCGACGTGGCAGCCATTGGGGAAGGTGTAGAGATCCGAGATGTAGTTTGCCTGGAAGGAGAGGCCGGGCTTCGCGCCGTCCGGCAGGTTGGCGGGGTCGCGCGCGGCTTCTGCCACCGCGTCGATGTCCATGCCGCGATCGCTGCCGCGCAGGCTGTAGCGGCCGGCGGCGAAGCCGATATCCGCAACCGACGCCTGCAGGAGGTGCGCCGCGATCTGCCGGCCGCGCTCGATCAGCCCTTCCACCGCCTCCACCAGCGCCGAGCCGCCAAGGTGCATAGAGCGCGCCCCGCCATGCCCGCCGCCACCGGGCAGCAGCGTGGTATCGCCCTGGCGGAAGCGCATGCGCGCGACCGGCAGGCCGAGAAGGTCGGCGGCGATCTGCGGATAGGCGGTCTCGTGGCCCTGGCCGTTCGACTGGGTGCCGACGGCGAGCGTAACCATGCCGTCCGCCTCGAAGGCGGCCGAGGCGAACTCGTTCGGCAGGCCGCGCGCGGTTTCGAGGAAGCAGGCGATGCCGCGTCCGCGCAGCCGCCCCCGCGCCCCCGAGGCTTCGCGCCGCGCCGCGTAGCCGCCCGCGTCCGACAGGCGCAGCGCATCCTCGATGTTCGCGCCGAAGCGTCCGCCATCGATCTCCATGCCCATCGCGGTTCGATAGGGAAAGCTGGCGATGATGTTGCGCCGACGCAGCTCCGCCGCGTCGATCCCGGTTCGGGCGGCGGCGAGATCGACCAGCCGCTCGATGACGTAGTTCGCCTCGGGCTTGCCGGCGCCGCGATAGGCATCCACGGGCTGGGTGTTGGTGAAGGCGCCCCGCACCTCGGTGGTCACGGCAGGAATGGCATAGACACCACCCATGGCGCTTGCCGCCGCCGTGGTCGAGCTGATCGGCCCGTTGGTGGAAAGGTAGGCGCCCATGTTGGCAATCGCCTTCACCTCGAGCGCGAGGAACCGCCCCTCGGCGTCGAGCGCGAGACGGGCGCGGGCATGGAAGTCGCGGCCCTGGGTGGAGGCGATGAAATCCTCGATCCGCTCCGACACCCAGCGCACCGGGCGGCCGAGAGCGCGTGCGGCGAACAGAACCAGCACCCATTCGGGATAGACGAAGTTCTTCACGCCGAAGCCGCCGCCGACATCGGGCACGGTCAGACGCAGCTTCCCGGCTGGAACCTTGAAGATCTGCTCGGCAAGCTGGCGGCGCGTGCCATGCACGGCCTGTCCCGTGAAGACAAGGTGCAGGCAGTCGGCCGCAGCATCGTAATGGCCGATCGCGGCGCGCGCCTCCATTGGCGCAATGGCGACGCGGTTGTTGGCCAGATCGCATTCGACGATGTGCGCAGCCGAGGCCATCGCCGCCGCCACCGCCGCCGCATCGCCCTTGCGATAGAGGAAGGCGGAGTTGCCCATCGCCTCGGGCCAGAGCTGCGGTGCGCCGGCAGCCAACGCCGCGCGGGCATCCACAACGCAAGGCAGCAGCTCGTACTCGATCTCGACCAGTTCGGCGGCGGCAAGGGCCGCATCGGCACTGTCGGCCACCACGCAGGCCACCGGGTCGCCGACATGGCGCACCACCCCGCGCGCGAGCGCCGGGCGCGGGGGCACGATCATGGGCTCGGTCGCGTCGAAGGCGGTGATGCAGGGAATGTTGCCGAGGCCGGCGCGCGAAAGATCGGGTTCGGTATAGATCGCACGCAAGCCGGGTGCGGCCAGCGCCGCGCGCGATTCGATGCGGCGGATGGCAGCGTGCCCGTGCGGGGAGCGGATCACGTGCAGGTGAAGGCAGCCCCGCGCCTCGCGATCGGCCACATAGTCGCCCCGCCCGCGCAGGAAGCGATCATCCTCCAGCCGGGCCAGGGATTGGCCGATATTGCGCGCCGTCATCGCATCCACCGCCCCGCCGCGGTCTGTTTGCAGTTCCTGCAGGACCGCAACACTTGCACGAGCCCGAACGCGCCGCTACAAAAAAGAATGGCGTTCCATTTCAGGCTACGGGACGCCTCGGCAAGGTGCGGCGCAGGTCTGCGCCGTATTCGGGAGGCAAGGCAGGATATGGCACGAGCGGCCAGCAAGCGTGTCTCTGCTGCGCGCGGGGGCCGGGCGCGGGGCACCGGCGCAACTGGCGGCAAGGCCGTCCGGGGCGGGCGTTCCGGCCGCGCCGACGGCGCCGAGGCGAAGCCCATCGCGGCCGTCGTGCGTGCGCTTCAGGTGGTTGCCGCCTTTCGCACCTCTCCCCGGCTGGCGCTGAGCGAGCTTTCGCGCCGAACCGGCCTGTTCAAGAGCACGCTTCTGCGCATCCTCGCCACGCTGGAGCAGAGCGGCTTCGTCATGCGCCTGGCGGACGGGCAGTACGGGCTTGGCGGCATCGTCTACGAGCTTGGTGCGGGCTATGTCGCCGCCTTCCGGCTGGAGGAGATCATCAAGCCGGCACTGGCACGCCTCTCCGAGGCCACGGGCGAGAGCGCGGCCTTCTATGTCCGGCTTGGCGAGAAGCGGCAATGCCTGTTCCGGGTCGATTCCCCGCAGACCGTGCGCGCGGTGATCGTGGTCGGGCAGATCCTTGATCTCGACGGCGCCGCAACCAGCGTGCTGCTGAACCGCCATGCCGGCTCGGCGGAGCGGCCGGCCGCCATGAACGGCTATGAGCGGCTCTGCCTCGCCACCTCCGGCATCGGTGATCCACAGACCGCCTCGGTCGCGGCTCCCGTGTTCGATACCAGGGGCTTTCTTGGAGTGGTGAACGTGTCGGGGCCCGTCAATCGCTTCACGGCGGCGAACGTGGCGCGCTTCCGCAGCGAGTTGGCGCGCGTGGCGGCGCGCGTCTCCAGCGCGCTGGGTGGCATCGGGATGGCGACGGGCGCGTCTGGTCGAGGCGTGGCCGAACTCGATGTTGAGGCCCCGCTCGCGCGCAGCGCCTCCTGACAGGGGCAATCCGGACAAGGCAATCCGAGCGCAGGTTTCGCGCCACGGTCGGTGATCCGATCGGCGGTCGGCGGCGTATCCCGTCCAAGGCGCCGGCGATGCATGCATGGCCGTGCCTTCTGCGCGGCCGCGCAGCCCGCCATCTCCTTGCATCCGGGGACCGCACCCATGAACGTGATGACCGCACCGCCGCGACTTCCGTCAGCCTCGGGCCTTTCGCGGCCGAGCCGTGCCGAAGCCGAGGAGGCTGTGCGTACCCTGTTGCGCTGGACCGGCGACGACCCCGGCCGCGAGGGGCTGGTCGATACGCCCGCGCGCGTCGTGCGCGCCTATGAGGAGTTCTTCGCCGGCTACGAGGTGGATCCCGTCGCCCTGCTCGAGCGCACCTTCGAAGAGACGGACGGCTATGACGAGATCGTCCTGCTCCGCGACATCCGCCTGGAAAGCCATTGCGAGCACCACATGGTGCCGATCATCGGCCGGGCGCATGTCGCCTATCTGCCGCACAGGCGCGTCGTTGGCATCTCGAAGCTCGCCCGTGTGGCGGAGGCCTATGCCAAGCGCCTGCAGATCCAGGAGAAGCTGACGGCGCAGATTGCCAACACCATCCAGTCCGTGCTGCAGCCCAAGGGTGTCGCCGTGATCATCGAGGCGGCGCACCAGTGCATGACCACGCGCGGTGTCCACAAGGCCGGCGTGACCATGGTCACCAGCCGGATGCTCGGCACCTTCCGCACCGATCCGGCGGCGCGCCAGGAACTGCTGACGATGATCGGGCGCAACGGCTGAAACGCAATGCGAGCGCCGGCCGCGCGGCCGCGCCCGCGATGGAGGGGCCGCCATGTCGCATGCCCGCACCTATACCGCAACATTGCTGGTGTTCCTGGTTGTCGATGCATTCTGGCTCGGCTTCATCGGCGGCCCGCTCTATACCAGCATGATCGGGCCGATTCTGGCCGAGCAGTTCCGCATCGCGCCGGCGATCATCTTCTACCTGGTGCACACCGCGGGCATCGTCCTGCTCGTCCTGCCGCTTGCCCGTGCCCGCGGTACGCTGTGGGCCGCGGCGGGCTATGGCGCGTTGTTCGGGCTGTGCACCTACGGCACCTTCGACCTGACCAACCACGCCGTGCTGCGCATCTGGGCCTGGCAGCTCACCGTGATCGACATGATCTGGGGCGCCTGCCTGACCGCGATCAGCGCGACCGCCGGCGCGTGGGTCGAGCGCCGCGGGTCGCGCTAGGGCACGTTCCGTTCAGCTTGAATCAGCCGAACGGAAGTCGTGCCCGAGAAACTTATGGTTTGCGAGCAGCTTAGTCCGATCTGGTGGAACCGCCCTGCGGTTCCACCAGATCGGACGCTGCTCTAGCCCGCTCTAGCCGGGCCGCGCGCCAGGCATGCGCGCGGCCAGCAGCGCGAAAAATCCCAGCAGCGAAGCGACGCTGAACGCGCTGAGCCAAACGAGATTATCGCAGGTGGCAGGGGCGCAGGCATGGAGCGGCCCGGGGTAGCGGCCATGCAGCGCGAGGCCGGCCAGCAGCGGCGTCCCGATTCCGGCCGCCAGCGCCGCGCGCTCGTGCGGGCCGAAGATCAGCCCGGCCAGCATGATGCATCCAAGCAGGAACAGGGGCGTGCCCGAGGCCTCGCCCAGCAGCCAGGTACAGTAGAGCGTGTTGGCGCTGCCGCATGCCGCCAGGAACAGCCGCCCGCCGAACCGGAAGCGCCGCGTCACTGCCGGCACCAGCGCGAAGACCGGAAAGGAACAGGCCGTGAGCCAGGTGGCCGGATGGCCGGCCGGCATTCCCGCCGCGATCAGGTAGAGCGGATAGAAGGGCGTGTTCCACGCCAGCACCAGCGCAACCAGGTTGGCGCGAGCGACGCGCGGATCCGGGGCGCTGATGGAGCGGTCCAGCGCCGCGAGCGGGCGCATCGCTTCAGCTCGCCGGGGCGAGGCGGTAGTGGCTCACGCCCCAGGCGCTGCCCTTGGCGTAGCCGAACAGCCCTTCCACGGCGAGGAAGAACAGGCGCCAGCGCCGCTGCCACAGCCGCGACTGGTTGCCATAGACGCCCTGCATCAGCGCCTCGATCTCGGCGGCGTGGCGGTCGTAGTTGGCAAGCCAGTCGCGCGCCGTGCGCTGGTAGTGCCGCCCGTCCCAGCGCCATTCCTCCTCGACCGCGAACAGGTGCGGGAACTGCCGGATCAGACCGTGGCTCGGCATGATGCCGCCGGTGAAGAAGTGCTGCGCGATCCAGTCCTCGCGGTGGCGCCAGTCGAAGCGGTAGGGCTGGGCGGCGTGGGTGAAGACGTGCAGGAACAGCCGTCCATCGGGGCGCAGCCAGCCGCGCGCGCGCGCAAGAAGCGCGTCCCAGTTGGCCATGTGCTCGAACATCTCGACCGACACGATCCGGTCGAAGCGCGCCGCGGTTTCGAAGCCGTTCATGTCGGCGGTAACGACCGTGAGGTTGCCGATGCCGCGCGCGCGCGCCGTTTCCGTGATGTAGGCGCGCTGGGAATGGGAATTGGACACGGCGGTGATGCGTGCATTGGGGTAGCGCGCGGCCATCCACAGCGACAACGAGCCCCAGCCGCAGCCAAGCTCCAGAATCTCCTGGCCGTCCAGGAGGCCGGCATGGATGCAGGTGGCCGCCAGGGCCTGCGCCTCGGCCTCGGCGAGAGTGTCCTTGTCGCTACGGTAGTAGCAGCTCGAGTACTTGCGGTAGGGGCCGAGCACGAGGCCGAAGAAGGCTTCGGGAAGTTCGTAGTGCTGCGCGTTCGCCTCCGCCGCGTGTTCGGCGATGGGGAAGTCGCGCATGGCGGCGGCGAATGCCGCATTCGTGCCGGGCGGCGCGGCGACCATGCGGCGGTGGGTGCGGCCGACAAGATGTGCGATCCCGGCGCGCATCAGCGCATCGGGCACCGGCAGGCGCTCGAGAACGGCGGTGGCGGTGGCGATGGCGGTCATGCGCGGACCTCGTGGCGGGGGGGCAGGGGCACGAAGGCGCTGGTGCGCGACTGGTAGGCGCGATAGGCCTCGCCGCGGGAGGCGAGCATCACGCGTTCGAGCGGCGGGATGCCCGAGACATGCACGAGCAGCCAGTACATCAGCGCCGGCGCGGCGAGTGCGAGCCAGCCGAGCGGCCAGCCCGGATCGAAGGCGAAGAGCGGCCAGGCGCACCAGCCGAGCCACTCGAAGAAGTAGTTGGGATGCCGCGACCATGCCCACAGGCCGCGATCGCAGACACGGCCCTTGTTGGCCGGGTCGGCCAGGAAGCGGGCGAGCTGGCGGTCGGCGAGTGCGGCGCCGGCCAGGGACACCGCCACCACGACCAGGGCAGCGATGTCGGTCCAGCCTGGCGCCGGCGCCGGACTGCGCGCGGCCAGCATCACGGCCACGGCAAGCGGCAGCGCGGCGGCCGCCTGGACCTGCAGGAACCAGAACATCAGCGGCTGGAAGCGATCGCCCCAGTCGCGGCGGAAGCCGGCATAGCGCGCATCCTCCGGCCGGTGCAGCACGCGCGCGCGCAGGTAGAAGCCCAGCCGCGCCGCCCAGGCAGCGATCAGTGCCGCGACAAGGGCCTGCCGCAACGGGTCGGGGTTGTTCCCCTCCAAGGGCCAGAGCGCGCCCAGCAGCGCCGCGCCGCCGGTGGCGAAGGTCCAGAACACATCGACCCAGCCGGCATTGCCGACACGCTTCTGCCAGGCCCAGGCGAGCGCCATCGCGCCGCCGAGCCCCGCGGCCATCGCGAGTACCAGATAGGCCATCGGGCTAGACCCCGACCAGCGGCTGTATCAGCCGGGCGAGGAGGCCGCGCATGCGCAGCCGCCCCTGGGTTGCGATCAGGCAGATGCAGGGAACGCCCGCATCGGCAACCGGGCGGTGATCGCCCTCCTCGTCCATCTCGGCGACATCGCCCGGCCCGTAGGTGCCGGTCGTATCCGAGAAGCTGCCGGACAGGATGCAGGTAATCTCCTCGCCCTCATGGCCATGCTCGGGCAGCTCGGTGCCCGGGGCAACGCGCAGCAGATAGGCCCGTTCGCCCGGCGCGGCGCCGGGAATGTCGAGCGCGATGCGGTGTATGCCGGGCGCCATCCAGCGCCAGCGCGGCACGGCGAGGTCGCGCAGGGCGGCCGGCAACGGCACGCCGGGGGCAAGGTCGCGCGCGGGGGGTGGCGGCGCGGGCTTGCTGGCCGGCTCGTCGAGGCGGGCGAGGGCGCGTGTCAGCGCATCCTCGGCCATCACCGCGGCGGGCATCTCGGCCAGAAGGGCGCCGCCCACGATCTCGGCTGCGCGCACACCGGCGCGGCAGGCCGGGCAACCCTCAAGATGGGCGGCGACGACAAGCGCATGGCTTGCCGGCAGTCGGCCGGCGGCGAAGCGCAGCAGTGTGGATTCCGTCGGGTGATGCTTCGGGGTGCGGTTCATGGCCGCCCTCCCACTCTGGACTGGTCTTGCATGGGTCTGTCAGGCGCGTCGCGGTCGAGCAGGCGGGCGCGCAGCCGCCCCATCGCCAGGCGCAGGCGCGACTTCACGGTGCCGAGCGGGATGCCGAGCGATCGCTCGATCTCGCCATGCGGGCGATCCTCGAAATAGGCGAGGCGAACCACCTCGGCCTGCTCGGCGGGAAGGTCAAGCAGCGCCGCGCGCACCCGCTGCTCGGCCTGGGCCACATCATAGGCGGCATCGGGCGCGACCGGCTCGGCGGGAGCGAGGGAGGGGTCGTCCGCATCCGGCAGCGGCCGGCCCGCGCGCCTCAGGGCGTCGATGCGCTGGTTGCGCGCGATGGTGAAGATCCAGGTGGCGGCAGAGGCGCGGTTGGGGTCGAAGGTGTCGGCCTTGCGCCACACCGCCAGCATGGTCTCCTGGGCAAGGTCCTCGGCCCGGTCGGCGGCAAGCCCGGTGCGCATGAACCAGGATCTCAGCCGCGGCGCGGTGCGGCTGAACAGGGCGACGAAGGCCGCCCGGTCGCGCCGCGTCGCGATCGCCAGCACCAGGGATGCGTCGTCGGGCGATGCCGGGGGCGCGATATCGTCGGGGGTCATGCCGTCGAGCGCCTCGGCTCCGGCCAGGCCCGCTCTGCATGCCGCCGGCGGTGATGCGTACTCATTCATGACCCCTTCTACGCGGCCCGGTGCGCCTTGGATCATATCGGGGCGCTGCTGCCGATTGCCATGGCTGCCGCGAGGTTGCCGCACCGATTGGTCCGGCCGAGTGATCCAGCGGTGCCCGGGCAGCGTATCCGTCGCGTGTGGCCAACCGGAACCGGGCGGTTCGGCCCGATCATCCCCGGTGGCCCTGGCGCAAAAAGGCGAGCGCAAGCAGTATGTCCAGCACCGCCAACCGCATTCCCTCCGACGCGCAGGGCCCGCTCGATATCGCCGTGATCGGCACCGGCATAGCGGGCCTTTCCTGCGCCTGGCTGCTCGCGGACCGCCATCGCGTTACCGTATACGAGGCCGAGGACCGCATCGGCGGACACGCCAACACGGTGGAGGTCGCGGCGGCCTCCGGGCGCGTGGCGGTGGACACGGGCTTCATCGTCTACAACGAGCTGACCTATCCGAACCTGACCGCGCTGTTCCGGCATCTCGGTGTCGAGACGCAGCCCTCCGACATGTCGTTCGGCGTGTCGATCGATGGCGGGCGACTGGAGTATGCCGGCACCGACCTGCGCAGCCTGTTCGCCCAGCCGCGCAACCTGCTGCGTCCGCGCTTCTGGCGCATGCTTCGCGACCTGGTGCAGTTCTACCGTGCCGCGCCGCGCGATCTCCCGGCGTTGGAACGCGATCTCGGTTCGCTCGACGCGTATCTGCGTGCCAAGGGCTATGGTGCCGCGCTGCAGGAGGACCATCTGTTGCCGATGTCGGCGGCGATCTGGTCCTGCCCGCTGGCCGATGCGCGCCGCCATCCGGCGGCAGCCTTCATCCGCTTCTGCGAGAATCACGGCCTGCTCAAGCTGAGTGACCGCCCGGTGTGGCGCACCGTGCGCGGCGGCAGCCGGGCCTATGTGCGGCGCCTGACCGAGCCGTTCGCCGACCGTATCCGCACCGGTCGGCGCGTGCTCGGCGTCGAGCGGCTGGAGCAGGGGGTGCGTGTGCGCACGGCCTCGGGCGCGCATGTCTACGATCATGCCGTGATCGCATGCCATGCCGACCAGGCCCTCGCACTTCTTGGTGCGGAGGCGAGCGCGCGCGAGCGCGCGCTCCTCGGGGCCTTCCGCTACACCCGCAACCTGGCGGTGCTGCACACCGATGCGGCCCTCATGCCGCGCCGTCGCGCCGTATGGTCGAGCTGGAACTATCTCGGCCGCTCGGGCACGCATGCCGAGGCAGCGCTGCCGGCCGTGACCTACTGGATGAACCGCCTGCAGCGTCTGCCTGGTGCCGCCGACTACTTCGTCACGCTCAACCCGCCGCACCCGCCGCGCCCCGGCACGCTCCTCCGCAGCGAATCCTACGAGCATCCGGTTTTCGATGCCGCCGCCATGCGCGCGCAGCGCCGGCTGTGGTCGCTGCAGGGCGATCGCGGCCTGTGGTATTGTGGCGCGCATTTCGGCGCAGGCTTCCACGAGGACGGGCTGCAATCGGGCCTCGCGGTGGCCGAGCAGCTTGGCGGCGTGCGCCGCCCCTGGCGTGTGGCGAACGAGTCGGGGCGCATCGCGCCTGCCCTGGTCCAGCACGAGGAGCCAGCCATGGAAACGAGTGCGGGGGCGGGTGCGTGAGCGGGGCATCTGCCCTTTACGCCGGCTTCGTGATGCATCGGCGCATGCGCCCGCGCCGGCATCGGCTGCGCTATCGCGTCTTCTCGCTGTTGCTCGACCTCGACGAGGTGCCGGCGCTTTGCAGGCGCCTGCGCCTCCTCTCGCACCGCCGCTTCAATCTCTTTGGTTTCGACGAACGCGACCATGCCGACGGCTCGGGCGCGCCGCTACGCCCCTGGGTCGAGCGCCACCTGGCGCAGGCGGGCATCGACATCGAAGGCGGGCCGATCCGGCTGCTCGCCATGCCTCGTGTGCTAGGCTATGGCTTCAATCCCATCAGCGTCTATTTCTGCCACCACCGCGACGGGCGGCTCCTTGCCCTGCTGCACGAGGTGCACAACACTTTCGGGCAACGCCACACCTATCTCCTCCCGGTGGAGGGAGGCGCCGCGCCGGGCGATGTGCGCCAGGACTGCGACAAGGAATTCTACGTCTCGCCCTTCATGGCGATGAACATGCGCTACGACTTCCGCATCCACCCGCCGGATGAGCGGCTGTCGATCGCCATTCGCGGCAGCGATGCCGACGGTACGCTGATCGTCGCCGTGCTGTCGGCCGAGCGCCGGGCACTGACCGACCGTGCCCTGCTCGGCACCTTCCTGCGCACGCCGCTTTTGACAATGAAGGTGATCGCCGGCATTCATTGGGAGGCGCTGCGCCTGTGGTGGAAAGGCGTGCCGCTCCACGCGCGCCCCGCACCGCCGCCAGCGCCGGTCACCATTGTTCCGGCCGCGCGTGCGACCGCCTTCGCCGCGCCGCCGCGGGAATAGCCAGCGGCATGAGCGGGGAATCATGACAGGTCCTGCCGACACCCTCGCCGTATCGGGCGGCACCGGTGCCAAGCGTCGCGGCGCCCGGTTCTCATTGGCGCGGCGCTTTCTGGCGCGGCTCGCCACCCAGGTCGAGCACGGCCAGCTCCTGATCCAGACCCCCGCGGGCGAGACCCTTCAGCGCGTCGGTCCGAGGCCGGGGCCGAGCGCGACGCTCACGCTTGCGCGTTGGCGCGCCGTGCGCCGCCTGCTGCTCGGTGGGGATATCGGCTTCGCCGAAGCGTACATGGATGGCGACTGGTCGACGCCCGATCTTGCCGCCCTGATCGAGCTCGCGGCGCGCAACCACAGGACGATGTACGCCTCGCTGAACGGTAGCCGCCTTGCCCGCTGGGCGAACCGTCTCGGCCATCTGCGCAGTGCCAACACGAGGCGCGGCAGCCGGCGCAACATCCCTGCCCACTACGACCTGGGCAACGAGTTCTATGCCGCGTGGCTGGATGCCGGCATGACCTATTCCTCCGGCCTGTACGCTGATGCGCGCACCAGCCTCGAGGAGGCGCAGGCGGCCAAGCAGGATCTGGCCATCGAGGCGCTTGCCCCGCGCGAAGGCCAGAGCGTGCTTGAGATCGGCTGCGGCTGGGGCGGACTCGCCGAGCGCCTGGCCCGCGAACGGGGTTGCCGCGTGACCGGCCTCACCCTGTCGCCGGCGCAGCTTGCCTACGCCCGCGAGCGGATGGCAGATCTCTGCGCCAGCGGCCGCGCAGATCTGCGACTGGAGGATTATCGCGACTGCACCGGCACCTTCGATCGCATCGTATCGATCGAAATGCTGGAAGCGGTCGGGCGCGAATACTGGCCAGCCTACTTCGCGACGATCCGCGATCGCCTGCGCCGGGGCGGGATCGCCGCTCTTCAGGTCATCACCATGGCGGAAGACCGCTACGCCGCCTATGAGCGCGGCGCCGACTTCATCCAGCGCCATGTCTTCCCGGGCGGGATGCTGCCTTCCGACAGCGTGATGCGCGCGCAGATCGCCGCGGCCGGGCTGCGGCTGGACCACGTCACCCGCTTCGGGGCGAGCTATGCGCGCACCCTCGGCGATTGGCAGACGCGATTCCAGAGCGCCTGGCCGCGCCTGCGAGCCATGGGCCTTGACCTGCGCTTCAAGCGCAAATGGGAATACTACCTAGCCTATTGCGAGGCGGGGTTCCGCGCCGGCGCGATCGATGTCGGCCTCTATCGTGTGCGCCGCCCTGGTCCGGTGACGGAGGCAGTTCGATGCTGACACGCCGCACTCTTGCCGCGTGCATCGGCGCTGGCGCGGCACTCGCCCTGGTGCCCGGCGGCGGTCGCGCCGCGCCGCCCAGCCCCACGCTCACCTTCGCCGTGCTGCGCAACGGCGCGCGCATCGGCCAGCACACCGTCGCCCTGTCTCGCGCGGCAGAGACCACGACCGTGGAGATCCGCGCCGATATCGCGGTTGGTATCGGCCCGTTCGTGCTCTATCGCTACGCGCACCAGGTGCGCGAGACCTGGCGCGCGGGCGCGCTGCAGCGCTTCGAGAGCGAAACCAACGACGATGGCACGCGCTATCGCATCCTGGCCGAGCGGCGGCCCGAGGGGCTGGTGATCGAGGGGGCCGCCTCGGGCCGTGTCCTGCTGCCGGCGAACGCCCTGCCGCTCACGCACTGGAACAAGGATTGCCTCAGCGTGCCCGTGTTCCACCCGCAGACCGGCGAAGCGCTCGCGGCGCGGGTTGAGCCGCGCGGGCAGGAGGCGGTGGCACTTGCCTCCGGAAGAACCGTCACCGCATCGCGCTATGCGATCAGCGGCGATGTCGTGCTGGAGAGCTGGTACGATCCGGCGCGCGTGTGGACGGCACTGACGGCGCGCGGCCGCGATGGCTCGCTGATCGAGTATCGACGCCTGTCCTAGCGTCGCTTCCTGTCGCGCGCCGGCGCGCGCCGATCTTCGCGCGGCTGCGCTGCCGGAATCAGGTGCGGCCCGAAATGGTCCGCGCCGGGCACCGCCTCGACAACGTCCCAGACGAACAGATCGCCGCGATAGAGCACGGTGCAGGCATAGACGACCCGGCCGGCCGTGTCCGTGCGCCAGCGCCGCACCCGCACGAGCGGGCTCGTGATGGGGCAGCCAAGCAGCGCCGCCTGGCGCTGGTCGGCACGCGCGACAGTAAGTTCCTGGCGCGACGCCCCGATCGCGACATCGCCATGGTCGCGCAGCAGAAGCGACAGCTTCTGGCTCTTGTCCGCGCCCGGCGGGAAGCGGCGATGGATCTCACGCTCGACATAGATATCCATCAGCGCGAAGGGCGTGTCCCGCCAATAATGCAGCTTGTGCACATGCATGTAGCGAGACTCCACCTTGCAGCCGGCGGCGAGGCTCGCCGGCAGGGCGGTGACGCGCCGTGACAGGATGCGGATCGCGTGGTCGGGCGCCAGCACGCGCGGATCGTTGATCGCGGCGCGCAGGCCGGGATTGGGCTGCGCCGCTTCCGGGCGCTGCGCGAGATGCGTGCCCCGCCCGCGGGCGGTGGTGAGCACGCCTTCGGAAGCAAGCCGCCGCACCGCCTCGCGCACCGTGATGCGCGCTACGCCATAAGCCTCGGACAGGGCGGCGATGGTGGGCAGCTGCTCGCCTGGCCCCCATTCGCCCTGCATGATGCGCCCGCGCAGCGATTCGGCGATGCGCAGGTACAGCGCGATGCCGTCGGTTCCGGTTGCGGCGAGGCTGCGAATCGGCACGGGCGCGGTTCCTGATGGATGGTCGTGGCAACGCCGGCGCCCATTGTTGCGGTCGCGAGACATCCGGCTTGACGCCCAGTTAAACCTATGAAACGGTTTATCGCAACAAATTGGAGGAAACGCATGTCGCTTGGCGCCTGGGAACTCCCCGAGGAGCTGCGCATGGTGCGCGAGGTGACCCGCCGCTTCATGCGCGAGGAGGTCCGCCCGCTCGAGGAGAAGCTCGACCACGACTGCTACGAGATGCCCAGGGAGATGCTCGCGCCGCTGCAGAAGCAGGCACGCGAGCTGGGGCTCTGGTGCTTCCGCACGCCGCGCGATCTTGGCGGCGGCGGGCTCAACCTCCTTGGCCAGGCGATCGTGGCCGAGGAGGCGGCGCGCTGCCGGATGGGCGCCTACGTGCCGGCTTGCGGGGCGTTCGGCGCCGATCCACCAAACGCCATCCTGAAGGGAACGCCCCTTCAGATCGAGCGCTACGCTCTGCCCGCGGTGCAGGCGGGCAAGCGCGTCTTCGTGGCGATCAGCGAGCCCTCGGGCGGCTCGGATCCGGCGCGCGCCATCCGCACGCGGGCCGAGAAGAAGGGCGACCGCTACTTCATCAACGGCCAGAAGATGTGGATCACAGGCGCGGCCAAGGCCGACTGGGGCATCGTCTTCGCGCGCACCGGCGCGGGCGGCGAACGCGCCGGCATCTCCTGCTTCATCGTCGATGGCAACGCCAAGGGCATGACGACGAAGCCCATCCCGGTGATCCGCTCCTACCACCCCTACGAGGTGTTCTTCGACAATGTCGAGGTGCCCGAGGAGAACCGGCTGGGCGAGGAAGGGCAGGGCTTCGCCATCTGCGAGAAATGGCTGGTCGAGGGGCGCATTCCCTATGCCGCCGGCACGCTCGGCATTGCGCAGGGGGCGCTCGAGATCGCCATCGAGTGGGCCAAGACGCGCGAGACCTTCCGTTCCAAGCTCGCCGACAAGCAGGCGATCCAGTGGATGATCGCCGACAGCGAGATGGAACTGCGCGCCGCGCGCCTGTTGGTCTGGCAGGCGGCCTGGACCGCCGATCTCGGCCGCGACCCGAAGACCGATGCCTCGGTGGCGAAGGTGGTGGCAACGGAAACCGCCGGCCGCGTGGTCGATCGCGCGATCCAGATCATGGGCGGCCTCGGCGTCACCAAGGCCCTGCCGCTGGAGCGCTGGTACCGCGAACTGCGCATCAAGCGCATCGGCGAGGGCCCGTCCGAGGTGCAACGCATGGTGCTGGCGCGATCGCTGCTCGGCGCCGGCTCGAAGCGATAGGGAAGCAGGCCATGTCGATCGACTTCGACCTCGATGCCGATGGAGTCGCGTTGATCACCATCAACCGCCCGGAGAAGCGCAACGCGCTCGATGCGGAACACTACCAGGGCCTGTCGGATGCCTGGATCCGCGTGCGCGACGATCCGGCCGTGCGCGTGGCGATCATCACCGGGGCGGGCGACAAGTCCTTCTGCGCCGGTGCCGACATCAAGAGCTGGATCGGCCGGGAAGTGCATCCGGGCGAATTGTGGCTGACGCAGAAGGGCCAGATCCTCAATCGCGGGCTGGAGGTGTGGAAGCCGGTCATCGCCGCAGTGAACGGCTTCTGCATCGGCGGCGGCACGACGCTGCTGCTGGCCACCGACATCCGCGTTGCCGTGCCCACGGCCACCTTCGGCGTGGCCGAGGTGAAGCGCGGCATCATCCCGGCCAACGGCGGCACGCAGCGCCTTGCCGGCCAGATGCCGCATTGCGTGGCGATGGAGATGCTGCTCACCGGCGATGCGATCGATGCCGCCACGGCCGAGCGCTGGGGCCTCGTGAACAGGATCGTGCCGCCCGACGAGCTGATGAGTGCGGCCTACGGCTACGCACGGCGCATCGCCGCCAACGCCCCGCTCGCGGTGCAGGCGGCGAAGGAACTCGCGATCCGCTCGCGCGACCTCGATCTCGCCGCTGGGCTGCGCCTCGAACAGATGGTCAGCCGCATCCTGCAGGGCACCGCGGACGTGCAGGAGGGCCGCGCCGCCTTCGCCGAGAAGCGCCCGCCGCGCTTCCAGGGGCGCTGAGCATGGGCGGCCCGCTTTCCGGCCTGGTCGTCCTTGATCTGACGCAGATCTACAACGGCCCGTACTGCACCTTCCTCATGGCTGCGGCCGGGGCGGATGTGATCAAGGTCGAGCCGCCGGGCGGGGAGCATCTGCGCAAGCGCACGGTGGCCGCAGCCAGCCGCCTGCCCTACGCCAACCTGAATGCGGGCAAGCGCTCGCTCCGGCTCGATCTGCGCCAGGATGCGGGGCGCGACATCCTGCTGCGTCTGGCCGACAAGGCCGATGTGCTGGTGGAGAACTTCGCCCCCGGCGTGACGGAGCGGCTGGGAATCGGCGCGGGCGTGGTGCGCGCGCGCAATCCGCGCATCGTCTACGCCTCATCCTCGGGTTATGGCAGCGAGGGGCCCTATCGCGACTATCCGGCCATGGACCTTACCGTGCAGGCCATGAGCGGGATCATGAGCGTGACCGGATTTCCCGGCCAGCCGCCGGTGAAGGCGGGGCCCGCCGTGTGCGACTTCATGACCGGCATCCACCTCTACGGCGCGATCGTGACCGCGCTCCTGGAACGGGCGCGCACGGGCCAGGGCGGGCATGTGGAAGTGGCGATGATGGATGCGTGCTATTTCTCGCTCGCCTCCAATCTCGGCATGGTGCACGCGGGTTCTTCGAGCGAGACGACGCGCACCGGCAACCGCCATGGGGGGCTCTCGCTCTGTCCCTACAATGTCTATCCGTCGGCGGACGGCTACATCGCCATCATCGTCAACAATGACTCGCACTGGCGCCAGCTGCTTGCCGCCTTCGGCCAGGAACGGCTGGCCGAGGATCCGCGCTATCGCACCAACGCCGATCGCGTGCGCAACATGGACGAGGTGGACGAGCTGGTAGGGAGCTGGACGCGCCCGCACACCCGTACCGAGTGCTTCGAGCGGCTGGTGCGCCACCGCGTGCCCTCGGCGCCCGTGCGCGATCTTGGCGAGGTGATGCTCGACCCGCACCTGCATGCGCGCGGCATGCTCGCCTGGAGCGAGCATCCGGAGTATGGCCGCCTGGTCGCGGCGGCCAGCCCGCTGCGCTTCGACGGCGCCGTCTCCCGTCCCGAGCGGCCGAGCGTGGCCCTGGGTGCCGACGGGGCGTCCGTCCTTGCCGAGAAGCTCGGCCTGTCCGAGTGCGAACTTGCGACGCTGGCGAACGACAAAGTGATCTGAGGGGCAGGAAGCCCCGCATTGCCCGGGAGGATGTCCATGATACGCACGGCCACCACCGACGAATGCACAGGCATCGCGCGGCGCCGTGACTGGCGTGCGTCGCTTGCGGCGTTGGCGCTGCTTGCGTGTGGCGCCGTTGCCGGCGGCACGCCCGCGGCTGCGCAGGAGAACTGGCCCGATCGCCCGATCCGCGTGATCGTGCCGTCTTCGCCGGGCGGCCCGACCGACGCGGCCACGCGCCTGATCAGCGCACGCGTGCTCGCCGAGCTCGGCCAGCCGCTGGTGATCGACAATCGCGCCGGCGGCGGCGGCATGATCGGGCTGCGCCTTGCTGCCCGCGCCGCGCCCGATGGCTACACGCTGGTGATGGGCAACCCTGGCCCGGTGGTGGTGGTGCGTCACACGGAATCGGATGTCGGCTACGACATCCTCACCGACTTCGAGCCGATCTCGCTCGTGATGACGGTGCCGATCTCGCTCGTCGTCCGCCCCGAGATCCCGGCCAACACGGTGGCCGATTTCGTGGCCTATCTGCGGGCCAACCCCACGGCCGTGACCTTCGGCTCCTCCGGCCAGGGGCAGACGCCGCACATGGCGGCCGAGCTTCTCAGCAAGATGATCGGCGTCAGTTTCCTGATCAGCCCGTATCGCGGCGCGCCGCCGGCCGTGAACGATCTCATGGCCGGCACGATCCAGGCCATGTTCGACACGACGACCGCCCTGCCGATGGTGCGCGCCGGCCGCTTGCGCGCGCTGGCGATCGGCAGCGAGCGGCGCTCGGCGTTGCGCCCGGAGCTGCCGACCATGGCGGAGCTCGGCTATCCCGGTTTCGAGATCAGCTCCTGGTACATCCTGCTCGCGCCGGCGAACACGCCGCGCCCGATCATCGAGAAGCTGAACGGTGTCGTGGTGCGCGCCCTGAACGAGCCCGAAACGCGCGAGCGGCTGGCGGCCATGAACGCCGAGGCGATCCCGAGCACGCCCGAGCAGGCCGGCGCCTATGTCCGCCAGCAGATCGCGAGCTGGGGCAACATCGTGCGCCGCATCCGCAGCACGAACTGAGGCGGATCGCCAGACCCGGACGCAGCAGGGGATATCGCAATGCGCGGTAATATCGTTATCGCCGGCATCGGCCACACCGCCTTCGGCAAGCTGCCGGGCCGCGACACCGTCTCGCTGAACGTCGAGGCGTGCCGCAAGGCACTTGCCGATGCCGGCGTGCCGAAGGACGCGGTCGATGCGGTGTTCGTCAAGACGCCCACCTCCTCGCGCGAGCTGATGTATGGCCAGAAGCTTGCCGAGGCGCTGGGCTTGCAGCCGCGCATGGGCTGCGCCTTCGACCAGGGCGGGGCGGCCAATGTGACCGGCATCATGCTGGCGGCACTGGCGATCGAGGCCGGACAGTGCGAGGTGGCGCTTGTCTGCTACGCCGACAATCCGCGCACCGGCAGCCGCGCGGTCTACGCCCGTCCGCGGGGCGATGATGCCGCCTATGGCTGGTTCTCCACCGCCGCCGGCTACGCCATGCTGCACCAGCGCTACCTGCTCGACTACGCGCCGCTGCCCGAGGCCTTCGGCCATGTCGCGGTGGCCTGCCGCGCCAATGGCGCCGCGAATCCGAACGCGCAGCTCAAGCTGCCGTTGTCGATGGAGCAATATCTCGCCGCCCCCTGGGTGGTGGAGCCCTTGCGGCGCGATGATTGCTGCCTCGTCTCCGATGGCGGGGCGGCGATCGTGGTGATGAGCGCCAGGCGCGCGCGCGAGCTAGGCGTCCGCCAGCCGGTGCCGATCCTTGGTTTCGGCCAGGGTCAGACCTCGTGGGAGGTGGTGCAGCGCCCGGAACTCACCAGCACAATGGCCGCTACCGCCGCGCGTACGGCTTTCGCGATGGCGGGGCTTGCGCCGAAGGATGTCGATGTGGCGCAGATCTATGATTGCTTCACCATAACCGTGCTGATGACGCTGGAGGACTACGGCTTCTGCAAGCCGGGCCATGCCGCGGGCTTCGTCGCCGAGGGGCGCATCGCAGCCGGCGGCGACTTGCCGATCAACACCAGCGGCGGCCTGCTGTCGGAGACCGGCATGCCGGGCCTGCAACTGGTGCTGGAAGGAGTGCGCCAGATCCGTGGCACGTCGACCATGCAGAAGAAGGGCGCCAAGGTCGCGCTCGTGTCGAACCAGGGTGGCACCATGCACACCCATGCCACGCTGCTCCTGGGGGCTTGAGCCATGGCCGACCATCCGCTGCCCGAGCTGACGCCGCTGAGCGAGCCATACTGGAAGGCGCTCGACCAGGGGCATCTGGTGTTCCAGCGCTGCACCTGCGGCCATGCCTGGCTGCCGCCGCGCCTGCAATGCACCGCGTGCCTGGGCGATGACTGGCGCTGGGAGCGCGCCTCTGGCCGCGGCCGGCTGGTGAGCTGGGTGATCTACCACACTGCCTATCACGAGGCGTTCAGGTCGCGCGTGCCCTACAATGTCGCGATCGTCGCCCTGGACGAAGGGCCGCGGCTGATCACCAACATCCTCGCCCCCGCCAGCGCGCTGGCGCGCGACATGCCGGTGACCCTGGCCATCAAGCGCGAGCAGGGCTTCGCGCTGGCCCGCTTCAGGCCCGCGTGACGGCTGGCACCGGATAGGCCGTGGTCGCCTTGATTCGTTCCATCGCGAAGCGCGAGGTGACGTTCTTGAGCGGGATCGTCTCGATCAGTCGCTTGTAGAAGGCGTCGTAGGCGGCCATGTCCGCCACCACCACGCGCAGCATGTAATCGACATCGCCGGCCATGCGGTAGAAATCCATCCCCTCCGGCATCGCCGAAACGGCGGGGGCGAAGCGATCGAGCCACGCCCGGGAGTGGTCGTTCGTCTCGATCGAGACGAAGACGGTAAGGCCGAGCCCGAGCTTCTCTGGCGCCACCAGCGCCACGCGACGGGTGATCACGCCATCGCGCTCCAGCTTCTGGATGCGCTTCCAGCACGGCGTCTGCGAAAGGCCCACCTTCTCGGCAAGCTCGGCGATCGAGACATCGGCATCGGCTTGCAGAAGTGTGAGGATCTTGTAGTCGGTCTGGTCCATGCTGGGCTCCACTCCGGCGAGCAGGGCGTGGCCGGCACGCAGATGTAGGCGCGGTGCGGCCGGCGCGTCCAGTCTGCAGCCGCGCGCGGCTGGCGAGACCCGCCGGCGCGCATGCCTGTTGACGCGGCACACGGCCGGGCCGGCACTGATGGCGGCCCGCGCCTGGCCTGTGGTAATTGGCGGTGGTGGCGCTGCGCGCTGGCGCGGTGCGACGCCAATGGCAAGGGAAGATCCGACCGTGGGCCAGTACCCGAAGCATCGCGTTGTGTTCTGCTACCCGGACACCATCCATCTGCGCTTGCTGGCCGAGCGCTTTCCCGAAGTCGCCTTCGCCTTCCACCAGGAGCTCGAGCCGGCGCTGGCCGATGCCGCCGGCTGCACCGCCTTCATCAGCCAGGGCAAGCTGGTGACGAAGGCGGTGGCCGCGCGCCTGTTCGCGGCACCGCGGCTCGGCTGGATCCAGCTCGGCAGCGCCGGCACCGATCAGCTCGAAGGGGTGGTGCCGCCGCCGCGCATCCGCATGACGCGCGCGGGCGGGGTGCTCGATGTGGTGGTGGCCGAACACGCACTCGGCCTGGTCCTGGCGCTCTATCGCCGCATCCCGGATGCGGTGCGCATCCAGGCGCAAGGCCGCTGGGCCGTGCCGGCCGGGAGGCTTGAAACTGTCGAGGGCAAGCGCGCGACCATCCTCGGCCTCGGCGACATCGGGCGCGCGCTCGCCACGCGGCTCTTGGCGATGGGCGCGAGCGTTACCGGCGTGCGCCGCAGCGCGGCCGGCATGCCGGGCGTGACGGTGCGCCCGCCTGCCGATCTCGACGCCATCCTGCCCGACACCGATATCCTGCTCGGCGTCCTGCCGGGCGGGGCGGAGACGCGCGGCATCATCGGCGCGCGCGCTCTTGGCCTGCTGCCGGCGCACGCGATCCTGGTCAATGTCGGGCGCGGGACCTCCCTCGACCAGGCGGCGCTGGCGGCGGCGCTGCATGGCGGGCGGCTCGCCGGCGCCGCGCTCGACGTGGCCGAGCCCGAGCCGCTGCCCGAGGGCCACCCGCTGTTCGCCTGCCCCCACCTTCTGCTCACGGCCCAGGTCGGCGGTCGCGATGCAAGCCAGCCCGCGCGCTTCGCCCGGCTGGTCGAGGCCAATCTCGCCCGATTCATCGCCGGCGAGCCCCTGCTGCACCAGTTCGCCTGAACGGGCGCCGGCCGATCAGATCTGGGCGTCCGCCCCGCGCAGCTTCGCCACCGCTTGCACGGTCGAGCCCGCCAGCACCAGCGCCGCCAGCACCAGGAGCGAGAGCGACAGCGGGCGCGCGAACAGGATCGAGAAATCGCCGCGCGACATCTCAAGCGAGCGGCGCAGCGACTGTTCGATCAAGGGGCCGAGCACGGCCGTCAGCACCAAGGGCGCGATCGGGAAGTCGAGCTTGCGCATCAGGTAACCGATGATGCCGAACAGCAGCAGCATCCACACATTGAACGCATTGCTTTCGAGCGTGTAGGCGCCCAGCACGCACAAGGCGAGGATGATCGTCATCAGCACTGCGTGCGGCACGCGCATGATGCTGGCCCAGAGCGGGATCAGCGGCAGGTTCAGCACCAGCAGGATGACGTTGCCGACATAGAGGCTCGCGATCACGGCCCAGGCGATGTCGGCATGATCGCGGAACAGGAAGGGTCCGGGCGTGAGCCCGTTCATCATGAATGCGCCCATCAGCACGGCCACCGTCGAGGAGCCGGGAATGCCGAGCGTGAACAGCGGGATCAGTGCGGCGTTGGCGTGCGCGTTGTTGGCGGTCTCGGGGCCGGCCACGCCTTCGATCGCGCCATTGCCGAACCGGTCCGGTGTGCGTGAGAGCTTCCGTTCCAGCACATAGGAGGCGAAGCTCGACACCACCGCGCTCACACCCGGAATGAAGCCCAGCACGAAGCCGATGGCGCTGCCGCGCAGGATCGGCATGGCCGAGGCCCGCCAGTCCGCGCGCTTCAGGGTTGCGCTGCCGAGGCTGACCGCGATCGGGCGGACCGGCTTTCCCTCCAGGTTCAACAGCACCTCGCCCACGCCGAACAGGCCCATCGCAACGACGACGACGTTCACGCCGTCGAGCAGCTCCAGCGAGCCGAAGGTGTAGCGTTGTGCGCCGATCACCGGATCGATTCCCACCATGGCCACGAACAGGCCGAGCACCGCCGAGGCGAGCGTGCGCAGGATCGAGCGCCCGGCCAGCCCCACCACCAGCGACAGGCCGAGGATCATCAGTGCGAAGAATTCGGGCGGGCCGAAGCGCAGCCCAAGCCGCGCCAGGGGCTGGGCCAGCAGCACGAGGCCCATCGTCGCCAGCGTGCCGCCGATGAAGGAGCCGATCGCGGCGATGGCGAGCGCGGCCCCGGCGCGGCCCTGGCGCGCCATCTGGTAGCCGTCGAGGCAGGTGATGGCGGAGGCGGCCTCGCCCGGCACGTTCACCAGCACCGAGGTGATGGTGCCGCCATACATCGCGCCGTAATAGATCGCCGAGAGCATGATGATCGAGGGCACCGGCGCCATGCCCACCGTGACCGGCAGCAGCATCGCGGTTGCCGCCACCGGCCCGAGGCCGGGCAGGACGCCCACCAACGTGCCGAGCACGCAGCCGATCAGCGCGAACAGGAGGTTGCCCGGCTCGAGCGCGGTCGCCAGTCCGCCGAGGAGGAGGCCGATGCTGGACTCCATCGCGGTGCCTCAGATCCCCAGCAGGCCGACAGGGAGCGGCGTCGCAAGTACCCGCTGGAACAGCTCGGCGGTGCCGAAACCGCCAGCCACCGCGATCGCCGCGACGCCGAGCGGGCGGCGATAGCCGAGTGTCGGCAGCAGCGTGGCCAGCATGCAGAGCATGGTCAGGCGGAAGCCGAGCGGATCGATCAGCAGCGCAACGGCGCCGATCGTGGCGATGGCAACCGCACCGCGCCAGGCCACGCGCGGCGTGAGCGGCGGCTCGTTCGGCGGCGCCTCGGGCGGGCCGAGTATTGCGCGCAGCATGATGCCGAGCGCGAGAAGCGCCAGCAGGCCGGAAAGCCAGTAGGGGAAGAATCCGGGGCCCGGCCCCAGCGGGGTATAGTAGGATAGCGATTGTCCCTGCGCGAACAGGAAGGCCGCAAGCGCCAGCAGCGCGCCGCCGGCTGCAAGCTGCGCGTTGCGCATGGAATGGCTCGGTGTTGCGGTGCCGCTGCCAATGCGTCAGCGGGCGAACATCGCCTGCAGCACCGGACCGACGCGCTGCTCGAAATCGAGCCAGAACGCCGCATAGTCGCGAGCGCCCATGAAGCGCGGTGTGATGCCGTAACCGATCAGCGCGCGCTGCCAGATCTCCGTCGCGGCGATGCGTGCCAGCGCGCCTTCCAGCACCTGCACCGTCGTGGCCGGCGTTCCGGCCGGCGCAGCGATGCCGGTGCCGGTGTTGAACAGCACGTCGACGCCCATCGAGCGCATGGAGGCAATGCCGGGCAGGAGCGGGTCCTCGCCATCGGCGGTCACGGCCAGCACCTTGATCTGGCCCGAGCCAAGCTGCGGCACGAAATCGGACCCGCCGCCGGACATGCCCTCGACATGTCCGCCGAGCAGCGCGGCCATCGCCGGCGCGCCGCCATTGAAGTGCACCGGGGCGAAGCGGACACCGGCAGCGCGTTCCAGCATCGACAGCATCACATGCGGGGCGGTCATAAGCCCGGCATCGGCGATCTTGATGCGCTCCGGGTTGGCGCGCGCCGCGGCGATGAAGGAGCGGAAATCCTGATAGGGGCTGTTGGCCGGGACCGCGACGGCATAGCTGACGGAATAGAGATGCGCGATCGGTTGGAAGCTCGCGCGCGTGTAGATCGCGTTGCGCGAGGCGTCCAGATAGTGCGTCAGCACCGTCGGCTTGACGATCATCGCCAGCGTGTAGCCGTCGGGGCGCGAGCGGATCATGCTGGTGATGCCCACCTGCGCGCCCGCGCCGGGCCGGTTCGCCACCTGCACCGGCACGGACAGCTCGCGCTCGAGCGCGGCCGCGGTAGTGCGCGCCACGAAATCGACCCCGCCGCCCGGCGTGTAGGGCACGATCAGGGTGATGGGCCGCCCGCGTTCGGGGAAGGTCTGGGCCTGCGCGCTGGCAATCGCGAAGAACCAGGGCAACATGATCGCCGCCGTCGCGGTCGCGAATCCCGCCAGAAATGCCCTGCGCATATCCGCCTCCCCCGTCATCCTTGAAACATTTCAATGACCGATCGTTGCAGAAGCGCGTTGGTCGATCAAGACGTCAATGGATGCGTGGAAGGCCATGATCCGCACTTCGGTCGGGTGCGCAACGGCAGCGGATGCTTCCTGCCCGGCGGCAAGTCATTGCCCGCGGCGCCCGACCGCGCGATCCTGCCGCGCGACGGACGAAGGAGGCAGGGGCGATGGGCAAGCCGACGCTGGCGGCACTGGTGGTGGGGCAGAGCCCTCGGCCTGACATCGAGCACGAGATCGCGCTGGCCACTGGCAACGCGGTCGATCTGGTACTGCGCGGCGCGCTCGACGGGCTATCGCGCGCCGAGATCGACGCCCTGCCGCCCGAGAACGATGGCGACGCGCTTTTCACCCGCCTGCCGGATGGTTCGGGCGTGCGGGTGAGCAAGGCGGCGGTGGTGCGCCATGGCACCCGCCAATTGGAGATCCTGGCCGCATCCGGGCATGATGTGGCGATGGTGCTGTGCACCGGCGAGTTCCCCGAATGGATGGGTCGGTTCCGCGTGGTCTTCCCCTCGCGCGTGCTGGCCGCGAGCGTGCGCGCGCTGCTGCCGCGGGGCAGGCTTGGCATCCTCACGCCGCTGCCCGAGCAGATAGCCGGCCAGGCGGCGCATTGGCAGGAAGGCGGCCATGCGGTCGAGGTCGCGGCCCTGTCTCCCAATGCCAGCGCGGCCGAGGCGGCGGAAGCAGGCGCCAGGCTGGCCGGCGCGCGGCCCGACCTTCTGGTGTTCGACTGCATGAGCTACACCAGCGCGATCAAGCGGGCGGCCTGCGCGGCGGCACGAACGCGCGGGGTTCTGGCGATCAGCGCCTGCGCGCGGCTGGCGGCAGAAATCGCGAGCTGATCAGGCGCGGCCCTAGGTCAGCAGGCCTGCCGCGGAGGGCTGGGACTCGAGGCGCAGGATGCGGTCGAACAGCGCGCTCGCCTCGGCGGCGGCATAGCTGTCGCTGACATTGGAGGCGAATTTCGCGCGCAGATCCGCCTCGCTCAGCGGGTTCTCGGCGCTGCCGCGGTTGTGGTGCTCGATATGCTCGAACACGCGTCCGTCCGTGGTGGTGACGATGACATGGCCGCGCCAGATGCGCCGGTTGGTCTGAGTGGCGTCGATCTCGTGGCTGACCTTGCGGGCAAGGGCGCGGATCTCGGCCACGCGCGGATGCTCCAGGTCGTAGGCGTGGCGATCCAGTTTGCCGAGCACCATCGCTTCGGCCAGGGACCAGTGCAGGCTGACCCGGCAGTGCCAGGAGGTTGCCGGCGCAAGCTTCTTCTCCACCGGTTCGGCCACCAGCGGCACCATGAAGTCGGCGATCGGGCAGTGGATCCGGGCGATCTCCTCCGGCCGCAGCGGATGCTTTGCCAGGATGGCCAGCAGCGCATCGACGAAGGCGTGCACGAAGTGGCCCGCCGGGTAGGGCTTGAAGGCGATGCTGCGGCTCTCCCAGGTCTGGCCCAGGGCAGCGGCGGCGCGGGCATAGTCGAACGGCGCCGTCGGGTTCTGCACATGCGAACGGAAGAACCCGAACGGCCCCTCGAACACCAGGTCGGGGCCGGTGACGCCGCCGGCGGCGAGGCGCGCGGACATGATGCCGCAATGGGCCGACCAGCCGGGGTGCATCGACTTGGCGTCGGTGCCGTCGGTCCAGGCCGCCATCAACCCGGCCGACTGGCTGCCGACGATGCCGGTGGCATAGGCGATGCGCGTTGCATCGAGGCCGAGCAGCTTGCCGGCGGCATGGACGGCGCCGAATGCGCCGAACACGGCGGTCGGGTGGTAGGCGTTGCGGTGCAAGGCACCGGGTGCCACGATGCCCAGCCGGCAGGTGACCTCGTTGCCGGCGGCGACGGCGGCGACGATGTCGCGTCCGCTTGCGCCCCTGGCCTCGGCGATGGCCAGCACGGCGGCGACCACCGGGCTCGAGACATGGATCGCCGTCTCGACATGGGTGTCGTCGAACTCCAGCACATGGGCGGCGGCGCCATTGACGATCGCGGCAAGGTCGGGCGGTGCCTTGCGCCCCGTCCCCACCGCCGTGCTTGGTCCGGCGCCGGCACCGTCCAGCATCGCCCCCGCGACCGAGCGGCCGAAGCGCGTGGCGGCGCCGGCATGCATCAGGCCGATCGTGTCGGCGATGCGCAGCTTGGTGTCGTGGAGCACGTCCTCCGGCAGCGCCTCGCAGGCCAACGTGCTGGTCCAGCCGGCAAGTGTCGCGTTCAGGCTCGTCATCGCTGCCCCCGGTGCTGATTCGCGCTTGGCGCGCTGGGGTCGCAGCCTATCCGCGTGCGCCGGAGCTGACAATTGCGCAAGCGGCATGATCGCGGCCTGTTCCCCGCGGCGGGGATCAGGACAGGCCGAAGACGATCCGCCCCGGTACCGGCAGCCGCGCTTTCAGGATCACGCCCTGCTCGGCCTCGGTGATGAACAGCGAGCGGCGGTCGGCATCGCCATAGGCGACGTTGGTCACGCGAATGCCGGCGCAGGAGCGGATACGATAGAGCGGCTCGCCGAGCGGCGAAAACACCCACACCGATCCAGACCCCGCCTGCACGACAACGAGGTTGTCCGCTTCGTCCGCCGCCATGCCGTCGGGTCCGGCCAGCCCGCCGGAGAGCTGGAGGAAGATGCGTGTCTTGGCGGCACCCGGCCGGTCCCTGGCCACGGGGCAGGCGAATACCTGGTTGGTGCGCGTGGCCGAGACGAAGAGGCTCGTCTCGGCGCGATTGAGCACGAGGCCGTTCGGGGCGGCGAAGCCGCGCCGGATCAGGTCCATCTCGCCCGTGCGGCGCAGCCGATAGACCGCGCCGCAGGGATCATCGAGGCTGCTGTCGCCCTGGTCAGTGAGGTAGAGATCGCCCTCGCTGCCGAAGCTGAGATCGTTCAGGCCAAGGAACCGCGCTCCGTCGCTGCCCCGCTCGGCGATCGGCCTGCGCGCTCCCGTGGCCGGATCGAAGGCCAGGATGCCGTGCTGATGGTCGGCCACGAATACGCGGCCATCCTTGTGCAGCTTGAGGCCGTTGGGCTGGCCGTCATAGGCGGCGAAGACCTGCCACTGTCGGTCGGGCGTGATACGGAAGATGCGCCCGTGCGCGAGATCGACGCAATAGAGATTGCCGGCGCGGTCGACGGCCGGCCCTTCGAGAAAGGAGTGCATCGGCCCGGCACCGCGCTTCGCCAGCCAAGCCGACTGGTTCGCCGTTCGATGCAGTGCGACCGGCAAGCGCGCATGGACCTCGGTCTCGATCACCTCGGGAGGCGGGAACATCGCTGCGATGCCTTTCGATTGGCTGGCCGCTTGCTCAGTCCTCGGCCTTGGGCAGCGGCCGGCGCGGCAACAATGCCAGCACGAGGAAGATCGCCGCCACCGCGAACAGTCCCTGCGCGATGGCGCCGCGTGCGAAGATCGACCAGTCTCCGCCCGAGATGGTCAGCGCCTGGCGCACCGAGCGCTCGAGGATCGGGCCGAGCACGAAGGAGAGGATCAGAAGCCCGAGATCGAACTCCATCCTGCGCAGGGCATAGCCGACGAAGCCGAAGATCACCGCCAGCACCACGGCCGCGACCTCGCCGGCGGAATAGACGCCGACCAGGCAGAACAGCAGGATCAGCGGCGAGAGATAGGCGCGCGGCACGGTCAGGATCCGGATCAGCACACCGATCAGCGGCAGGTTCAACAGCACCAGCATGACATTGCCGATATACATGCTGGCGATCAGGCCCCAGAAGATCTCCGGCTGGCGTTGCAGCATCGCCGGGCCCGGCGCCACGCCGTGCATCATGAAGGCGGTCATCAGCACGGCGGTGACGGCACTCGCCGGCAGGCCCATGCACAAGAGCGGCAGGAGCGCGCCGGCAACGCCGGCATTGTTGGCCGATTCCGGGCCGGCCACGCCCTCCACCGCGCCCGAGCCGAACTCGGCCGGGTTGCGGGCGAGCTTGCGCTCCAGCGCGTAGGACAGGAACGAGGCGAGCATCGCCCCGCTGCCCGGCAGGACGCCCACCAGGAAGCCGAGCAGGGTGCCGCGGGCCACCGGCGCCACCGCGCGGCGCGTCTCCTCGCGATTGGGCAGGAAGCCGAGCATCGTGCGCGGCGGGTCGATCATGCGCAGCTTCTCGAGCGGCTGGCGCGCCATGCCGAGGATCTCGGAGAAGCCGAACAGGCCGATCGCCAGCGGCGTCAGCTCGATCCCGCCGGTGAGATCGACGAAGCCGAAGGTCATGCGCGGGGCGAGCGTCATCGGGTCGGCGCCGATCGAACCGAGCGTCAGCCCGAAGCCGACCATCAACAGCGCCTTGACCAGCGGCCCGCCGGAGAAATAGGTCACGGCAGTGATGGCGGCCAGCATCAGCGCCGTGTATTGCGCCGGGCCGAAGGCGAACACAAGGCGCGCGAGCGGCGGCGAAAGGTAGGAAATCGCGATCGTGCCCACAGTGCCGGCGAAGAAGGAGCCGATCGCGGCGATGGTCAGCGCCGCGCCGGCGCGCCCCTTTCGCGCCATCGCGTAGCCGTCGAGGCAGGTCACGACCGAGGATGCCTCGCCGGGGATGCGCAGCAGCACCGAGGTTGCCGTGCCGCCATAGGCGACGCCGTAATAGATGCCGCACAGCATGATCAACGCCGAGGTGACGTCCATGTTGGCGGTGAGTGGCATCAGCATGGCGATGGTGGCAAGCGGGCCGACGCCCGGCAGGATGCCGATCACGGTGCCGAGCAGCGTACCGATGAAGCAGTAGAGCAGGTTCTCGGGCGTCGAGACCTTGGCGAAGCCGAGGAGAAGCTCCTGCATGAATGCCTCAGCGCGCGAGCCGCAGCAGGCTGCGGTCGATCTCGGACAGTGGCAGCGTCACCTCCAGCATCTCGCCGAAGATGAAGATGCCGACAAGGCCGCAGCTGAGCCCGAACAGCAGGGCGACGCGCAGCGGGCGCCCCTCAGCGAACCAGGTGAGAGCCAGGGCCAGCGCGAGACTTGTCGCCAGAAAGCCGAGGAAGGCCGATCCGATGGCCAGGAAGGGCAAAGCGAGGGCGTAGGCGAGGAAGGTGCGCCGCTCCGCGGTGCCTGCCGGAGCATGGCCCGGATCGCCTTCCCTGGGTTGTGCCGGCGGGCCTGGAAACACCACCAGCAGCGCGGCCATGACGCAGGTGAATCCTGCCACGACCTGCGGAAACAGCCCCGGTCCGGGCCCCATGAAGTCGGTGAAGGGAAGGTCCTGGGCCTGCCAGAACAGCGCGCCCGCGACCAGCATCGCGCCAAGCGCGACCAGGCGCTCGAAGTGTCGCGTCATTGCCGCGCCCTTTGCCTTCACAAGCGCCTGAAAGGCACGCGCCTGTTGCCCGCGATCGTGCGTCGCCTCAGGTGCGCTTCATCCCGGCCGCGACCAGGATGCCCTCGACCGTCTGCGCCTGCGAGCGGATCGCCTCGGCGAATTGCGGGCCGCTGAGCGGGCGCGGCATGATCGTCAGGCGTCGCATGGTAGCCTGCAGATCGGCATCCTGCGCGGCGAGCGCGATCGCGGCTTGCAGCCTGGCGCGGATCTCGGCCGGCACGGCCGCAGGGCAGGCGAAGCCGAGCGGCACGATCGTCGCCGCATCATAGCCGAGGTCGCGCAGCGTCGGCACATCGGGATAGTTGGGCCAGCGCGAGCCGTTGCAGGCCGCCAGCAGGCGCAGCCGCCCGCCCTCGACCATGGGCACGATGTCGGCCGGGGTCTGCACCACCAGGTCGACATGCCCGCCCACCGCCTGCGCGATCGCCTCGGGCTGGGTTGCCGTCGGCACGAAATGGAAGCGCGTCCCGGTGGCATTGCCGAGCTGGATCATGGCGATGCCGTTCATGATCGCGCTGGCGGCGAAGGTGACACGACGGCTGCGCGCCGCGGCAACCAGGTCGGCGATGGTGCGGATGGGCGAACCTGCGGCGATGGCGATGCCGTAATAGTTCTCGGCGACGCCGCCCAGGAAGGCGAAGCTGTCCCAGGTGTAGGAGACGCGCTGGACATGCGGGAACACCAGGAGCCCGCCGACATTGACCAGACCGAAGGTGTAGCCGTCGGGAGCGCTCTGGGCGAGCTGGGTGAATCCGGTCAGGCCGGCCCCGCCCAGCACGTTGCGCACCTGCACGGTGCCGCCGATCTCGCGCGCGACCACGCGGGCAACGCCGCGGGCAACGGAATCGGCCGAGCTGCCTGGCCCCACCGCGACGATGATGCTCACCTCGCGCGCCGGCCAGGTCTGCGCCCGCAGCAGCGATGGACGGGACAAGGCCCCGGTAGCGACGGCACCACCGGCCAACAGTACCTGCCTGCGCTTCATGGCATTCTCCCCCGCCTGGCCACTTGGTGGGCCGATATTGAACCGATTCAAAGTGTCACGCCGGGCGATCCGAGGCAAGGATTGGTTCCGATCGGGCGGCGTCCGTTACCTCCAGTCCCAGCGATGCCGTCCACTGGGTTGGCTGTGCCCCGGATGCCGCCCTCCCTGTTGTCATTCGCGGGGGCGAGTGCCATTTTCGCGCGCGCCGTCGCGGCGCGGTCGTGAACCCAGGCATGAGAGGGGGCTTCGCGTCGTGGACAGTCCCACATGTGGCGCCCGGGAGGGGCGGCGAGCCTTCGCAGTCAACGCATGAACCCGTTTCCCACCGTTGAGCAGGCCCAGATAGTCGAGGCGATGCGCCGCCTTTGCGCCGAGTTCGGCGACGAATACTGGCGCGCGCGCGATCGTGACGGTGCCTTCCCCGAGGCGTTCCACGCAGCGATAGCGAAAGCGGGCTGGCTTGGCATCGCCATGCCGGCGGAATTCGGCGGCGCCGGCCTTGGCATCACCGAGGCGGCGCTGATGATGCGCACCATCGCCGAATCGGGCGCGGCGATGAGCGGCGCCTCGGCTGTCCACATGAACATCTTCGGCCTGCAGCCGGTGGTGGTGTTCGGCACCGAGGCGCAGAAGCGGCGCATGCTGCCGCCCCTGATCCGCGGCGACGAGAAGGCATGCTTTGCCGTGACCGAGCCGGACGCGGGCCTGAACACGGCACGGATCAGCACGCGCGCCGTGCGCCAGGGCGATGCCTATGTCGTGAACGGGGCGAAGATCTGGATCTCGACCGCGCAGGTCGCGCACAAGATGCTGCTGCTCGCGCGCACGACTCCCTACGAGCAGGTCGAGCGCAAGACCGACGGCATGAGCCTGTTCTACACGACAATCGATCGCAGCCGGGTCGAGGTGCGCCGGATCGACAAGATGGGTCGGCACGCGGTCGATTCGAACATGCTGTTCATCAACGATCTGGTGGTGCCCGCCGCCGACCTGATCGGGCGCGAGGGCGATGGCTTCCGCCAGATCCTGCACGGCCTCAATCCCGAGCGCATCCTGATCGCGGCGGAGGCGGTGGGGATCGGGCGCGCGGCGATCCGGCGCGCTGCGGAGTATGCAAGATCGCGCATCGTATTCGACCGGCCGATCGGCCAGAACCAGGGCATCCAGCATCCGCTGGCGCGCTGCTGGATGAACCTGGAGGCGGCCGAACTGATGGTGATGCGCGCCGCCGCGCTCTACGATTCCGAAGCGGAATGCGGCGCGGAAGCGAACATGGCCAAGTTCCTGGCCGGCGAAGCCGCATTCGCCGCCTGCGAGACCGCGGTGATGACGCTGGGCGGCATGGGCTATTCCGCCGAGTTCGATGTCGAGCGCTACCTGCGCGAGAGCTTCATTCCGCGCATCGCCCCGATCAGCCCCCAGATGATCATGAACTTCGTCGCCGAGAAGGTGCTGGGCCTGCCGAAATCCTACTAGTGCCCGATCCGGCCCACTTCGCCCGCCGACAGGCTTCCTTGCGCCTTGCCAACTGCCAGGATCGGTTCGTCGACAGGGAGAGGGCCGCGAACCTGCCTGGATCGGTTCGCGGGAAGCGGGTAGGATCATTACGCCGGGACACCGATCCGGGGGGCTGTCACCCGAGAGCGGCCGCCGCCCCGGCGCTCCGTGTTTTGCGAGGCACCATGGCGAAACCCAAGCTCACGCTGTTCCACGTGAAGCCCGTGGGGAATTGGGCATCGGCGGTGTTCAAGAAGCAGATCGCGAAGGGCAACGACTTCCTGCGTGCCTACGGCATGCAGTTCGACCGCTACCCGGCCGAGGGCAGCATCGAACTCAATTGGAGCGCGCCGCTCTCGGCGAATGGCCGGGTGGAGCCCGGGCTTTCGGAGCGGCTGCGCGTTCGAGAACTGGCGAACTCCACCTACTACAGCTCCGACAACCGGCTGCCCGTGATCCTCTGCCAGATCGCCGGCGGGGTGGCGAGGCGCCCGGTTCGATCGGGCAGAAGCTCAACTGGCTGCCTTGGGTGATGATGGACGCCTTCACCCTGAACGATGATGGGCTGACCCTGACGCACGAGGCCGGGCACTGTGCCGGCCTGAAGCATCCCGGCGGACCGCCGAACGGGGAGCCGCGGCTCGTCCAGTATGGAAGCGCCCTGACCGACAACCTCATGGCTTACGGCACCTTCGACATCGCGACGCAGAAATACGCTGCGCGGTCACTCGTCGAGGCTTGGCAGATCGAGGCCTTCCGATCGGCGTATTTCCACTCTCGCTGAGCGCGGCCGCGCCGGCGCGACGCTTCCGGGCGGCGGGGAGCCCAGGCCAGAAGACGCCGCAGGGACAGCATGGCGACCTCGAATCGTCGCACGCGCCGGGATCGGCTCGGCGATGATCGGGCGTCTGGCACGCGGCTTCCGCGCCAGGGTGCGCGACCTGCCGAGGACCTGCCGCCGGCCGGGCCGGCCTACACTGCCGGTTGACAAGCTTCGTTGCGCCTTGCCAACTGCACCATATCGTCCGCTTGGCTGAGGAGAAGGCTATGACTGCCGCCGGCAAGGAATTCCGCACGTCGCGACGCGTGTTCGGCGGCCTGGTTGCTTCGGCCCTGTTCGCGCCCACCGTGGCGCGCGCCGCCTTCCCCGAGCGACTGATCACCATCGTCGTCGGCCTGCCACCGGGCTCGCCCAACGACATCCTGGCCCGGCTGGTGGCCGATCGGCTGCGCCAGCGCGTCAACCAGCCCGTCATCGTCGAGAACCGCCCCGGCGCGGCCGGCATCGTCGCCACGCGCGAGCTTGTCGAGCGGGGACCGAAGGACGGCTATCGCCTGCTCCTCGGCAGCATCAGCCTCAGCACGGCGCTCGCCACGCGCCGCAACCATCCCGGCTTCGATGTGCGCGAGGATATAGCCCCGCTGGTGATGATCAGCGTCTCGCCCATGGCCATCGCCATCCCGAGCACGCTGCCGGCGCAGAACCTGCAGGAGTTCATCGCCTATGCCCGCACGCGGCCGGGGCAGTTGAACTATGCCTCGGTCGGCGGGGTTGGCGGTATCGTCCATCTGGTCTCCGAGGTGTTCCTGCGCAGCACGGGGCTCAACCTGGTGCACATCCCCTATCAGGGCAGCGCGGTGGCCGTGCCGGCCCTGATGAACAACGATGTGCAGCTCTACATCGTCGACAATTCCAGCCTGCTCGGCGGCATGCAGAGCGGCCGGCTGCGCGTATTGGCTGTCGCAGCAAACACGCGGCTGAGCAGCATGCCCGATGTGCCGACGGCGGCCGAAGCGGGCCTGCCGTTCGAAGCCGGCGCCTGGTACGGGGTGATGGCGCCGGCCGGCATTCCCGCCGAGGCCCGCACGGCATTGGAGGAGCACCTTTCCGCGATCGTCGCCGATCCCTCCTTCCAGCAGCAGATCCGCGCCCGTGGCAGCATTCCCGGAACGCTCAAGGGCGAGGCCTTCAGCCAGTTCATCCGCCAGGAAGTGGTCAAGTGGCAGGACGTCGCCCGGCAGGCGAACATCCCGCAGGAATAGTCGGGCTGGCCCGCTCCCGGGCGGCACGCCAGGGCACGGACGAGATAGGTGTGGCCCGGCCGGCTTGGCGACGCTAAAAGATACATAACGGATGTATCTTTGAGGCGGCCATGACAGAGCAGCGAAGCCGTGCGGCAATCCAGGCGGAGATCGCCGCGCGCACCGGGATCGACGAGGCGATGATCGAGCGTCTCGTGCGCGGCTTCTACACCAAGGTGCGGGCCGACCAGATGCTCGGCCCCGTCTTCGACAAACGCATCGCCGACTGGGAACCGCACCTGCTGCGCATGATGGCCTTCTGGTCGTCGGTCGCCTTGATGTCGGGGGTCTATCATGGCCGGCCGATGGAAATGCATCTGCCCCTGCCGGTGGATGCCCGCCATTTCGACCGCTGGCTCGCCTTGTTCGAGGAAACAGCCCGCGAACTGTGCCCGCCGGCTGCGGCCGAGCATTTCATCGAGCGCGCGCGCCGCATCGCCGAAAGCCTGGAGCTCGGCATCGCATTCCGCCACGGCGTGATGCTCCGCGGCGGCGAACGGCTCAAGCGCCCCGATGCCGAGCTACTGCTGCCGGCGGGCGACTGACCAGCCGGGAGGGTGACATGGCCCACAGCCAAGACGAGGATGCGACGCCAGGCTTCGCCTCGCCGCCCTGCTTCATGCACGAGACCGACCCGGCCTGGTGCGTCCTGGCCGATGCCACCGATCCGCGTCAGCGAACCGACGTGATGCGCTGGCGCAAGGCCGAGCGGGAAAGCCAGATCGCGGCCCGGCTCGCTATCCCGGCGGATCGGCGGCGCGACCATGCCATACGCATCATGAATATCCTTGAAGGGGCGATCGGAGACGTGCAGGGCCTTACGGTCGGGTTCTACTGGCCATTCCGTGGCGAGCCGGACCCGCGCCACCTGCTGCGGAGGATCGACGCGAATGGCGGGCGTATCGCGCTGCCGGTCGTTGTCCGGCGCCGCGAGGCGATGCTGTTCCGCGCCTGGAGGCCGGGCGAGGCGCTCGAGCATGGCATATGGAACATTCCCGTCCCGACCGCTGCCGCACCGACCGTTCAACCGGATGTCATCGTCGCGCCCGTCGTCGCCTTCGACCGGCGCTGTTTCCGCCTGGGCTATGGTGGCGGCTACTATGACCGCACCCTGGCCGGACTGGGCTATCGCCCGCGCGTCTTCGGCGTGGGCTACGCCTCTGCCAGGATCGCCACCATCTACCCGCAGCCGCACGACCTCGCCATGGACGCGGTCGTGACCGAGCAGGGAATCGCCTGGCCCGTGGCGGCGGCCCCCATGGATGCGCGATGAGACTGACCAGCTTCACCGATTACGCCCTGCGCGTCCTGATGTATGCGGCCGCGCACAATGACCGGCTTGCGACGATCGAGGAAACGGCGAGGGCCTACGGCGTGTCGCGCGCGCATCTGATGAAGATCGTCAACCAGCTGACGCGCGCGGGATTGCTGCGCGGCGTGCGCGGACGCACCGGCGGCTTCGAGCTCGCCCAGCCGCCGCAGCGCATCCGGCTCGGCGCGGTCGTGCGCGCGACCGAACCGGACTTCGCGCTCGTGGAATGCTTCGGCCAGCGGAACAGCTGCGTCATCACGGCACGCTGCCGGCTGAGCGGGGTATTGCAGGAAGCGCTGGACTCCTTTCTGCGAACGCTCGACCGCTACACTCTGGCCGACCTCGCGCTTGATCCGGCCAGCTTCGGCATCGCGCTGCTTCCACCGGAAGCGCGCGCGGTGTAGCGCAAGCCTGGGCACGCCCGCCTGGCAGGCTCGTGCCCCTCACGCGCCCGGGCGCTTCTCCCAGCCATGCTGGGCCAGGATGTCGTGGCTCGCGCGGATATCGCCGTCGGGATCGACACCAGGGCGCGTCGCGTCGGTGATGATCTCCAGCACCGTGAGCCCGGTATAGCCGATCTCCTTGAGCGCGGCTCCCGCCGGCCCTGGCTGCACGATGCCCGTGCCCAGCCGGTCATGCTTGAAGTCGGCGAAGCTGGTGTCGGAGATGTGGACGTTCTTGATCCGCTTGCCGAGCAGTCGGATCGCGCCGGCGACATCCTCCTTGATATATGCGGAGTTGCAGATGTCGAAATTGATGCCGACCTCGGGGCCGATCGCATCGGCGATCTCGAGCATGTCCCTGGCCGTGGGCAGGAAGGTGAAGGGCACGTTCTCCAGCACCACCTCCACGCCCGAGCCCCTGGCGAAGACCACGATCTCCTTCATGCCCTCCACGAACCAGTCGCGCATCCACTTGTCGGGCGGGTTGATCAGGCTGTTCACCGGCCCCGGGATCGCGCAGACATAGGGGCAGCCCCACATCGCCGAAAGCTCGATCGCCTCCTTGTAGCGATCGAGCGTGTAGCGCCGCATGATCCGGCAGACCGAGTTCGGATTGTTGTCGAGCAGCGGATAGCAGAACGAGGTGATGGCGCAGCCATTGTCCCTGAGCCAGGTGCCATAGCCGCGTCTCTCGGCCGGGCTCATGTCGGCGGGCCAGCAATGCGGCGGGAAGATCATCATCTCGAAATTGCGATAGCCCTTGGCGGCGATGTGCTTCAGCGCGGCAAGCCCGCCATGCGAGTAGAGGAAGGGGAAGGTGGAAACGGCAACGCGCAGATCGGACATGGCATCTCTCCTCGTGGCGGAAGGGGCGCTAGTAGCTGTGTTCCTGGCGCGTATTGACGACCAGCTCGGCGATCGTGGCCGTGTTCGGCAGGCGCAGCAGCAGGCTCACTATCTCGGCAACCGTCTCGGGCCTGAGCCGGCCGGGACCGGGCGTGATGCCGGGCAGGCCGGCCAGCATCCCGGTATCGATCGCGCCGGGACAGAGCGCGGTCGCGCGCACCCCATCGGGCCATCCGGCCAGCTTCGCCGCCTGCGACAGCGCCACCAGCGCGTGCTTGGTCATGGCATAGCCGATCGAGACCGAGGTATCGCGGATGCGCTTGCCGTCGGTCGAGGCGATGTTGACGATGCGGCCCGTCCCCGTGCGGCGCAGATGCGGTAGGGCGGCGCGGATGAGGCGGAACGGCGCCTTCACGTTCACCGCCCACATCGCGTCGAGATCGGCCTCGCTGCCCTCCTCGAAGGTGACGCGGCGCAGGATGCCGGCATTGTTCACCAGCGCATCGAGCCGGCCATGGCGCTTCACCGCCTCGGCGATCCAGCGCGACGCGCTGTCGGGATCGAGCGCGTCGAAGGCATGGATGCTGGTGCGTGTGCGCGGCAGGCCGAGCTTCGCCGCCGCGCGCGGCTCGCGCACGCCAAGCGCGAGGGTGAAGCCGTCGGCCGCAAGCCTGCGCGCGATCGCGGCACCCAGGCCGCGCGTGGCCCCGGACAGCGCCACCACGCGGCCCCTGGCCCCGATCGTCGCGGCGGGCTTGCTGGCCACCGCGCGCGCCTCAGAACAGGCCCTGGTAGACACCGCCATCATTGACGATGTTCTGCCCGGTCATGAACCCCGCCTGCGCACTGCACAGGAAGGCAACCAGATCGCCGCACTCCTTGGGGTCGGCCAGCCGCCCGGCCGGGCAGGTGCGCAGCCGGTCGGCCAGGATCGCCTCGTAGGTGGTGTTGCCGCGCCTGGCATGCCCGTGCAGGTTGGTGTGCAGGGCATCCGTATCGAACAGGCCAGGGCAGACCGTGTTGATGGTGACGTTCTGGCCGACCAGCTCGCGCACCATCGCTGCGACCGCACCGGAAAGCGCCACCCGCGCCGCGTGCGAATGGGCGAAGCCCACCTGCGGGAACTTGATGAAACTCACGGACACGTTCACGACGCGACCGAACTTGCGCGCCGCCATGCCGGGCGTGGTGCGCGTGATCAGGTCGATCGAGGAGTGGAAATGGACGTCCCACCATTTCAGCCACTCGGCGCGGTCGAAGCTGCGGAAATCGCCCGGCACCTGGCGTACGCCCGGATTGGTCACGAGGATGTCGGGTGCCGGGCAGGCGGCAAGCAGCGCATCACGCCCTGCCGCCTCCGTGACATCTCCGGCAATCGCCGCCACCTGTACGCCATGCGCGGCGCGGATCTCGCGCGCGGCCTCCTCCAGCGGGCCGGGGTTGCGCGCTATCAGCGTCAGGTTGGCGCCCTCGCGGGCCAGCGATTCGGCGCAGGCGCGGCCGAGCCCGCGGCTGGCCGCGCATACGATCGCCGTCCTGCCCTTGATACCGAGGTCCATGGTCTCCATTCTCCCTGCGCGCGATAACCTGCGCGCTACAACACGCCGAGGGCCTGCATGCCCTCGCGCAGTCCCGCAAGCGCCGCGCCGCCGAGCGGTTGCAGCGGTGGGCGCGGCACCCCGCCGCCCGGCCAGCCGAGCATGTCCATCGCCGCCTTGGTGGCGGGATAGAGGGTCCGCCCGCCGGTCGTGAACAGCTCGGTCAGGCGCCGGCCGGTGTCCTGCAGCTTCGCCGCCTCGGCGGTGCGGCCGTCGCGCGCGGCATAGTAGAGGTCGAGGCAGCCGTTCCAGACATTCGGGAAGCAATCGACCGTGCCGTCGGCGCCAAGGGCCACCGCCGGCACGCCGAACACCGAGGACGGGCCGCAGAAGACGCGCAGCCTGTGCTGCACGGCGATCATGGTGGCGTGGAAATTGTTGAAGTCGCCCGAGCTTTCCTTGATCGCCACGACCTTGTCGAGCGCAGCGAGGCGCACGGCCAGTGCCGGCGAGATCGCGTTCACCGCATTGCCGGGGATGTTGTAGAGCATCACCGGCAGCGATACCGCGCGATCGACGGCGACATAGTGGGCGAAGATCTCGTCATCGCTCAGCTTGACGAAATAGGGCGGCAGGATCAGCAGGCCATCTGCCCCCGCCTCTTTCGCCGCCGCCGAGTGGGCGATCGTGTCGGCGGCCGAGATCGCCCCGGTGCCGAGGATCACCGTTCCGCGCCCGGCCACCGCGCGCACCGCAAGGCGATAGAGCTCGCTGCGCTCGGCCGGCGACAGGCTCCAGAACTCGCCGGTGCAGCCGCACGCGACGATACCGGTGGCTCCCGCCGCCAGCAGCCGCTCGACATTCCCCGTGAAGGCCGCCGCGTCGATGCGTCCCGATGCATCGAACGGGGTTGTCACCGCGGGCATCGGCCCCGACCAAGCGACGCTGTTCCTGTCCATGATTCCGCTTCCCCACCAATCCCGATCACGCTGCAGATATCGGGCCAGCGCCCGACAGTTCGAGCCGACCCCCGGTTGCGCCATCGAACACATGCAGCCGCGCGGACCGGAGATCGAACGGGACCGTTTCGCCGGGCGCGCCGGAGAAGTCGGCCGCGGCACGCGCGACGAAGGATGCACCAGCCGCCTCGAAGGCGACGATGGTCTCGTGGCCCGTCGGCTCGACCACGCGGATGCGCCCCGACAGCGGCCCGGCGCCGAGCAGCACATCCTCCGGCCGCACGCCGAGCCTGATCGTGCGCGCTCCGCCCGCACCGCCGCCAGGGGCGGCAAGAGGCGCGCGCAGGAGGCCGTTCGCCGCCACCGCACCACCGGCTGCCGCCACCAACTCGGCGTCCATCACGTTCATCGCCGGCGAGCCGATGAAGCCCGCGACGGTGAGGTTGGCCGGCTGGTCATAGATCACCCGCGGCGGCGCGAATTGCTGCAGCACGCCTTCATGCATCACGGCGATGCGGTCGGACATGGTCATCGCCTCGAGCTGGTCGTGCGTGACATAGACGAAGGTCTTGCCAACGCGCCGGTGCAGCTCGATGAGCTCGGCGCGCATATGCGCGCGCAGCTTGGCATCGAGGTTCGACAGGGGCTCATCGAGCAGGAAGGCCGCGGGCTCGCGCACCAGCGCCCGGCCGAGAGCGACGCGCTGCTGCTGCCCGCCCGACAGCTGCTTCGGGCGGCGGTCGAGCAGGGCCCCGAGCTGCAGCGTCTCGGCCACCGCGCGCACGCGCGCCTCGCGCTCGGCGCGCGCCACGCCCTGCTTGCGCAGCGGATAGGCGATGTTCTCGCCCACAGTCATGTGCGGATAGAGCGCGTAGGACTGGAACACCATCGCGACGTTGCGCTTGCCGGGGGCAACATCGTTGACGACGCGCCCGCCGATCGCGATCGTGCCGGCGGTGGGGAATTCAAGGCCGGCCAGCATGCGCAAGGTCGTGGTCTTGCCGCAACCCGAAGGGCCGAGCAGGCTCACGAACTCGCCGGCGCCGATCTCGAGGTCGAGGTCCTTCACCGCGACGAAGCTGCCGAAGGCCTTGCGCACCCTGCTGAAGACGATCCCGCCCATCGCGCCGCCCTCCTTCGCCATCAGCCCTTCACGCCGCCGGCACCGAAGCCGCGCGTGAGGTAGCTTTGCAGGAAGGCGAACAGGATGATCAGCGGCACGCACATCATCACCGCCGCCGCCATCAGGAGCGACCACTCGATGTTGAAGGCGCCGAGCAGCATCGTCATCACGCCGGTGGTAAGCGGACGGGCGAGATCGGTGTTCACCAGCACCAGCGCGTAGAGATACTCGTTCCACGACAGGATGAAGGTGAAGATCGTGGTCGAGATGATGCCGGGCAGCGCCTGCGGCAGGATCACGTCCACGAACGCCTCCATGCGCGTGGCGCCATCGACCAGCGCCGCCGACTCGAGATCATCCGGGATGCCCTGCATGAAGGAGCGCAGCAGCCACAGCGCATAGGGCAGCGCGAAGGTGGTGTAGGCGATCACCAGGCTGAAGATGGTGTTGGCCACGCCGATCCACACCATCAGCAGGTAGAGCGGCAGGATCAGCACGACCGAGGGCAGCAGGTAGGTGAACAGCACGAGCTGCGCGATGCGCTCGCGCCCCGGATAGCGGAACCGCACAAGGCTGTGCGCGCCGAGCGTTGCCACCACCACGACAAGGAATGTCGTGCTGAACGACAGGACCAGCGAGTTGCGCATGTAGACCAGGAACGGCGTCTCGTCGATCAGGCGCCAGTAATGCTCGAAGGTTACGGTCTCGGGCCAGACCGTCGGCGGGATGCGGAACAGCTCCGATTGCGGCTTGACCGAGGTGATGATCATCCAGAACAAGGGGAAGGCGACCAGCAGCACCACGCCCCAGGCGAACAGGTTGAACAGGATGCGGCGCAGGAGGCGGGGCATCAGGCGCGCCCCTCGCGCTCGCGGCGGCTGGCGATGCGCAGATAGACCACCATGAAGGCGAGCATGACCAGCATCATCGACACGGCCACCGCCGCCGCGCGGCCCATCTGGTTCAGCCCGAACGCAGCCTTGTAGACCATCCGCGGCAGGGTCTGGGTCGCGATCACCGGCCCGCCGCCGGTGAGCAGGTAGATCAGGTCGAACTCCTTGAAGTCCCAGATCGCGCGCAGCAGCACCACGACCAGCAGCACCTCGCGCAGTTGCGGCAGCGTCACGTCGGTGAAGCGCGACCAGGCGCCGGCGCCGTCGATGGTGGCCGCCTCGTAGAGCTGTTCCGGGATCGATTGCAGGCGCGCCAGCACCGCGATCACGACGAAGGGGAAGTATTTCCACGCCCCCACCAGCACGATCGAGGCGAGAGCGTTCGGCATCGTCCCCAGCCAGTCGATCGGCGCGCTGAACATCCCGGCCCAAAGCATGAGGTGGTTGAGGATGCCGTAGAGGTCGTTGAACAGCCAGCGCCAAACCAGCACGGCCACGACTGTGGAGACGAAGTAGGGGAACAGGATCAGGCTGCGCGCGAGCGAGCGGAACACCATGTTCTGGTGCAGCATCAGCGCCATGGCGATGCCAAGCGCGATCTGGAGAACCAGCGTCAGCACCGTCCACAGCGCGGTGTTGAACAGCGACCGCCAGAACTCGTGCGAGCCGACGAGATCGGCATAGTTCGCGAACCCGACCCAGTGCCCGGTAAGCGTCGGCGTGAAGATCGAGAACAGCGACAGGTAGATCGCCGAGACCAGCGGATAGACGATCACCATGCAGAAGATCAGCACCGTGGGCGCGATCAGCAGCACGCCCAGCCACGCATAGCGGCGATCGAGCCTGCTCATCGCGCGCGCACCCTCAGCCCCGGACAGCCGGGTGTGCCCGGCGCGGGGCCGCCGCGCCGGGGTAGCCATGCGGGACCATCAGCCGCCACCCCGTCAGGAGCGCATGATCTCCTCGAGCCGGCGCTGCGTGTCGGAGATCACGGTGGCGACATTGTCGCCATTGATGACGACGCGCTGCACGCACTCGGCGAAGGCGTGCGAGGCGATGATCTGCCCGGCCTTGGTGTTCGGCCGGTGTCGCGGCGTCTCCCAGCCGAGATTGTGGCCGGCGGCGGCCGAACGCGCCATCAGGTCCACCTCGGCCGAGTATTTCTTGATCAGGTCGTTCTCGAGATAGGCCGGGTTGGTCGAGATGGTGCGCAGCACCGGCAGCACATGGCCGGGCGCGGCATGGAGCTGGCGGATATAGCCGTCGGCGCGGAACAGGTGCGCGGCCAGCCGCTTGGTCATCTCCAGGTTCGCCGCGCCCTTGGGAATCATCACGCTCGGGAAGTCGTTGAAGGTCCAGGGGGCGACGCTCTTCGAGACGGTGGGATAGGGCGCACAGGTGACGTGATCGGCAATCCGCGGGTTCTGCGCCGCCACATTGGCCAGCACGCGGCCGGTATAGATTCCGGTGGCGGTCGCGCCGGAAACGAAGGCGGTCAGGCTCTCGCCCCAGCTGTAGTTCGTGGCGCCCGGCGGGCAGAGCTCGCGCATCGAGCGGTAGAACTCCAGCGCGTTGCGGAAGGCATCGTTGTTGATGTCGACCTGCAGGTCGGGGGTGAAGATACGCCCGCCCGCGCCGTGGACGAAGCAGATGAAGATCAGGCTGGTCATCGAGTTGCGGGCATAGGGCAGCGGCGCGCCGAAGATGCCGCCGCGCTGCATCCTGCGGGCGGCATCGCGCAGCTCGTCCCAGGTCTCGGGCGCGCGCGCGACGCCCGCCTGCTGCATCAGATCCTTGCGCAGCCACATCATGTTTGCGGCCGAATTGCCGATGCCGGTGCCGGCATACTGGCCCTGGGTGATCTCGTAGATGCGGTTGGCGCCCTCGTAGTAGTTCTGCGGCCCCACCGCCTGGATCACGTCGTTGAACGCTTCGAGCAGGCCGCGCTGCCAGTAGTTCGAAACGGCGAAGGAAGGCAGGTGCGTGACCAGGTTCGGCACCTGGCCCGAGGAGAAGGCGGCGGCAAGCTGGGCCGGATAGCCTTCGTCCGAGGTCGGCTCGTACAGCACGCGCACGCCGGGATTCGCCTGCTGGAAGCTCTCGATCTGGAAGTTGTAGGCGGCGCGTTGCGCCGGCGCGTTCTGCGGCGACCACCAGCGCAGCGTGACCTGCCCCTGCGCGGAAGCCGGGCGGATGGCGGGCGCGGCGGCGGCAAGCCCCGCTCCGCCGATGCCGGCAAGCACCGCGCGGCGCGACAGGCTGGTGGAGCGGTCCTTGTGGTCAACCATGGGGAAGCCTCCCTTTGTGGCGGGCATGGCATTCGCGCCCGCTGCTTGTTGTCGGTGGTGCCCGGCACCGGGATGCCGGGCTGTTGCTGGATCCGCGTCCCGGGTATTGCCCGCTTGGCGAACATTTTGCGCATTATGAACACTGCGGACCGGCTCCCGCAAGATGGCTGCGTGCCGATCCGAGGTGCCGACTGCTCGCGGTGCCGGGCGGAGGCCGGCCGTGGCCATCGCGGTCGGTTGCGAAGCCGGCCTTGTGGTGCCAAGCTGCGCGCCCGGCGCTTCGTGCCACCAAAGATCCTGCTGGACCCCATGAGCCTCGACCCCGACACGTCACGCCGACCGCGCCGCGCCAGCCGCGCCCTTCGATCGAAGGCGCCACCCGCCCGCATCGGGCGTGTCGCACCGGCCCGTGCCGAGGTGCAGCGTCCGCCACGCACGGCCGAGGCCGGGCATGATCGTGACATTGTTCACTCGGCGCTGAAGGCGTTCGACATACTGCGCGTCTTCGGGCGCACGAAGCCGCGCATGACGCTTTCGGAAGTGGCCGAGCAGGCCGGTGTCAGCCGCGCCACGGCGCGGCGTTTTCTGCTCACTTTCGTCCATGCGGGCTATATGCAGTCCGACGGCAAGTGGTTCGAGCCGACGCCGCGGCTCCTGGAACTCTCCCATTCCGTGGTTTCCGCGACCGGGCTCTGGGAAGCCGGGCGGCCGATCATGGCCGAACTGGCCGAGACGCTGGGCGAAAGCATCTATGGCGCCGTGCTCGATGGCACGGAGGTGCTTTATGTCGCGCATCTGCCCTCGCCGCATCGGGTGGTCAACATCGCGTTGCGCGTGGGCAGCCGGCTGCCTGTTCATGCCACCTCCACCGGACGGGTTCTCCTTTCCGGCCTGTCGGACAAGGCGGCCGAGCAACTGCTGATCGCCGCGCGGCCGGCGCAGCTCACGCCCAAGACGATCACCTCGCGCACGCAGCTCCGCCAATTGGTCGCGGAGACACGGCGGCGTGGCTTCGCCATTGCGGACGAGGAGCTGGAGCTCGGCCTGCGCTCGATCTCGGTGCCGATCCGCTCGCTCTCGGGCGAGGTCATCGCGGCGCTGAACGCCTGCGGGCCGAGTGCGCGCGTGTCGCTGACCGATCTCCAGCGCCGCTTCCTGCCCGCGCTCCTGGACGCGGCCGAACGGATGGGGCGCAACCTCGCCGACTAGGCCGGGGGGACAGGCGCGGCAAAGCGCGCCGGGCCGAAGGGCGCGAGGTCGAAGCCCGGATCGCGCCCGGCGATCTCCGCCGCCGCCAGCCTCGCCACCAGCGGCCCGAGGGTGTAGCCGGCATCTCCCGGCACCGCGACGAACAGGCCGGGCTGGCCCGGCGCCCATCCGATCGTGCATTGCCCATCCGTTGTGGTGTTCACCCCGGCCCAGCTCCGCAGGATGCGCAAGCCCGCAAGCTGCGGCACCATGTGGCCGGCGAGCCGCAGATTGCCGATCATGCTCGCCTGGATGGTGGCGGGGCGGCGCTCGGGCCCCTCGAACCGCGCCGGCCAGCCGCCGCCGATCACCACCTGCCCGAGCCCGAGCTGCTTGAGCGTAATCGGCCGCTCGGCATGCTGCACCAGATGGTGGATGGTGGGCTCGGTCGCCTCGGTGATGTTCATGTGCAGGGGCTCGGCCTCGGTCGGCACATGCACCCCGAGCATGGCCGCAAGCGCGCCCGTGCCTGCACCCGCGGCCAGCGCGACGCGGCCCGCGCGCAGGCGCCCGCGCGCGGTTTCCACGACGAAGCCCGCGCCCGGCACTTGGCGCGCAATGCGGGCGACGCGCGTCTGCGGCAGGTGCACCACGCCCGCCGCGCGGCAGGCGCGCCAGATCGTGCGGTTGGCGAGCAGCGGATTGAGCTTGCCCTCGTGGGCGCAGAGCTCGGCGCCATAGGCCGCCTCGCCGAGATAGGGCGCGAGGCGCAGAAGCTCGGCCCGCTCCAGCATGTGCGAGTCGAGCCCGAGCCGCCGTTCGCGCGCGCATTTCTCGGCCAGGAAGGCGAACTGCGCCGCATCCTCGGCCACCATCAGCCCGCCCGAGACCTTGAGCTCGATCGGTGTCGCCAGTTCGGCGGCCAGCGCCTGCCACTCGCGCACCGCCGCCGGATAGAGCGGCAGCGAGCGTTCAAGGTTCGGCACGAGCTCGGGATACATGCGCATGAAGCGGCTCTGCATCTGCACATGCAGGCTGCCGGCATTGGCGGTGGTGCCGGCATGCGCGCCATCGTCCAGCACCGCGACATCGGCGCCGTCCTGCGCCAGCCGCAGGGCCAGCACCATGCCGACGATGCCCCCGCCGATGACGGCCCAGCCGATCTCCCTCGGCAGGGCCGGGCCGGAATGTGCCGCGTTCATGCGCGCGCGTGCGCCGCCCCGCCCGGCTAGGCTGCCGCCTTGCCCTTGCGCTTCCTCTGGTAGGCGCGCCAGGTGGTGGCCCACACCGCCGGATCGTCCAGGTTCTCGGGCGCGAGCTTGGCGATCGCGGCCTTGTGCGGTGCGTTCTTCACCAGCTCGGGGGTGCTGTAGGCCTCGTCCGAGATGCGCTGGATCACGGCGATCCAGGTGTCGATATCCTCCTTCGACCAGAGCTCTCCCGCCTCCGGCGTGAAGGGCTCGGGCACGACCCATGGATCGTGCGACAGCCAGAAGGCATCGACGCCGAAATCGGTCATGCGGTTCTGCACATCGAAGATGTTGACGCCCGTCTCCTCCTTGAGTGGGCCCATGCCCCAGCGCGTCATTTCCATGCGATGCGCGGTGTTCTTCGGGTGCGAGCGGACCAGGCCGCGGATCTGGCCGAGCTTCTTGTCCATGTAGTTGTTGGCGAGCACGGAAAGGTCGGAAGCCTCGGCGATGCCCTCCGCGCCCATCGCCCGGCACCAGGAATAGGCCTTGAGCACGACCTGGAGATTGCCCAGGAACTCGCGCACCTTGCCCACCGATTGCGGCCGGTTGCGATCGAGCCGGTAGCCCGCGCCATCCTTCACCACCACCGGGCCGGGCAGGAAGGGCGCCAGCGCCGCGGTGCAGCCATAGGCGCCGGTGGCCGGCCCGCCGCCGCCCTTGGCGCCGCCGAAGGTCTTGTGCAGCATGAACATGCAGGCATCGAAGCCGAGGTCGCGGGCGCGGATCTTGCTCATCACGCCGTTGAAGTTGGCGTGGTCGTAGAAGGCAAGCCCGCCCGCCTCGTGCACGAGGCGCACCCACTCGCGGATCTGCGGGTTGTAGATGCCCATATCGTCGGGGTTGTTGGTCATCAGCGCCGCCGTGCGCGGCGACAGCGCCGCCTTGAGCGCCTCGATCGAGGGATAGCCATTCTCCTCGAGCGGGAGCGTGATCACCTTGAAGCCGGCAGTGGCGGCGGTGGCCGGATTGCAGGGATGCGCCTGGATCGTGGTGATGATCTCGTTGCGCTGTTCGAGCTCGCCGCGGGCGGCGAAATAGCCGCGCGTGACGCAGGTCTGGGTGTAGGCGGCATCCGCCCCGCCCGCCGCCTGGAACACGAACTGGTCCATGCCGGAAAGCTCGCGCAGGATCAGGTCGAGCCCGTGCACGATCTCTAGCATTCCCTGCATGGTCGATTCGTCCTGCAGCGGGTGCAGCTCGGCCAGCTCGGGGCGCATCTGCAGCCACTCGTTCAGGCGCGGATTGTACTTCATGGTGCAGGTGCCAAACAGGCTGATGCCCATCATGCCGAGCACCATCTGCGAGAGGTGCAGATAGTGGCGCAGCACGTCGGGTTCGGTCATCTCCGGCAGGGCCGGTCGGTCCTGCCGGCGCATCGAGGCCGGCACCAGGCTCGCGGCATCGCCCACCGCCGCCGCGACCGCGGGCGCGGGTGCCGGGAAGACGGCGCCGCGGCGCCCGGGCACGCCCATCTCCATCACCACCGGCTCGTCCCATCGCGCACCGTGATAGTTGGGCAGCTTGATGTTGCTGGTCATGGCCGCACCACCTCCGCAAGCGCGCCGACAAGGCGCTCGATGTCCTCGGCCGAATGGATCTCCGTCACGCAATAGAGCGCGCTCTGGCCAAGCTCGGGGAACTCGGCGGACAGGTCCTTGCCGCCGAAGATGCCCTTGGCCGCGAGTGCGCGGTTGATGGCGGCGACGCTCTTGCCGGTGCCATCGAAGCGCACCACGAACTCCTTGAAGAAGCCGCCCGGCCAGGCCACGGACAGGCCCGGCACGCTGGCGATGCGCTTCGCCGCAAAGTGGCTCTGCGCCAGGATCAGCTCGCCCACCTCGCGGAAGCCCGCCGGCCCGAGCGCCGACATGTAGACCGCGCTCGCGATCGCCCAGAGATAGGTCGAGTTGCCGGTCCAGTCCTTGCCCTTGTCGCGCAGCCCGTAGGAGGATTGGTGCAGGAGCGACAGGCCGAAGGCGGGCTCGCCCTTCACCGAGCTGGTGATGCTGACATTGAGCGTGGGGTATTCGCGCGCATAGCGGTCCTCGTCGCGGCTGGCGATGAAGCCGCCGAGCCCGCCGCCGGCGAACATGTGGATGCCGAGCGTCTGGGTCGTTCCCACCACGATGTCGGCGCCGTAATCGGCCGGTGCCGCCAGCACGCCGAGCGAGATCGGATCGACACCGACGATCATCTCCGCGCCCGCCGCCCTGGCCATCCGGGCTATCTCGGCGCCCTGGCTCTCGATCGTGCCGAGATAGCCCGGCACCTCGATATAGACGGCGGCGATGTCCGGCCCGAGCTTGCGCTTGAGGTCGGCGAGATCGAGCCGGCCATTGCCGGGCTGGTAGTCGACCAGGGTGACCTTGATGTGGCTTTCCATCTGCTCCGGCTCGCAATAGTTGCGGATGACGGAAAGCCGCTCGGGGCAGGTGGCGCGCGGCACCAGCACCTCGCGCCGGCCGTTGAGGCGCGAGGCCATGCGCAGCGCGTGGCCTGCGGCACAGCCCCAGGAATAGACGGGCAGGCCGACGAAATCCATGCGCACCAGCTCGGCAAGCTGGCTCGTGAACTCGAACCAGGCCTGGTTGCGCCCGTGATCTGAGGAGGAGGTGCCCCAGACGGAGGTGAGGAACTCGCTGCGGCCGGCGATCTCGTCGACGATCGCCGGGACATGGTGCTGCCAGCAGCCGGCGCCGAGGAAGGACAGGTTCTCCTCGCAGGAGCGGTTCCTGCGCAGGAGCCCCAGCAGATGGCGCTTGAGCTCGGCCTCCGAGCGCATCGCCGCCGGCAGCTTGAGCTCGCCGCGGAAGCGATGATCCGCGGGGATCTGGTGGAACAGTTCCTCGATCGACCTGGCGCCGATCTCGGCCAGCATCGCCTGCTTTGTCTCGGGCAGCGCGTTCGCCATGTAGGGATGCGCGCCTGGAGCATTGCCTCGCACCTGTCCGCCTCCTTCTCCCGTGTGTTTCCTGGTTCGGTCCTTGTGGTGTCGCCGCGCCCCGCCGCCTTCAGGCGACCAGGCGCATGATCATGCTGCGATCGGGCCCGGTCTCGACGCGGCGATAGCCGGAGAGCCAGCGGTCGGTCTCGGGGTCGCCGGTATCGGCGCGCAGCCAGGGCGGATCGAGCGCGCCGAGCTTGCCCGCTCCGGCCATGACGATGATGTTCTCGCGTCCGATCCGGCGCAGCACGGGCGGGGAGAGCTGCTGGTTGCCGCGCCCGAACAGGAAGCCCTGGCCGCCGGTCACGCCGACGATCAGCGTCACCGGGCGCGGCGCCTCGTCCAGGAGGGCGAGGAGGGCATTCTCGTTCAGGTCGGCGGCGAGCAGCCGGCGATCGAGGATCGCGTCGACCCCGAGCAGCGTCTTGGGCAGCGTCAGCCTCTCGGCGATGCGCCGCGTGCTGGTGCCGGGTCCGAGCAGATAGAGCCTCCCCGGCGCCATGCCGGCGGCGAGCCGCCCGGCCAGGGCGGCGATCTCGGCCTCGTCGTCGGGGCGCGGGCCGGCCTTGGCGTTCTGCACCAGCCGGGGCAGGTGCGGCACCTGGGCATGGCCGAACAGCCGGGCGGAGACGCGGCCGGCGCGGATTGCCTCCTCGTCGAGGTCCATCACCTCGGCCTCGCGCAGCCCGATGCGCGCGCCGCCGGGCGCGAACCAGGCGCAGGCAACCTCCCCCGCCGCGTCGGGGCTGGCGGCGAACACGGCCGAATGCATCTTCACGCCGGTTGGGATGCCGAGCATCGGCACGCGCCCGCCGATGACACCGAGGATGTCGCGCGCGGTGCCATCGCCGCCTGCGAACAGCAGCAGTTCGGCGCCGAGGCGCTGCATCCATTCCGCCGCCTCGCGCGTGTGCTCGGGGCTGGTGTCGGCTGCGGGATCGCGCCCGACCTCGCGCACGGCTAGGCCCACCGCACGCAGCAGCTCGGCCCCCATCGTGCCGGGCGGGGCGAGCAGTTCCACAGTCTCGGCCAGCGGGCGCAGCAGGGCGAAGGCACGGGCGGCGCGGGCCGGTGCGACCGGCGCGGCGCCGAGCGCGCGGGCGCGCGCCAGCGTCTCGCGCCCGACGGTGCCCGTGAGGCCGACCCGCCCGCCCATGCCGGCGATCGGGTTGACGATCACGCCGAGCCTGCGCTTCTGCACAGACCCTCCTCCCTGGTGCCTGGCCCGATGCCTGCGGCGGGATGCCGCACCTCGGGCGCCTGTTCGCGATGCGAACACCGTATCCGATCCGCACAATATGGAGCGCCCGGGACTAGGCAGCAACCGGGCTGTGCGCGTAGCGGGCCGGCGAGAAGGGACGCAGGTCGAAGCCCGGGTCGCGCCCGGCGATCAGCTCGGCCAGGATGCGCCCGACGATCGGCCCGCCGGTGAAGCCCATCCAGGGGAACACCGCGATGTAGAAGCCGGGCACGCCCGGCACCTCGCCCAGCACGGGCTTCCAGTCGGCGGTGCCGTTCACGAGCGCGGGCCAACTCCGCACCAGCCGCAGGGGTGCGATCGCGGGCACGACGGCGCTGGCCACGGCCAGGTTGCCGGCCACCGATTGCGGCAGGAGCGAGAGGCGCCCGGAGGCGGCATCGCGCGCGGCCGGCCAGCCGCCGCCGATCAGCAGCGTGCCGTTCTGCGCCTGCTTGAGCGAGAGCCGCCCGCTCGCATAGTAGACCAGATGGTCCATGAAGGGCGCCGCGCGCTCGGTGACGTTGACCTGGATCGGGAATCCCTCAAGCGGCAGCGGAACGCCGAGCATCCGCGCCACCGCCGCCGCATTGGCTCCGGCCGCATTGACGATGCGCCCCGCACGCACGGGGCCCTGGCTCGTCTGCGCGATGAACCCGCCCCCGGCCCGGCGCTCGATCGCAAGCAGCGCCACGCCTTGGCGGATGCGTGCCCCGGCCGCGACCGCAGCGCGGGCCAGGGCGGGCGTCGCCCGCAGCGGATTGGCCTTGCCCTCGACCGGGCAGACGGCGCCGCCGCCGACATCCTCGGCGAGATAGGGGGCGAGGCGCAGCAACTCGGTGCGCGACAGCATCTCGACCGCAAGCCCCGCCGCGCGCTCGATCGCCCCCTTGCGCGCAATGTCGCGCATCTGCCCGGCATGGGCCGCGACCAGGAGCCCGCCCTTGGTCGCGACCTCCAGATCCGGGCCGAGTTCGGCCCCGAGCTCGTGCCAGAGCGCGAGCGAGGCCTGCTTCAGCGCGATCGTCGGCGCATAGGCGCGCGCCCAATCCTCGCCCAGCGAGACGAACTCGGGGTGCGGGATCTGGGCGTGCAGGCTGCCCGCATTGGCCCCCGAGGCGCCGGCATTGAGCGTGGCCTGCTCGATCAGCAGCGCATCGATTCCGGCGCGCGCAAGCTCGCGCGCCGTGGCCGCGCCCGCGATCCCCCCGCCCACGATCAGCACATCTGTGTCCATGCCGCCCCTTGCCCGGTAACGATGCCCCGCCCGGCGCGCAAAAAGCCCGCGTCCGCCGGATTCTCGTTTACCGCTACCGGCTCCTCGCTATCATGCCGCGCCGAGGGCGGCAAACCGAGCATCGCCGCCGGCCACGGATCGGGAGGATTCCATGCCAAAGGTGTTTCGCGGCAGCTACACGGTCTCGGTGACGCCCTTCACCGAGGACGGCAAGTCGATCGACCTTGCCGCGCAGCGCCGCTTCCTCGACTGGCTGATGGCCGAGCGCGTGCCCGGCGTGATCCTGCTCGGCACCACCGGCGAGTTCCTCACCGTCACCGATGCCGAGCGCACGGCCCTGGTGGCCGAGACGGTGAAGCATGTCGCCGGGCGGATGGACGTGCTCGTGGGCGCCTCGAACGCGCACACGCCGAACGCTGTTCGCTATGCGCGCGAGGCGGAGGCGCTCGGCGCGCAGGGGCTGATGATCATCCCACCCTACTACTACACCCCGACCGAGGACGAGATCTTCGCCTACTACAAGGCGATCTGCGAGGCGGTGGCGCTGCCGATCATGCTCTACAACAACCCGTTCACCTCGAACGTGGACATGAAGCCCAAGCTCATTGCCAAGTTGACCAAGTCCTTCGAGCAGGTCCGCTACATCAAGGAAGCCTCGATGGATGTGGCGCGCGTCTATGACATCGTCGAAGCGACCGATGGCGTGATGAACGTGTTCGCGGGCGAGCGCATCGTCGAGAGCTTCCTGCTCGGCGCGGTGGGCTATGTCAACCCGTTCGGCAACTACATCCCCGGCCCTTCGACACGGATCTGGGAGCATCTGGTGGCCGGGCGCATCGACGAGGCGAAGAAGATCCAGCGCGGCATCACCAGGATCGAGCACACCATCGCCGAGGGCCATCCCACCTACGGCCACCAGTGCTACTCGAAGGCGCTGGCGGCGATGATGGGCTACCCGATGGGCGATGTGCGCGCGCCGCTGACCACCTTCAAGGCGCTGGGCCAGGAAGGCCGAGACCGGCTGGAGAAGCTGCGCGGCATCATGGCCGAGTTGGGCGCCCTGCCGGCGCGCCGCGCCGCCGAGTAGCGTGCCCGGCGGGCGCTCGAAGGCGCGCTAGCGGATGTAGCTCGCCCCGTTCACGTCGAGCGTCGCGCCCGTAAGGTGGCGCGCCGCGCCCGAGGCCAGGAAAACGGCCAGGTTGGCGATGTCCTCGGGCGGCACCCATTCGCCCATGGCAAGTCCGGCGGCGACCGCCGCCTTGCCGCCCGGCTGGGTCGCCGCGAATTCCTCCGACATCCGGGTGGCCACCACCCCGGGCGCGATGGTGTAGGCCAGCACCCCCTCGCGGGCATAGCCTCGCGCGATGGTTTTCGTCCAGGCCATCAGCGCGCCCTTGGAGGCGGCATAGCTCGCGGTGGCGGGGTTGCTGGCGCCGCGCTGGGCGACCCAGCTCGACACAGTGATCAGCACGCCCGCGCCGCGCGCGCGGAAGTGGCGCAGGGCGAAGCGTGCCAGCCGTGCCGGGGCGAGCAGGTTTACCTGCAGCGTCTCGGCCCACACTGCGTCCCATTCCGCATCCTCGGCCTCGATGCCGCCGCCCACGCGCATCACGGCGGCATTGTTGACCAGCACATCGACGCGCCCGCGCCAGGCCAGCGCCTCCTGCCACAGGCGATCGACCGAATCGTTGCGGTGGAAATCGGCGGCGACCAGCCTGAGCCGTGCGGGCGGCACGGCGCCCGCGGCCGCCGCCTCGGCGCCGGCGCGGTCCGAGGCATACTGGGCGACGACATCCGCACCCGCCCGCCCGAGCGCGGCCAGCATTGCCGCCCCGATCCCCTTCGACGCTCCCGTGAGGAGCACCACCTTGCCCGCAAGATCGACCATCGCCATTCCGTCCCGGTGCCCGCCCGGGCCGGCTCCGGCCAGGGCCATGTTCGCAATGCGAACGATTTGACAGCATGCGAAACTGCTGTCTAGCCTCCCGCGCAAGCGACGGCGTACCCAAGGAGGCGCGCGCCGCGCATCGGGGAGAGGGAATGGTGACCCAAGTGCGGGCTGGAACGCAACGCGTCACTGTGCAGGATGCGGGCGCTGTCGCGGCCTGTGCCCATGATCGGCCCGGCCGAGGCTGACCATGCGCACCGCGCTTGCCCTGATCGACCGCATCAACGCGCTGATCGCGCGGCTGGTGGGCATCGCGCTCGGCGTGATTGTCGTCGCGATCGCGATCCAGATCCTGGTGCGCTTCGTGCTGACCGCTGTCGGCATCAACATCTCTGCCCCCTGGACCGAGGAGCTGGCCCGCTTCGTGCTGGTCTGGGTGATCTTCCTCGGCGCCGCCGTGGGCTGCCGGCGCGCGCAACTGATCGCGCTCGAGTTCGTGGTGCGCGCGCTCTCGCCCCTGCCGGGACAGGCGCTGCGCTACGCCACCATGTCGCTCTGCGTCGCATTCTTCGCGCTGCTGATCTGGGTCAGCCTCCCCTTCGTCGAGATGGGGGCCACCGAAACCAGTCCGGTGATGCAGATCCCCAAGCACTGGGTCTATTGGGCCATGCCCGTGGGTACGGCACTGATGATTGTCAATACGCTGGCCCTGATGGCGGATGCGTGGACCACCGGGCGCGACATCCGCCTGATCGGCGACCCCGAGGCGCGGGAATGAGCCGGCCGCGATGATCACGCCGCTTCTGGTCATGCTCGGGCTGTTTGCCGCCGGCACGCCGATCGCGATCGCACTCGGGATTGCGCCCCTCGTCACGCTGCAGGAGAAGGGCATACCGCTGATCGCCATCCCGCAGGTGGTGTTCGAGAGCCTGGACAGCTTCGCGCTGATGGCGCTGCCGCTTTATGTTCTCGCCGGCCGGCTGATGGAGATGGGCGGCATCGCCCGGCGCCTGGTGCGCTTCGCCATCGCCGTGGTTGGCTGGCTGCCGGGCGGCCTTGGCGCGGCGGTGGTGGTGACGGCGATGCTGTTCGCCACCATCTCCGGCTCCTCGGCCGCGACCGCCGCCGCGATCGGCTCGGTGCTGATTCCCGAGATGGAGAAGCAACGCTATCCGCGCGAATACGCCGCGGCGGTGACCGCAAGCTCGGGCGAGCTTGGCGTGATTATCCCGCCTTCGATCCCGATGGTGATCTACGCGGTGCTGACCTCCTCCTCGATCAGCGACCTGTTCATCGCCGGCTTCCTGCCCGGCGTGCTGATCGGCCTGTCGCTGATCGCCACCAACTGCATCATCGCCGCGCGCCGCGGCTACGGCACGCGCCAGATCATCGCCCCGCGTGCCTGGCTCTGCCAGCTTGCCGGGGCCACGCGCGAGGCGAGCCTGGCCCTGGTCATGCCGGTGATCATCCTGGGCGGCATCTATGGCGGCTTCTTCACCGCAACCGAGGCGGCGGCGGTGGCCGTGGTCTACGCGCTTGGCATCGGGCTGTTCGTCTATCGCGAGATCGGGCTGGCCGACCTGCCGGGCCTTTTTGCCGATGCCGCCATCACCGCATCCACCGTGATGATCATCGTCGGCTTCGCGGCGATGTTCGCCTTCGCGCTGTCGCTGCTCCAGGCGCCACAGATCGTTTCGGGCCTGCTATCCACCATCACCGGCAACCCCGCCATGTTCCTGCTGCTGGTGAACCTGTTCCTGCTCGTCGTCGGCATGTTCATGGAGACCTTCGCCGCCATCATCATCCTGGCGCCGGTTCTCGCGCCGGTCGCGGCGAGCTTCGGCGTTGATGCCACCCATTTCGGGCTGGTCATGATCGTCAATCTGGCGGTGGGCATGGTTACGCCGCCGGTGGGCGTGAACCTGTTCATCGCCTGCGGCATCGCGCGCATCACGATGGAGCAGCTGATGCGCCCGCTTCTGCTCTTTCTCGGCGTGCTGTTCGTCGATCTGGCGATCATCACCTATGTGCCGGCGCTATCGCTGGCATTGCTCCGGCTTCGTTGACAACCCGCGCACCAACAGAGGGAGGACACCCATGCGCATCACCTGGACACTAGCGGCTGTGGCGATCGGCCTCAGCCTTGCCACCGCGCCTGCTGCCGCGCAGCAGCGCATCGAGATGCAGCTCGGCCATGTGCTTTCGGTAGACAGTGCCTACCATGTCGCCTTCACGCGCTTCGCCGAACTGATGGCCAGCCGCACGAACAACCGCGTCGCCGTGCGGGTGGAGGCGGGCGGCGCGCTGGGAGGCGAGCTGCGCCTGATCCAGTCCGTGCGCACCGGCGTGATCACCGGCGCCTTCGTCGGCGGTTCCTCGCTCGAGACCGTGGAGCGGGACTACCGCGTGCTGTCGCTGCCCTATCTGTTCGACAACAACGCCCAGGCGGTGCAGGTCCTGCAGGGTCCGACCGGCCAGCGCCTGCTTGGCCTGCTGGAGCGGCACGGCATGATCGGCCTCGGCTTCGGCGCGGTCTATGAGCGCAACATCGCCTCGCGCGGGCGTGCCATCAACGCGGTGGGGGATCTGCGCGGCCTGAAGATCCGCGTGTTGCAGACCCCGGGCTTTGTCGAGGCCTATCGCGTGCTTGGCACCCAGCCCACGCCGATGGCCTATGGCGAGCTGTTCCTGGCGTTGCAGAACGGCGTTGTCGATGCGCTGGAGATCTCGCCCGACGCCACGGTGGCCGACCGCTTCGTCGAGGTGATCACCAACTACGCGCTGACCAAGCTGCACCAGTCCACGACGGTATTCATCATGTCCAAGGCACGCTTCGACGCCCTGCCGCGCGACATCCAGGCGACCGTGCGCGAGGTGGCGCGCGAATCAATCCTGACGAGCCTTGCGCATCATGATCGCGTCAACCGCGAGGGCCTCGCCGCGATCCGCGCGCGCAACGTTGCGGTGGCCGAGCCGAACCTCGCGCCCTTCATGGCCGAGGCGCGCAAGTCCTGGGATACGATCCTGACCGAGGCGCCGAACGGGCGGGCGCTGGTGGCCGAGATCGAGCGCGCCAAGCGCGGCGGCCGTTGAAGCTTCGTCGCCGGCAATGCAGCCACCCGGCCCAGGCCAACAGCCGGGGCCGGGTGGGACGTTGCGATCGGGTCCAGTCATCGGCGCTCGCATCGGTCGCGGCCGGCGCACCAGGCCCGATCAGGGCGCCGCGATCCCCAGGCCGTGCAGCCGATCGGCGCTGCGCCAGAGGGCCTGGGCCGGATTGGCAGGTTGCGGAACCAGCCCGCAAAGGCGGGCAGGGGCGGGTCCGTCGCGCCCGTTCCCGGGTTGACCATGACAAGGCCGAACCTGCGCATCGGCTAGGTACGGCGTCGGTGCGCCCTGGTCATCCCGGGGTCGACCACCACGCCGAAGTCGCGCAGCGCCCCCTCGACCGTGATGCGGCCGTCCCTTGCATCACGAAGCAACTGCTCCAGACCGCGCCGGGCGGGATCGCCATGGCCACCGCCGCCCGCCTCGCGCGTCGTGACCACGTCGCCGGGCGCGAGCATGTAGCGTCCCTTCGCGTGCACGGGCGCGCCGTTGATCAGCGTGTCACGCAGCGCGCCGGGGCGGCCGCCATCCAGCCCCTGCGCCGGATACTCCGTGCGGCTTGAGAACACGGCGGCATCCATCGGCCGGCCGGTGTCGTTGCGCAGCGCGATCTCCTGGCCGTTGCCGCCGCGCCATTCGCCCGCCCCGCCGCTATCCGGCAAGAGCCGCTTGTGCAGCACGGTCATGCCGGTCGCGTCCTCCCAGATCTCGATCGGCGATCCGATCATGTTGGAGGGGCCGGGGGTGGCGTCGCGACCGTCTGTACCGCGCAGCGCGCCGAAGCCGCCGGCGGCGAAGAACAGCGAGGAGAAGCCGCGCCCCTCGCGCGTTTCGCCGCGCACCGAGAGCTGCGAGAGCATGCCGCTGTCGGCCTGCACCTGCGCCGGCAGCACGGGGGCCAGCGCGCCGAAGATCAGCGGTGCGACGAAATGCCCGATGACATGCCGCCCTGCCGTGGGCGAGGGATGCACCGCATTCAGGATGCAGCCTTCCGGCGCCGAAAGGCTGATCGGGTTGGCGGCACCCTCGTTGTTGGGCAACTCGGGGATCGTCAGGACCTTGACCGCATAGTTGCAGAAGGCGCGCGTGTAGCAGAGCGGGACGTTGATCGCGCGCGTTAGGGCGGGCGTCGTGCCGGTGAAGTCGATGGCGACATCGCTGCCGCGGATGGTCACGGCGCAGGAAAGGCCGATCGGTGCGTCGATCCCCTCCACCGGCACGCTGTTGCGCCAGGTGCCGTCGGGCAGCGCGGCGATGCGCTCGCGCATCGCTGCCTCGGTGCGGCCAATGATCGCGCGCGAGAGCGGGCCGAGATCGTCCAGGCCCTGCTCGTCCATGAATTCGCTGATCAGGCGGCCGCCGACCTCGTTGCAGGCGATGTTGGCCAGGATGTCGCCGCGTACCATTTCCGGCAGGCGGACATTGGCCAGGATCATCTCCATCAGATCCTCGTCGAGCGCGCCGCGGCGCATCAGCTTGCGGATCGGGATCCTGAGCCCCTCGGCATAGACCTCGGTGCCGGTCGAGGCATAGCCGCCGCCGCCGATATCCGGCAGGTGCGTGACGCTTAGGGTGAAGGCGACCAGCCGGCCCTTGCGGAAGACCGGGCGCATCACGTTGATGTCCCAGAGATGGCCGGTGCCCATCCAGGGATCGTTGGTGATGACGACATCGCCCGGTTCCAGTGCGTCGGGCGGGATGCGGCGCAGCATGTGGCGCAGCGTCGGCGGGCCGGTGCCGGTGAAGCTCGGCACCGAGAAATTGCCCTGCGCGAGCGAGGCGCCGTCGCCGTTGAACAGCATGCAGGAGAGATCGCCGCTCTCGCGCACCATGGTCGAGAAGGAGGTGGTGACGAGCGCCGAGACGATCTCGTCGGCGATCGACACGACCCGATCCCAGAGGATGCCGAGTTCCACCGGATCGAAGCTCATGCCCCGCCCCCTATCGTCACGACCAGGTTGCCATGCACGTCCGGCACGGCGATGTCGCCTTCGCCCAGCACGCAGGTGCTCTCGTTCTCCTCGATCAGGGCCGGTCCATGCACGGATTCGCCCGGGCCGAGCGCATAGCGGTCGAGCACGCGCACCGGCCGATAGGCGCCGGCGGCGGGGTCGTAGACCGGCCGCTCGCCCTTGCCTGCCGTGGCGCCGGGCGGGCGCGGGGGCGCTGTGACCGCGAGGCGCGCGGTATCGAGCGCAGGCGAAGGGCCGGTGGCGCTCGCCTTCCAGTTCACGATCTCGAGCGGCTGGCCAGGGAAGGTGATGCCGAAGATGCGCCGGTAGGCGCGATCGAACAGCGCCGGGATGCCGGCCAGCAGCTCGGCCGGGTCGCCAGGCGGCAGCGACACCTCGATCTCGTAGCCCTGGCCGCGATAACGGAGGTCAAGCGCCCGGCCGGTCGCGATGGCGGACCTGCCGAGGCCGGCACCGAGCAGGGGCGCGGCGGCCTCGGTCTCCAGCGCGGCGAAGCGCGCCGCCAGGCCATCCGGCGCCAGCCCGTCGAGCTGGACGCGATCGGAACGGACCACATCGAAGCGCAGCGGGCTGACCAGCAGGCCGATCGCCGACATCACGCCGGCGCCCGCAGGCAGGATCACCCTGGGCACGCGCAGCTTGCGCGCGATGCGCATGGCATGCACCGGCCCGCCGCCGCCGAAAGCGACCATGCCGCAACTGCGATAGTCGAAGCCCCGCTCGGCCGCATGCACGCGGAAGGCGCGCGCGACATCCTCGTTCGCCGTCTCGTGAATGCCCCAGGCGGCGCGCGCGGCATCGAGGCCGAGGGGGCGGCCGATGCGTGCTTCCAGTGCCCTTTGCGCTGCCGCCGGATCAAGCCGCATCCGGCCGCCGAGGAAGAAGCCGGGATCGAGGAAGCCAAGCACGAGGTTGGCGTCGGTGAGTGTGGCCTGATCGCCGCCAAGGCCGTAGCAGGCGGGACCGGGCGCGGCCCCGGCGCTGCGCGGCCCCACCGCGATCAGGTCGCGCCGGTCGAGCGTGGCGATGCTGCCGCCGCCCGAGCCGATCTCGATCATGTCGATGACCGGGATCTTGAGCGGCAGGCCGCTGCCGCGCTTGAAGGCGTGCACGCGTGCGACCTCGAGCTCGAAGCGGCGCAAGGGCTCGCCCGCGCGTACCAGCGCGCCCTTGGCGGTGGTGCCGCCGAGATCGAAGGACAGGAGGTCCCGCGGCAGCCCGCCCTGCCGGCCGAGCCAGGCGCACATCAGCGCCCCGGCGGCCGGGCCGCTCTCGATCAGCCGGACCGGGAAGCGGCGTGCGGTTTCAGGCGTCGCGCTACCGCCATTGGCGGTCATCACCAGCAGCCGGCCACGGAATCCGGCCTGCGCCAGACCGGATTCCAGCGCGCCCAGATAGCGGTCCGCGAGCGGCTGGGTGTAGGCATTCACGATCGTCGTCGTCCAGCGCTCATACTCGCGCATGAAAGGGCATACCTCGCCCGAGAGCGAGACCGGCAGCTGCGGGAACGCCGATTGCACCAGCGCACGGATGCGCCGCTCATGCGCCGGGTGGGCGTAGCTGTGCAGCAGGCCGACGGCGAGCGCCTCGATGCCCTCGTGCTCGACAAGCTCCTGGACCGCGGCGAGCACCGCGTCCTCGTCCAGCGCCAGTTCCACCGTGCCGCTGCCCAGCACGCGCTCGGGGATTTCGCGGCGCAGCGCCGGCGGCACCAGCGGCTCCGGGAAACGCAGACGCAGGTCGAACAGGTCGTAGCGCTGCTCCCGGCCGATATCGATCACGTCGCGGAAGCCGCGCGTGACCAGGAAGCCCGTGCGCGCCCCGCGGCGCTCGATCGTGGCGTTGGTTATCAGGGTGGTGCCGTGCACCAGCAGATCGACCGCATCGAGGCCCGCGCCCTGCTCGGCGAGAAGGGCAAGGGCGCCGTCGATCACCGCCCGCTCCGGCGCATGCGGCGTCGTCAGGCGCTTGTGCAGCGCAACGGTCCCGCGCTGCGGGTCGAGCAACGCGAAGTCCGTGAATGTGCCGCCGATGTCGACGCCGAGCCGAAGGTCCATGCGCAAGTCTAGGAACGGCACCGGGGCGTTGAACAGCCCCCTTCGAGCGAGCAAGGCAGATTGCTCGCTGTCGGCACCGGCCCCTCAGCGACCGCGCGGTTGGCGTCGGGTGGATGGTCCGATGCGGCGTTCGTGCCCTGTGCGACCGACCTCACGCGTTGCCGCCATCCACCGGCAGCACCTGGCCGGTGATCCAGCCGGCCTGCGGGCTGGCGAAGAACAGCGCAGCGTTGGCGATGTCCTCCACCGTGCCCAGGCGGCGCATGGCCAGCCGGTTGAGCAGCGCCTGCTGGCCTTCCGCGCCGTAGCTCTCGAACTGCTTGATGCTCGACGGGTTCGACAGCACGAAGCCGGGCGCGATCGAGTTGACCGTGACGCCATGCGGCCCGAATTCGCGCGCGAGCTGGCGCGTGAGCCCGACCAGACCGTGCTTCGCCGCGCAATAGGCCTGGATCCCGGTGAGGCTGGCCTTCAGCCCGGCGCCTGAGCTGATCGTCACGATCCGCCCGCTCCCGGCCTTCTTCATGCCGGGCGCGCAGGCGCGGGCGAGCGCGAAGGCGGCGTGGAGGTTGATGTCGACGATCGCGTGCCAGTCCTCCTCCGGCACCTCCTCGATCGGGCGCATCACCTGCCCGCGCACGCCCCCGGCATTGCAGACCAGCACGCCGACGGGACCGCCGGTCGCATCCTCGATGCCCTTGATCCAGCCGGCCGCTGCTCCCCTGGCGGTCAGGTCGAAGGCGCTGGTGGCGATCCCGCCGGGGGCCTTCGCCGTCTCGGCAAGCTCGCCCGCCGAGATGTCGCAGGCGAAGACCCGGGCGCCGAGGGCCGCGAAGGAGCGGGCGATCGCTTGGCCGAAGCCGTGGCCGGCGCCGGTGACGGCGACGGTGACACCATCGAAGCGGATCTGCATGGGCGGGCGGACTCCCTCAGGATGCGGCAGGGAAGGCGGAGCGGGGCACGCCGGCGAGTTCGCGCAACAGCGCGACCCAGGCGGCGAAGCCCTCGGCGATGGAGGATTGGCGCCAGTTCTCGTTGGGCGCGTGGAAATCCTCGTCGGCGGTGGCGAAGGAGAACATCACGGTATCGAGCCCGGCGACGTTGCGCGCGATGTCGGCGAGCGGCAGCGTGGCGCCCATGCGCACGCGCAGCGGCGTGCGCCCGGTGGTGCGCGCGAGCGCCGCTTCCGCCGCGCGCAGCAGCGGGTGGGTGGGCGGCAGGGCGTAGGCGAAGCTGCCCTCGCGCGTGGCGTTGATGGTCAGCTCCGCGCCCTGCGGGCAATGGGCGCGCAGATGCGCCGCGACCGCCGCTGCGGCGCGCGCCGGGTCCTGGCAGGGGACAAGCCGCATGGAAAGCTTGGCGTGGGCGGTGGCCGGAATGACGGTCTTGCCGCCCGCACCGGTATAGCCGCCCCACAGGCCGTTCACGTCGAGTGTCGGGCGCAGCCAGAGCCGTTCCAGGAACTCCGTCGGTGTGCGGTAGCCGGGCGCGATGCCGATCGCGGCGTCGTGCGCGGCGACATCGTAGGGAATGCGTGCTAGTTCGGCGCGCTCGGTCTCGGTCGGCTCCGCGCCTCCGGCGAGGAAGCCCGCGACCGCCGGGCGGCCTTCGGCGTCGTGCAGGGTCGCGATCAGCTTCGCCATCGCATGCAGCGCGTTCGGCGCCACGCCGCCATAGCGGCCGGAATGGAGGTCCTTGGCCGCGGTGCGGAGCGTGATCTCGATCGCCATGTTGCCGCGCGTGCCGACGGTCATGGTCGGCAGGTCGGCGCGCCAGCGCGCGCCATCGGCCGACAGCACGGCATCGGCGCGCAACAGGTCGCGGTGCCGCGCGAGCAGCGCGCCGAGGGTGCCGGAGCCGCACTCCTCCTCGCCTTCCAGCAGCAGCGTGACATTGACCGGCAGCCTGCCCTCGGCCGCCAGGAAGGCGCCGAGCGTCTCCACTGCCAGCAGGAACGGCCCCTTGTCGTCGGAGACGCCGCGCGCGAACAGCCGTCCCTCGCGCGCCGTGAGCGTGAAGGGCGGCGAGGCCCAGGCTTCCAGCGGGTCGGGCGGCTGCACGTCGTAATGGCCATAGACAAGGAGTGTCGGCGCCGCCGGGCCGGCGCCGTGCCAGCGCGCGGTCACGGCCGGGTGGCCGCCGGCCGCGATTTCCTGCGCGTCCTGGAAGCCGAGCGCGGCGAGGCGGGCGAGCAGCCACGCCCGCGCCGCCGCCATGCCATCGGCATAGGCCGGATCCGTCGAGACGGAGGGGCAGGCGACAAGCTCGGCCAGCCGCGCGATGAAGCCCTCCTGGTCGGCCAGCAGCCGGTCGAGAACCGGATCGCTCACCGGATGGCATCCAGGAGCGCGGCGAAGGTTTCGGGCGACTGTTCGCGCCGGCCCTCCTCGATATCCGCGATCAGGCGGCCGACCGCGTTCAGTGCGGGGGTGGCGATGCCGAGTTGCGCCGCGAGCTTCGGCACGACCAGGAGCTGGGCGCCGGCTTCCGTCTTACGCTTGCGCACGGCAAGGTCGCGCCAGATGCCGGAATGGGTCTTGGCGCCGACGGCGGTGTAGTCGCGCAGCCATGCCACCACCTTGACCGCATCCGCATCCGCGCGGCCGGGCGCGAACGCCATCGGGTCGAACTCGCCGAAGCCGCGCGGCGTCACGCTGCGGGCGAGCGCGGTCGCCACCACCTCGCGTCCGAGCGCGAGCCAGGCGGGCATGCGGCGGCGGTCGGCGAAGTTCTCGCTCATGGAATCGTGGTTGAGCGCGGTGGCGAACAGCATCGCGCCATAGGCCATCTTGCCCCAGAGATAGGACCAGATGTCGGTGGTCAGGATCGCGTCCGGCTCGAACTCGCGGCAAAGCGCGTGCATGGCGCGCGTGCGCCCGCGGATGGCGCCGTCGATCTCGCCCACCACCAGCGCGCCGCGATTGCCGTAGAGGATGCGCCCCGGCCCGTGCCAGTCGGCGCCGAAATTGACGAAGCAGCCCATGGTGCGTTCGGCGCCGACCGCTTCCGCGATCTCGATCTCGTTGAGCCCGTTCTGCGCCGAGAGCACGAAGCCCTCGGGCGCGAGGTGCGGGGCGAGCACGGGCAGCGCCGTCCTGGTTGCCTGCGCCTTCACCGCCAGCACGATGCGCCCGTAGGTGCCGGTGAGCTGATCGGGCGTGACGGCGGGGATGACCGCGGTGAACTCGGCGACGGGGCCGAAGATGGCGAGGCCCTTGGTCCGGCAGGCATCGACATGCTCGGCCACCGTGTCGACCAGCAGCACCTCATGCCCGGCGCGCGCCCAGTGCGCGCCGAGCGTGCCGCCGATCGCGCCGGCGCCCCAGATCAGGATCGGCTCGGCCATGGTCCCTCCAGTGCGGCGCGGGTTTCGGCCACGCCCGCGGCCCACAGGCGCAGCATGTCATCGTCCGGCTTCTGCCACTTGCCGCCGAAGGAGCCGTCGCCCAGCATCTCGCGCACCCGCCCGGGCGGGCTTGCCCTCATCAGTGCCGTATCCACCGCGGGCTTGGCACCGGCCGGCGAGGGCGCATGGGCCAGCCGCGTCCAGGGGAAGTTCTCCATCCAGTTGCCGTGGCTGCCGGAGCGGTCGATCGCCATCGCCGCATCCCAGGTGCGCGGCTGGTTGTACCAGTTGTGGAACTTGATCGAGAGCTCGGGCCGTTCCGTCATCAGCTGCAAGGCGAGCGCGCCCACGGGCGCGTTGCCGCCATGGCCGTTGACGACGAGGATGCGGCGGAAGCCGGCCCGCGCCACGCTGTCGATCAGGTCGCGCGCCACCGCGAGCAGCGTCTCCACGCGCAGCGAGACGCTACCGGGGAAGGCGGCGAAATAGGGCGCGAGGCCGAAGGGCATCGCCGGATAGACCGGCACGCCGAGCGGCTCCGCCGCCTCGACCGCGACGCGCTCGGCCAGGATCATGTCCACGCAGAGCGAGAGCTGCGCGTGCTGTTCCGTGCTGCCGAAGGGCAGCACGCAACGATCATCGCGGCGGAGATAGTCCTCCACCTGCATCCAGTTCATGTCGGCGATGCGCATGCAGGCTCCGGGTTGCGCCGGGAAGGCCGGACCGCCACGCGGCGGTCCGGGCGGCGGCCAGGGGTTCAGCGGGCGACCGGGCTCACGTCCCAGGCATAGGTCTCCTCGTCGCTGCGGCCCACGCGCAGCGTGACGCGGTCGCGCCGCATCGCCCAGGCCGAGCCGACGGCAGCGAGCGGGATCACGACCCGCTTCTCGTTCCAGAGCGCGCCGATCCGCTGCAACAGCTCCTCGCGCTTCTTGTCGTCGAGCTCGACATTGGCGGCCTGGATCAGCCGGTCCACCTCCGGGTCGGAGAAGCGGGTCCAGTTGAACGCGCCGAGGCGGAGCTGCGGGTTGTTGGTATGCGCGTTGGCCGCGTAGTAGTAGTTCGCCTCGCCGGTCAGCGTGCCCCAACCGGCCATGATGTTGGACAGATCGCCGCGCGCGCGGGCGGGGAAGATCACCGCCGCGGGCTGGCCCGCCGCCTGCACCTCGAGCCCGATGCGCGCCAGCATCTGCGTCAGCGCCGCGCCGACGCCGGCATCGCCCGGCAGGCGGTTGTTGGTGAAATTCAGCACCATGCGAAAGCCGTTCGGGAAGCCGGCCTCGGCCAGCAACTGCCGGGCGCGATTCACGTTCGGAGTGGGAATGGTGAGCGCGGGGTTGTAGCCGAAAATACCGGGCGTGACCATCTGGCTGACCGGCGTGCCGAGCCCTTCCATCGCGATCTCGGCCAGCGCGCGGCGGTCGATCGCCAGGTCGATCGCCTCGCGCACACGCGCATCGCGATAGGGGTTGGCGGCGAGGCGCGAGCCGTCACGCGCGGTCACTTGCGGGGTCGGCTCGCGCTGGTCGAGGGCGAGGTTGAACACATAGACCGTCTCCGCCTTCAGCACGGCGATGGTGCGATCGCGTTCGAGCGTCGGGACGTCGGCGGCGGGCACGCGCACGATCATGTCGAGCTGCCCGGTGCGCAGCTGTGCCACGCGCGCGGCGGGGTTGGCGATCTCGCGCCTGGTCACGCGGCCCCAGGCCGGACGGCCGCCCCAGTAGTTGTCGTTGCGCTCCATCGTGAACTGCTCGCGCGGCGTCCAGGAGGAGAAGCGGTAGGGGCCGGTGCCGATCGCCACGCGGCCGGAGTTGAATGCCTCGTTCGAGTTTTCCGGCGTCAGGCCGGCGGTGGCGCGGGCAGAGGTGACGAACAGGCGGATGAAGTCGTTCGGCAGCGTCGGCGCCGGGCCATCGGTAACGACCTGGATGGTATGCGGATCGACGATCCGCACCTCCTGCACGCGGCGGACATAGATGCGCGTCGGGTTGGGGCCCGAAAGCTGCTGCATGCGCCGGATCGAGGCGACGACATCCTCGGCCGTCATGTCCGAGCCGTCGTGGAACTTCACGCCGCGGCGCAGGCGGAACTCCCAGGTGGTCGGGTTTACGACGCGCCAGGATTCGGCGAGGCCGGGTTCGATCTGCAGCCGGTCGCCGGAATGGGTGAGCGAGTCGAAGACATGCTTCAGCGCCTCGGAGTGGGTGCCGGTGGCGGTGAAATGCGGGTCGATGCTTTCCGGCCCGGCGATCACGCCCATGGTGAGTGTCTGGGCCGAGGCGGCGCCCGTCATCAAGGCGATCGCGGCAGTGGCCATGGCGAAGCGGCGGCAGGTCTTGTGCATTGGGGGATCTCCCGTTGAAGCCATTTTTTTGGGGCCGTGCTTGCGTGGGACCATGCTACGTATGGCCCGGGACCACTGTCAAACACCGGGTACCCGGACGCGATGCTCGGCTACATCATCCAGCGCCTGATCCAGGCCGCTTTCGTCATGCTGGCCATGTCGGCGCTGGTGTTTGTCGGCGTGTACGCGATCGGCAACCCGATCGACGTGCTGATATCCCCCGACGCGACCCAGGATATCCGCGAGGCGGCGATCCGCCATTACGGCCTCGACCTGCCGCTGTGGCAACAATATCTCGCCTTTCTCGGCCGGCTGCTCCAGGGCGATCTGGGCCGCAGCTTCGTGCTCAACATCCCGGTGCTTGAACTGGTGCTGAGCCGACTGCCAGCGACTCTCGAACTCGCGCTCGCTGCCGTGCTGATGGGCGCTTTCATCGGTGTCCCGCTTGGGATCTATGCCGGCTACCGGCCCGAGAGCCCGGCATCGAAGGCGATCATGGCGGCGTCCGTGCTGGGCTTCTCGGTGCCGACATTCTGGGTCGGGCTGATCCTGATCCTGACCTTCGCCGTCAACCTCGACTGGCTGCCCGCGGGCGATCGCGGCCCGACGGTCGAGGTGTTCGGCGTCGGCTGGTCCTTCCTCACGCGGGAGGGGCTGGCGTTCCTGGCGCTGCCGGCGCTGAACCTCAGCCTGTTCAAGCTGGCGATGATGGTCCGCCTGTCGCGCGCCGGCACGCGCGAGGTGATGCTGTCGGACACGGTGAAGTTCGCGCGTGCCGCGGGCCTGTCGGAGTTCACCATCCTGCGCCGGCACGTGCTGCGGCTGATCTCGATCCCGCTTGTGACCGTGTTCGGCCTCGAGTTCGGTTCCACCCTTGCCTTCGCGGTGGTGACCGAGACGATCTTCTCCTGGCCGGGCGTGGGCAAGCTGATCATCGATTCCATCACCTCGCTCGACCGTCCGGTGATGGTGGGCTACCTGGTGCTGGTGGCGTTCCTGTTCGTCACCATCAATCTGGTCGTGGACCTGTCCTATGCGTTGCTCGATCCGCGCCTGAGGCGCGGCAGGCGGGCCTGATGGCGGGCTTCTGGCGAGAGTATCGCGAGAACTGGGTCGCGGTGATCGCGCTTGCGGTGGTCTCGCTGGTGGTTGCGGCGGCGCTGGCCGCGCCCCTGATAACGCCGCAGGACCCCTACGACCTCGCCAACCTGAACCTGATGGATGCGCGCCGGCCGCCAGGCTTCGTGGGCTCGGGCGGCTATGCCCACTGGCTCGGCACCGACGCGCAGGGCCGCGACCTCTATTCCGCAATCCTGTATGGCTTGCGCATCTCGCTGCAGATGGGCATCGCGGCGGGCGCGGTTGCGCTCGCCATCGGTGCGGCGCTCGGCATCCTGGCGGCGAATGCCGGCGGCAAGATCGAGCCGGCGATCATGCGGGTGGTGGACCTGCAACTCTCCTTCCCCGCCATCCTGCTGGCGCTCGTGCTGGTGGCCGTGCTCGGGCAGGGGCGGGTGCCGCTGATCATCGCGCTGGTGACGGCGCAATACGCCTATTTCGCCCGCACCGCCTATGGTGCGGCGACGGCGGAACGGCAGAAGGACTATGTCGAGGCGGCGCGCGCCACGCCGCTGCCGGGCCGGCGCGTCGTGCTGCGCCACCTCCTGCCCAACTGCCTGCCGCCGCTGATCGTGGTCGGCACCGTGCAGGTGGCCAATGCCATCGCGCTCGAGGCGACCTTGTCCTTTCTCGGCCTCGGCCTGCCGCCGACCGAGCCCTCGCTCGGCATGCTGATCGCCAACGGCTTCCAGTACATGATGAGCGGGCGCACCTGGATCTCGGTCTATCCCGGCATCGCCCTGATCATCCTGATCGTGGCGATCAATGTCGTCGGCGACCAGTTGCGCGACCAGTTCAACCCCCGCCTGCGCCGATGAGCGCCGCGCTGCTCGAGGTGCGCGACCTGCGCACCCATTTCCACACCCGCGCCGGCGTGCTCAAGGCGGTGGATGGCGTGTCCTTCACCCTCGCGCGGGGCGAGATCCTCGGCCTTGTCGGCGAGTCGGGCTCGGGCAAGTCGGTCACCGGCTTCTCGCTGATCGGCCTGGTCGATCCGCCGGGGCGCATCGCCGGCGGCTCGATCCGCTTCGACGGGCAGGAACTGGTCGGGCTGGCGCAACCGGCGATGCGCGGCCTTCGCGGCAAGCGCATCGCCATGGTGTTCCAGGACCCTGCCGCAACCCTCAATCCCGTGCTCACCATCGGCCAGCAGATGGCAATGGCCGTGCAGGCGCATGGCGGTGGCGGCGAGCGTGCCGCGCGCGAGCTTGCAGCACGCAGCCTGGCGCGCGTCGGCATCCCGGACGCGGTGGCGCGGCTTGATGCCTATCCGCACGAATTCTCGGGTGGGATGCGCCAGCGCGTCGCCATCGCCATCGCGCTCCTGCACCAGCCCGAGCTGATCATCGCCGATGAGCCAACCACAGCGCTCGATGTCTCGATCCAGGCGCAGATCCTGGCCGAGATGAAGGCGCTGGCGAAGGAAAGCGGCACGGCGCTGATCTGGATCAGCCACGACCTTGCCACCGTCTCCTCGCTCGCCGACCGGGTCATGGTGATGTATGCCGGCCGGATCGTCGAGCGCGGCCCGGTGGCCGAGGTGCTGCACGCGCCGCTGCATCCCTACACGCGCGGCCTGCTCGACAGCCTGCCGGCGCTGGCCACGCCCGGCCAGCGGCTGGCGCAGATTCCCGGCAGCACGCCTTCCCTCCTGTCGCTCGCGCCCGGCTGCCCCTTTGCGCCGCGCTGCGCGCGCGCGAGCACGGCCTGCGGCACCGACCCGCCGCAGGTCGGCGATGCGCGGCACGGTGCGCTCTGCCACCATCCGCTCGGGGCCGGCCCATGACCGACATCCTGGTGGTAGAGAAGGTGTCGCGCCGTTTCAGCCCGCGCATCACGCTCGGCGACCGCATCGCCGGGCTGTTGGGCGCGACGGTGGATCGGCGGCCGGTGCAGGCGGTGACTGACGTCTCGATCAGCGTCCGGCGCGGCGAGACGCTCGGGCTGGTGGGCGAATCCGGCTGCGGCAAGTCCACGCTCGGGCGGATGCTTGCCGGCATCCTGGCGCCGAGCGAGGGGCGCGTGACGCTAGCGGGCGAGCCGCCGATGCGGCACGGCCACAAGGTCACGACACGCATCCAGACCGTGTTCCAGGACCCGTTCGGCTCGCTCAACCCGCGGCTTCGCATCGGCGCGACGATCGCCGAAGGCCCGGTCACGCACGGGCTGATCCCGCGCGCCGAGGCGGGGCGCTTCGCCGGGGAGTGGTTGGCCAGGGTCGGGCTCGATCCGGCCTTCGCGCAGCGCTTCCCGCACCAGTTCTCGGGCGGCCAGCGCCAGCGCGTGGCGATCGCGCGCGCGCTTGCGATGCGGCCCGAGGTGCTGGTCTGCGACGAACCGGTGGCCTCGCTCGACGTATCGATCCAGGCGCAGATCCTGAACCTGTTCCTCGACCTCAGGCGCGAGCTTGGCCTGACCAGCCTGTTCATCAGCCACGATCTTGCCGTGGTGCGCCATGTCAGCGACCGGGTGGCGGTGATGTATCTCGGCCGCATCGTCGAGATGGGCGCGGCGGCGACGATCTATGCGATGCCGCGCCATCCCTATACCCGGGCGCTGCTCGACAGCGTGCCCAAGCTCGCGCTCGGCGGCAATGTCGGCGTCACCTTCAAGCCGATCCAGGGCGAGCTGCCCTCGCCACTCTCCCCTCCGGCGGGCTGCGCCTTCCATCCGCGTTGCCCGAAGGCGAGCGATCTCTGCCGGCAGGAGCGCCCGGCGCTTCTGCCACAGGCCGACGGGACGCTGGTCGCCTGTCACCACGCCTGAAGGGTCCGACCAACGCGGCCGCCACCTGGGGCGCGCGCTTCACCAGGGACGCCGGTGACAGGCTGCTGTCTTGACACACCGGAGCGGCGGACGCAGGCTGCATGTTCATTTCGGATACGAAGTTATTGCTTCCGGAGGGACCGCATGAGCCGCCTTCTTGCCGCCTTGTTGCTGATGGCCACGATTGCGGCGCCAGCCGCCGCGCAGATCATGCCTGGCAGGCCGATCCGCATCATTGTCGGCTATGGTCCCGGCAGCGCGCTGGAGATTCCGGCGCGTGCGATCGCAGAACAAGTCAGTGCGCGCCTGGGCTCGCCGCTGGTGATCGAAAGTCGGCCCGGCGCCGGCGGCGTGGTGGGGAGCGAGATGGTGGCGCGCGCCGCGCCGGACGGGCATACGCTGGTCATGGGCGGTGCCGGCTCGCACGGCGTGACCCCGGCGATCAGGCGGCGGCTGCCCTTCAACATGGAGCGCGACTTCACCGCCATCGCCCGGATCGCCGAGTTCCCGGTGGTGATGATGGTGAACCCATCCCTGCCGGCGCGCACGGTGCAGGAGTTCATCGCTCTCGCCAAGGCCCGGCCCGGGCAGCTCAATTTCGGCTCGAGCGGTGTCGGCACCTCGCTGCACCTGACCGGCGAGATGCTGCGGCTGCGCACCGGCATCGACCTGACGCACGTGCCCTATCGCGGCAGCACCGGCGTCTCTACGGCGCTGATCGCCGGCGAGATCCATATCAGCTTCGATGCCTTGCCCGCGATCGCCGGCCTGGTTACCCAGGGCACCGTGCGCGCCATCGCGGTCACCACGACGGCGCGGCTGCCGCAGCTTCCCGACGTGCCGACCACGGCCGAGGCGGGCCTGCCGGACTTCGTGGTGACAAGCTGGGTCGGGCCGTTCGGCCCCGCCGGCATGTCGCCCGCCACGGTCGCCCAGCTCTCGCGCGCCTTCACCGAGGCCGCGATGTCGCCGGAGGGCAGCGCCCGGCTGCGCGCCCTCGGCGCGACGCCGGTCGGCGAGGACGCGGCCACCTTCGATGCCTTCTGGCGCCGCGACATGGCGCGCTGGAAGGAAGTCGTCCGCGCCGCCAACGTCCCGGTCGAGGACTGAGGCGCCGTGCTGCTCACCAACTTCGCGCTGCTCGATGTCGCCGCTGGCGCCTTGCGCTCCGGCTACCAGTGCCTGATCGAGGGCGGGGTGATCCGCCGGCTGGAGGCGGGGCGCATCGATGCGCCCGGCGTGCCGGCGATCGATCTCGGCGGACGCACGCTGATGCCGGGGCTGATCGATTGCCACGTCCATCTCTACAAGACGCTGCTGCCGCCGGCGCCGGTGATGCTGCCCTCTCTCACCACGGCGCGTGCGGGCCAGGTGCTGCATGGCATGCTGATGAGCGGCTTCACCACCGTGCGCGACGCGGGCGGGGCGGATGTCGGCCACAAGCAGGCGCTGGAGCAGGGCTATTTCACCGGCCCGCGCCTGTTCGTCTCCGGCCGCGCCATCAGCCAGACCGGCGGGCATGGCGATGCCCGCTCCCCGGCCGATACGCGCGAGCCCTGCGCCTGCGTGCACCTTACCGCCGGCATCGGGCGCATCGCCGACGGCGTGTCGGAGGTGCGCCGCGCCATCCGCGATGAGATCCGCCTCGGCGCCGACCAGATCAAGATCATGGCTGGCGGCGGCGTCTCCTCGCAGTCCGATCCGATCGACAGCCTGCAATACTCGACCGAGGAGCTGCTCGCCGCGGTGGACGAGGCCGAGCGCGCCAACACCTATGTCCTGGCGCATGTCTACACCGCCCGCGGTATCCGCCGCTGCGTCGAGGCGGGCGTGCGCACGATCGAGCATGGCAACTTCCTCGACGAGCCGACCGCGAAGATGATGGTCGAGCGCGGCACCTATCTCTCGCCCAATCTCGTCTGCTACCGCGTCCTGGCCGAGCAGGCGGCCGCGCTCGGCTATCCGCCCGGCACGGAGGCGAAGGCGCGCGAGATCCTGGCCGTGGGCACGCGCGGGCTGGCCATCGCCCATCGCGCCGGGGTGAAGGCCTCCTTCGGCACCGACATGTCGCGCACGCCGCACCTGATGGGCGACGAGTTCCTGGTCCGCGCCGAGGTGCTGCCGGCGGCCGACAATATCCGCGGCGCGACGCTGATCGGCGCGGAGGTGGTGCGCATGGCGGGCAAGATCGGCGTGGTGGCCGAGGGCGCGCAGGCCGACCTGCTCGTGGTCGATGGCGACCCGCTCGCTGATATCTCGCTGCTCACCGGCCAGGGCAGGCACATGGCGGCCATCATCCAGGCCGGCCGCTTCGTCAAGAACAGCCTCGCGGCCTGAGCCCATGGCGAGCAACGTGCTGGGTGGGCTTGCCGGCGGGGAGGCGATCCCGCTCTCGGTCATCACCGGCTTCCTCGGCAGCGGCAAGACGACGCTGCTCAACCGCCTGCTGCGCGACCCCGACCTCGGCGATTGCGCTGTGCTGGTCAACGAGCTGGGCGAGGTCGGCATCGACCATCTGATGGTGCAGGAGCTGCAGGAGAACGTCGTCCTGCTTGAATCCGGCTGCCTCTGCTGCGCGGTACGCAGCGACCTTGTGGAGGGGTTGCGCGGCCTGTTCGTGCAGCGCCTGCGCGGCGAGGTGCCGCCTTTCCGCCGCGTCATCATCGAGACCACCGGCCTTGCCGATCCTGTCCCGGTGATCCACACGCTGATGACCGATCCGCTGCTGCTGGAGCGCTTCCGCCTCGATGCGATGGTGACGACGGTCGATGCCTGCCACGGCGCCGCGCAGCTCGACGCCTATCCCGAGGCGGTCAAGCAGGTGGTGGTGGCCGATCGGATTGTGCTGACCAAGCTCGACCTGTGCCCCGCCAGCGCGGACGGCCTGCGGGCGCGGCTGCGCGCGCTCAATGCCGGTGCCGAAGCACTCGGCGCGGACGAGGCGATGGCATCGCGGCTGTTCGGCGCCGCGAGCTTCGATCCCGCCAGCAAGGATGCGCGGCTTCTGCACTGGCTTGGGGAGGCCGCCGCGAACGAGGAAGCCGCCGAGCATTCCTTCGTGCACACTGCCTGCCTGCGCGCCGACCAGCCGCTGGACTGGACAGCGTTCACGGCGTGGCTGGGCGAGACGCTCTCCGTCCACGGGCCCGAGGTGCTGCGCTGCAAGGGCATCCTCGACGTGGCCGGGCGCGACCGGCCGGTCGTCATCAATGGCGTGCAGCACGTCTTCTATCCGGCCGACGAGCTGCACGCATGGCCCGCGGGGCCGCGCCAGAGCAGGATCGTGTTCATCACGCGCGATCTGGCGCCATCCGCGCTGGCACGATCCTTCCGCGAACGCTTCGCCGCCCGGCGCGACGCCATCGCTGCCAGATGACAGGCCGCGCGGCGGCGGCGCACCGGCCGGATGCCCGCCGCGCTTTGCGGTGAGAAGCACGCGGCATTCCCCGCCGGCCGGCTGATGCGCCACGATCTCCAGACCCGGCGCGGGGAGAGGCGTGCGCTGCGCGCCGCTTTCCGCGCACTCATGAGCCATGTCAAAGACATGGCTCGCCATCGGGCTAAGCTGCATAGGAGCTTTTCGATTCCGACATCACGGGCCGGCGATGAGGCGGGGGGCGTCCGCTTTGGGGGTCGCCACTTGCCCAAGCACCCTCGGCCCGGGATCGCCGGCGCTGCGGGAGGCGAGTCTCGATCAATCCAGGAGGGGGATCCGCGTGACGATCGCAAGGGGTCCCGAGCAAGACGGTGCGCCGCCGCCCTTCATCCCCCTGCCGCCAGAGCCGGCACTGACGGCGCATCTCCAGCCCGGCGAGCGCGTCTATTGGCAGCAGGCCACTGACCCGGCGGCCCGGCACGCGCGCAGGCGCCGCATGCGCTGGTTCGCAGGTTCGGGCGTGGTCCTCGGCGTGGCGATCTGGCTGCTGCTGATCTACCTCTCATGGGTGATCGTGTCCGAGGATTTCGCCGAGGATCCGCTCCATACGCTCGTCGGTGTCGCCGTGATGTGGCTTCTGCTGGGCGCGATCCCGGTGCCGGTGAGTCTGTTCTTCTGGAGGCAGGCGGACAAGGCGGCGGCGCCCGGGTTCTGCGCCCTGACCGACCGGCGCATGCTGCAGGTGGGAGGGCAGGAGCTTCCGTTGTCCGAGCCATGGCACTATCTGCGCCACATCGATCCCGCGCCGACGCCGCGCGGCTATGGTTCGCTGTATTGGCGCCAGGTGCAGGAGACACGCCGCACCAAGGAAGGCACGGAGGCTGTCACCTACGATATCGGCTTTCTGTACATTCCCGCGCCGGAGGCCGCGGCCGAGATCCTCCGGCGGTGGCATGCCGAGCTCAAGGCGGCCTCCGGTCCGATGCTGGAGCGTTTCGTGCGCGCCGGCGAGGCCGGCGGACTCGCCGCGGCCGAGCGGACAGGCGATGGCTGGATGCTGGCCGCGCCGCATCTCGGATACGCCATCACGATTCCCGGTGACTGGCAGGCTTTGACCGATCGCTTCCGCTTCGTCGGCCGGATGCCGGTGGGGCGGGGCTGGCGCGTGTGGCGTGCGGATGATGCCGAGTGGAACGCGCTTCTGGTGTTGGCGCCAGCGGACATCGCGATCCGCATTGTCGCGCGCGACGGCCCGCTGGACCGCCGCTTCGATCAGGTGCGCGACAGCGCTTGGGAGGGCCTGGAAAGCGGCAGGGTCATCTCGTCCAACCCGGAGCTTGCGATCGGGCCGTGGCGCGGCTTCGCGGTGACGCGGGCGGCAGGCGGGGGCGGCCTGTTCGGCATCCATCTCGGCCGCAGCGATGTGATGCGCTGCGACATGTGGATCGACGCCGGGGCGCGGCATCTCCACATCTCGCTGATGGCGCCGGAAGCCGACGCAATGGCGCAACGTGCCCTCAATGCCGTCGCGGCCTCCTTTCGCCAGGGTTGATCGGCAACGCGTCGGTCGCGGCGTAGGGTCATGATCCCACGACACGGCCGCACCCGAAGGCTGGAGGACCGGGATCGGCGCGGTCGGCACGCACACAAACGACAAGGGTCCGTTCGGCGCCGAACGCGAGCTGGGCCAGGTTCCGATCGGCTTGATCCAGCCGAACGGAAGTGATGCCCGCGCAACCCATGGTTTGCGCGCGGCCTGTTCCGATCTGGCGCAGCGCCGCTGCGATTCCACCAGGTCGGGCGCGGCTCTAGCCACCATGCGGCTGGCCATGACCGCGTGCCCGCACGCGGCCGTGCAAGACATGCTGCAAGCAATAGGTGAGCATGGAGATCGCAGAAGGATCCAGGGGCGGTGCTGCGTCATCCGGCGGCAACGGGTCCGATACCGAACGGCGCCCGCCCGGATGGCGGGTTCACCGCTCGTCGAGGGCGAAGGAGTCGAGGATCTCGCCGAGCAGCGGGTTCGGAAAGCGGCGCTGCATGGTCACTGCGAAGAAGCCTTCCGTGATGCCGTCGAGCCTGGCGAGTTCGAGAAGCATGCCGTTGGCCAACTCGTCTCGGACGACGATGGGCGGAATGACGGCGAGCCCGGTTCCCGCACGCACAAGGAGGCGCAGCATCGCCATGTCGTCAGCCTCCGCGGCGATCCTGGGCGCCACGCCCAACCGTCCGATGAGAGCGTCGAATGAGGCGCGCAGCGCCGCCTCCGGTGTCGGGAGGATCAGCGGCTGGCCGGCCAGCAGGTCGTGAAGCGATCGGCCGGCAAGATCGGGCGAGCCCACAAGGCTGACGGGCTGCTCGGGCAATTCGTGGACAAGATACGGGCTTGCCGCGTCCCGCGCTGGAACGAGGTTGGTCAGGACCACGTCCAGCGACATTGCCTCAAGCGCGCGGAGCAGATCGGCCTGCGGCCCGGAGCGCAGGACCAGTTCGACGTCGGAACGGCCGATGACCGGCTCCAGGAACCCGATCTGAAAGTTGCGGGACAGTGTGGCGAGGGAGCCGACCCGAAGAACCCGCCGCGCCGCTCCGGCGTGCCGCAGGGTGGCGGGCAGGTCCTCCGCTGTCCGGAATATCGCCTCGGCATGGTCAAGCGCGATGCGCCCTGCCTCCGTAAGCACCAGGCCCCGCCCGCGCCGCTCGAACAGGTCATGGCCGAGCGCAGCCTCCAGCGCCTTGATCTGCGTGGAGAGCGCGGACTGCGACAGGTTCAGCGCGCGCGCCGCGCCGGTCAGGGTTCCGTCACGCGCCACGGCACGAAACAGGCGGAGGTGATGGAGGTTGAGGGGGGCCATGCCTCTATGAAACAGAACGGTTGCGAAGAATATATGTAATTTTCTCGAATTAGTCGAGCCGCTAGGACGTGCCCCGACCCGCTGACCTTCGGGAGCACCGCAATGTCGCTGAGGTTTCCGCTGAGTCTCTTGGCCCCGGCCGTGCTGCTCGTGGCCGCCGCCATCATCCTCGCTGGACGCGGCCTGCGTCTGCGCCCGCGTATCGTCTTGTGCCTTTCGGAGGCATCGGCCTTGACCGCGCTTGCGCTCGCCTCGGCGGGTCTCGTCCAGGTCGTGATCGGAGGACCGGTGCAGGTCTCGGCCATGGACGGACCGTTCGTGGTGTCCCCGCGCGGCGATGCGATCAGCGCCACGATGGTCCTTCTGGTCGCCTTCATCGGCTGGATCGTCATGCGCTTCTCTCGCACCTACATGGATGGCGAAGCCGAGGAGGTGCGGTTTCACGGCCTGATGCTCGCGACGCTGGCCGCGGCGCCTGTCCTGATGCAGGCGGGCAGTCTCTCGACCCTCGTCCTCGGCGGCATCGGCGTAGGAGCCGGGCTCCGCCAGCTCCTGTTGTTCTACCCAGAGCGCGCCGCTGCGCGCCGTGCCGCGGCCAAGTTCACCTTGGTCTGGGGCCTGGGCGACGCGGCGCTGATCGTCGCGGCGGTGATACTGGTCGCCACCTTCGGGTCGGGCGACTTCACCGCGCTTGCCGACACCGCAGCCGATGGGCTTCCGCTTGCTGGGCATCTCGCCATCGCGCTTGTCGTGCTCGCCGCGGCGCTGAAGACCGCAGCCTTCCCGATGCACGGCTGGCTTACCGAAGTGATGGAGGCGCCGACCCCGGTCTCTGCCCTCCTGCATGCCGGCATCATCAATGCGGGCGGCTTCATGCTGATCCGGACCGCGGATCTGGTCCAGATGAGTTCCGGCGCCATGGCTGCGCTCGTCATGATCGGCGGGCTCACGGCACTGTTCGGTGCCGTCGTGATGCTGACCCAGAGCGCGATCAAGACCGCGCTCGCTCGGTCGACCGTGGGGCAGATCGGCTTCATGCTGCTGCAATGCGGATTGGGCCTCTGGCCGCTCGCGCTCCTGCACATCGTCGCGCATTCCATGTACAAGGCGCATGCCTTCCTGTCCGCGGGCGGTGCGGTCAAGGCTGTCGCCGGGCTGCGCCGGCCAGGGCCGGTCGCCGTGCCACGGATCGGCGCAGCGCTGAAATCCTTCGCGCTGGCGCTGATGCTCTACGCCGTGGTGGCAGCCCTCTTCATGCTCGTCTTCGGCCCGAAGACGGCACAGGCGCTGGCGCTAGGCGCGATACTGGTTTTCGGCGTCGCCTACCTTGTGGCGCAGGGCCTGGCCGACAGCGCGCCTGCGCCCCTGACCCGGCGTATCGCATGCACTTCGCTTGGCGCCGCCGCCGCCTACTTCACCTTCCAGATCGCCGCCGAGAAGCTCTGGGGGCCCGCCCTGCCGGCCGCGCCTGCTCCCGGTCCGCTGGAATGGGCGATGATCGTGCTCGCCGTCGTGTCCTTTGGCCTCGTGGCCTTGGCGCAGATGCTGCTTCCGCTCTGGGCGCACCATCCCGCGACCGCCGGCCTGCGTGTCCATCTTGCCAATGGCCATTATCTCAACGCGCTTCTCGACCGCCTGATCGGCGGCTTCCGGGTGGCACGATCCAAGTGACGCGAGGGGCCAGCCGATGTTCATGAAGCCCAGCAAGATCACGCCGGCGCAACTGTCGAGCCTATTGGAGGCTGCCGAGACCTCGGCGCGCGCCATTCCCCCGGCCTTCCCGCTCGAGGCGACCGTGGCCGTCAACCCGTTCCTCGGGCAGGCGGGCGATGGTCTCGCCACCGCATCGGCACGGCTGGGGCGCGTCGCGGGCGTGGTCTTGACCCGCCCGCGGGCCGACTACCTCGCCGATATCGCCGCCGGGCGGTTCACCGACGATGACCTGGCCGGCGCCCTGATCGCATGCAGCTCACCACTGAAGCCGCGCGACATCGCGTTGCAGAAGGCCAAGGCAACCGCGAACCTGGCCGCGCCGCGCGCGCTTCCCACGGTGGCCGATCTCGCCGTGGAGGCGAGCGGCGTCGACTGGCCCGCCGTGATCGGGAAGACCGTCGGCCTCTGGGCCGCCGGGCACTTCGACGGCGGGCAGGCGCTGTGGTCGCCCGCACCGGGCCAGAACGCCTACGCGGCCTGGCGATCATGGGCCGCCCGCGACCTGACGCCCGAGATCGCAGGTCTTGCGGGGTTCTGCCGGCATGTGGGCGCGGCGCCCGATACATCGGAACGCGCCGTTCTGCGCGCTGCGGAGAGGCTCGGTATCACGCGGAACGCCGCCACGACGTCGTTCCACCGGCTGCTGATGGATCTCGGCGGTTGGGCGCAGCATGCGCGGTGGCTGTTGTGGCAAGCGGAACTTGCCGGGACGACGGACGGAACACTTGCCGACCTTCTGGCAATCCGGCTGGTCTGGGACGAGGCGCTTCTGGCGCATCTTCCGCAAGTCGAAGCACGGTGGCGCGAGATCGTGGCCGCCCATGAAGCGCCGGTCCGACCGACAGAGAACCAGGTGATCGACGCCATCCTGCAGAAGGCCGCCGAGTGCGCACACCAGCGTCGCCTCGCCGCAGCGCTCACCGGACAGGCCGAGACCAGGGTCCGCCCGGCGCTGCAGGCCGTATTCTGCATCGACGTCCGCTCGGAGGTGTTCCGTCGGGCGCTTGAGGCGCAGGCCGCCGGGATCGAGACGGTTGGCTTCGCGGGCTTCTTCGGCCTGCCGCTCGCCCATACCGGGCATGGGTCGGATGTGGTCGAGGCGCGCCTGCCGGTTCTTCTGAAGCCCAGGATGGCCTCGACGAGCCATGGGACCGAGGGCGCCGAGCGGAAGGCCCGGATCCGCGCCCGCGCGGCCCGCGCCTGGGGACGGTTCCGGCAAGCGGCCGTTTCCTCCTTCGCGTTCGTCGAAGCGGTGGGTCCATTCTATGGCGGCAGGCTTGTGCGCGATGCGCTCGGCCTGGGCGGCACCAGGGCGGCGGCGAATCCCGCCCCGCAGCTCGTGGGTGGCATCGGCGCCGAGGCAAAGGCCGAACTCGGGGCGACCGTGCTGAAGGCCATGAGCATGACCCGCGGCTTCGGGCGCGTCGTGCTCCTTCTCGTCCACGGCGCGCGGGTGACGAACAACCCGCATGAGAGCGCCTATCACTGCGGCGCCTGCGGCGGGCACACCGGTGTGGTCTCGGCGCGGCTGCTGGCACAGCTTCTCAACGACCCCGAGACGCGCACCGGTCTCGCAAGGCACGGCATAGACCTGGCCGATGACACGCTTTTCGTCGCCGGGCTTCACGACACGACGACCGACGAGATCGCGCTCTACATGGACGGCACGGCACCCGATCATGCTGGCGTTCTCGCGCAGGTCCGTCGCTGGCATCGCGCCGCCGGGGCCCTCGCCCGCGCCGAACGCGCGATCCGGCTGCCCGGGGCGGCGGCCGAGACGGTCGCCGCGCGCGCCACCAATTGGGCCGAGGTGCGCCCGGAATGGAGGCTCGCCGGCTGCGCGGCGTTCATCGCCGCGCCGCGTGCGGCGACGGCAGGCGTCGACCTTGGCGGCCGCGCATTCCTGCACAGCTATGACTGGGAGACGGATGCGGGCTTCGGCACGCTCGAACTGATCCTGACCGCACCTGTCATCGTCGCGAGCTGGATCAGCCTGCAATACTACGCTTCCGCGGTCGCGCCAGAGGCCTTCGGTGGGGGCAACAAGCTGATCCACAATGTGGTGGGCGGGATCGGCGTGATCGAAGGCAATGGTGGCCGACTGCGGCCTGGCCTGCCCTGGCAAGCGGTGCATGACGGCAATGCCCTCGCCCACGAGCCGCTCCGCCTCTCAGTCCTGATAGAGGCGCCGGAGGGCGCCATCGCCGGAATTCTCGAGCGGCACCCCGGGGTCCAGGCGCTGTTCGATAATGGCTGGCTTCACCTGTTCACGATGCGGAAGGGGCGGATCGCCTCGCGCTACCGCCCCGGCCGGAGATGGTCCCCCGGTCTGCGCCTCGATCGCGCAGCCTGATCCTGCCCGATGCGGCTGGATCCGGAACCATGCAGGGCGAGGAGGCGGCGATCTCGCCGCCTCGCGCGCGGGCGGGGATCAGGTGCGTGGTATCCCTGGGCATTGGTTCCAGGCGGGTCGGCGCCTTCGCCTGCTTGGGCGCCATGCCACTGGCCGCCATCGCCGCCGGCTTGCTCAGGCAACGGGCCTGCCGGAACAGGCCCGTGCCACGCCCCCGTGGCCAGGCTCAAGGGTCATGTGCGCAAGGCGACGGATGGCGTCCACCCCAGCAGGCGCAGCGCGTTCAGCGTGACCAGCACCGTAGCGCCGGTATCGGCCAGGATCGCGGGCCAGAGCCCGGTCACGCCAGCCATGGTCGTGACGAGGAACAATCCCTTGAGCCCGACCGCGATCGCGACGTTCTGGCGCACATTCCGCATCGTCGCACGCGACAGCGCGACAAGCTCCGCGACCCCGCTCACGCGGTCTTTCAGCACCGCAGCGTCGGCCGTCTCCAGAGCGACATCTGTGCCCCCGCCCATTGCGACGCCCACATCCGCCGCGGCCAGCGCGGGCGCATCGTTGATGCCGTCGCCCACCATCACCACCGCACCCGCAGCACGCAGCGCCGCGATTTCGCGCAGCTTGTCCTCGGGCAGAAGCTCGGCGCGGGCCTCGATGCCGAGGGAAGCGGCGATCGCCTCGCCCGTGCGCCGGTTGTCGCCGGTCAGCATCACCGGCCGCAGGCCGAGAGCAACGATTGCCGCGATCCCCGGGGCGGCATCGCCGCGCGGCTCGTCGCGCAGCGCGAGCAGGCCAGCCACGGCGCCGTCCACGAGTACGACCGCGACGGTCTTGCCCTCGGCCTCGAGGCGCGCAGCCTCGGCCTCGAACGGGCCGAGCGCCGCGCCCGTCTCGCGCGCATGGCGCGGGCTGCCGATGCTGACGCGCCGGCCCGCCACTGTTCCGGCGACGGCGCGTCCTGGGATCGCCGACTGCGCCTCGGCCGCCTGCAGCGCGGCACCGCGCGCAGCCGCCTCGGCGAGGATCGCCATGGCAATCGGATGGGCCGAGCCGCGCTCGACCGCGGCGGCGAGGGCGAGCACCTGCACCGCCGCGCGCCCGTCCGCCGGGAGCAGGTCGGTCACGCGCGGGCGGCCATCGGTCAGCGTGCCGGTCTTGTCGAAGGCGATGCTGCGCGCCTGGCCGATCGCCTCGAGCGCGGCGCCGCCCTTGATCAGCAGGCCGCGGCGTGCGCCGGCGGACAGCCCCGAGGCGATCGCCGCCGGCACCGAGATGACGAGCGCGCAGGGGCAGGCGATGAGCAGCACGGCCAGCCCGCGATAGAGGCTCGTCTCCCACGGCCAGCCGAGCGCGAAGGGCGCGCCGAGGATCACCAGCAGGGCAACGGTCATGGCGCCCGGCGTCCACCAGGCCGCGAACCGCTCGATGAAGCGCTGTGTTGGCGCGCGGGAGGCGGTGGCATCCTCCACCATGCGGATGATGCGCGCGATGGTGTTGTCCGCCGCCGCGCGCGTGACGCGCACGCGGAAGGCGCCATCGGCGTTGATGCTGCCGGCACGCACAGCATCACCAGGCCCGCGCGCGACCGGGGCACTCTCCCCGGTCACCGGGCTCTCGTCGAGGGCGGAATGACCCTCCGCGATCACGCCGTCGCAGGGCACGCGGTCACCCGGGCGGACCAGCACCAGTTCGCCGATGGCGAGCGCCTCGGGCTTCACCTGTTCGGTCGTGCCGTCCGCGCGCAGGCGCAGCGCGACGCGCGGCACGATGTCGGCCAGCGCGCGGATGCCGTCGCGGGCGCGGCCAGCGGCGACATTCTCCAGAAGTTCGCCCACCGCGAAGAGCAGCACGACGATCGCCGCCTCCGCTGCGGCGCCGATGGCGACGGCGCCGAGGGCGGCAGTGAGCATGAGCGTCTCGATCGAGAAGGGGCTGCCGGCGCGTGCGAGCGCGAAGGCGCGCCGGCCGAATGGAATGATGGCGACCAGCGTCGCGGCGAGGAACAGCGGATAGGCCTGCCCCGCCGGCAGTGCCAGCGACAGCCCGTAGGCGCCGCCCACGAGCGCGCCGAGCAGCCAGACCAGCCTTGCCTTGGCCGTGGCATGCCAGGGCCTGCCGTTCTCGGCCCGATCGTCGTGGTGAGCATGCGCAAGGCCCGTGTCGCCTTGCCCGAGTTGCTCGCAAGCGGAAGGATCGGTCCCAGCACTGCCATGCGCCCCGTGGTCCTGGCCGCCGTGGTGATGGCCGCAACAGCCGTTGCAAGACGCCTCGGACCCATGGGCCGGAGTTGGTATGGCCTCCTTCAATGGCTGCACCGCGTATCCGAGCGCAGCCACCTGTTGCGATACGGTCTCGGCCACTCCCTCGTCGCCGTCGATGGTGGCGCTGAGCCGCCCGCCCATCAGGTTGACCTCGACGCCGGAGACCCCCGGCAGCCGCTCCACCGCCTTGGTCACACTGGCGACGCAGGACGCGCAGTCCATGCCCTCCACCTGCCAGGTCCGCTTCCGAGCAGCACCCATGATGCACGTCACTCCATCCTGGGACGTGGGTATGGAACCTACAGCGGCTATAGCTTCAAGCATTTTGTTGCTTTGCCGGTTCCAGGATACATGCCGCCGACCTGTATCCCGATATGCATTATGTCGCAGGCGGACATCACCAGCGAGATCACCGAGAGCGACAGTTTGACAGGGAGGACCACTTGCGAGGCGACCGGCAGCTGCACCGTCCGCGAGGCGCCGTGGATGCCGGTCACCACCGCCGCGCAAGCGATCGCGGTCGGTCGCGTGACCGGGCGCCAGGGAACGGGCGCCAGGGAACGGGGCCCGCAGGAAGCCCAGGAGGCCCGCAATCACCGCCTGGCCGGCCAGGGTTGCGCGGCTGGCAAGTGCGATCGCCGATCGCCATATTGGATCGATGAAGCGGAGCATTGCCGAGCGCTCCAGGCGAACTTGCCGCATTCGTCGCGCGCCCGCGCGAGGCGGACGGCATGGCCCAAGTCCGGGGCGGCCAAGTCCGGGGCGGCCAAGTCCGGGGCTGCCAAGTCCGGGGCTGCCAAGTCCGGGGCTGCATCGACCCCATCGCCGCACTGCTGCGGCCAAAAGCATCGGGGCGCGCCATCGGTCTCGCGCGGCGCAAGGCCGTCTCGCGGGCGGTGGTGCCAGCCACGATCGGGCGCTTGCAGGGCCACGGACTGGTTGGCACCGGTGGCACCGGGGTCTGTTCATGGCCGGTGCGGGCGGGGTCATTGTGGAAGCGGCGACGGTGCGCCGCGGCTTGATTGCCCGCCATCCCATCGCGGTCCACCCCAAGCAGGCGGGGGCCAAGCAGGAGGCGGACGGGACCGGCTGCCGCGCCAGCGACGAGGCGTTGGGGGCCTTTGCCCGCGTCCTCGCGAACCAGGAAGGGACAGCTCGATGAACGGAACCTATTCCATCGGCGAGCTGGCGCGAGCGACGGGCGTGAAGCCGACGACGATCCGCTGGTATGAGCAGGAAGGCTAGATGCCGCCGCCCGCGCGCACCGAAGGCGGGCGCCGGGCCTATTCGGAGGCGCATCTGCGCCGGCTCGGCTTCATCCGCCATGCCCGCGAACTGGGCTTCGAGAGCGAGGCGCTCCGCGCGTTGCTCGCCCTTGCGGACCGGCCGGATGCCGATTGTGCTGCGGCGCATGCTCTTGCTACGGCGCAGATCGCCGCGATCGATGCAAGGCTGCGTCGGCTACAGGCGCTGCGTGCCGAGTTGCAGCGCATGGCCACAAGCTGCGCCGGCGGGGTCGTCGGCGAGTGCCGGGTCATCGAGACCCTCGCCGACTTCACCCACGGGCATTGCGACGATCCAGCACACGGGGCCGGATGAGCGGCGCTGGTGCCAGGGCGCGGTCTCATGCCCGGCCTCTATCCGCGCATCTGGGGGTGGGATCACGCCCGTGGCGAGACACCCCTGCAGATTCCGTCCCGCCGTGGCAGAGCACCCGCGCCGCGTGGAAGGACAGCTGCGCCGTGTCGTCTCCGTGATCGAAGAAGGCCACGTCCGCCTCGACCCCGCGGCGGACGAGACTGGCGCGAGCCGCCGCGCTTCGGGGGAAGCATTCAAGCAGGGCGCGAAACACCTCCGGTGCTCTCCCCGCTCTCCGGCCGCGGCTGCCGCGATCTCTTCGGCGGCTAGATCCTCGCGCTGATGGGCACCGGGCTGACGACGTTTGTGCCCGTGCGCTGGCGGGGCTGTCCTGGCCGGCGGCGCATGAACGATCCATGCCGCATGAGCAACGCGCCTCGGCGCCGATCACCCGCATTTCCCCATGGGCCAGTGCGTTGCCGGGCGGTGGCTTCCGCCACGCGCATCCGCCGATGACGGACGAGTGGCGCGCCGTTGCCGGCGGCCGACTGTTCTTGCCGTCCATGCCGCCCCGTTCGCGGTCGCCTTCATCATGGCCACGCTGTTGGCTGCGGAATCCGGGGCCGCGTGCCCTGCGTTCCGTCTCGCAGGAGACGATCCTGCATCGGCGGCGGGAACACGTCCTGCCTGACCGGGTCCAGGATCGGCATCGGGCGCGGGCGTTGCCGCGTCACGATCCGATCGCACCCACCGCCGGGACATCGGCCTGCGGTTTCGGGGCGTCCGGCGGCCGGCATCGGTATCCGGGGCCGTGGCGCCCGCAACCCAGTCGTGGCGCCCGGACCCGTCATGCCCGTAGACTGCAATCGGACCATCCGGCCGGGGCAGGCCATCCCGCCTCCACCCTCGTGTGATGAGCCGCGACCAAAGGAGCTGACTATGAAGAGCCGCCTTACCCGACGTTCCGCGCTGATCCTGGCTCCGGCCGCACTTGCCGCCGCGGCCGCTGGCAGCGCCAGATTGGCCCACGGCCAGGGCAGCTATCCGAGCCGGCCTATCCGTTTGGTCGTCGGCTTTGCCGCCGGCGGTCCCACGGACGTGGTCGCACGCAGGGTGGCGTTGCGCCTGGAACCGATTCTCGGCCAGTCGATCGTCGTCGACAACAAGCCGGGAGCCTCGACCACGATTGCGACGAACGACGTGGTGCGAGCGCAGCCAGACGGATACACGCTGTACCTCACCGGCTCGGCCGCGTTGACGATCACGCCGCTCTCGATCGCGGGCCTGACCTTCGATGTCTCGCGCGACCTGCTGCCGGTGACATTGGTCGGGGCGGAGCGCTTCGCGATCGGCGTCCATCCGTCCGTGCCGGCGCAATCGTTGCGGGAACTGGCGGCGCTGGCCAAGGCCGCTCCGGGAAGGCTGAACTATGCCAGTTCGGGAACCGGCAATATCGGCCACCTGACCGGCGAGATGTTCAACAAGATCGCGGGGATCGGGATGACCCACGTCCCCTACCGCGGGGCCGCGCCGGCGATGCAGGATGTGCTGGCCGGACATGTGCAGGTGCTCGCCGCGGGGCTCGGGACCATGTACGAGCAGCACAAGCAGGGCAGGCTCCGGGTACTGGCCGTCACCGATCGCGAGCGCTCGACCATCGCACCGGAAATCCCGACATCCGCCGAAGCCGGCTATCCCGATCTGATAGCCAACAGCGTCTTCGTCCTGCTGGTTCCGGCCCGCACGCCGGCACCGGTTGTCGGCACCCTGGATGGCGCCATGCGCCGCGTGCTGGCCTCCGCCGAGTTCAGGGCCGATCTGCAGGCCGCCGCAGTGGAGCAGGTGACCGAGATCGGTCCGGATGCCGCCAAGCGCTTCGTCAATGGCGAGCTGAAGAAGTGGGCCGACCTCGTGCAGGCGCACGGCATACAGATGCGCTGAGGCTGGCACGTCCCCGCCGGTCGATCCGCGCGTCACGGGTCGGTCGCGGGGGGGGGCACCGATCCCGGGCGCACCCGACGGCGGATGGACATGGCGCGGCCGCGCCACCGTGCCGCAAGGGACATTCGGAGCCGGCACCAGAAAGGCAGGTCTCATGCTGGCCCTGGCCCGGAGAAGCCGGGCCGGTCGCCGACATCACGGCGTGTCGATGGCCTGGGTCGCCCGGCCCTTTACCTTGGAGAGGAACAGCTTGCGGCCATTCATCGCCAACCGGCGCTGCGCGATCGAACGCAAGAGCTCCTGGCCGCTCTTCGGTGCCAAGGACGGGGCAGCTTCTCCCGCCTCGTCTGCGAGGCGCGCAAAATCTGCCTGGAACAGCCCGAGGAAAGTCTCATGGGTCACGCCGACCTCCTTCAGCCAGAAGGACTGGTAGGCGTCGGCGATCGACTGGAGCGACATGCTGACTTCCTCGCCTTGCGGGATCAGCTCGTCCATGCGCCGCGTCTTGGCGGTGTGAACGTAGTGGAATGTGTCGATTCCCCGGGCGCGCAGGGCCGCCGCCACCTGCTCGTCGGCCGGCTGCAGCATGGAAAGGTACGCGTGCTCGTCCAGCATCCAGTCCTCGCTCCGGATGCGGATGCGCTTCTCGATGAGATGGTCCGCTTCCAGGATGGTGCCGAGCCCGGGATGGCTGTCCTTCAGGGCCCGGATGCTGTCGCGCAGGCTTTCGTAGCTGTCGAGACGGTTGATCAGCTTGCGCACCTCCTCGATCGCGCCGGGTCGGTCGAGGATCTGCTCGATCGTGGCCGGCTCGAGCCGGCGCCGCCCCAGCATGAAGTCGAACCCGCCCCTGCCGAAGCGCAGGTACAGCATGTCGCGCAGGCCGCCGCGCGAGGCCTTGAGCGCATAGTCGAGGATCGAACTCTTGCCGCCGTTGGCGACGTGGTTGGCGTAGCCCCTCTGCACCCGGGGGTGGCTGACCACCTCCTCGATCATCGCCGCCTGCGTGCTGTCGACCCATTTCGCCGCGATGTCGCCGTCGATCTGGCGGATCTGGTCGACCATGCCCTCGAAATCGCCGTTCCGCACGGCCTCGCGCAGAATGCCGCGGATCTTCTCGGCGGGCTCCGCGTCCAAGGCGGCGAAACCCGGAATGTCATCGACCAGGATGCGCCCGCTCGCCGCCGCGAAGGCGGGATGCGTCTCGATCCTGCCGACCGGGATCTCGGCGAGGACGCGCAACTCGGCCTCGATCTCGCCGATGATGTCCTTGAACAGGCGTATTGCGGCGTCTGGATTGCCGCCCTGCTTCAGGAGCCGCGCCGCCTCGTCGAGCCGGGCGGCGTATTTCATGGCCGCCTCGGCATCGAGCACGCGCTCGGCGGCCTTCATCATCGCCGGGTCGATCGCGGAAAAGACCGTGCGCAGGAACACCTGCGACAGGCCCGGGTTGGTCGATACCACCCTGAAGCCCGGATACAGCGCATCCGCGACGTTCTGGAGCCGCGGCAGGATCTCGGCCGAGGCCTTCGCGCCGCCCTTGGCGATGTCGCCGAAGCTGCCGAGCGCCAGGAAGGCCGCCATCAAGGCGATGTCGCCTTCCGTCTTCGGCTCGCCCCAGAAGTCCGATCCGGAGGCGGCGATCTTTGCCATCGTCGCCAGGTCGTAGGCGGTCCCGAGATAGGGAACGAGGCCGATCGCCGTGTCGACGATCGTCGGGATCCAGTCCACGGCCGGCGAGCCGAGGATCATCTTGAGCCTGTCCACCGTGACGCCGCCGGTCCGCCGCCCGGTGACCGTCCAGATCGGAGGGGGAACCCAACCCTCGAGGCTGTCGCAGCTGCGCACCGTGTCCCAGGGCGGCGGTGCCGCGCCTTTCGGAAGGGGCTGCGGTGGTCCCGCCGCCGTGGCGCAGGGCTCGAACGGAAGATTCGATATCCCGATGAGCGAGCCGACATAGCGGTCCGGGTTCCGGGACTCGTGCTCGATGGCGTAGCGGTAGACGAGGAGCTCGGGCGCGAACAGCGGCACGCCCAGCCGGTTATCCCCCTGCCAGGCGCTCACCTCGACCGCCTCGGTCGCGCCCACGTGGAAGGCGTGATAGCCGCCGGGCCGGGGCTCGAAGGTGATGTGGGCGAGGCAGGGGCGCAGCTCGTCCAGCACGACCTTGATGCCATAGCCGCCGCTCGAGTGCCGCAGCTCGAGCTCCAGTCCGCTGAAGCTCGCGGTGCACTGCGCGATCGATTGCGCGTGCAGCTCGTGGCAGGCGACGAAATCGGCCATCGGGAACACGCCGACATGCTGGCCGATATTCGCCTGTGAACCGGGCGCCGGCACGGCCGACCAGCTCGCGACGCGGATGATCCTGATCGTCAGCCCGATCTCGGCGAGGTCCGGACCCTCCGGCCGGATCACCGCGACGTGCGGCGCGACGAAGACATAGAGGACGACACCGACATTCTCGTAGGGCGGCGCGACGTAGCCTCGCTTCTCGGCCGCCCTGTGGACCTGGTCGAGGGAGAACCAGATGGAACTGATCGGCCGCGGATGGGTCTGCGGCTCCGGCTGCTCGACCGCGATCCAGCTGAACGGCGGCTTGCCGGCATGGTCCCAGGTCGAGGCCTCGATCTTCAGCGCCAGATAGGACTCCTGCAGCGGCACGGCATAGGAGGAGGCCGAGCGGAACCTGGCCCGCAGGGTGCGCGGGATTGGCAGCCAATGCAGTTCGGCCGTCCCGGCATGGGCATTGGCGAACTCGACGATGTGCCCGCCCGGCTCGTTGACGCGCCCCACCTTGGTCTCCGGCGGTCAACGCGCCGGGCCGGGCGGCGGGATCATGCGGTCGTCGGGATCCAGCACGACGAGCGAGGTCGGCATCGTGTAGGTCCAACTCGCGCCGACCGGAACCGGATTGTCCATCGACAGGCCCTTGGTCTCGCGGATCTCGTCGATCATCGCGACGTAGAGCGGATCGCCGACCGTCGGCACCGGTCCGCCGAACCAGACCGCGCCGGTCGCCATGAACCACAGCACGGCCGCTTCGAAGCCCGGCCGCACCGAGAGATTCACGCGCGCCGCGCCGGCGCGCAGGAAGTTCTCGAACAGGATATCGGGATCGCCCTGGCCCAGCAGTTCGTACCAGACCTTCCGCCGCGCCCAGAAGTAGGGGTAGTAGAGGTAGGTCATCTGGTCCCACTCGAAGGCCTCCTCGAAGAAGCGGGCCACGCGGCCCTCCGCCTTTGCTTCGTCGAAGACGATGAGCGGGTAGAGCCGGTCCGGGTCCTCGGCCTGCGGGCCGAATCGGATGGCGCCGTTCTCCTGGAAATTCTCCTCGGCCAGGATCGCGATCGCCCCATGCTTGAGCTCCTGCCGCTCGATCGTCCGCTTGGCGTCCGGCAGCATCTGCTGCTGCGTCATCGCCTTGACGGCCTCGTTCGATTGCAGCTCCGTGCGGTAGGCGTCCCAGGCCTTGTCGTTGGCGGCCTTGATCGCGTCGTAGACGGATTTCTGCCAGGCGGCCCAGCGAGCGTCCGAGATGACGCACTTGACGCGCACGGTGGCTGCGCCGCCCTGCATGTTGTCGGTGTAGATCGCGAACTCCAGCAGGTCGATGACGGGCTGCAGCGCGATCGTCTTCGAGCCGCCTTCGATGTCGGTTTCGTCGCCCTCCATCAGGATCTTCGCGTGGTTCTTGTCGTCGCTGTCCCACTTCGTCGCGTAGAAGCTGGCGACGGCCTGGACGGCGTAGTATCCGCTCGGCAGCGCGATCTGGGACAGGACCTGCGAGGTCGAATTGGCCTGGCTGCCGCCGCGGTTGGGCACGTCGATCGTGACCGACTTGGTGGCAAAGACCTCCTTCATCGGCGGCCCTTCGACGCCAGAGGCACCGTATTCCGCCGCCAGCCGGCCGTAGTTGGTCTCGTCGATCTCGGTCTGCTTCACGTCCAGTTCCGGCGGTTCGGCGATCCGCTCGCTCCTGACCGCTCCTTCCTGGCGCGACATACGCCAATGCGCCGCCGGCTCCGGCACCACGATGTCGAGCATCAGCCGCCGACCGTAGTTGAAGACCTGTGCGCGCCAGACCTGATCGAGATGCCGGTAGACGCCGATCACATGCTCCGCGCCCGGGGCCGTGTTGACGTAGCGCTGGACATGCGTCTCCTCGGTCTCCGACAGGACCACCGAGACCGTCTCGGTGCGCTGGCGTGCCGTCACCTTCGAGACCGAGCTCTCGACCACATCCTGGGCGTATTCCTCTGCCGTGCTGCGCGTCTCCTCGCTGGCGGTGGTGAAGTCGAAGCCGGCGCTCGTGTCGACCCGGACCGCCGGGCCGAAGGAGGCCGAGGCCGAGACGCCGGTGGTGATGTTCGTCTGGGTGGAGAGTGTCGCGGAGACCTCGCTCGCCAGGCTCTGATGCGTGTCCGTCGTGCTCTCGCGCGATGTCTCCTCGATCCGCTCCGTCTCCGTCGTCGTTGTTGTCGAGGTGCTGTCGAGCTGGCGCAGGGTGCGCGACCGGTCCTCGGTCGCCATCACGTTCTCGACATGGGCGATGGCGGCGCGCTGGTATCCTTCGAGCCGCTCCTTGACCAGCATCAGGTCGGCGATGCCGGCGACGTAGGGAAACCGCTTGCGGAACTTGCCGCCGGCCGCCTTCGCCTGCATGGGCGACAGCACGGGCGAGGCAGCCAGGATCACATCGAGCTCCGGCCACGAAACCGCCGGCCGAACCCGAAGGGCGACCTCTGCCCCGCGCAGGGCGTCAACGAGGCCCGCCCGGAGCGCCTCGTCCGCCGGCTGGATCATGACACTGGCGAGGTAGTCGTCCCACACCTCGCGGGAGCGGCCGGCGAGGGCCTTGACGTCGGCGGGCTTGTGCCGCTCGGCCAGCGCCTCGATCGCCGCCGCGGGCGGCTTGCCGCGATCGGCCCGTTGCAGGCGCCGCGCCGTCTCGATCAGCGGCCACCAGGCGCTCTCCTCGAGTGTCGGGGCCGCGAAGAACGGCGAGCGCTTCGCGTGCTGGTCGGCCAGGGCGCGCGCCGCCTCCGGGCTGTCGGCCCGCTCGATGCCGGTCATCAGGTCGCTCGGCTTGCCGGTCCAGCTCAGCAGATAGGGAGCGAGCGTCCTCGGCTCCCCGTTCGACGGACGGGCCGATCGCGGCGGGCGCACGACATTGTAGCGGAACAGGTTCTTGTAGCTCAGATCGCCCATCATGGCCTCCCGCCAACGGCAGCGCGTGTGGGCGCAACGCTATGACCATAGCCGGCGACCCGTCAACATGGCTGCCACGCTGTACTTCAGTCTAGTCTGCCTTTCGTTTTTCATGAACCACATGCCATGCAATCGAATAGTCAAGTTCGTGCGGATTTACATGGCAGTTGGTCGCCGGCCGGCTTGAGCGAGAGCCTTCGCCTTCACGCCGGCGCGATTCCGGGCTCGGCATGCCCGCATGCGAACTCGCGGCCGGTTGACGCCAGGGCGCAGGATTGGAGATGCGGGGCGCCGGAACACAGTCGGAAGCGCCGCAGTCGTGCTACGAGAGGCCACCAGTCGCTGCGAGAGGCCGCCGGTCGGGGGCCGGCAAGTGCGGGCTGGTGCTGTTGCGGGCATTGGTATCGGATCATGTCCGCGGAGATGGTCTGGCGCGATCGAACAGGGCGGCGCAACTCGATCGGTCCAATTCCCCCCGTTCCGTAGCCGCGACCGGCCGCTTGGGCAGAGGATCGGATTGCGGGGCTTGGCGCAGGACGGGGCCCTGTCCGTGGGCCACAAAGCGCGCCAGCCCCGGCGTGTCCGGGCAAAGCGGCAACAATTCGGCAGCCTGGACGCGGTAGTTGGCGGCGGGAGAGGACGCATCCTCCAACTCTCTGATCGGCGCGGGAGAATCGGCAACACCTCCTGCCCATCCCTTCGTATTTCGCCGCATGCGCTGCCTTGCGCTGGACGTGCAGCCTTGCGCTGGTCGTACAGCGAAATGCCAACGGTACGGAAGGCCCGGCGGCAATCCATGTCCAGCTGGCCGATGCGGCGCGTGATGCACCAGAATCGGATACGATCATTGCTGTCGGACAAGACAGCGGCAATCCAACGGATACGAGTGAAATCGCGTACATGACCCGAGAGCAGCTGGAGCGACGCCAAGTCTGGATCTACCTCGCCACGATCCTTTCGGGGCTCGCGCTCGGCAGCGTCGCGCCGAGCGTCTCCGAACCCTTCGAGGCCATGCTCTGGCCGTTGCTCGGGCTGCTGCTGTACACGACATTCACCCAGGTTCCGCTGACGCACCTGCCGGACGCCTTCCGCGACGGCCGGTTCATGGGTGCGGTGCTGGCAGGCAACTTCCTGCTCATCCCGTTGGCGGTCTGGGGTCTCCTCGCGTTCCTGCCGGACGATCCGGCAGTCCGCCTGGGCGTGCTTCTCGTTCTGCTCGTGCCATGCACCGACTGGTACATCACCTTCACGCATCTCGGCGGCGGCGACGCGCGCCGGGCGATTGCCGCGACGCCGGTGAACCTGCTGGTGCAGCTTGGATTGCTGCCCGTCTACCTCTGGCTCTTCATGGGCAATGCCTTTCTTGAGTTGCTGTCCGGCGAACGCATCGCCCTCATTTTCCTCACCGTGATCGTCCTGCCCCTGATCGCGGCCTGGCTGACGGAGCGCTGGGCGGAACGGCGTCGCAGGGGAGAGGTGCTGGTCGAGCAGATCGGGTTGCTGCCGGTTCCGCTGCTCGGCGTTGTCGTGTTCCTGATTGCTGCTTCGCAGGTTCAGGCCGTGGCCGACGCGCTCCCGGTCCTCGGTCATGTGCTGGGGGTGTTCGTCGCCTTCCTGTTGGCGGCAGCGCTGATCGGTGTGTTCCTGGCCCGCGCGATGGGTTTGCCTTTCGGTTCAGCCCGCGCCCTCATATTCAGCCTCGGCACCCGCAATTCCTTCGTCGTGCTGCCGCTCGCGCTGGCGCTCGCATCCCAATGGCAGACGGCGACCGTCGTGGTCGTTTTCCAGTCGCTGGTCGAACTGTTAGGAATGATCGCGTACCTCTGGCTCGTACCCAAGCTGCTCGCGCCGGCATCTGCCCAGGGCTCGCGGTGATCTCGACTGGGGCGACCTTCGTCGCCACCTAGAATGTGAAGCGTGGCGCAGGTCTGCGGGCACCTTCCGCAAATCCCCGTGCAGCTTGGAGGAACGCAGCGAAACCTCTGGGAAATGGCGGAGAGGGGGGGATTCGAACCCCCGATACCCGTAAGGGTATGCCGCATTTCGAGTGCGGTGCATTCAACCGCTCTGCCACCTCTCCGCGGCGGGGCGCACCCTAGCCAAAGGCCCCCGCCGGCGCAAGCGAGCGGGTGAGGCATGCGAACAGATCCGGGAACCGCGTCGCGCCAACGCTTCGCGGGCTCGACGTGCCACCGGCCGCCGCCCTGGTGGCAGACGACCGCCATGGCGCGCCCGCCCCGCCCGGCTTGGACGCCCCGTCCGTGGCCATGGCAGAGCTCGCCAGCCTGTTGCCGCGCTGATGCCAGAGCGGCGTGCAATACTGCGGAACCGCGCAGCGGTGCTGCCGGATTGGACCAAGCTGCTCGCGAATCGCAACCTTGCCTGGGCACGACTTACGTTCGGCCGCTTCCAGCCGAACCGAGCGTGCCCTAGGCCTGGACCATGCCAGCGAGCCCAAGTCCCGCCACGGCTATCAGCATCACGCCAATCAGGCGCGGGGCCATCGGCCAGAGCATCGGGCGCGCGGCGAGCAGCCTGCCGGCGGCGAGAGTCAGCCCCACGGCCAGAAGCGCCTGCATCGCGGCAAGACCGAGCAGATAGGTGGCGATCGGGGTGGCTTCCGCGCCGATCACGGTCTCGGCCAGCGCGCCGCCATGCACAAGGCCGCCCGCGACCAGCAGTGCGCTCAGCAGCGTATCGGCGGGAGCCGAGCCACGGAGCAGCAGCAGCGCCGCCGCCAGCAGGGAAAGCGCCACGCCCCACTCGGCCAGCGTGACGCCACCGACGGCGGTGACGAGCGCAGTGCCGGCCACGCTCGCGCCGGCGAACAGGGCAGCGCGCAGGGCCGGCGCGCCAGACACGGCCAGGAGGCAGGCCACGCCCAGCATGAAGGCAAGATGGTCGAGCCCGAGCACCGGGTGGCCGAGGCCCGAGAGAAATCCGTGCCAGGCGGTGGCGGGCGTTTCGCCGCCCATCGGGTGGTGCGCCAGGGCCGCGGCAGGGGCGAGCGCGAGGGCGCCGGCCCCCGCCAGGCCCGCGAGCCGCGTCACGAACAGGGTGGTGGGGCGGAGCATGGCGGTCTTCCTTGTCCTTGGATGACGCGGCCTCTCGCCGCGGTCTGGCTGTGGCGGGCGTGGGGTCTACTGTCGATCGGCCCGGCGTGCCCTGGACGGCGTGCCCTGGACGGACCGGGCGGGCGGGTGGTCGGCCGCTTGCCCTCAGTGCGCGTGGGTCTGGTGGCTGTTGAAGAAGCGGCCCATCGCCTCGGCATGGAAGGCCAGGGCGGCGGCCGGATCAGCCGGATTCGGGCGCGGCTCGGGTTCGAGATGGTGGTAGCGATCCTCGCCGCGCACCAGCGTGCCGGTCATGCGCACCGGGCTCGTGTGCATGACATGGGCCGGGATGTAGGAGATGCCCACGCCGATGCGCCGGTCATTGCCGGTATTGGGGTCGGAGGCGTGGAAGACATGGGTGTGATGCAGCGAGATCTGCCCGGGCTTGAGCACCATCGGCTTGGCACCCTTGGTTTCCACCGGCATCGCCAGCGTCTGGCCGTTGGACAGCAGGTTGGTGGGCGAGGGCTTGTCCTCGTGGCTCTGCGGGCCGAGCCGGTGGCTGCCGGGCAGGATGCGCACGCAGCCGGTCTGCTCGTTCGAGGGGCTGAGCGCCACCCAGGCGGTGACATGCTGGTAGGGGAACAAGTGGAAATAGACCCCGTCCTGGTGCCAGGGGACGAAATTGCCGTCGCCCGGCTCCTTGATCCAGGTGGTGAGGTGGAACAGCACGATGTCCGGCCCGAGCACATCCTCGACCGCGTCGAGGATGCGCGGATGGCGCACCAGTTCCGCCATCCAGGGGAAGACGAGATGGGTCTTGCCGCGCAGCTTGCGCGGATGCTTGCCGAGGCTAACCCCCTCGGCCTTCTCGAAGGCTTCGAGCTGGCCGCGATAGCGCGCCACTTCCTCGGCCGTGAGGGCATCGATCGGCCAGACCGCGCCGTCGCGATGATAGGCGGCGACCTGCTCCAGGGTGAGCGACTTGGTCATGCGGGGGCTCCCTTGTGCGATCGGTATCGGCGGCGGCCGGCGGGGCGGCGCGCGCGGGGTCTAGCTGGGCAGCCTAGGCGGCGCCCAGTCCTTCTGCAAGGCGTGGCTGGGTGGGCGGCGGGGCCGGCAACGGGGCGGGCCACAGGGATATTTGACTCCCCTCCCGCACCAAGGCTATAAGCACGCCCGCGCGGCGGGGCCTCGGGCTCCGCCTGCGTGTTTGTGCCCGGTTGCGCGATCCGCCTCGGCGGCAGGCGCGGGCGGGCCAAGAACGTAAAAAGACCCAGTCCATCAATGGGATCACAGCCATGTATGCCGTCATCCGCACGGGCGGAAAACAGTATCGTGTCAGCCCCAACCAGGTGCTGACCGTCGAGAAGATCGAGGCCGAGCCGGGCGCCACCGTCACCCTGGCCGAGGTTCTGGCCGTCGGCAGCGATGCCGGCCTCAAGACCGGCGCGCCGCTGGTCGCTGGTGCGTCCGTGGCCGCCACCGTGCTCGAGCAGAAGCGCGGCGAGAAGGTCCTCATCTTCAAGAAGCGCCGGCGCAAGAATTCGCGCCGCAAGCGCGGCCACCGCCAGGAGCTGACGGTGCTGCGCATCGGCGCCATCAACGCCTGAGCCCGCCAGCACAGATTTCGGGTCGGAGAACCACACCATGGCACACAAGAAAGCAGGCGGCTCCTCGCGCAACGGCCGCGACACGGAAGGCCGCCGCCTTGGCCTGAAGCGTTCGGGCGGGCAGGCGGTGCTTGCCGGCAACATCCTCGTTCGCCAGCGCGGCACCAAGGTCTGCGCCGGGCGCAATGTCGGCATGGGCCGCGACCACACCCTGTTCGCGCTGGTCGATGGCAAGGTCGAGTTCAGCCGCAAGGCCGAGGGCAAGGTCTACGTCTCGGTCATGCCGCTGCCGAAGGCCGCCGAATAGCGCCGGCCGGCACATTCAGTCGGCCCCTCGGGCGGCCGGCGTGATGCGAGCGGGGGCCGGGATCCGGCCCCCGTTGTCGTTTGCGGCAGGGTCGTTTGCGGCGGCGCCGGGGCGGAGCGGGACAGCAGCGCGCAGGATCGGCGCGCGCGGGACAGTCGGGCGATGAAGTTCCTCGATCAGTGCAAGGTCTGGGTCAAGGCGGGCGATGGCGGCAATGGCTGCGTCGCCTTCCGCCGCGAGAAGTATATCGAGTTCGGCGGCCCCTCGGGCGGCAATGGCGGGCGCGGCGGCGACATCGTGGTCGAAGCGGTGCCGAGCCTGAACACGCTGATCGACTATCGCTACCAGCAGCACTTCAAGGCCGAGCGCGGCGGCCACGGCATGGGCAAGGACCGTACCGGGGCGGCCGGCACGGATGTGGTGCTGCGCGTGCCGGTCGGTACCGAGGTGCTGGCCGAGGACAACCAGACCGTGCTCGCCGACCTGACCCGGCCGGGGGAGCGCATCGTCATCGCCAGGGGTGGGGATGGCGGCTTCGGCAACGCCCATTTCAAGAGCAGCACCAACCGCGCCCCGCGCCAGTCCACCCCCGGCTGGCCGGGCGAGGAGCGCTGGCTCTGGCTGCGCCTGAAGCTGATCGCCGATGCCGGCATCGTCGGGCTGCCGAATGCGGGCAAGAGCACCTTCCTTGCCGCCGTGTCCGCCGCAAGGCCCAAGATCGCCGACTATCCCTTCACCACGCTCCATCCCAATCTCGGCGTGGTCGATGCCGATGGCGAATCCTTCGTGCTGGCCGACATTCCCGGCCTGATCGAAGGCGCGCATGAAGGGGCGGGCCTGGGCGATCGCTTCCTCGGCCATGTCGAGCGCTGCGGCGTGCTGCTGCATCTGGTCGATGGCACCGAGAGCGCCGTCACCAAAGCCTATCGCACCGTGCGCCGCGAGCTCGAAGCCTATGGCCACGGCCTGCCCGAGAAGCCCGAGATCGTCGCGCTCAACAAGATCGACGCGCTCACGCCGGCCGAGCTCGGCCGTCGCCGCGCGGCGCTGTCGCGCGCCGCCGGCAAGCCTGTGCTGCTGGTTTCGGGCGCCTCGCGCGCCGGCGTGCCCGAACTGCTGCGCGCGCTTCTGGCCGTGATCCGCAAGCGCCGCGCAAAGGCCGCCGCCACCGCGCCATCGGATGCCGGGCAGGAGCGCGCGGCGGAGAGGCGCCCATGACCCCGCAGCGCCGCGCCTCGTCCGCCTCGCCCGCCCTGGCCCAGCGCGCCGGCTCGCCGCTGGCCAAGGCGCGGCGGCTGGTGGTGAAGATCGGCTCGGCGCTGCTGGTCGATGACGCCACCGGCACGCTGCGGCGCGACTGGCTCGACGCGCTGGCCGACGACATCGCCGCCCTGCATGCGCGCGGCGTGCAGGTGATCGTGGTCTCCTCGGGCGCGATCGCGCTCGGGCGGCTCAATCTCGGCCTGCCGCCCAAGAACCGCATGAAGCTCGAGCAGAAACAGGCCGCCGCCGCGGTGGGCCAGATCCGGCTCGCCCATGGCTGGCAGGAAAGCCTCGCCCGGCACGGGCTTTCCACGGCGCAGCTTCTCCTGACGCTCGACGATTCCGAGGAGCGCAGGCGCTACCTCAATGCGCGCGCGACGCTGACCACGCTGCTGGCCTTGCGCGCGATCCCGGTCATCAACGAGAATGACAGCGTCGCCACCACCGAGATCCGCTTCGGCGACAATGACCGCCTCGCCGCGCGCGTAGCCGAGATGGTGGCGGCCGATGCGCTCGTGCTCCTTTCCGACATCGATGGGCTCTACACCGCCGATCCGCGCCTCGATGCCGGGGCCGAGCACATCGCGCTCGTCCCCGAGCTTACGCCGGCGATCCTGGCCATGGCCGGCGAGGCGCTGCCCGGCCATTCCTCGGGCGGGATGATCACGAAGCTTGCCGCCGCGCGCATCGCGATGCAGGCCGGCTGCCGCATGGCGATCGCGCGCGGCAGCGCCATGCATCCCCTTCGCGCGATGGAGGAGGGGGCGAGGGCGAGCTGGTTCCTGCCCGTCGCCAGCGCGCGCTCGGCCTGGAAAAGCTGGATCGCCGGCAGCCTCAAGCCCGCCGGGCGGCTGCGGGTCGATGCCGGGGCGGCGAAGGCGCTGCTGTCCGGGCGCAGCCTGCTGCCGGCGGGCGTTACCGAGGTCGCGGGCGAGTTCGCGCGCGGCGATGCCGTCACGGTCGAGGACCAGGCCGGCCGGGCGCTGGCGCGCGGGCTTGCCAACTACGCCGCCGAGGATGCGCGCCGAATCCTCGGGCGCAGATCCTCGGAAATAGCGGCGATCCTGGGCTGGCGCGGCCGCGACGAGATGATCCATCGCGACGATCTGGTGCTACTCTAGCCCCAGCCGTCGCATCCACGCCGGGAGGTATGGCCGATGAATCTGGTTGCGCAAGCCGCGCCCGAAACCGCCGAGGCGGCGCTCGGCCGCATGGCGCGCGCGGCCAAGGATGCGGCGCAGGCGCTGGCGCTTGCTTCCGGCGCGGCGCGCGATGCGGCGCTGCGGGAAGGGGCGGGGGCAATCCGCGCCCAGAGGGCGGCGATTGAGGCCGCGAACGAGCGCGACATGGCGGCGGCGCGTGCCGCCGGGCAGAGCTCGGCCTTCCTCGACCGGCTTGCCCTCGATCCGGCGCGGATCGAGGCGATGGCCAGGGGGCTTGAGGATATCGCCGCGCTGCCCGATCCGCTCGGCCGCGTGCTGGCGGACTGGACGCGCCCGAACGGCCTGCGCATCCGGCGCATCGCCGTGCCGATCGGCGTCATCGGCGTGATCTATGAAAGCCGCCCGAATGTCACCGCCGATGCCGGCGCGCTCTGCCTCAAGGCCGGCAATGCCGTGATCCTGCGCGGCGGGTCGGACAGCCATCATTCGGCGCAGGCGATCCATGCCGCGCTGGCCGCGGGCCTGCGCGCCGCCGGCCTGCCGGAGGCGGCGATCCAGGTCGCACCCACCGCCGAGCGCGCCTTCGTCGGTGCCATGCTGGCCGGGCACGGGCTGATCGACCTGATCGTGCCGAGGGGCGGGAAAAGCCTGGTCGGGCGCGTGCTGACGGAAAGCCGGGTCGCGACCCTCGGCCACTATGAGGGGCGCTGCCACACCTATGTCCATGCCGCCGCCGATCCGGCCATGGCGCGCGCGGTGGTGCTGAACGCCAAGCTGCGCCGCACCGGCGTCTGCGGCGCGACCGAAACGTTGCTGATCGACCGCGCCATCGCGCCCGCGCTCCTGCCGCAGATCGTCGCCGACCTTGCCGCCAAGGGCTGCACCTTCCGCGCCTGCCCCGAGGCGCGCGCGATCCTGCCCGGACTGCCCGCCGCCGGGCCGGAGGATTTCGACACCGAGTGGCTGGACGCGATCCTGTCGGTGAAGCTGGTGGGCGGGGTGGCCGAGGCGGTGGCGCATGTCAACCGCCACGGCAGCGAGCATACGGACGCGATCATCACCGCCGACACCAAGGCGGCCGAGGCGTTCCTGGCCGGCGTCAATTCCGCGATCGCGCTGCACAACGCCTCGACCCAGTTCGCCGATGGCGGCGAGTTCGGCTTCGGTGCCGAGATCGGTATCGCCACCGGCAAGCTGCATGCGCGCGGGCCGGTGGGGGTGGAACAGCTTACCACCATGAAATACCTCGTCCGCGGCAGCGGGCAGGTGCGCCCCTGAGCGGCGCCCGCGCCAGGAAGGGGGGCAGACGCGCCGGCGGTGCGGCGGCACTTGCCCCGCGCCGGCAGGCCCGTCGTGTCTCGCCAAAGGCCGGACCGCGACCCGCGCCGCGTCTGCCCAACGCGCCGCCATCCGTGGCGCCCGGGGTCTTGCCACCCGATCCATTGCCGCGCTGGGGCGATCGCCGCGCCGGGCGCGTCGGCATACTGGGCGGCTCGTTCAACCCGGCGCATGAAGGGCACCGCCAGCTCTCGCTGATGGCGCTGCGCCGGCTCAGGCTTTCGGCCGTGTGGTGGCTGGTTTCGCCGCAGAACCCGCTCAAGCCGGTGGCGGGCATGGCGCCGCTCTCCGAGCGGCTGGCCTCGGCGCGCGCGGCGATCGGCGGCCATCCGCGCCTGGTCGCCAGCGCGATCGAGGCCGCCTGGGGCGTGCGCTATACGATCGACACCATCCGCCGGCTGCGCCAGCGCTTTCCGCGGCTGCGCTTCGTGCTGCTGCTCGGGGCCGACAATCTGCGCCAGCTGCCGCGCTGGCGCCGCTGGCGGGAGATTGTCATGCGCGTTTCCATTGCGACGCATCCCCGGCCTTCCTACAATTATAAAAGTCTGGCCAGCCAGGCGGCCGGCCGTCTGCGGCGCTCCCGGCGGCGCGAGCGCGAGGCGGCGGTCCTGGCCGAGATGGCTCCGCCGGCCTGGCTGTTCCTGGTTGCGCCGCAGCACGCCGCCTCGGCGAGCGGCATCCGTGCGGCCCGCGTCCGATCTGCGCCCGCTGGATAGCCGACCGCCCAGGGCAACCGAGAGCCACAGACACCCGCTAAGGACAAGGAGATCTGCCATCGTTCACAAGACTCCGGCCGCAACCGGCCCGACCAAGCCCGCTGCCCCGTCCGATGGGACGGCGCCCGCCCCCGCTCCTGCCAGGCGCGCCACGCGGCGCCCGGCGCAACGCAGCAAGGCGGCGAAACCGAAACCGGCCAAGGTGCCGGCCGCGGGCAAGGCCAAGTCGGTGAAGCCTGCCCCGAAGCGGGGCGCGCGAACGAAGGCAGCCAGGCCCGCCGCCAAGCCCTCGCATGTCGATCGGCTGCTGGCGCTGATCACCACCTCGCTCGAGGACGACAAGGCCGAGGATCTGGTCGTGATCGACCTTGCCGACAAGGCGAGCTTCGCCGACCGCATGGTGATCGCCTCGGGCAAAGTGGCGCGCCAGCTGGCGGCGATGGCCGAGCATCTCGCCCGCAAGCTCAAGGAAGCCGGCTTCCGCCATGTCCGGATGGAGGGCGAGCGCTCGGGCGACTGGGTGCTGGTCGATGCCGGCGATGTGGTGGTGCACCTGTTCCGCCCCGAGATCAGGGCGCACTACAATCTGGAGAAGATGTGGGGCGCCGCCCTGCCCGACTCGCTGGCCGATTCGCTGGCCGAGGCGGAGCCCGGGGGCGAAGGGTTGCGCGTCGCCGGCTAGAGCAGCGTCCGATCCGGTGGAACCGCAGCGCGGTCCCGCCGCAACGGACCAGGCAGATCGCAATGCTCGGGTCCCGGGCACGACTTCCGTTCGGCCGATTCAGCTCGAGCGTAACGTGCCCTCGGGCGGCGGGAGAGGCCGCGAAACGATAGGCGCGCGGTGCCCCCGGAAGCGGGGGCGCCGCGCGCTTTTTTCGTGCCGCTCTGGCTAGTGCGAGGTCAGGATCGGGAACGGGTTCTCGCGCACCAGCCGGCGGGTGACGCCGCCCAGCACCAGTTCGAACCAGCGCGGGCGCGAATAGAGGCCCATCACCATCATCGTCACGCCATGCTTCTTCGCGCTGTCGATCAGGCCGTGGCCCTCGTCGTGGCCGACCGTCTCCTCGACCGAGGCGGCGTCGATGCCGTGGCGCTTCAGGTAGGTGATCAGCGCACCCTGGTAGGAGATGACATGGGTGGGGGCGCCCACCGACAGCACGCTCACCTTCTTCGCCGCGAGCAGGAAGGGCATCGCCTCCTTCACCGCGCGCGCGGCCTCGCGCGTTTCCTTCCAGGCGATGCCGACATGATCGAGGCTGACCGAGCCGGTTCCCGGCGGCAGGATCAGCGTCGGGCAGATCGCCGCAAGCGCCACCTGCTCGTGCAGGGTGCCTTCCAGCACATCGTCGATATCCTCGGGGTCGACGCGCTCCACCACCAGCACGTCATGGTTGAACGAGGCGCGGGCCAGGGTTTCCGGCACGTCGCCCTCGACCATGGCGAACCCGCCCTGCACGCCGGCGGCGGCGATCGCGGCCTTGAACTTCTTCTCGGCCTCGCCGGCGCGGCGAACCTGGCCCTCGCGGCGGGCGGCGATCACCACGCCCGAGGCGGCACGCCCCAGCGCGGCGGCCGGCATGTCGGCTGGCCAGACCGGATAGACGCCATCGCAACTGGCCTCGAACTGCTTTGCCAGGCCGGCGGCCGCCGCGCAGGTCGCCTCCGAGCCCTCGCCGCCAAGCACCACGCCGATCGCACCAACTGCACCAGACATCTTGCTCTCCATCCTGCATCCCGGCAGCCGGCGGCAGCGTGACCGCGCCGGCCGTGTCGCGCGCAACCTCGCATGGGCGTAGCGAGCGGGCAAGACAAGTGCGCAGTCGGGCCTGTGGGGCCGGCCGCCCCGCGCCGCCACCGCAATCCGCCACCGCATGCCGCGACCGCATGCCGCGACCGCATGCCGCGACCGCATGCCGCCCTGGGCGCGCGGTCCAGCCTGTTCTAGGATGGCGCCAGACTGCGCACCTCCGCTTTCGCCGGGCGGGCGGGACATACCGCGGAACCGAAATGCCATGCGTCTGTTGCTGATCGAGGACGATGCCGATGTCTCCCGCTTTATCGTCAAGGGCCTGCGCGAAAGCGGGCACACCGTCGAGCATGCCGACAATGGCCGCGACGGGTTGTTCCTGGCCGCGTCGGAGAACTTCGATGCGATCGTCCTCGACCGCATGCTGCCGGGCGGGATGGACGGCCTCAAGCTGCTTGAAACCCTGCGCGCCACCGGCAACCGCACGCCGGTGCTGTTCCTTTCGGCGCTTGCCGAGCTCGACGACCGGGTCAAGGGCCTGAAGGCGGGCGGGGACGACTATCTCGCCAAGCCCTTCGCCTATGCCGAGCTGCTCGCCCGGCTGGAGGCGCTGGCGCGGCGCGGCCAGTCCGATGCGCCGACCACCAAGCTGCGCGTGGCCGACCTCGAGATGGATCTGCTTGCGCGCACGGTGCGCCGCGCCGGGCGCCTGATCGAGGTGCAGCCGCGCGAGTTCCGCCTGCTCGAATACCTCATGCGCCATGCTGGGCAAGTGGTGACACGCACCATGCTTCTGGAGGCGGTGTGGGACTATCATTTCGATCCGCAGACCAACGTCATCGACGTGCATATCAGCCGGCTGCGCCAGAAGATCGACAAGGATTTCGGCACCCCGCTGATCCATACGGTGCGCAACGCCGGCTACATCATGCGCGGCGAGATCTGAAGCGCGGCGCGCAGGCCAGGCGATGCCCCCGCCGACGGTCCCGCATCTTGATCTCCAGGACCGCGCCGAGGACAGCACCGTCCTGCGCGTGCTGCGCTCGACCGGCTTCCGCCTGGCCGTGCTGCACACCGCCGTGTTCATCGTTTCGGCGATGGCGCTGGTGGCGTTCATATACTGGGCCACAGCCGGCGCGGTGAACCGCCAGATCGATGCCGCGATCCGCGCCGACGTGCTGGCCCTGGCCGATCGCTACCGCGAGGGCGGTCATGCCGGGCTGGTCGAGGCGATCGAGCGGCGCATCACCGAGGATGCCGACAACGAGGCGATGTACATCCTGATCGACAGCGACGGGCGGCGCGTCGCCGGCAATGTCGATCGCTGGCCGGCCATCGTGCCCGGCGAGGAATGGTTCGAGCTCCAGCTCGAGCGCGGCGGAGACCGCAGCGTCGCGCGCGCCTACCAGTTCCTGATGCCGGGCGGATACCGGCTGCTGGTCGGGCGCGACGCGCAGGAACGCATCCGGCTGCGCGACCTGATCGTCGATGCGTTGTTGTGGGCGATGGCGATGATCATGGTCTTCGCCGTGCTGGGCGGCGTGCTCGTGCGACGCATGCTGCTCAAGCGCATGCAGGACGTGTCGGAAACCGCCATGACCATCTCGCAGGGCAACCTCTCGCGCCGCGTGGCAACCGGCGAGCGTGGCGATGAGTTCGACATGCTCGGCCGCACCGTCAACCGCATGCTCGACCAGATCGAGCGGCTGATGAACGGCGTGCGCGAGGTCTCGAACGCGATTGCGCATGATCTACGCACGCCGATCGCACGCGTGCGGGCCCGCCTCGAGGAGGGGCTGCGCCAGCCGCCCGATGCGGCCGCCGATCGCGCCACGCTGGAGCGTACCATCGCCGAGCTGGACAATGTCATCGCCATCTTCCAGGCGCTGCTGCGCATCGCCGAGATCGAGGCCGGGGCGCGGCGTGCCGCCTTCGCCACGGTGGATCTGTCCCGTCTGCTGGCCGACGCGGTGGAGATCTACAGCGCCTCGGCCGAGGAGAAGGGCCAGCGCATGAGCCTCGAGGTGCCGGCGGGACTTCGCATCGTCGGCGACCGCGACCTGATCCTGCAGGCGGTGGCGAACCTGCTCGACAATGCGGTCAAGTACACGCCCGGGGGCGGCTCGATCCTGCTCTCGGGCCGCGCCCTCGGCGGCGAGGCGGAGATCATTGTCGCCGATACGGGCCAGGGGCTGCCCGAGGCCGAACGCGCCCGCGTGACGGAACGCTTCTACCGCACCGAGCAGAGCCGCAGCACGCCGGGCAGCGGCCTCGGCCTTGCTCTCGTGCAAGCGGTGGCGCAGCTGCACAATGGCAGCCTGCGCTTCGAGGACAATGCGCCCGGCCTGCGCGCGGTGCTGACGCTCTAGAGCAGCGTCCGATCTGGTGGAACCGCAGGGCGGTTCCACCAGATCGGACTAAGCTGCTCGCAAACCATAAGTTTCTTGGGCACGACTTCCGTTCGGCTGATCGAAGCCGAACGGAACGTGCCCTAGCCGGGGCGGGCGCGCTCGCGCACCGACAGGGCCAGGATCGCGACCGCGATGGCCATCACGGCGGTGAGGAACATCCAGGCAGGCCCATAGCCGGCACGATCGACGATCGCGCCGAAGACGGGCGGATGCACGACATTGCCGAGCGAGGACATCAGCATGTTGAAGCCGATCGCCGCTGCCACCAGCCGCACCGGCACCGCCTCGGCCACCAGGGCGAGCTGCAAGCCGGCATAGGACATCAAGGAGCCGCCGGCGAGCAGGGTGAGGGGCGCAGCCAGCAGCAGCGCCGGCCCCGGGCCCACCAGCGGGAACATCGCGAAGGCGCTCATGCCGCCGATCCCGGCCGCGATCAGGAGCGGGCGCCGCTTCCCGCCGCGCCGGTCCGACAACCATCCCCAGACCACGCGGCCGACCGCGCTTGCGCCCTGCAGCAATCCGAAGCAGAGCGCCGCATAGAAGGTGCCGGCCCCCGAATCGGTCAGCACCGTGGTCAGGTAGGCGATGAATGATTGCTGCGCGCCGTTGAACAGGCAGCCCACCAGCGTCGCCCGGCGCAGATTGCCATCGCCCAGCACGGTGCGCATGTCGGCGATCATGGCGGTGGCACTGGGTCGCCTGGCCTCGCCGGGCGCGGGCGGCATCTCCGGCAGGGCGGCATAGGCGAGCCCGGTGAGGATCGAGGCGGCGCCGATGCCGATCAGCAGCGCTTCGAGTCCGATCCGGCTCGACAGGCTGGACAGGATGCCGGCGATGATCCCGCCGATCGGCACGCCGGTCTGCTTCAGCCCCATCGCCAGGCCGCGGCGGTGCACCGGCACCCACATCATCACCGCCTTGGCGGTGGAGGGATTAACCAGCGCGTAGCCGACGCCGGAAAGCGCCATCCACGCCATGCCGTCATAGAGGCCGTGGGCGAAGGCCAGCACGACGATGCCGAGCCCGCCGATGACATGGCTGAGGAACAGACTGCGACGCACGCCGACGCGCTCGACCGTGGCGCCGATCGGCAGCGCGAGGCACAGCATGGCGGCGGCATAGGAGGCCGAGAGCAGGCCGAACTCGCCGCGCGTAAGGCTGAGCGCCGCCTGCATCGGCGGCCCCAGCGCCATCACCCCGTAGAGATTGATCGTGCCGAAGGCGTGGGCGAGTGTGATGATGAAAAGGCGCAGGCGCCAGGGCTTCTCGGCCCCCTGCTCGGTGGCGGCGCGCGGCGCGTCTGGGGCTTCGGCCATCGGCTCAGGCGATCCGCGAGGTGGTAGGTGCCGCCGGCGCGGCGGCTGCTGCGCGGCGGTCGAGCCGGTTCTCCAGGATCACGAACCAGTCGCGGCTCTCGCCCGGCACGCGCGCGGCCGGTGTGTCGCGCAACAGCCGCCCGCGCGCATCGAGGCGCACGAAGCTGCGTGCCACGGTGTCGGCGACATTGCCGCCGATCGCGGCAAGGCAGCGGCCAGAGGGTGCGAGCGCCCGGTCGCAATCATGGCGCAGCTCCACCACCAGGTCGCAATGCATCGGCGCCTGTTCATGCTCGGGGCGGAGCAGGTCGTCGGGCGCGGCCAGCGGCGGCTCGCTGCGCGAGGCGCAGACGAGATCGCCCGGCTGCGGCGCGTAGCGCGCGATGGCGTGCGGCCAGAAGGCCAGGCTGGCGAGCGCGGCCGGGTCCTCGGCGGCAAGGCGGCGGAAGCGCGCCACGGCCTCGCGCACATAGGCCGCGTGCAGGGGCGCCGGTGCGAAGTCACGGGTCGGCACGCCGGCGCGATGCATCAGCCAGCCGATGAACACGGCCGACCAGGCACGCCGGTCGCCCCAGGGCTGGAGGCCCGTTGCGATCAGGGCGCGATAGGCGGGAACGCTGATGGTGCCGTCGGTTTCGGCCAGCGGATCGGCCGCTGCCTGTGCCAGCGCCGCCGCCGCGCGCCAGTAGTCGGCACCGTAGCCCACGCACCAATAGGCGGCGAGCGGCCCGAACGCCTCGCGCGACCATTCGTGGACGGCGCCTTCCGGGGCGCGGATCTCGCGCCGGTCGGGGAAGTGCCACACCTCCACCCGGCCCCAGTCGCGCCAGGCCTGCTCGGCGATGGCGATCAGGCGCTGGTGCATCGGCGCGGGCGGGGCGGGGGCGAGCGCCGGCGCGGCCAGGGGCGCGGGCGGCGTGCAGCCCATCGGCGCGCGGGCATAGACCGGCGCCTTGATCGTGCCGACCGTGCCGGGAGCCGGGGCGGCCCAGGGCTGGCTGCCGGTCCCGGCCGGCGCCGCCGGTGCGTCGGGTTCCGCCTCCAGCGCGGCGACGATGTCGCTGATGCCGGTCTGCGCCCGGGCGGGTGCCGCCCCGAGCAGGCACGACGCCAGCACGGCCACCATCGCCGCGCCGAGGTGCCGCGCAACGAACGCGGGCGCCTTGGCGTGGCGGCTGCGGCGGACCGGTCCTGGCATGGTCGGGCAGCGGGCGCGGCGGGGCGGGCCCGGCGCTTCCGCCGCCTCAGCCCTGCGGCAGGGCCGGGCGGCGGGTGTGCCAGTCGGTCGCCTGCTGGTAGGCGTGGCCGACGCGATAGACCATTGCCTCGTCGAAGGAGCGGCCGACGATCTGGAAGGCGAGCGGCAGCCCGTTCGAGTGGAAGCCGCAGCAGAGCGCCAGCGCCGGATGCCCGGACACGTTGAAGGGCGTGCGCGCCTGGCGCGGATAGGTCTTCTCGACCAGCGGCGTGTCGGTGATCTCGGCTGCCGTTTCCATCGAGGAGGCGGTCACGATCACGTCCACATCGGCGAAATGCGCGTCGAGCTCGGCCACGATCTGCCGGCGCCGGCGGCTGGCCTGCATGTAGTCCACCGCCGAGAAGAACATGCCGGGCAGAAGGCGCCGGCGCGTCATCGAGGCATAATCGCCCGGCCGCTCCTTGAGCCACTTCTCGTGGATCGAGCAGGCTTCCGAGAGCAGCATGACGCGGTTGACCGCCGCCCACTCGCTGAGCGGGACGGTGCTGATCTCGCGCAGCTCGGCGCCGAGCGCGCGCAGCGTCTCGGCCGCCTTGTCCACGCCCGCCGCCATCTCGGCATCGGCGATCAGGTCCTTGGTGTAGAAATGGCGGATCAAGCCGATCTTCAGCCCCTTCACGCCCTTGTTCATCTCGCGCGTGAAATCCTCGCTGGCGCGCGCGGCACTGCCCGGATCGGCGGGATCATGCCCGGCGATCGCGGCCAGCATCAGCGCGTTGTCCTCGACCGTGCGGGTCATCGGCCCGACATGGTCGAGCGAGAAGGAGAGCGGCACCACCCCGGCACGGCTGACGCGGCCATAGGTGGGCTTGAGGCCGACGATGCCGCACATCGAGGCCGGGTTGCGCACCGAGCCGCCGGTGTCGGTGCCGAGCGCCATCGGCACATAGCCCGCGCCCACCGCCGAGCCCGAGCCCGAGGAGGAGCCGCCGGGATGGTGCTTGACGTTCCACGGGTTGCGCGCGGGCGGGAAGGGCAGGTCGAAGGCCGGGCCGCCGATCGCGAATTCGTGCGTCGAGAGCTTGCCCATGTAGATGCCGCCCGCTGCCTTCAGTCGCGTGGTGACGAAGGCATCGGCGGCGGCGCGATTGGCGAGCAGGATCTTGGAATGGGCGGTCGTGACCTCGCCGCCATAGTCGATGATGTCCTTGAGGGCGTAGGGAATGCCGAGCAGCGGGCCGCGATCCTGGCCGGCGGCGAAGGCGGCCTCGGCGGCGCGGGCATCGGCCAGCGCATGCTCGGCATCGACCTTGATGAAGGCGTTGGTGTGCCGGTCGAGCCGGCCGACGCGCTCCAGGAGCGCCTTGGCGTAGTCGACGGGCGAAAGGGTCTTGGCGCGCATCATGCGCGCGGCTTCGGCAACGGTCAGCCAGCAAAGCTCGGTCATCTGGGAAACTCCGGTATCGGCGCCGTGCGCCGGTGTCGTGCTGGGGGCGCGGCGCGGCTCTAGCGGCGCGGCTCGCGCGCGGGCGCGGTCGTGACCAGCGAGGGCTCGGTCGGCACGGCCAGGCCGCGGGTGATCTTGGCGATCATCTCGGGGGCAAGGCGCGCGGCCTCGGCGAAGTCGGCCGGGTGGTCGGCCTGAAGCTTGGCGAGGCCCATGGCGGCGGCGAGCGCCTTGAGGGCGGCGGGATCGGTGGGGGGCGCGGACATGGCGGAAGCTCCCGGCTCTGGTGCGGTAAGGGTGGGGGATGGTGTCGGGCGGTGATGATACGCGCATGCGCCGGGCCGGCAAGGCGGCCCGATGGGCCATGCGCGGCTGGTGCGCGTGGCAGGGGCGGCGGCGCCCACGCGATGGCGGGGCCGGCGGGCGGGCAAGGGAGAGGAAGGAGCGCGAGAGGGAGGGGCGGGCCGCGGGGGACGGCCCGCCCCAGGCTTGGGCCGGGGCCGTTGCAGCGGCCCAGGCCCAGGCGCCGGCGGACGGATCGGGACGCCGACGCCATCGTCGAGGAGACGTGCCGCGCGCAGCCCGGAGCCGAGGGAGAACGAAAGGCGGACCGGGCCGCTGCGGCCCGGCCAGTAGAGCAGGCCCGCGTTAAGCGTCGCTGAATGCGCCGGGGCCGCTCGCGCCGGGCCCGGTCCGGCGCGGGTTCGATGCTGGCCGTCTTTGCGGCGGCCGGCATGCGCGCTATATCGGGCGGCCAGCAATGCCCGCACCAAGCGCGGGTCCGAACAGGGACGCCGACGGCATGAACGATGCCAAGCCCGCGCCTGACGCCCCGCCCGCCCGCAACGGGCCGCTGGCCGGCCTTCGGGTGGTGGAACTCGGCCACTACATCGCCGGCCCCGTCTGCGCGCGGCTGCTCGCCGACATGGGCGCCGAGGTCATCAAGATCGAGCCGCCCGGCACGGGCGACCCCTTCCGCGCCTGGGGCGCGGCGGTGAACGGCAATTCGGTCTGGTGGTCGATCCACGGCCGCAACAAGCTCTCGGTCACGCTCGACCTCAAGAAGCCGGCGGCCCTGCGCGTCCTGCGCCGCCTGCTCGCCCGCGCCGACGTGCTGGTGGAGAATTTCCGCCCCGGCCAGCTCGAGAAGATGGGCCTCGCGCCGGCGGCGCTGCATGCGGACAATCCGCGCCTCGTCATCGCCCGCATCTCGGGCTACGGCCAGGACGGGCCCTATCGCGACAAGCCCGCCTTCGGCGCGATCGGCGAGGCGATCGGTGGCATCCGCCACCTCACCGGCCACCCGCCGGGCATGAGCGAGCTGCCGCCGCCGCGCTGCGGCATCTCGATCTCGGACGATCTTGCCGGCATGTATGCCGCCCTTGGCGTGCTCGCGGCCATGTTCGAGCAGTTGCGCAATCCGGCTGCGCGGCCCGGCCGGGTGATCGACGTCTCGCTGATTGAGAGCGTGTTCAGCCTGATGGAGGGGATGCTGCCCGAATACGGGCTGTTCGGCCGCGTGCGCGAGCCGGCCGGTGCCGCCATTCCCACCGCCGCCCCGACCAACACCTATCCTTGCGCCGACGGGGCCTGGCTCTGCATCGCCGGCAATTCCGACCTGATCTTCCGACGGCTGATGACGGCGATCGGCCGGGGCGACCTTGCCGCCGATCCGCGCTTTGCTGACAACCAGGCGCGCTGCCGCAACGTGGCCGAGCTCGACGCCGCGATCGCCGCCTGGACGCGCACCCTGCCGGCCAGGGAGGCGCAGGACATGCTGGAGGCGGCCGACGTGCCGGCAAGCCGCCTCTACACCATCCGCGACTGCGCCGAGGACCCGCATTTCCGCGCCCGCGGCGCCGTGACCGAGATCGCCGACCCGCTGCTCGGGCGCGTGCTGCACATGGGCAATGTGCCGCGCTTCGATGGCTGGGGGCCGGACCAGGCGATCGGCTGGCCCGGCCCGGCTGTCGGCGCCCACAACGAGACCGTGTTCCAGGCTATGCTCGGGCTCGATCCGGCCGAGCTTGCCGCATTGAGGGAGGAGGGCGCGACATGACCCCGTCTGTGATCATCTCCGAGGTCGCCCCGCGCGACGGGTTCCAGCCGATCAAGACCTTCATCCCGACCGAGCAGAAGCTGGCCGTGATCCGCGCCCTGATCGCCGCCGGTGTGCGCCAGATGGAGGTCTCCTCCTTCGTCTCGCCCAAGGCGGTGCCGCAGCTTGCCGACGCCGCCGAGATCCTGCGCGCGCTGCGCGAGGACCCCGCCACGCCGCCCGATTTCGAGGCCTGCGTGCTGGTGCCGAACCGCAAGGGGGTGGAGCTCGCGCTCGCCAACAAGGCTGATCGCATCGGCTTCGTCCTCAGCGTCACCGAGAGCCACAACCAGTCGAATGTGCGCCGGCCGGTGGCGGAAAGCCTTGCCGACGTGCTCGGCGTGCTCAAGGAGCTGCCCGTCGACGGGCCCAAGATCCGCGTCAACTTCTCCTGCTGCTTCCACTGCCCGTTCGAGGGCGTGGTGCCCGAGGACAAGCCCTTGGCGCTGATCAGCCAGGTGATCGGTGCGCGCCCGAAGCTCGAGATCGCGATCGCCGATACCACCGGCAACGCCGCGCCGGACCAGGTCAAGCGCGTCTGTGGTGAGGCGGTGCGGCGCTGGGGCAAGGATGTCTCGATCGCCTTCCACGGCCACGACACCTATAATATGGGCATCGCCAACGTCTATGCCGCCTACGAGGCGGGCATCCGCGTGTTCGACGGCGCGGCGGGCGGCATCGGCGGCTGCCCATTCGCGCCCGGCGCCACCGGCAACATCGCCACCGAGGACATCGCCTGGCTGTTCGCGCGCATGGGGGTTGCGACCGGGCTCGATCTCGAGAAGCTGCTCGCCGCCGCCGATCTGGCCGCCTCGGTGCCGGGCGGCATGCCGTCCGGGCATCTGCGCAGCGTCATCTCCCGCCGCCCGGCGCCGCAATTCGCCTGAGTCGGGCCGGCGCCGGCGGTAGCGCGCCACGCTTGCGCGGCGCGGCCCGGATTTGATAGGAGCGGGACGCAGGGGCGCGGCAGGCATCGCTGCCCGCTGCAACCGGCCGTCCGCCAACAAGGACGAGGCGTTGAGGAGATGCAGCCGACGCCGCTTCGGGTTCGCCGCCTTCACCCGGCCCTGGCCAGAGCCTTGGCCTGCGCCCTGCTCTTGGGCCTGGGCGCCTGTGCCGGCAGCGACCGGCGCACGGCGCACCTTTACGGCGGTCCTGCCCCCTCGGTGGAGGCGGCGCTGTCGCGCCTGCCGTCCGGACCACTTACTTGCGTGCCCTTCGCGCGCGAACTGTCCGGCGTGCGCATCAATGGCGATGCCCACACCTGGTGGAACCAGGCGGCGAGCCTGGGCTATGCGCGTGGCGCGGCGCCGCGCCCAGGTGCCGTGCTGGTGTTCGCGCGCGCCGGGCGGCTTTCGCTCGGGCATCTCTCGGTCGTGACGCATCGCGCCAGTGCGCGCGAGATCAAGGTCACGCATGCCAACTGGGGCGATACGCGCGCCACGCGCGGGCGCATCGACCAGGATGTGCGTGTGGTCGATGTCAGCCCGCGCAACGACTGGACGCTGGTGCGGGTCTGGCACGCCCCGAGCGGGCAGCTCGGCATCACCAACTATCGCGCCCACGGCTTCATCTACGGCCCGTCCGACACCAGCCAGGCCGAGCTGTCCGAGGCGGTGGAGCGTGCCGCCTGGGCGGCGCATGAAAGCCGCCCGGGCCAGTCGGTGGAGCGCGCGCCGCGCCTGGCGATGGCGCGCGCGCCGGCGCGTCCTGCCACGGCTGCCCTGCCGCTGCCCCCGCGCCGCACCCGCTAGCGGCGGCTGCCGACAATCGCGCGAGCGTTGACAACCCGACCCCGGGGCCGTAACCGGACGGGCTCTTGCCGCGGTGTCCCGTCGGGGAAGGATGGCGCCGCGCCGGCCGCATCGCTGCGGCCTCCCGCCACCGTCATTCCCGGGACCGACCGCAGTGGCCAAGTTCCTGCCTGGCCTGTTCGGGCCGCTGAATTCGCTGCGCAAGGATCTGCGCGCGCGCCTGCTGCGCGACAATCGCTGGGCCGATGACTGGTACCGGCGCGAATTCTTCCGCGCCGCCTTCTATGCGCTGCATTTCAACGGCATCGCCGGCGACTATGCCGAGTTCGGCTGCCACGACGCCAAGACCTTCCGCATGGCCTATCGCTGGAGCCGCGCGCACCGGCGCATGCCGAAGCGCATGCTGTGGGCATTCGATTCCTTCCAGGGTCTGCCGCCGGCCGAGACCGGCAAGGACGATCATCCGGCCTGGGTCGCCGGGGCGATGGCCACCGACGAGGCGCGTTTCCACCGCCTCTGCCAGGGCGCGGGCATGCGCCAGGGCAGCGACTACCGCACCGTGCCTGGCTTCTACAGCGACACGCTGCGCCCCGGCGCCCTGCCGGCCGACGCGCTGCCGCGCGAGATCGCGCTCGCCTATATCGATTGCGACCTGCACTCCTCGACCCGCGACGTGCTGAACTATCTGCGCCCGCACCTGCGCCACGGCATGGTCGTCGCCTTCGACGACTGGCATTGCATCGCCGCGGGCGCGATATCGGGCGAGCGGGCGGCGTTCCTGGAGTTCCTGGAAACCGAGGACCGGTTCCACTTCCTGCCCTTCCGCGGCATCGACTGGTACGGCATGTCCTTCGTGGTCGAGGATCGCAGGCTGCTGCCGGGCCGCGCCACCGAGATGATCGGCTACCGCACCTGAAGGGAGGCGCAAGCCGCCGGCGCCGCGGCCTTCCTGCCCGGAACCGAGGCTGCGCGCAGCCATCCCGCGGGGCGGGAGGCACGGTTGCCGGCCCTGCCGCCGGGGGCGGTCAATCGCGCTTCTCGGGCGCGGCCTCGCCACGCGCACCCGAAAGTGGCACCCAGCCCTGGCGGAAATGCGCCGTCTGCTCGGCCGGCGTCTCGCCGCGTGTCTTGAGCAGCGACAGGATGATCGACCCGCCGATCAGGATCGCGGTGATGGCCAGCGCCAGCTCGACCGGCATGAACTTCTCGCCCCAGCCATTCGCCTTCCAGACGAAGTTGCCGATCATCTTGGCGCCGACGACCATCAGCACAAGCGAGAGGCCGTACTTCAGGTAGTGGAAGCGGTGGATCACGCCGGCAAGCGCGAAATACATCGCCCGCAGCCCCAGGATCGCGAACACGTTCGCGGTGTAGACGATGAAGGGATCGGTGGTGATGGCGAAGATCGCCGGGATGCTGTCGAGCGCGAACACCAGGTCGGTGAGCTCGATCAGCACTAGCACCAGGAACAGCGGCGTCATGTAGCGCACGCCGTCTCGCGTGACGAAGAAGCGATCCTCGACATAGGTCTCGGTGACGCGGTAGCGCGACTTCATCCAGACCAGGATGCGGTTGTTCTCGAGGTCGGGCTCCTGGTCCACGGCCTTGAGCATTTTCCAGCCCGAGAAGATCAGGAACAGGCCGAACAGGATCATGATCCACTGGAAGGACTGGATCAGGGCCGCACCCACCAGGATCAGGGTCAGGCGCATCACCAGCGCGCCCAGGATGCCCCAGAACAGCACCCGGTGCTGCACGGCCGCCGGCACCTGGAAATGGCTGAACACCAGCACGACGACGAAGATGTTGTCGACCGACAGCGACCACTCGATCAGGAAGCCGGTCAGGAACTCGAGCGCGTTCTCTGCCCGTTCCTCTGGCGTCGCGCCGTAATACTGCCAGATGCCGAGGCAGAACAGCAGGCCGAGGGCCATGAAGGCGGCCGAACGCAGCAACGCCTCGCGTACCGGGATGGCGCGGTTGCGCTTGGTCAGCAGCCCGAGATCGAGGACGAGAAGCAGCAGAACGGCGGCGTTGAATGCGATCCAGAACCACAAGGGCGCGGTCATGCGGCACCTCCAAGAGGCATGGCGGCGCCTGGAGAGCGGCGGCATGCGCGGTTGAAGGTCCGACATCGCGGTGGCCGAACGGCATGCGCTCGGCCCGAGCCGCCAGCGGGGCCCGGACCCGGCGGGGGAATTGGTGTCGTGGAAGCCTTGCCGCAAGCCCCCCCGCTGCCCAAATGCGAGATTACTGTTAGGCTTTGGCAGGCATGGCCCATTGGGCTAGTCTCCGGCCTCCTTGCGCCGGACCGAATTGCCGGGCGCTGGCACACCTCTGGGATGGATGGGTTTCGATATGGGTACGTTTAGCATCTGGCACTGGCTGGTCGTGCTGCTGGTCGTGCTGCTTCTGTTCGGTGGGGGCAAGATTTCCGGCCTGATGGGCGACCTCGCCAAGGGCATCAAGGCCTTCAAGTCCGGCCTGAAGGAAGACGAGAAGGAACAGGCCGAGGCGGCCAAGCCCGCCGGCAGCCTTGCCGCGCCGGACGCGCCGGCCGCGCAGCAGGCCCAGGCGCAGGCACAGCCCCAGGCTGCCCAGCCCCAGCCCCAGGCGCAGCGGCAGGGCTAGGCACCTCCGCCCCCGCCCGATCGGTGTAAGGGCGCGCGAACCGCGCCTGCCCGTGGCGGGGCGCGTCCTCGGGCGCGGGGCTGGTGCCGGGATCCAGGACGGCAGGTTGATCCTGCGCCATTCCGCCCGCTAGTATCCGACAAGCGAACAACAAGTGCCGCCGGGCAGAAGGCGGCCGTGCGTCGTGGTTCCGGTTCCGTCCGGCACTTGCGCCTCGGTGTGGCATCCAGGGAGCACCACCCGCGGGCAACCCGACACCAGGTGACGAGCATGCAAGTTGCTTCGGGGCGGCAGGCACCCGGCGCGGCAAGAAACATTCGCCTGCCAGGGGAGCGCGTTCATGGCGCAACAGGATCTGGACCCGGCGGGCAGGCGCGCCGCGCCGGCGCAGGCGACGAGCGGCGGCAATGGCGGGACCGAAACTGTGCCCGCGGCGCCCGAGGTGGACGATGTCGAATTCGCCACCACGCGGCGCGACCTGCACGGCGTGCTCGGCCAGCTGTTCCGCTGGGGCGGGATCGCCTTCGTCGCGTTCCACCTGTATGTGCTGCTGCTTCACCCGATGGACCCGCTGGTCTATCGCACGATCCATGTCTATCTCGGCGCGATCTTCGGCCTGGGCCTGTTCGTCGCCTATCAGGGCGACAAGGTGCGCTCGATCCCCTGGTTCGACTGGGTGCTGTTCGCCGGCGCGCTGTTCTGCGTCGTCTATGTCGCCTGGGAATCGGAAGACATGATGTTCCGCGCCGGCGTGATGACCACGACCGGCGACATGGTGGCGGCCATCATCGGCATCGTCGTGCTGCTCGAGTTCACGCGCCGCACCGCCGGGGCGGCCATGCCGATCATCGCGATCGTGTTCATGGCCTACTACTATATCGGTCCATGGCTGCCCGGCGTGCTGTATCATCAGGGCATAAGCGTGGGCGACTCCCTCTCCTTCGTCTTCTCGATCGAAGGCATCCAGGGCACGATCGTCGGCGTGTCGTCCACCTTCATCGTGATGTTCGTGACCCTGGCGGGCTTCCTGCAGGTGTCGCGGGCGGGCGAGTACTTCAACGACCTGGCCGCGATGATGGTCGGCTGGGCGCGCGGCGGCCCGGCCAAGGTGGCCGTGGTCGCCTCCTCGATGTTCGGCGCGATCAGCGGCAGCGCGGTCGCGAATGTGGTGGCCTCGGGCACCTTCACGATCCCGATGATGAAGCGTGCCGGCTATGACGGTGCCACCGCCGGCGCCGTGGAGGCGACCGCCTCCACCGGCGGGCAGATCATGCCGCCCGTGATGGGGGCGGGCGCCTTCATCATGGCCGAGATCCTGGGCAAGCCCTATGCCGAGATCGCCTTCGCCGGCATCATTCCGGCGGTGCTCTACTATCTCGCCTGCTTCGCCCATGCAGATCTGCACGCGCTCAAGATCGGCATGCGCGGCCTGCCGCGGGCGCAGCTGCCCGGGTTCGTTTCCACCATGTCGCGGCTCTATCTGCTGACGCCGCTGCTGATCCTGATCTGGGCGCTGATGCAGGGCTTCTCGCCCTTCCGGGCGGCCTCGCTTGGGATCGCGCTCTGCCTCCTGATCATGGCGGGAACATACTTCTTCCATACATTGCTGGTGCAGCGGCGGGGACCGGTGGTGGCCGTGACGGACACCCTGGCCAGGCTGGTCAGCGCGATCGCCGAGGCGCTCTACGCCGCCTCGCGCGAGACATTGCAGCTGATCGCGGTCTGCGGCACGGCCGGCATCATCGGCGCCGTGATCCTCCAGACCGGGATCGGCGGCAGGCTCGCGAACCTCCTGCTCCAGATCGCGGGCGACCTGCCCCTGCTCGGCATGGTCTTCGCGATGGTGGTTGCCCTGGTCCTGGGCATGGGCGTGCCGACAACGGCGGCCTATGCGATCGGCGCGGCCGTGCTGGGCCCGGGCCTGACCCGTCTCGGGATCGAGCCGCTGGTCGTGCACTTCTTCATCTTCTACTTCGCCGTCCTGTCCTCGATCACGCCGCCGGTGGCGCTGGCATCCTTCGCCGCCGCAGGCCTGGCCAAGGCGGACATGTGGAAGACCTCGATGATCGCGCTCAAGCGCGGCTTCGCGACCTTCATCGTGCCGTACATGTTCTTCTTCTCGCCGGCCCTGCTCGGGCAGGGATCGCTGGTCGAGGTGCTGCATGTCTTCATCACGGCCAGCCTGGGCGTCTATCTCCTCGCCTGCGCGACCGAGGGGCAGATGTTCACCGCCCTCTCGAAGCCCGAGCGCGCCGTGGCCCTGGTAAGCGCCTTCAGCCTGATCGTTCCCGAACTGATCACCGACCTGATCGGGCTGGGCGGTGGTGCGGGCGTATTCCTGTACCAGAGGCTCGTGGCGTATCCGCGCGCCCGCGCATTGCGGTGATTGCCGCTACCGACGCCGATCCAGCCAGGGGCTCCGCCACGGTTCATACATGGCCGCATCCGCCGATCCGCAGGCCGCGCCCGATCCGCATGTAGCCGAGGGCCAGCACCGCCGCACCTCCGATCTCCTGCTCGACTTCGTCGTCGAGTGGCCGGGGGAGCGCGTGCGCCTCGGCGACCTGATCGACGCGCTGGGCGAGCGCGGCTTCGGCATGCTGATGCTGGTTCTGGCGCTGCCCAACATGGTGCCGCTGCCGATGATCGGCGTGTCTGGTGTCCTTGGCACGCCGATCATCTTCCTTTGCTTGCAGATGCTGATCGGCCTGCGCAAGCCCTGGCTGCCGCGCATCATCCGCGATCGCAGCATCGCGCGCGCCGACCTCGAACGCATCCTGCGTGCGGCCAAGCCGCGGCTCGAGCGGCTCGAACACTATGTCAAGCCGGGCGGGCTGGTGCTGACGCGTCCGGTGGAGATGCTGGCGGCGCTGCTGCTCGGGATCAACGCCGTGCTCCTGTCGCTGCCGATCCCGTTCGGTAATCCGGCCCCGGCCTTTGCGATCGTGGTGATGTCGCTTGCCATCATCGAGGCCGACCGGCGCTGGTTCTGGATCACGGTGGCGATCGGCATCGCCGCGATCATCATCGACCTGGTCATCATCAGCGCGGTGGTGGGCAGCATTCTGGTGGTGTTCGGCTGGGCGCGCGGCTAGATAGGCGCAGCAGCCTGCAAGCCACCGAACCGCCGCACCCAGGCCACCGAGCGATCCGTCATGCCCGAATCCCCTTCCAGCGCCGCCCCGACCGCACCCCCGCCCGCTGCCGTCGAGGCGATCGCCGAGGCCGGGCGCTGGCTCGATGCGCGCGGCTGGTGCCCGGCCACGGCCGGCAATATCAGCCTGCGGCTTGCGGGCGGGCTGGCGGCGATCACGGTTTCCGGCCGGCACAAGGGCCGGCTCGGCCCGGCCGACGTGATGCTGGTCGATGCCGAGGGCAGGGCGGTAGCGACCCGGCTCCGCCCCTCGGCCGAGACCGGGCTGCATTGCGCGCTCTATCGCCGCTTCGCCGAGTGCGCCGCCGTGCTGCACGGCCATTCGGTGCCGGCCACCCTGCTGTCGCGCCGCATCGCCGCACCCGAGCTGGTGCTGGAAGGCTACGAGCTGCTCAAGGTCTTTCGCGGCATCGACACGCATGCGGTGCGCGTGGCCCTGCCCTTGTTCGACAACGACCAGGACATTTCCCGCCTTGCGCGCCGGATCGACGCCTATCTCGACGCCCGTGCCGCAACGGGCGGCGCCTCCGGCCCGCTGCTGGCGCCCGCCTATCTCATCCGCGGGCATGGCGTCTATGTCTGGGGCCGTGACATGGCCGAGGCGATGCGCCATATGGAGGGCCTGGAATTCCTGCTCGCCTGCGAGCTTGAGGCACGGAGGATTGCGCCATGAGCCGCCTGACCGTCTATCGCGACACCGACCCCGAGACGCCGCTCGTGCGCACCGAGGATGGCGCGGCGATCGCCGCCGAACTGAAGAAGATCGGCGTGCGCTTCGAGCGCTGGGACCTGCCGCGCCCGGCGGCGAATGCCTCCAACGAGGAGGTGATGGCCACCTACAAGCCCTATCTCGACCGGCTGATGGCCGCGCAGGGCTATGGCACGGCGGATGTGATCCGCATCACGCCCGAGACGCCCAACCTGCCGGCGATCCGTGCCAAGTTCCTGGCTGAGCACATCCACACCGAGGACGAGGTGCGCTTCTTCGTCGCGGGCGAGGGCCATTTCTTCATGCATGTCGACGGCAAGGTCTACGACGCCCTGTGCAGCGAAGGCGATCTGATCTCGGTGCCGGCCAACACCAAGCACTGGTTCGATGCCGGCGAGCGGCCGAATGTGGTGGCGCTGCGCGTGTTCACCGATACCACCGGCTGGACCCCGCACTATACCGGCGACAAGATCTCGGACAGCTTCCCGGCGGCCTGAGGCGCGGGCAAGCGAAGCAGGAAGCGGGGCGGACCATGGGCGAAGCGGCGATCCGTGCCCTTGTCACCGATATCGAAGGCACGACGAGCGCGATCGCCTTCGTCAAGGAGATGCTGTTCCCCTTCGCCGCCTCGCGCATCGACAGCTTCCTCGAGGCCAACCGCAACGTCCCCGAGGTGCAGCGACTGGTCGCCGAGGCGGTGGAGATCGCCGCCGCGGAAGGCGACAATGACGTGCGCGCCGCGCTCAAGCGCTGGATCGCGACCGACCGCAAGGTCACGGCGCTGAAAGCGCTCCAGGGGCTGATCTGGCAGGAGGGCTATCGCAGCGGCGAGCTCAAGGGCCATGTCTATCCGGACGCGGCGGCCTGCCTCAGGCTTTGGGCCGGGCGGGGGCTTGCGATCTATGTCTATTCCTCGGGCTCGGTCGCGGCGCAGAAGCTGATCTTCGGCCATGCCGGGCAGGGCGACCTCACGCCCTGCTTCCGCGGCTATTTCGACACCACCACCGGCCCCAAGCTGGAGGCGGCGAGCTACCGCAGGATCGCCGAGGCGATCGCAACGCCGCCGGAAGCGGTGCTGTTCCTGTCCGACCATGCGGGCGAGCTCGATGCCGCGCGCGCGGCAGGCCTGCGCACCTGCCAGCTCGTGCGGCCCGAGGATGGCACGCGGCTGGCCGGCACCCATCCGGCGGTGCCCGATTTCCCCGCCGTTGCGCGCCTGTTCGGCCTGCCCGTCCCCTCCGCCACCGATTGACCCGCCGCCGGCGATTTGCGGGTGACTTCGCCCGGTGCCATGGGCTACAGGGTGACGGGCCGGCCGGGAAGCCGCGGACGGGAACCAGCGCATGCTGAGCAGCTACACGATCGAGGGCGGCAAGCTTCTCGTGCACGATGTCGGGCACGAGCCCGGGGTGCTGCGCCGCGCCGTATGGATCGACATGCTCAACCCGACCCAGGCGGAAGCAGCACTGGTGGAGCAGGCGCTGGCGCTGGAACTGCCCACGCGCGAGGAGATGCAGGAGATCGAGAGCTCCTCGCGCCTGTATCGCGAGGGCGAGGTGCTGTTCCTCACCGCGCCGCTGCTGCACTCGGCGGAGACCGCGCAGATGGCCACCTCGGCCGCTACCTTCGTGCTGGCGCCGAACCTGCTGGTGACGATCCGCTACGCCACGCCCAAGGCCTTCGGCACCTTCTCGGCGCGTGCGGCGAAATCGCCGCAGCTTCTTGGTTCGGCCGATGGCGTGATGCTCGGCCTGTTCGAGCAGATCGTAGACCGGCTCGCCGACATACTGGAGCGACTGGGCACCGAGATGGACCGCGCCAGCCACCAGGCCTTCGTCGCGAAAAGCGCGGCGATGCGCCGTGCCTCGGAACGCGATGCGGAGCTGAAGCAGACCCTGATCACGCTCGGCCGCGTGGGCGAGGTGACCAGCCGCATCTCGGAGACCCTGCTCGGCCTGTCGCGCATCCTGACCTTCGTCGGCGCCGAGCGCGTCTCCTGCATCCGCAAGGAGAACCAGCCGCGCATCAAGACCCTGGTGCGCGACGTCCGTTCGCTGGTCGAGCATGGCAACTCGATGACCAACAAGGCGACCTTCCTGCTCGACGCCACGCTCGGCGTGATCAATATCGAGCAGATGGCGATCATCAAGACCTTCACCGTGGTGTCGGTGGCGATGATGCCGCCGACGCTGATCGCCAGCATCTACGGCATGAATTTCCGCTTCATGCCGGAGCTTGGCCAGTGGTTCGGCTATCCGCTGGCGCTCCTGGCGATGCTGGCATCGGCGCTCCTGCCGATCTGGTACTTCCGCCGCCGCGGCTGGCTGTAGCGGCGTCCGCCAACGCGCGCGGCGCACGCGCTCGATTGACCGGCGGGCCGCTCTCTGGCGTGATCGGCGGCGAGTCCGGACCCAGCGAAAAGGCACACGCCGCCATGGCCCACCATCACCGCATCGCCGCCAGCCCCGATACCGTGCATTGGGGCTATTTCGATGCCGCTCTCAAGCCGCTCCTCACGATCCCATCGGGCGATACGGTGACGATGGAGTGTGTCTCCTGCACGCCCGAGGCGGTGCCCCCGCCCGGCTCGCCGCTCAAGATGCACCCGGCGGCGGAGGCGATCCTGAAGCAGTGCCAGCCCAAGCTCGGCCGGCACATGCTGACCGGCCCGGTGGCGATCGAGGGCGCCGAGCCCGGCGACATGCTGGAGGTGAAGATCGAGGCGATCGAGCTCGGCTGGGACTGGGGCTACAACAATTTCCGCCCTCTGGTCGGCACCATCCCCGAGGACTTCCCCTATCTGCGCATCCTGCACATCCCGGTCGATCGCGCCGAGCGGACTTGCGCCCTGCCCTGGGGCACCAGGCTCGCGCTCAGGCCCTTCTTCGGGGTGATGGGCGTGGCCCCGCCGGCGGTCTACAGCGCGATCGGCTCGAAGGAGCCGCGCGAGCATGGCGGCAATCTCGACAACAAGGAGCTGGTCGCCGGCACCACCCTGTTCCTGCCGGTCTACAACAAGGGTGCGCTGTTCTCCTGCGGCGACGGGCATGGCGTGCAGGGCGATGGCGAGGTGTGCGTCACCGCGCTGGAGATGTGCCTGACCGGCACCTTCACCTTCCACCTGCACAAGGCGCAGGCTGGCCGGAAGGCGCTCGCCTTCCCGCGCGCCGAGACGCCCACGCACTTTATCAGCATGGGGCTGAACGAGGACCTGGACCAGGCGATGAAGCAGGCCCTGCGCGAGATGATCGCCTTCATCGCCGGGCGCAGCAACCTTTCGCCCGCCGATGCCTACCAGCTCTGCTCGTTGGCGGTGGATTTCCGCGTCACGCAGACCGTGAATGGCGTCAAGGGCGTGCACGGCATGCTGGCCAAGAACCTGATCTAGCCGGCGCGCATCGCGGCCGGACGCAGACCGAAACCAGCCACCGGCGCCCGCGGGCGCGCGCAGGGGAACGCAGCATGGATCTCAGGCTTGCCGGCAAGACGGCGCTCATCACCGGTGGCTCGAAGGGGATCGGGCTGGCTTGCGCGGAATCGCTCGCCGCCGAGGGCTGCAATGTCATCCTGGTGGCGCGCTCGGCCGAGACACTCGCCGCGGCGCGTGATGCCCTGCGCGGGCGCTTCCAGGTCAATGTCGCGATCCGCCCGGCCGATCTGTCCAAGGGCGAGGTCGCACGCGCGCTGTGCGCCGAGCATCCGGATATCGACATCCTCATCAACAATGCCGGCGCCATACCCGGAGGCGACCTGCTGGCAGTGGACGAGCCCACCTGGCGCAATGCCTGGGACCTGAAGGTGTTCGGCTTCATCAACATGTGCCGCGCCTATTTCGAGCGCATGAAGGCGCGCGGCGATGGCGTCATCCTGAACATCATCGGATCGGCCGGCGAGAAGCCCGATTTCAACTACATCGCCGGCACGGCAGGCAATGCCGGGCTGATGGCCTTCACCCGCGCGCTCGGCGCGCGCAGCCTCGATTTCGGGGTGCGGGTGCTGGCGATCAATCCCGGCCCGACCGCGACCGACCGGCTGATCGCGCTGATGAAGCGCCGGGCGAAGGCCGAGCTGGGCGAGGAGGGCCGCTGGCAGGAACTGACCAAGGCGCTGCCGCGCGGACGTGCCGCGACGCCGCAGGAGATCGCGGACATGGCCGCCTTCCTGGTCAGCCCGCGCTCGGCCTACACCTCGGCCACGATCGTCACGATCGATGGCGGGGTCGCATTGCGGCGCTGAGGAGCCTGGCGCTACCGGTTAGTGAAAGCGTTGCCGATCGGCCACGCCTGGGCGCGAGAAATTCGCCTCTAGATATTGTGTCACCCCCAATCGCTTGCGCGCACTGTTCGCATTTGCTACCAAACCTTGTGGCCTTTCGGCGCGCTCGGACCAACAATGGGCGGCCGGCAACGGGCAATCGGGGCGGGAGCAGGCGTCATGGACTGGACCGAGCAGCAGATCGAGCAGCTGCGCGCGCTGTGGGCTGAGGGCTTGTCCACCGCCGAGATCGGCCGCCGCATGGGCATTTCCAAGAATGCCGTGGTTGGCAAGGCGCACCGGCTTAATCTGCCGTCACGGCCCTCGCCGATCCGCCGTTCGGCCAAGCCCGCCTCGCCGCGCCCGGCCACCGTGCCGCGCGCCGTCTCGGCCGCGGTGGCTGCCGCCGCGGTGGTGACGCCACTAACCCCGCGCCCGAGCGCGCCGCCGCCGCCGCCGCGCCCGGCGCCGCGGCTTGGCAACACGGCCTGCTGCTGGCCGATCGGCGAGCCGGGCAAGACCGGCTTCCGCTTCTGCGACGCGCCCGCCCTCTACGGCAAGCCATACTGCGCCGAACATGCGGCGCAGGCCTATGTCCGCGCCAAGGCCGACCGCCAGGGCCAGGAAAGCGCCGCCTGAGCTGACGTCGCGACCGTCCGCCCGGCAAGCGCGGCCGCCCGCGCGCCCGCGCGCGATTGTTGCGCCAGGCGACCGTTTCCCCTTATCGTCGGGCCAGCCCCGCGCCGTCTGGCGAGGCCTCGGCCGTCGGGACCAGACGGGCCAGCCGCCAACAAGGCCCGCCCCGCCGTGCCGATCTGAACGTCAGGTTGCCGGCCCAACGCATGGCATGGCGATCGTCGTCCGAGCGAGGCCGTCGCCGATCCGGTTGCCACGGTGCTCCCTTGGGCCGGCGCAGCGGTGCTCGCCCCGTCGCGCAGAGGCCGTCGCAGCGGCGCGGCCGCCTGCCGGCAAGCCCAATCGGAAGCCCGTCCGGACCCGCAGCCCGGCCCGCCGCAAGGGAGAGGCTGGCTCCATGCCCGTGGGCACAGTGAAATGGTTCAACCCGAGCAAGGGCTACGGGTTCATCGGTCCCGAGGACGGGAGCAAGGACGTGTTCGTCCACATCTCCGCCGTCCAGAAGGCCGGACTGCGCACCCTGACCGAAGGCCAGAAGGTGCAGTTCGAGATCGAGCAGCAGGCCAATGGCCGACGCGCGGCGGTGGGACTGACCAAGACCGAGTAGCCGGCGCGGCCCGGCTGCGATCGGGGCGGAACGCGGCACGCGAATGGACCGCCCAAACCAGGCATGACTGCCGGCATGGCCGCGCGGCGCCGATGGCACGCGGACCCTTGTGAACAGGGCCGCTGCGGGCGAGGATGCGCCCGGCCTTGCGCGCCTGGGCGCACGGCCTTTCTGGCCGGTCGCCGTGCGGTATTGCGCCGGCGCCGCCCGTCATCATCCGAACGAGGACCGTTTCCGCCATGTCCACCGCCGCCGACAGGCTCGACCGCCGGGCCCTGGTCTCTGCCCTCCTGGCCGACAGGGGCGGGCTGCTGGTGATCGCCGGGCTGGGCTCTCCCGCCTGGGACATCACCGCTGCCGGCGACACCCCGCTCAGCTTCCCGTTATGGGGCGCGATGGGCGGGGCGGCGATGATCGGGATGGGCGTGGCGCTGGCGCAGCCAGCCCGGCGCGTGCTCGTGATCAGCGGCGATGGCGAGATGCTGATGGGCGCCGGCGCGCTTGCGACCATCGGCGCCAAGCGCCCGGCCAACCTGGCGATCTGCGTGCTCGACAACGGCCAGTATGGCGAGACCGGCGGGCAGGCCACCCATACGGCGCTCGGCGTCGATCTGGCCGGCATGGCGCGCGCGGCGGGCTTCCCGGTCACGGAGACGATCTCGCGCGCCGAGGACATACCCGCCGCCCGGCGCGCCCTGCACACCGCGCCAGGACCGGTGCTGGTGGTGGCGAAGATCGCCACAGGCGAGCCGGAAAAGACCTTCCCCTCCTCCGACGGGGCCTATCTCAAGAGCCGCTTCCGCCACGCGCTCCTGGGCGCCGTCTGAGGCGCCGGTGCCACCGGGGCCGGCGCGGTTGCGCTGCGCGACCGGGTCGGTTGCGGACAATGACAGCAGGAACGCCATCACCGCAGGCCGCCCCGCCGGCTGCGGCGCCCGTGGCCGCGCACCACGATGGGCGCAGCGACGCGCCGGTGGCCGGCGTGCTGCTGCTGATGCTCACGATCGCCATGTTCGTGGTGATGGACACCACCATCAAGTACCTGACCGACAGCGTGCCCTTGTTCCTGATGCTGTGGGTTCGCTTCGGGGCGCACCTCGTGGCGATGGTGCTGATCATGCTCGCGCGCGGGCGCAGCCTGTGGCACCGCCCGCGCCGCCCGGGATTGCAGGCGGCGCGCTCGCTCCTCTTGCTGTTCACCTCGATCTGCTTCGCCAGCGGCGTGCACTACCTGCCGCTGGCCGAGGCGACCGCCATAACCTTCGTCAGCCCGTTGATGCTGACCGTGCTTGCTGCGCGCATGCTGGGCGAGCGGGTGGGCGCGCTGCGCTGGGCGGCGGTGTTGCTTGGCTTTGCCGGTGTGCTGGTGGTGATCCGACCCGGCCTCGGCGTGACGCATCCGGCCGCGGCGCTGGTTGTGATCGCGGCGGTGGCGCTCGCGCTCTACCAGACATTGACGCGGCGCATCGCCGGGCAGGATGACGTCATGACCACGGGGCTGCACACCGCGCTGGCGGCAACCGCGGTGACAACGCCGATCGCCCCCTTCGTCTGGGTGGCGCTGCCCTTCAAGGCCTGGGCGCTGATGCTGATGATCGGCGTGATGGGCGCGATCAGCCACATATTCCTGATCATGGCCTTCAACCGCGCGCCGGCCTCGCTGCTGGCGCCCTTCGTCTACACCCAACTCATTTGGGCGGCGATCGCGGGCTGGCTGGTGTTCGGCGACATTCCCGACTGGGCGACGGGGCTCGGCGCGGGCGTGATCGCGGCCGCCGGACTGATCGTGCTCCATGGCGAGCGGCGCGCCCGCCAGGCCCGCGCCGCTGCGGCACCGGGCTGAGGAGCGGCCGCGTATGAGCATGGCCGAGCCCGCCGGCCCCGCCGACAGCCCGCTTGCCGGCATCGCCATCGTCCAGGGCGCGATCATGCTGTTCGTGCTGATGGATGTCGCGATCAAGACCGTGGCACCCGAGGTGCCGCTGGTGATGCTCCAGGCGGTGCGCTACGCCTCGCACACGCTCACCGCGATGGGTCTGCGGGCGCTGCTCGGACATGCGCCATTCGCCTGGCCGCGCAAGCCGGGCATCCAGGCGGCGCGCTCGCTCCTGCTGCTCGCGGGCAGCTTCGCCTTCGCGCTCGCGCTGCGCGATGCGCCGCTGGCCGATGTCACGGCGGTGAACTTCCTCGGGCCCCTGCTGCTGATGAGCCTCGCCGCGCGCATCCTGGGCGAGAAGGTGGGCTGGCACCGCTGGGCCGCGGTGGGCCTCGGCTTCGTCGGCACCATGATCATCGTCCGCCCGGGGCTGGGCGTGACCAGCCCCTCGGCCCTGTTCGCGCTCGTCACGGCCTGCACCTTTGCCGTCTACCAGGTGCTGACGCGCCGGCTGGTCGGCCATGACGATGCCCTGACCACGATCCTGCATACGGGCATCGCCGCCTTCCTGGTGGCAAGCCTGCTCGCCCCTTTCTTCTGGGTGAGGCTGCCGCTTTCCGCCCATGCCGGCATGGCCGGCATCGGGGCGATGAGCGCGATCAGCCACTACATCTTCGTGGTCGGCTACAACCGCGCCCCCGCCTCCCTGCTTGCGCCCTTCACCTACACCCAGCTTCTCTGGGCGGCCCTGTTCGGCGTGCTGTTCTTCGGCGACCTGCCCGACTTCTACGCCGTCCTCGGCGCGGCGATCATCGGGGCCGCCGGGCTCGGCGTGATCTTCATCGAGCGGCGGATGCGCGCCGAGATTGCGAAACGGGCCGACAGGCCCTAGCTTGCGCCCGAATTGACCAGGATCTGGACATGACCCAAGCCACCCACTCCGGCCCGAAGGTCGCGCTCGACGCGGACGCGGTGCGCAGCGCCTACCGCAAGCAGGCGAGCTTCTACGACTACACTTTCGGCGCCGTGTCCTGGCCCGGGCGGCGCGGGGCGGTGGCCCTCGTCAACCGGCTGGCGGGCACGCGCGTGCTGGAGGTGGGGGTTGGCACCGGCCTTGCCCTGCCGCTCTACAAGCCCGAGAAGCGGGTGGTCGGCATCGACCTCTCGCCCGAGATGCTGGTCAAGGCGCGCGAGCGCGTGGAGGCCGAGAAGCTTGCCCATGTCGAGGCGCTGCTCGAGATGGATGCCGAGCAGATGGCCTTTCCCGACGCTAGCTTCGATATCAGCGTGGCGATGTACACCGCCAGCGTCGTGCCGCACGCCGACCGCCTGCTGGCCGAGATGCGGCGCGTGACGAAGCCGGGCGGCGACATCCTGTTCATCAACCACTTCGTGGCCGAGGGCGGCGTGCGCCGCTGGATCGAGGACCGCATGGCCTCGCTCTCGCGCAAGCTCGGCTGGCACCCGGATTTCGCGATGGAGGGCTTCCTCGATCGCAAGGCGATCGAGTTCGTCTCGGTCACGCCGATGCGCCCGCTCGGCATCTTCACCCTCGTGCATCTGCGCAACGTCACGCCCGGGCAGGCGCCCGCGGCCTAGCCGGGGCGCGGCCAGAGCAGCGTCCGGTCCGGTGGAACCGCAGCGCGGTGCCGCCGGGTCGGACCAGGCTGCGCGCGAGCCTTGAGTTTCACGGGCACGAGTTCCGTTCGGCTGATCGAAGCCGAACGGAACGTGACCTAGCGCACGCTCGCCGCGGCTTCCGGCGCCAGCGGCGGGCTGGCCGGCGCCGGCCGCGCGGCGCCGCTGCGCTGGCCACGCCAGCGCCCGAGCATGCCGTGGCGGGGGCCGAACAAGAGCGCGAGCGCGAACAGGATGCCCGCCAGCACCGCGATCATGCCCGCGGCGTTCAGCGCGCCCGTCGTGCCGAGCCAGAGCGGCGCGGCGGCGGCAAGCACATAGCCGCCCTAGCCTGTGGCGGCCGATATGCCGGCCGCGAGCGCCATCTGCACGCCGTAGCGATCGGTCAGGAGCCGCGCGGTGGCGGCCGGGCAGATCAGCATCGCGATCACCAGGATCGAGCCCACCGCCTCGAAGGCGGCGACGCAGGCCGCCGCGATCAGCAGCATCAGCACGAGCTCGAAGCGATGCGCGCGGAAACCGAGCGCGGTGGCGAAATCGGGATCGAAGCTGGTGAGCTTGAGCGCGCGCCAGAAGATCGCCACGAACAGCGCCACCGCCAGATTCATCCCGGCCAGAGCGACAAGCTGGCGCGGCAGTTCCGCCAGCGCCGCCGGATCGGCCAGTGAGCCCCATCCGCTCGCCGCCAGCCACAATATGGTCTCGAGCTGGCCCGAGAGCACGCAATCGACATCGAGATCGACATCGCGCGCGTGGCTCTGCTCCAGCATCACCAGGCCGAGGGCGAACAGGATCGAGAACACCACGCCCATCGCCGCGCCCGATTCCAGCCGCGCCAGCCGCCGCGCCGCCTGGATCAGCACGGTGGCCAGCAGGGCGGCGGCAATCGCGCCCAGCATCATCGGCCCCGTGCTGCGCGAGCCCGAGACCAGGAAGCCCGCCACCAGGCCGGGCAGCACCGCGTGGCTCAGCGCATCGCCCATCAGGCTTTGCTTGCGCAGGACCAGGAAGTTGCCGAGCACGCCGCAGGCGAGGCAGGCGAGCATCGCCGACAGCCCGCCCGGCAGGTCGATGCGCAGGAAGGTCTCGAGGTCGAGCCCGGTCATGGCTGGCGGCTCCGTTCCGGTGCGGGCGGCATCGGCTGGGCGGTGGCGCCGCGCGCTGCAAGCTCGGCCTCCAGCGCGGCCACCATGGCGGGCGACAGCACATGCTCGACCAGATCGGCCGAGCGGTGCGCCTGGCCGATCCGCCCCGCCCCCTGCACCAGCAGGAGCTGCTCCCAGAGCCGGTGCGCGCGCGTCACGCGCTGCGCGGCCTCCCGCCCCGTCGGCGTGAGATGCATCCGCCCGTCGGGCAGGTGGGCGGCGAAGCCGCGCGCTGCCATCCAGCGGGCGATCCAGCCCGCGTGCCGCGCGGACCAGCCGCGATCCTCGGCAATGTCGGCGAGCGCGAAGCTGCCGGCGGCCCCGGTGCCGGCGGCCTCGAGCTGCTCGAAGGCGGCGCGCAGGAAATGGTCGCGCACGGTGACAAGGCGCAGCCGCAGGCGCCGCCAGGCATCGGCCAGCACGCCGCGCGCGGGCGCGAACAGGAAGGAAAGGACGAAGACCACGCCCGCCACCAGCACGATCACCGCACCCGCCGGCAGGCGCGGCAGCGAGGCCGACCGCGCCGCGCCGATCCAGCCGGCAACGCCGCCGAACAGGGCGGACAGGGGCACGAAGCGTGCCATGCGCTCGGTCCAGAAGCGCGCCGCCGCCGCCGGCACGATCACCAGCGCCACGACCATGATCAGCCCGACTGCCTTGAGCCCGATCACGGTCACGACCACGATCAGCCCCATCAGGGCAAGATCGACCAGCGTCACTGGCAGCCCGACGACGCGGCCGTAATCGGCATCGAAGCAGACCAGCCGGAACGGGTGGTAGAGCAGGGCACAGACCAGGAGCGCGCACAGCGCCACGGCGCCGATCAGCTCTGCATCGGGCACGCGCATCGCCGCGGTCTGGCCGAGAATGAAGGTCTTGAGCCCTGCCTGCCCGCCCTGCGGCAGTGCCTGGATATAGGAGAGCAGTACCACGCCGAAGCCGAAGAAGACCGACAGCACGATGCCGATCGCGGCATCCTCGCGGATGCGGCTCGCGCGCGTGATTCCCTGCACCGCCAGCACGCCGAGGACCGAGGTTGCCGTCGCGCCGGCCAGCAGCAGGGGGAGCGCGCGCGGATCGGTCTCCAGCGCGACGCCGAGCAGGAAGGCGAGCGCCACGCCCGGCAGGGTGGCGTGGCTGAGCGCGTCCGACATCAGCGCGCGCTTGCGCAGCAGCATGAAGGCGCCGACGGCGCCGGCGGCGAGGCCAAGAAGCGTCGTGCCGATCACGACCACGGTCGCGTTGAAGCCGAGCCCGAGCGACAGCGCCGCCAGGAACGAGCCCAGCGCCTCGGGGATCTCGGCTGCGTCGTGCGCGCCCATGCGGCGTCAGGCCTGCGCGTCGCGCCGGCCGGCGGCGGCGCGCGCGGCGGCCTCGATCGCCTGGTCGAGCAGCGCGAGCCGCCCGCCATAGGCGCGTTGCAGGTTCTCGGGCGTGAACACGCTGTCCATCGGCCCGGCGCCGACCAGGCGCCCGTTCAGGATCAGCACATGGTCGAAATAGTCGGGTGCGGTGGCGAGGTCGTGATGCACTGCCACCACCGCCTTGCCGGCGCGGGCAAGGATGCGCAGCACCTCGATGATGGTGCGCTCGGTGGCCGCGTCCACGCCGGCGAAGGGCTCGTCCATCAGATAGAGGTCAGCGTCCTGGGCGAGCGCCCGGGCGAGGAACACCCGCTGCTGCTGCCCGCCGGAAAGCTGGCCGATCTGGCGGTCGGCGTAGTCCGCCATGCCCACCTCGGCCAGCGCGGCGCGTGCCGCCTCGCGGTGGCGGCGGCCGAGCGGCCCGATCCAGCCATGCAGCCGGTAGCGGCCCATGCACACCACATCGAGCGCCGAGGCGGGGAAGTCCCAATCGACCGAACTGCGCTGCGGCAGATAGCCCACCCGCGCGCGCACCGCCGAGAGCGGCTGGCCGAAGAACAGCGCCTGCCCCGAAACCTTGGGCACGAGGCCGAGGCTGGCGCGGATCAGCGTCGACTTGCCGGCGCCGTTCGGCCCGACGATCGCGATCAGCCCGGCGGCGGGCGTGGTCCAGCTTACGTCCCAGAGGACGGGCGATTCATGATAGGCGACCGTGAGGTGGCGCACGGCGAGCGCCGGCAGCGCCGCCGTTTCGCGCGCGGCCGCCAGCTCGACTGGCGGGGCGGAGGTGTCGCGCGGGGTCATGGTGTGGCGCGCGCGGCCAGCCGCGCATTGGCGCCGCGCTCGGGCGCCTGCCCGCCGAGCGCGCGGGTGATGGCGGTCACATTGTGGTCGATCATGCCGATATAGGTGCCCTCGTAGCTGCCGGGCGCGCCCATCGCGTCCGAAAACAGCGTCCCGCCGATCGCCACGCGATGCCCGCGCGCGGCCGCGCCATCGACCAGCGCGCGCACATTGCGCTCGGGCACCGAGCTTTCCACGAACACGGCCGGGATGCGCCGCTCGACCAGCAGCGCCACCAGATCCTCGATCCGGCGTACCCCTGCCTCGCTCTCGGTGGAGAGACCCTGGATGCCCTCGACCCGCAATCCGTAGCGCCGGGCGAAATAGTGGAAGGCGTCATGCGCGGTGATCAGCACGCGCTGGCGATCGGGGATGGAGGCGAGCGCGCGCTCGGCATAGGCATCGAGTGCCGCGATCCGCGCCTGGATGTCGGCAAGGCCGCGCGCATACTCCTCGCGCCCGGGCGGATCGGCCTCGGCGAGCGTGTCGGCGATCACCGCGGCCACGCGCGACCAGAGCCGCGGGTCCATCCACACATGCGGGTCCCAGATCTGCTCGCCCTCGCCGCCGGGCTCGGCCGGCTTGAGCAGGATCTCGGCTGGCAGCCGCTCGGTCACCGGCACGACACGCCGGCCGGCGCGCGCGGCGCGCACCAGCGCGTCGGTGAGTTTTCCCTCCAGCAGCAGGCCGTTGTAGAAGACGATGTCCGAGCCGAGCATGCGCACGATGTCCGAGCGCGTCGGGCGATAGAGGTGCGGATCGACCCCTTCGCCCATCATCGTCGCGATCTCGACGCGGTTGCCGGCGATCTCGCGCGCCACATCGCCGATCATGGCCACGGTGGCCAGCACCCTGGGCCGGCGCGCCCCTTGCGCCTGCGCCCGCGGTTGCGCCAAGGCGGACGGGCCTCCGGCAAGCAGGCCGAGACCGCCGGCAAGACCCAGCAGCAGGGCGCGGCGGCGCAGTGCCGCAAACCCCCGATCGCCACCCATCCATGAAGAGCTATTCATGTGTTCATCTCTTCAAGAAGAAAGTAAATAACACCGGAGCGCTGTCGAATATAGGGTTGCATATTACTTTCTGACAAGATGGGTTCTTGCCGCTCCCGTCTGTCGCGGTAGCGGGCAAAGCTGCCCGGGCGGCGTTCCGGTGGTGCGGCGCACCGCGCGGCCGGGACAAGAGGAGCCCTTGCGGAAGCATGGTTTTCCGGCAAAGGCTATGCGGCCCGGGGCCGGCCGGAACCCCGCGGCAGAACCGAGCATGAGCGGTGGAGGCGTCGATGAGCCGCAAGCGCGGGCCTGGCAATCGCACCAATGTCGGCGAGGACGAGATCGTCGAACTGGCCGAGATGTTCCGGCTGATGAGCGATCCGACCAGGCTGCGCATCATCCTGGCCTGCCTGAACGAGCCGGTGGCGGTGGGCGACATGGCCAGTTCGCTCGGCCTTTCTGCCTCGCTCGTCAGCCACCATCTGCGGCTGCTGCGCGCCGCCCGCCTGCTGCAGGCCGACCGCCAGGGCCGGCAGGTCTTCTATGTGGTGGGCGACGACCATATCCGCTCGATGCTGACCGACATGGTCGATCACGTCGCCGAGGGCGGCGCCGAGGCGGAATAGGGCCAGCGCGTCGGGCGCGCATCTCGTCCGGCGCGTCGCTGTATCATTTCCAAGGCCAGCGCCGCGGCGCGCGCCGGCCGGGGGGGACGATCGAGCGAACCTTGCCGGGGACGCCCGAGCGGGAGCGGCAGCCGCCGCCCTAGCCGCCACCCCGGCTGCCACGCCCCGCCGCTCCGGCCGCTGCCCCGGCTGCCGCCTCCTGCCCCTGGGGCGTGGGCGATCCGGCCCGCCGGCGCGCCCGAGACTGCCCACCTGTCCATCCGCCGGCCGCTCCGGGCGGCCGGCGGCGCCGGGCTGCGTGTCAGGCAGGACCATGGCCTGAGCCATGCGCAATTCGACGGGGAACATGCCTTGTGCGTCGCAGGACACCTTGAGTAATATCCGCGCGCCCTCGGCTTTCGGGCGGGTCCACGCCACGACGGCCGCAACCTGCCGAGCAGCCAGGGCGGTGCCGGGCAGGGCCCCATCTCCGGAATTGGGTGCTGCGGTACCGCCGGGCAGGACGATCGAGGGCCATGTTCGGCGGAGATGTCCACAGGACGGCCAGGCCGCCGGACCCGCGACGGGACCGCGCAGCGAAGCAGAAGCGCGCAACAAGATTGGTGCGCAAGAAACGGGGACTAAGACGATGCGATTGACCGGGCGGATATTCGCCGCCGCCGCTACAGCCGGCATCCTTGGCCTTGCGGCCACCGCCGCCTATGCCGCGGCCCCGACTCCCTGGCAGCTCGGCATGCAGCCCGCCGCGACGCCGGTGCAGGAAGAGATCGCGTGGCTCCACAACATCGTGCTGTGGCTCATCACGCTGATCACGATCTTCGTGCTCGCCCTGCTGCTTTACGTGGTGACGCGCTTCTCTGCCAAGCGCAACCCGAAGCCGTCCACGACCTCGCACAACACCTCGCTCGAGATCGCCTGGACGCTGATCCCGGTGATGATCCTGGTGGGCATTGCGGTGCCGTCCTTCCGGCTGGTCTATATGCAGGACCGCACCGAGCGCGCCGACCTGACCGTGAAGGTGACCGGCCACCAGTGGTACTGGGAATATGAGTATCCCGACCATGGCGGCTTCAAGTTCGACAGCCGCATGATCCCGGAGAACGAGATCCGCCAGGGCCAGATCCGCCTCCTGTCGGTCGACAACGAGATGGTGGTTCCGGCCGGGCGCAATGTGCGGGTGCTGACCACGTCGGTGGACGTGATCCACTCCTTCTATGTGCCGTCCTTCGGGGTGCAGAAATACAACATTCCTGGCCGCACGCTGGAGACCTGGTTCCGTGCCGACCGGCCCGGCATGTATTACGGCCAGTGCAACCAGATCTGCGGCACCAACCACGCCTACATGCCGATCGCGATCCGTGTCGTGCCGGAGGCCGAGTTCCAGACCTGGGTCGGCGAGGCGCGACGCCGCTTCGCCGCGACCGACGCGCCTGCCACCGATGCGCCTGCCACCGGCGCGCCGACTGCGGCGCCGCCGGCGCAGCTTGCCGCCGCCACCGCCGCGGCGGGCCGATAGGATCTTGCGTACTGGAATCGCGCGCCGCTGAAGCGGCCCGCCCGCGTTCGTTCAGGGAAAGACGATCATGGCCCACGGTGCCGACGCCCACGCTCACCACGACGACCATCACGACCACAAGCCCGGCTTCTTCGTGCGCTGGTTCTGCTCGACCAACCACAAGGATATCGGCACGCTCTACCTGATCTTCTCCGTGGTGGCGTCGATCATCGGCGTCTTCTTCTCCGTGCTGATGCGCATGGAGCTGCAAGAGCCGGGCATGCAGATCTTCGCCAGCGGCCAGATGTGGAACGTGGTCATCACCGCCCACGGCCTGATCATGGTGTTCTTCGTGGTCATGCCGGCGCTGATCGGCGGGTTCGGCAACTGGTTCGTGCCGATGATGATCGGCGCACCGGACATGGCCTTCCCGCGCATGAACAACATCAGCTTCTGGCTGCTGGTGCCCT